>JAGLED010000040.1 GCA_023145215.1 Rhodospirillales bacterium | reverse complement strand
TCGGTCGTGAAGAACGGGTTGCCGGTGCCGGCGGCAAAGATCACGACGCGGCCCTTTTCCATGTGGCGTACCGCGCGTCGGCGAATATAGGGCTCGCATACGGCAGACATCGGGATCGCAGACAATACGCGGGTCGAGACGCCCTTACTTTCCAGCATGCTCTGCATGGCAAGTGCGTTCAGGACGGTCGCCAACATGCCCATGTAGTCGCCGGTGGTGCGTTCGATATTGGCGGCTGCCAGTGAGACGCCGCGGAAGATATTGCCGGCGCCAATGACGAGGCAGACCTCGACGCCGTTTTCATGGACGGTTTTTACTTCTTCGGCAATACGGTCGACGGTGTTGGAATCGAGGCCGAAGCCCTGATCCCCCATCAAGGCCTCGCCGGACAGTTTAAGCAGTACACGCTTGACTTGTTTGGGTGTACTCATTCCCTCTCCCTGTCCAAATCATAACCGAACACGTCAGGGACGTGTAAAAGAAAAGGCCGAATCACGGCCTGTTTCCAGTATATCAGGGTTCCCGGTCGTCACGACCGGAAATCGGCGCGTTACCCGGTGGATAACGCGCCGAACCCGATATCAGTTGCCGCCAGCGACAGCTGCGACTTCGGCGGCGAAGTCTTCTTCTTTCTTTTCGATGCCCTCACCCAGCACGAAAAGCTTGAATCCCGTGACTTTCACGGTGCCACCGGCGGCTTTGCCGGCGTTTTCGACCACCTTTTCGACCTTGGTTTCGCCGTCAATCACGAAGGTCTGCTCAAGCAGGCAGACTTCCTCGTAGAATTTGCGCAGGCGGCCTTCGACCATCTTCTCGATGATGTTGTCGGGACGGCCCGATTCGCGGGCCTGGTCGATCAGCACCTGACGCTCGCGTTCGACCGCTTCCTGGTCCAGGTCGTCGCGACCCACCGACTGCGGACGCGCCGCGGCGATGTGCATGGCGAGCTGTTTGCCGACCTCTTCCAGACCGTCGGTACCGCCATCGCTTTCAAGCGCGACGAGAACCGCGATCTTGCCGAGGCCCGGGACGAGCTGGTTGTGCACGTAGCTGGCCAGCACGCCCTTCTCGACGGAGAGCGATGCAATACGGCGGATGCTCATGTTTTCGCCGATGGTGGCGACGTTGTGCGTGACTTCCTCGGCGACCGTGCGGCCGGTACCCGGATAGTCCATGGCATTCAGCGCATCGACGTCGTCACCGGCCTCGACGGCCAGCTTGGCGACGTTGCCGACCAGCGACTGGAACGCATCGTTGCGCGCGACGAAGTCGGTTTCGGCGTTGACTTCGCAGACCGCGCCCTTGGTGCCGTCGATATGCACCGCGACCAGACCTTCGGCGGCGACACGGCCGGCCTTCTTGGCGGCGGCCGCGAGGCCCTTGGTGCGCAGCCAGTCGACCGCGGCTTCAAGGTCGCCGTCGTTTTCAGACAGCGCCTTTTTGCAATCCATCATGCCTGCGCCGCTCTTCTCGCGCAGTTCCTTAACCAATGCTGCAGTGATCTCAGCCATCGTTCTTCCTTGTCAGTCCGAATTAATTAGCGTGTCAAAAGGTAACGGGGACCACTGGGCGGCCCCCATACCGACTACGTTCGTCAGGCCTTGGCGTCTTCTTCGGCCGGCGCTTCGGCGGCTGCCTCGGGAGCAGCTTCCGCGGGCGCTTCCGGTGAAGCTTCGGCGACCACGACGGCTTCGGCCGGCGCGGCCGGCAGTTCTTCGGCCGGCGCTTCGCTTTCGCCGATGTCACCGCCCGAAACGCCGATTTCCTCCTGGATGCCGTCAAGCACCGAGCCGACCATCAGGTCGCAGTAGAGGCCAATGGCGCGGATCGCGTCGTCGTTGCCCGGGACCGGGTGCGTGATGCCATCCGGATCGGCGTTCGAATCGATGATGCCGACGACCGGGATGCCCAGCTTGTTGGCTTCATTGATGGCGATGTCTTCCTTGGTAGTGTCGATGATGACCAGGATGTCCGGCAGACCGCCCATGTCTTTGATGCCGCCGAGTGCGCGCTCGAGCTTTTCCTGCTCGCGCGTCAACATCAGCTGTTCCTTCTTGGTGAGACCCTGGATTTCGGCTTCGTTGCCGAGCATTTCTTCCAGGTCCTTTAGGCGTTTGATCGAATTCGAGATCGTCCGCCAGTTGGTCAGCATGCCACCGAGCCAGCGGTGGTTGACGTAGTACTGCCCGCAGCGCTTCGCCGCTTCGGCGACACGCTTCTGCGCCTGGCGCTTGGTGCCGACGAACAGCACGCGGCCGCCACGTTTGGTGACGTCGCGAACGGCGACCATTGCCTGGTGAAGCAACGGAACGGTCTGCTGCAGATCAATGATGTGGATACCGTTACGGTCGCCGAAGATGTACGGAGCCATCTTGGGGTTCCAACGGCGGGTATTGTGACCAAAGTGAACGCCAGCTTCCAGAAGCTGACGCATCGTGAAATCGGGAAGCGCCATAAGCCTTTTTCCTTCTCCGGTTAAGCCTCCGCAGGTGTGGCCGGAAATCCGGCACCGGAACGACATTGTTCATGAATTTGCATGAACGGCCGCAAAACCTGCGTGTGAAATCGCGCGTGGTTTACCTGTTGCGGAGCGGGAATGCAAGCCGCTTTAAGCGAGACCGCCAGTTTGGCTTCAATTCCGGTTCCGGCGGCTTCGGGGTCGGAAAGGCGATGACGTTCGGGCCCGGGTCCTCGCGTCGCGATTTGGCGTCGGCGTTCGCGAGACCGAGTACGGTAATTACCAGCGCCACCGGGAAAAGCCAGACCATGCCGAACGCTAGGAACTTTAGGATATCCGCGGTTTCAGGGCCCATTTAACTCCCCTTCCAGCGATATAATAGCGGGAAGCTGGTCGGCGGTGAACTGTCCCGTTGGTTACGAATTGTGACCACGGGCCAATGATTTGCCGTAAATTCGCCAAATGGCCCTTTCGGCATGCCGAATTTAGCGGCAGTTTCCATCCAATTCAGACGTGGAGACTTCGATGACCTATACCAATGACCTGGGCCAGCCGATCGGCTTTCCCCTGCCCGACTGGAAACCTTGTAATCCACCGCCGCGGACGCCGATGCAGGGCCGTACCTGCCATCTGGAGCCGTTGGATGCCGAGGCGCACGCAAGCGCCCTGCATGCGGCGAATATGAGGGATACGGAGGGCCGGATCTGGACCTACATGGGCTATGGCCCGTTCGAAACCGAAGACGCTTACCGCCAATGGGTCGAAAAGGACGCCATGGGCGACGATCCCCTGTTTCACGCAATCATCGACGTTGAGAGCGGAAAACCGGTCGGGGTTGCGAGTTACCTGCGCATCGAGCCGACCGTCGGTTCCATCGAGGTTGGGCATATCAACTATTCGCCCCTCCTCCAACGCACCGTTGCGGCGACCGAGGCGATGTATCTGTTGATGGCGCGGGTGTTCGATGAACTCGGTTACCGCAGATACGAGTGGAAGTGCGACAATGCCAACGCCAAATCGCGCGCCGCCGCGGCGCGTCTCGGCTTCACGTTCGAGGGCGTATTCCGCCAGTGCACGATCTATAAGGGGCGCAACCGCGACACCGCGTGGTTTTCGATCCTGGACAGCGAATGGCCGGCATTGAAGGACGCCTTCCAGACCTGGTTGGATCCGAAGAACTTCGACGATGAGGGCAATCAGAAGCAGGCGTTGTCGGACCTGACGGCGAAGGCGCTCGGGCGTTAACTGCCCCCTCGACCGGCGCTAGATAGAAATCCGTCACCCTGAACTCGGTTCTGGGTCCATATTTCTGATTTTGGTTTTGCTGGGATTCATGGGGCCTGAATCAAGTTCAGGACGACGCAAAACGTCAAAGCTCTCGAACGTCGAGGACGCCCGGCAAAGAGCGGACGGCGAGTGAGAGTTCGTGCGACAGCGCGTAGTCGTCGCCCAGGTTGATCAGCACTTCCTCGCCCCTGTCGCGGATCTTCGCCGTCATCAGGACCTTGCCCTTCTTACGGCGACCGTTCCCGTTGCCGTTGGCTTCCCGATCGCGGCCAAGCACTTCCTTGAGCGCTGGGAGCGGCTCGAGACTGTCGACGATCAGATGCATTTCCTTCGCCGCGTTGGCCGCTTCCTTGGCGGCCGCGTCGATGCTTTCCAGCCGCTGGATCGTCATGCGCGGCTGATCGCCGTCGAACGACAAGGCACAGTCTATAATCATCGAATTCCCGGCAGTTAGAAGTTCCGCATACTGCGCGAGCACCTCCGAAAACGCCGTCGCTTCGAACACCCCCGACGCATCGGAGAACGACACGAACGCGAAGCGTTTGCCGGTTTTCGACGTCATTTCTTTTTTTGAAACGAACGTGCCCGCCAATTTCACGGCGCCCGTTTCGCGTGCCGCGATGACTTCCGCCGAGGAGCGCACGCGTTTTCGCACAAGCACGCGCTCATAGGCGTCGAGCGGGTGCGCCGAAAGATAGAACCCGACGGCGTCGAACTCTTCCTTCAGTCTGTCCATCGATTGCCAGTCGTCGATGTCCGGCAGGCGGACTTCTTCCGGTTTCGCGTCTTCGCCGCCGAACAGTCCCATCTGATTGGAGTTGCGCTCGTTCGCCGCCATGCCGGCGACGGCGACGATGTTCTCGATGCCGCGGTGGACGCGGCGGCGATTGTTGTCGAGCCGGTCGAACGCGCCTGCCCTGACCAAGTTTTCGAGCTGGCGTTTGTTGATCAGATGCGGATCGATGCGGTTGGCGAAATCGCTGAGATTCTCGAACGGGCCGTTTTGCTTACGCTCGTCGACCAGCGACGCCATCGCCGCCGCGCCGACGTTCTTGACCGCAGCCAAGGCGTAGCGCACGCCGTCTGTCTCGCCGTCCGGGGTCGTGACGGTTTCGACCGTGAAGGATGCTTCAGACTTGTTGATATCCGGCTGCAGCAGCGGAATCTGCAAGCGATCCAGTTCCTGGCGGAACACGTTCAGCTTGTCGGTGTTGCCCATGTCGAACGCCATTGAAGCCGCCATGAACTCGACCGGATAATTGGCCTTCATATAGGCGGTCTGATAGGCGACCAGCGCATAGGCGGCAGCGTGCGACTTGTTGAAGCCGTAGCCTGCGAACTTGTCGACAATGTTAAAGATGTCGTTGGCCTGGCTCTCTTTGACGTTCTTGGCGACCGCGCCGTCGACGAACAACTTCCGCTGCGCGTCCATTTCCGCCTGGATTTTCTTACCCATGGCGCGCCGGAGCAGGTCGGCGTTGCCGAGCGAATAGCCCGACAGCACCTGTGCGATCTGCATCACCTGTTCCTGATAGATCGGGATTCCGAAGGTTTCCTTCAGCACCGGTTCCAGCGTCGGATGCAGGTAGTCCGGCTCTTCCTCGCCGTGCTTGCGGCGGACATAGCTGGGGATGTTGTCCATCGGACCCGGGCGATAGAGCGCGACGACGGCGATGATGTCTTCGAAGGTGTCGGGTTTCAGGCCGCGCAGCACGTCACGCATCCCTGCACTTTCCAACTGGAACACGCCGGTCGTGTCGCCACGGCTGATCATCTCGTAGGTCTTCTTGTCGTCGAGCGGGATCGTGACGAGATCGAGCTTCTCATCCCCCTCGCCCCGCTTGTCGTTGACGAAGTTCTCGGCCTTGGTCAGCACCGACAAGGTCTTCAGGCCCAAAAAGTCGAACTTCACCAGCCCCGCGGATTCCACGAACTTCATATTGAAGCCGGTGACAGGCATGTCGGAGCGTGGGTCACGGTAGAGCGGGATCAGCTCTTCGAGCGGCCGGTCGCCGATAACGACGCCCGCCGCATGGGTCGATGCATGGTGGTAAAGCCCTTCCAGCTTGCGCGCGATCTCCACCAGTTCGCGGACGTCGGGCTCGCTCGAGATCAGGCTGCGGAGTTGCTCTTCGCCTTTGATCGCCTCGTCCAACGTCACCGGATTGGCCGGGTTGTTCGGCACCATCTTGCAGATCTTGTCGACGAAACCGTACGGCATTTCGAGGATCCGGCCGACGTGCCGCAGCACGGCGCGGGCCTGCAGCTTACCGAACGTGATGATTTGCGCGACGTGGTCGCGGCCATACTTCTTCTGGACGTAGCGGATCACTTCGTCGCGACGTTCCTGGCAGAAGTCGATATCGAAGTCCGGCATCGACACGCGTTCCGGATTCAGGAAGCGTTCGAACAGCAGTCCCCAGCGTAGCGGGTCGAGGTCCGTGATCGTCAGCGACCACGCGACCACCGAACCCGCACCGGAGCCACGGCCCGGACCCACGGGAATGTCGTGGTCCTTGGCCCATTTGATGAAGTCCGCAACGATCAGGAAGTAGCCCGGGAAACCCATCTGGTTGATGACGTCGAGCTCGTAATCCAGCCGCTCGCGGTAGGGTTTTTCAGCTTCGGCGCGGGCGGCATCGTCCATGTCGTCGGTGAAGACGTGCTGGGCCAGTCTTTCGGTCAGGCCTTCGTGCGCCTGGCGCTTCAATTCGTCCGCTTCGGTCAACCCCGGCCCACAGTCATAGGGCGGCAGGATCGGCGCGATTTTTTCGACTGTGACGGCGCAGCGTTTGGCGATGACGAGCGTATTGTCGACCGCTTCGGGAAGATCGGCGAACAGTGCGCGCATCTCGGCGGCGGACTTGAAGTAGTGATCGGACGTCACCCGCTGGCGGTCATCGACCGACAGCACGGCGCCCTGCTTGATGCACATCAGCGCATCGTGGGCGCGGTGGAAGCTCTCATCCTTGAAGAACGGCTCATTGGTGGCGACCAGCGGGATATCGCGGGCATATGCCCAGTCAATAAACTGAGGTTCGGTTAATTTCTCCTCGGGGAGCCCGTGACGCTGTATTTCGATATAGATGCGCCCGGCGAAGGCTTGTTGCAGAAGATCCAGGAAGGCGTTGGCATCCGCCGACTTCCCCATGCGTATCAGCCGCCCGAGCGCGCCGTCGGCCCCACCCGTCAAAAGGATCAGGCCTTCCGCGTGCGCCAGCAGCGCATCGGCGACGACACCTGGGCGGTGCGCATCCTCGCTGTCCATGTAGGCGACCTTGAGGAGCGTCAGCAGGTTGCGGTAACCCTTGTCCGTCTGCGCCAGCAGGACGACGGCACCCTCTTCGAATTCCTGCTTCGATCCCGGCTGCGCGTCTTCTGCAAGCTTGATCGAAAGCTGGCAGCCGATAATCGGCTGGACGCCCGCATCCAGCGCCGCGCCCGAGAATTCGAGCGCACCAAACAGGTTGTCGGTATCGGTCAGGCCCAGCGCCGGCATGTCGTGCTCAGCGGCGAGCTTGACCAGATCCTTGGCCGGGATCGCCCCTTC
The DNA here is from genome assembly GCA_023145215.1 of Rhodospirillales bacterium. Taxonomy (GTDB): domain Bacteria; phylum Pseudomonadota; class Alphaproteobacteria; order Rhodospirillales; family Casp-alpha2; genus UBA4479. The sequence goes on along the minus strand of JAGLED010000040.1, from coordinate 16,903 downwards.
GCAGAGCGAATAGGCGCTGTGTGTCCTGAGATGAACGAAATCGGCGTGAGACATGGCAGAAAGGATTCCACATCCCGGCAGCAAAGTCACCAGATGTTGCGCCCATTCACAGCTTTATCCACAAGAAAATGGCATTTTCTGACACAGCAACCGGCTTGAATTTGAGCTAGTCCACCTTGGCGGCGACGACCTCGATTTCGACCTCAACGCCGGGGCGTGGGAACGGGCCGACCACCAGAAGGACGACGGGCGGATTATGGTCGCCCATGTAGCGGCCGCGCAGCCGGTAAAACTCTTCGAATATGGCCTTATCGGTCACGTAGACCGTGAACTTGGCAATGTCCTGAAACCCCATGTTTGCGGCTTCGAGGATCACCCCGATCCGATCGAAGATCGCCTCGATCTGTTCGCCGGCGTCCTCGGGCACACTGGCGTCCGGGCGCGCACCGACTTGGCCGTTGCAGAACAGTAGCCGGGCCCCTGCCGGGACTTCGGTTGCGTGGCCGCCGTTGTCGCGATGCGCACAGATTTTATCGGCAAGATTATGAACCTTGAGCATGTGATTTCCCCCTGAGTGTTGAGAAACTTTTGATCTGTCATGAACGCAACGTCCGATTTCGGCACGAACGAGACGGCGTCCTGCAGCCTAGACGACAAAGAAGAATGGGAACGATCAGAAGCCGCTAGAATAGCCGAAAGTCGCTGTGACAACAACTTAGGCGCAGTTGCAGTTGCGTCCGACTTGGGGCAGCACGGCGACCGTACGGCCGCAGTCCTACGACGTTATCGCCGCTCACCCGGGGACGAGGACCCCGTTCTCGACCCGCACGATCCTGTCCATGCGCCGGGCCAGGTCCGGGTTGTGGGTCGCGACAAGCGCCGCCAGCCCCGCCCCCCTTGCCAGGTGCATCAGCACGCCGAACACGTCGTCGGCGGTGTCGGGGTCGAGGTTCCCCGTGGGCTCGTCGGCCAGAAGCACGCGCGGCGACGCGGCCAGTGCGCGGGCGATGGCGACGCGCTGCTGCTCGCCGCCCGAAAGCTGGCCCGGCCGGTGATTGGCCCGTTCAACAAGGCCCATCCAGTCCAACAACTCGCGAGCCCGGCTGCGCGCCGTCGATTTATCGATCCCGGCGATGATCTGCGGGATGGTGATGTTCTCCAGCGCTGAAAACTCAGGTAGGAGATGGTGATATTGATAGACGAAGCCGATGTTGTAGCGGCGGATCTTGGTGCGGTCGTCGTCGCCGAGGCCGACGCAAGACTGCCCGTCGATGCGGATATCGCCGGAGGTCGGCTGCTCCAAAAGACCGGCGATCTGAAGAAGCGTGGACTTACCGGCACCCGACGGCCCGACCAGCGCGACCACTTCGCCCGAGCCGACACGGAGCTCGGCGCCCTTCAGCACCTCCAACTCGCGTTTGCCCTGCTTGAAGGTGCGGGTGATCCCTTCGAGTTCCAGAACCGGCGCGTCACTCATAGCGAAGCGCCTCTGCCGGATCGATGCGCGCCGCGCGCCAACTTGGATAGATCGTTGCGAGGAACGAAAGGCCGAGCCCCATCAGCACCACGGCGGCAACTTCCGTCGGATCGACCACTGCGGGAAGTTGCGAAAGGAAATAGATCTCGGCAGCGAACAGGTCATTGCCGGTCAGGCCTTCGATCCAGCGGCGGATGGTCTCGATATTGCTGGCAAAGGCGAGCCCTAGCCCGAAGCCGAGGGTCGTGCCGATCACGCCGACGCTCGCGCCCGCGATCAGGAATATCCTCATGATCGTCCCACGTGTCGCGCCCATGGTCCTGAGTATGGCGATATCCCGGCCCTTGTCCTTCACCAGCATGATCAGTGACGAAATGATGTTGAACGCGGCCACCAGGATGATCAGGGTCAAAATCAGGAACATCACGTTCCGTTCCACCTGAATGGCGTTGAAGAAGCTAGAGTTCGCGCGTTGCCAGTCATGCACCGTCGCCTGCCCCTTGAGGGCGCGGGTGATGGCGAAGCCGACATCCTGCGCGTTATCCGGGTTGTTCACGAACACTTCGAGGTTCGAAACAGTGTCCGGCATCTTGAAGTAGATCTGCGCCGCTTCCAGAGGCATGAACACGAAACCTGAATCATATTCGTACATACCGATTTCGAAGGTGCCGACGATCTTGAAGGCGCGCATGCGCGGTACGGTGCCGAATGCGGTGACGTTGCCTTTGGGCGATATCAGCGTGATATCGTCGCCGACCGTCACCCCCATACTGTGCGCCAGGCGCTGGCCGATGATGACGACGTCGTCTCCTTTGAAATTCTCGAGCGAGCCTTGCTGGATATTCTCGGCGACGATGTCGCGCTTCGCCAGGTCCTGACCCCGAATACCACGGACGATGGCACCTTTCGCCACACCCTTGGCCGATGCCATGACCTGTCCTTCGATTAGGGCGTTGACCGATACCACGCCGTCGACGGTTTGGATCTTGCCGAGCATCGGTTCGTAATCAGTCATTTGGCCGGTGACCGGCCCGTAGACGCTGAGATGACCGTTGATCCCGAGGATGCGTTCCAGAAGTTCCTGCCGGAAACCGTTCATCACCGACATGACGATGATCAGGGTCGCGACACCGAGTGCGATACCGACAAGCGAAAACCATGCGATCACGGAGATGAAACCTTCCTGGCGTCGGGCGCGCAGGTAGCGCATCGCCATCATCCATTCAAATGCAGAAAACATTGGTTGGCGTTATCTCCCGGAAAGGGGCCTGGAAATTGGGTCGCTTCTTGTACTGGATGGCGTCCGGGCCTTCAACCGCCGAGGCCATAGTCGAAAAGTCGTCCGCCATCGGCCACCGGCGCGTTGATCCCCGCCAATCGGAGCATATGCCAGGCCAGCAACTGATTGCTACAGAGCACCGGCTTGTTCAGGCGCTGCTCGGCTTTCGGAACGTTTTCCAGTGCGCGAAGCGCCGTGCAAGATGCAAAGACGGCATCGCAATCGCCGCTGCCGATCTCGATAATCGCGTTCAAAACCGATTTGGGCGAAATGCGTGCGACAGTCTGGTCCTCGGCCTGTTCGAACGACCCGTATTCGGAGATATCGATGCCTGCCGCCGTAATCGCGGCATTAAGGGCTTCCGACACCTCGACGACATAAGGGCTGACGATACCGAGCTTGCGAACCCCAAGCGCCCGGCAGGCCGCTTTGAGCGCGCTCAAAGGGTTGGTGACCTCGACGTCGGGGTGGGCGGCACGAATGAGTTCGGCCACCTTGCCCTCGCCCAGAATGGTTGCGCCGGACGTACACCCATAGGCGATGCTTCGGATGCCCGCTTCACGAGGCAGCATCGCGGCTCGCTCGGTCATGGTTTCAGCCATCATGAGCAATGTCTCCGGTCGCACCTCGGGCATACAGGGGATGCGATTCTGGTAAATGCGGACTCCCACCTGCATAAACAATTTGCCGAGTTCGAGTTCGATGAGTTCGTCGGTCTGCAACAGGATCAGCCCGACCGCAGGGCCCCTGTCGATCTGAAGATCGAACGTCAGCGGCATGGCTACCCGATCACCGGCAATTCGGCGGGCGCGCGACGGCTCAGGAGTTCCGGTGTGCCGTCGCGGATGACGATATTTTCTTCGTGCACCATGACTTTTCCTTCCGCGAATGTCATGCCGGGCTCCAAAGTCATGATCATGCCGGGCTCAAGCACCGTCATGTCCGTCGCCGTGTTCGACGGCCATTCGGTCAACTGCATGCCCAGCCCATGCCCCAACCTGCCGACATCGTTACCCATCGCGCCGCCCGCGTCCATCACGCGTTGCATGGCGTGAAACAGATCGGCGCAGGTTGCGCCCGGGCGCGCCGCGGCCAGGCCGGCTTCGGTCGCCTGATAGACGACCTGATATGCCTGTTTGGCGGCGCCGGTTGTATCTCCGAACGCGTAGTTGCGGTCGAAATCACAGTAGTAGCCGTCGAAGACGGCGCCAGTGTCGAGGATCAGCACATCCCCTTCCCTGCTTCGTCGATCCGAAGGCGGCGAGATGATATCGGCGGGACCGCCCTCGCCCAGACCGCCCACCAGAAAAGCGATATCGTCGGCACCGGCTGCCAGCGTGCGGGTCTTAAAGGTGCGGAATATGTCGATCTCGGTCATGCCGAGGGACAGGTGGCGCGGGAGATCCTCGAAGACGCCCGAAAGCAGCTGGCAGATATGCCGGGTCTTGTCGATTTCCAATTCGGATTTGACCATCCTGAGCGCGCGAATAATGGGCGATGCGTCCCGAAATTGCAGGGGCGCGATGATATCTTTCAACCGCTCGAAATCGTTGAGCGACATCCTTAGTGACGTCTCTGGTCCCATCGGCAGACCGATATTCCCCCTGCCCGCCGTGAGTTCCTTGAGCGTTTCCGCCAGCAAGCTCACCCCTTCGTCTTGGGGGACAGGTGCCGGCCATGTGCGGATATCATCGAGCCATGTGCGCGCCATGCATTCGGCGCCGATCGTGGGAATGACCGCTACGGGTTTGCCCGTGGCCGGGATGACGACGAACCAGGGCCGGGTCGGACTTTGCCAGAACGGGGTCAGAAAGCCGGTGAAATACCGGACCTCGGGTTCGGTCAGTACCAGCAGCGCGCTCAATCCCGCGTCCGCCATCCGCGCCTGTGCTTTGGCGGTGCGGGTTTCGAACTCGGATACGGGAAAACCCCGGGGCGGCGGCGTTATGCTCAATCAAGAACCTCCTCAATCGAGGACAAACCGTATCCCCCTTCCGCCGGAACGCCAACGCTTGTCAGTGTTTTAATCCTGAGGGATGATCTTGACGCTGCGTTGAGGGGGACAAGATGCTGAATTCGTATTTCAAACTGTCGGAGCACGGCACGACCGTTCGCACCGAGATTATCGCCGGCGTGACGACGTTTCTGACGCTCGCCTACATCATTTTCGTGAACCCCTCGATACTTGCCGAAACCGGGATGGACCGGGGTGCGGTGTTCGTCGCGACATGTCTGGCGGCGGCCATCGGCACCCTGATCATGGGGCTTTTGGCGAATTACCCTGTGGCGTTGGCGCCGGGCATGGGCCTCAATGCCTACTTTGCGTTCGGTGTCGTGCTCGGCATGGGCTACACGTGGCAGGTCGGTCTGGGTGCGGTATTTATATCGGGTGTAATCTTCCTGATCCTCAGCCTGTTGCCGGTCCGGGAATGGATCATCAACGCCATTCCGGGCGGCATGAAGCGCGCGATTTCCGCCGGGATCGGCTTGTTCCTGGCGATCATCGCGTTGAAGAACGCGGGCTGGGTCGTCGACCACCCTGCGACGCTGGTGACACTTGGGGATGTAGGTTCCCCTCAGACGTTGTTATCCGCAGCCGGTTTTGTTCTGATCGCAGCGCTTTTCGCGCGCAAGGTCCCGGGTGCCATCATCATCGCCATTCTGCTGGTCACAGTCGTCGGGATCGCGCTCGACGTGTCGCCCGCCGGGGGTGTTTTCTCGATGCCGCCGTCGCTTGCCCCCACATTCATGCAGATGGATATCGCAGGCGCGCTCAACGTCGGGTTGGTGTCCATCGTCTTCGCGTTTCTGTTCGTCGATCTATTCGACACGGCCGGTACCCTTGTCGGGTTGGCGCATCGCGGCAAGCTGCTCGACGCCGACGGCAACCTTCCCCGGCTCAAGCGGGCCCTGCTGGCGGATTCCACCGCGACCATCGCGGGAGCCGCCCTCGGGACTTCGACCACCACCAGCTATATCGAGAGCGCCGCCGGAATCAATGCGGGTGGGCGCACGGGGCTGACTGCCGTAACGATCGCCGTGCTGTTTTTGCTCGCGCTGTTCCTGTCGCCGTTGGCAGGGACAATCCCCGCTTATGCGACGGCGCCGGCGTTGTTATTCGTTGCTTGCATCATGACCCAAGGCCTGGTCGAGATCGACTGGGACGATGTGACCGAGGTCGTACCCGCCGTCATCACTGCGATCAGCATGCCGCTGACGTTCTCGATCGCGACCGGCATCGGGCTTGGGTTCATCAGTTATGCTGCGATCAAACTGCTGGCTGGACGCGGCAAGGAAGTTCCCGTTGCGGTATATGCGATTGCCGCCGCATTCATCGTAAAGTTTGCAGTTATTTAAGATCGTAATATTTTTGCGTGATTTTTCGTAATTTTGTGTCGTTTTCTGGTGACACGTGCGTCCAGAGAGACTATAAGAACTGACGCTATCGGGAACGGGGTTAGACCCGTCATCGGCCCGAGTGCGGGGGGAAACCGAAACAAAAAATCGCAAGGCCTTAAGGCCTTGCTTTTGTTTTTTGTGCATCCCGGATCGATCCGGAAAATCTATGCTGCAGACCGGCGCGGGTTAGCCGGCTGCGCCCAGTGCAGCAAGCGCCTGCAGGCTTGCGCTACGGGATGTGTAGATGTTGGCAACGATGTCCTTGCCGTTGATGCGAACCGGGGTCAAAAGGCGGGCGTAATTGTCCCCCTCCTTCGCGTCCAGTTCCGCCCAGGCATCCCTGAGGAGATTCGACGTCAGCACGAACCCCGCATTCCATATCTGCGTCGGCGCCCAGGCCAGCCCGGGGCAATCGTCGAGAGTGCACATTTCTCCCTGAAGTTCTCCGGGAAAAGTCCCCTCCACCCATTCGCCGCCGTATGGTGTTAAACGGTGGGCGTCCGGGCCGCCGGGGCGCATGCGGCCGTAGATGCAGAGCCGTTCCAGCGCGCCCGTCTCTTGGCAGAAATCCATGTCGGCGTCTTCGTCCGCTGTATCGAGCCCGACGCGCCGTCGGTTGATATCTATGATCTTGGTAAGCGGCATTGCGTTTTATTCAGGCCGGAACGAAATCAGGCCGGACTCTCCGATAAAATAAAAGATTACCCAGAGCACAGCGCTGATCAGGGTACATGCCGCGATCTTGCGCCACATCATCGGCTTGACGGGGGCGCCGCGCTCCTGACCGGGTTCGAGTTCGTGATCTTCCGGACGGCGCACACCGAACGGCAGCGTGACGAACAGCACGAGCCACCAGATGACGACGTATACGGCAATACCTGTTACCCAACCGTCCATGTCAGGCCTGTTCCAACTCGACGAGCGTGCCGCAGAAATCCTTGGGATGGAGAAACAGGACCGGTTTGCCGTGCGCGCCGATCTTGGGTTCGCCATCGCCGAGAACACGCGCCCCTTCCGCCTTCATGCGGTCGCGAGCGGCCATGATGTCGTCGACCTCGTAACAAACGTGGTGCATGCCGCCGGACGGGTTCTTGTCGAGGAACGCCTGGATCGGCGATTTATCCCCCAGCGGGTGCAGCAGCTCGATCTTGGTGTTCGGGAGTTCGACGAAGATGACGGTCACGCCGTGATCCGGCTCATCGACCGGGTCCGACACCTTGGCGCCGAGCGCGCCGCGATACGTGGCGGCGGCCTGTTCCAGGTCCGGCACGGCGATGGCGACGTGATTCAGTCTTCCTATCATCGGTTTACCTCTCTCAAGCGCTATATTCTGATCAGATGAACATCGGTGATCGGCTTCTTGTCAAGCAATCGCCGGAACGCGCGGCGTGCGGCCAGCCTCACCGTTTCGGATACTTCCTCGTCGTCCTTCAGAACCCGCTTCGACAGCCGTTCAACCGCATCGTACACATCGTCGGCCACCTGATCGAGAATGTCGTCTTCCTCGTCGGGTTCGAGCAGGCCGGTCGTCGTCACGATCATGTCACCCACCGGTTTGCCGTCCTTGTCGATGCAGATGGTGACAACGGCGGTTCCGTTCCAGAGCGACTGGACCCTGCTCCGCATCGCTTCGCCCTGCATCGGGATCATACGGTTGCCGTCGTAGGCGAGCCGGCCGGACGGGACGTGGTCGATGATTTCCGGCGTGCCAGGCGCAAGCCGGATCAATCCGCCGTTCTCGTTGACGATAGCGTGCGTCACCTGGCATTCGCGCGCGAGTTCGGCATGCTTTTCAAGATGCCGCCGCTCGCCATGTACGGGGATAGAGATTTCCGGGCGCACGTGCTGGTACATTTCGATCAGTTCTTCGCGGTTGGGGTGACCTGACACGTGAATGTGCGCGTCGGAATCCTCGACGATCTTCACGCCAAGCCTTGCGAGGTTATTCTTCATCGTACCGATGCCGACTTCGTTACCCGGAATAACGCGGCTGGAGAAAATGACCGTATCGCCCTTCCCCATCGTGATACGCGGATGACCGTCGGTCGCGATCCGGGCCAGCGCCGCGCGCGGCTCGCCCTGCGAGCCGGTGCAGATGATCAGTTGCCTGTCGTCCGGGATGAAACCGGACGCTTCCTCGTCCAGAAATGGCGCGACGTCGTCCAGGTATCCGCAGTTCCGGGCCGCCGTCGTGGTCCGCTGAAGCGATCGCCCGGCAAGGATCACATCGCGTCCGCAGGCTTCCGCCGCCTTGGCGACAGTGTGCAAACGCGCGACGTTGGTGGCGAAGCAAGCAACGGCGACCTTTCCGTCGGATTCGCCGATGATCTCTGTGAGCGCCTTGGCGAGATCGGCCTCGGAGCCAGAATGCCCCGGTGAGAAAACGTTGGTGCTGTCACAGACAATGGCAAGCACACCCTTGTCACCAAGCCGGTTGAGCGCGGCTTCGTCGGAGACTTCACCGATCACCGGGTCGGGGTCGAATTTCCAGTCACCGGTATGCAGGATCGTCCCCAAGGGCGTCTTGATGGCGATACCATTGGGTTCCGGGATCGAATGGGTCAGTGTGATCAGGTCGAGATCGAACGGTCCGACCTTGAACGCCCCATCGAGCGGAATTTCGTGCAGTTCGACCTCGTCCTCGAAATCCGTCTCGGATAATTTGCGTTTCAATATTTCCATCGTGAACGGCGTCGCGTAGATCGGGCAGCGGATACGGTCCCAGAGGTACGGCACCGCGCCCAGGTGATCTTCGTGCGCATGCGTCAGGACAAGACCTGCGAGCCTGTCGCGGCGTTTCTCGATAAACGACGGATCGGGCGTGATCAGGTCGACTCCCGGCGGGCTTCCGTCCCCGAACGTCACCCCGAGATCTATCATCAGCCACGTCGGGTCCTTGGGATCGCCAAGACCGTAGAGGTTCAGGTTCATCCCGATTTCACCGGCGCCGCCCAGCGGCAGGAAAAGCAGTTCGTCGCTCATCCGCGGTTCAGCTTGTTGATGGTGAAAAGGCCGCGCAGCGTCAGGTCGTTGTCGGTATCACTGATCGACGGACACGCCGACGAATAGAGTTTGGCGAGCCCGCCGGTGGCGATGACGCGCATATCCGGAACAGCCTGTTCCTCGCGGATCCGTGCGATGACCCCCTCGATCATTGACGCATAGCCGTAATAGATCCCCGACTGCATGGCGGTGATGGTATTGGTACCGACGACTTTGACCGGTTTGCCGATGTCGATGCGCGGCAACTTGGCGGCGGCGCGCTGCAACGCTTCGAGCGACAGATTGACGCCGGGCGCGATAACGCCGCCCTCGTAAGCGCCGTCCGCGGACACAACGTCGAACGTCGTCGCTGTGCCGAAGTCGACGACGATCAACGGCCCACCATAAGTCGCGTGCGCGGATACGGTATTGACCAGACGATCGGCACCGACCTCGCCCGGCCGGTCGACGTGCACTTCGACGCCAAGTTCGACACCTTCGTCGCCGACGACGAGCGCCGTGCAGTCGAAGTACTTCTTGCTGAGGGTTCTGAGGTCGAACAGATTTTCAGGCACCACTGTGGCGATGATGACCGCGTCGATGTCGTCACGGCCGAGGTTTTCCAACGCCATCAATTGCCGCAGCCAAACCGCCAGTTCGTCGGCCGTCTTGGCAGTCTTGGCGGCGGCACGCCACTGGCCGACGATGTCGCCCGCGTCGTTGAACACCGCGAACACGGTATTGGTGTTGCCGCTGTCGATGGCGAGCAGCATCTCAGGCCTCCTTCGCAGGGGTGAAGTATACGTCACCCGCGGATATATGACGGATTTTCCCGTTCTGGCTCAGCATCAGCGCGCCGTCCTCGGCGATGTCCTCGAACACGCCCTCAAGCGTCTGGTCGCTGAGGCGCACCGTGATTTCCTTTCCGATTCCGGCGGCGCGCCATTTCCACTGGGCGCGGATCGGCGCGAAACCTTCATCCACCCACTTGGACGCCCACTCCATGAAATGTCGCGCATACGCTTCGAGGAATACCGTGTCCGGGACCGCCTGCCCCTGATCGACGAAGTCGGTCGCCGGATATGGGGTATCTTTTGGGTGCGACTTCAGATTAACGCCAAGGCCGATGATCACGTATTCGACGGACTTTCCGGCTTCGGCTTTGGTTTCTAGCAGAAGTCCGCCGACCTTACCGTCGTTCAGAAGAATATCGTTCGGCCATTTGAGGCGGCAGTCGTAGCCCGGATCGCACACTTCGCCGATGGTATCGAAAACGGCGCAACCGGTGACGAAGCTGAGTTCGGCCGCACGCGCTGCCGGCACGTCCGGCCGCACGATCAGGGACGAATAGAAGTTGCCCTTGGGACTGATCCAATTATTGCCGCGCCGGCCCCGCCCCTCGGTTTGTTCGCGCGACCAGATAAGGGTGCCGTCGGGGGCGGCATCCTCGCCTTGATCGGCAAGCTTGCGCGCCTCCGTCATGGTGCTGCCGACGGTCTCAAAATAGATGAGGTTATAGACCGCCGGTAGCCGAGGGAGCGATTGCTCCTCTGTCATCCCGCGAAAAGCGCGGCCGCCGCTGCGGCGGCGCTGGACAGGATTGGCGTCGGATAGACGAAGAACAGAACCACGATGACCGAGGTGACCCCGATCACGAAGCGCATCTCGCGGCCGATCGGGGTGTCGAAGTGGTCGATCGCCTCGTCGAAGTACATGACCTTGATGATGCGCAGGTAATAGAACGCACCAATGACGCTGGCGACCACGCCGATGATCGCCAGCGCATAAAGCTGCGCTTCAATAGCCGCGACAAACACGTAAAGTTTGCCGAAGAACCCGGCCAGCGGCGGAATGCCTGCAAGCGAGAACATGAATACCACTAGCGTCGCCGCCAGCATCGGGTTGGTCTTGCCGAGCCCGGCGAGGTCGTCAATGCCTTCGACCATGCGGCCGCCCCGACGCATGCAAAGGATGCATGCGAAGGTCCCGACGTTCATGACCAGATAGATTGCGAGATAGACCAGAACGCCCTTCACCCCTTGCTCGGTCCCGGCGGCGAGACCGACGAGCGCATACCCGACATGACCGATGGAACTGTAGGCCATCAGGCGTTTGATGTTGCGCTGGTTGATGGCGGCGAGTGCACCGAGTGCCATCGAGAGAACGGAGACCACAACGATGATCTGCTGCCAATGCACCAGCAGATCGCCGAACGGGCCGATCATCACCCGCAGGAACAGCGCCAGCGCGGCGATTTTCGGTGCGACGGCAAAGAACGCGGTGACCGGCGTCGGCGCGCCTTCATAGACGTCGGGGGTCCACATGTGGAACGGCACGGCGGAAACTTTGAAGGACAGGCCCGCGAGAATGAACACGATGCCGATGACGAGGCCGGTCGAGACTTCGTGACCGCCGCTGAATAGCGTCGCGAGCGCGTCGAAATTCGTCGTGCCGGCAAAGCCGTAGACCAGTGACGAACCATAAAGCAGCAAACCCGACGCTACGGCGCCGAGGACGAAGTACTTGAGACCCGCTTCCGTCGCGCGGTTATCGTCGCGCTGGATGGACGCCATGACGTAGAGCGAAAGGGACTGCATCTCGAGGCCGACATAAAGGCTGATCAGATCGTTGGCCGAGATCATCAGCAGCATGCCGAGCGCCGCGAAAACCACCAGGATCGGGAATTCGAAGCGGGCCACGTTGTGACGCTCCATGAAGTCCTGTGAAACGATGATCCCGAGCGCGGCCGCGATCAGCACAAGGGCCTTGCAGAACACCGCGAACTGATCGGTGACGAACATCCCCGAGAACGTGACGGCGCGCGCCCCGGCAACGGGAACGAGCAGGAAAACGGCCAGGATCAGCGATACGATGGACAGCATCGAGACGATTCGGAATACACCGGAATCGTTGTCGTTAAGACCGCCTCTCTGGAACACGCCGAACATCAAAAGCAGCATGATCACGCCAGCCAGGAAAAGTTCCGGCAGCGCGGGGACGATATTGGGCATTTCGGCCATGGGCATCGGCTCTTCCCCCTATCGGCCTGCCAGCTCGAGCATGCCGCTCTGAGCCAGCGAAGTGTTGACCTGATCGATCAGGTGTTCGACGGACACGTGCATGAAGTCGAGGAAGGACGACGGATAGACGCCCATCCAGATGGTGATAAACAGCAGCGGCGCGAAAATGGCCATCTCGCGACGGTTCATGTCCGTGATTTTCATCAGATTTTCTTTTGTCAGCTCGCCGAAGATGATGCGGCGGTAAAGATAGAGCGTATAGGCGGCGCCGAGGATGACACCCGTCGCCGTGAACGCGGCAACCCACGTGTTTGCCTTGAATGCGCCCACAAGCACCAGCACCTCGCCGACGAACCCGCCGGTGCCCGGCAACCCGACCGATGCCATGGCGAAAACCATGAATGTCAGTGCATAGGCCGGCATTCGGTTGACGAGTCCGCCGTAGGCCGCGATCTCGCGCGTGTGGATGCGGTCGTAAACGACACCGACGACGAGGAACAAGGCCGCGGAAACAACACCGTGCGACAGCATCTGATAAATCGCGCCTTCGATCCCCTGCGTCGTGAGGGTGAACGTACCGACCGTGACGAAGCCCATGTGCGCGATCGACGAATAGGCGATCAGCTTCTTCATGTCTTCCTGCGCCAGCGCCACCAATGAGGTGTAGATCACCGCAATGATCGAAAGCGTATACATCAACGGCGTGAAGTAGAGGCTCGCTTCCGGCATCATCGGTAATGAGAAGCGCAGGAAACCGTAGCCGCCGAACTTCAACAGCACACCCGCCAGGATCACCGACCCCGCCGTCGGCGCTTCGACGTGGGCGTCGGGCAGCCAGGTGTGAACCGGCCACATCGGCACCTTCACCGCGAACGAGGCGAAGAACGCCAGCCACATCCATTTCTGGGCTTCGATCGGGAAATTGTACGCCATCAGCTCCAGCATGTCGGTGGTGCCGGCGTAGTAGTACATGGTCAGCATGGCAACCAGCATCAGCACCGAACCGAGCAGCGTGTAGAGAAACAGCTTGAACGCCGCGTACACCCGACGCGCGCCGCCCCAGATGCCGATGATGATGAACATCGGAATCAGCACGGCTTCGAAGAAAATATAGAACAGGAACAGGTCGAGCGCGCAGAACATCCCGATCATGAAAGTTTCCAGGATCAGGAAGCAGATCATGTACTCCTTCACCCGGTCTTTGATCGAAGTCCAGCTCGCCAACACGCAGATCGGCGTCAGCAGCGTCGTCAGCATCACGAACAGCACAGAAATGCCGTCGACGCCCATGTGGTAGGAAATTCCGAAGTCTTCCATCCACGCGACTTTTTCGACCCACTGGAAGTCGGCCGTCGTGCGGTCGAACGTGAACCACAGCAAAAGCGACAGCAGGAACACCCCCGAAGAAACGAACAGCGCCACATTGCGCGCGTTCATGGCGACCACTTCCGGGTCGTCGTGACGGATGATCAGGATCGCCAGCACACCGACGAGCGGCGCGAAGGTCAGGATCGTGAGAAGCGGCAAGTCTAACATTCTTTCCTCACGAACCCTGCGTGAACATGTACCAGCTCACCAACGCGGCGATGCCGATCAGCATGGCGAAGGCATAGTGGTAGAGATAACCGGTTTGCAGCGCCGACACCCGGCGTGCCATGACGCGAACCGCGTTGGAAACACCGTCTGGGCCGCAGCCGTCGATCAGTGCGCCGTCGCCGCCTTTCCAGAGACCTCGGCCAATCAAGAAGGCCGGGCGGACGAAAATCTTGTCGTAGAGTTCGTCGAAGTACCACTTGTTGAGCAGGAACAGATAGATGCCCTGGAACTTCTCGGCGATCTTCGGCGGAATGTCCGGCCGCTGGATGTAAAGGAACCAAGCGGTGCCGATGCCGATGGCGCCGACGATCAGCGGCGAATACTTGACCAGCGCCGGCACGTGGTGCGCGTTTTCCAACGCCTGGTGATGCGGCAGCATCAGGATCGCTTCGCCCCAGAAATTCTCCATGCCCTCGCCCACGAACAGGCTGTAAGGCACATAGCCCGCGCCGACCGCGCCGAGCGCCAGCACGAGAAGCGGGATGATCATCACCTTCGGGCTTTCGTGTACGTGCGCGAGCGTCTTTTCGTCGGCGCGCGACGTGCCGTGGAAGGTCATGAACAGCAGGCGCCAGGAATAGAACGCCGTCAGCAGGGCCGCCAGGATACCCATCGCGAAAGCGTACTGACCGACGCCCGAGTGCGCGGCGTAGGCCGCTTCTAGGACGATATCCTTGGAGAAGAAACCGGCGAACGGCGGCACGCCCGCAAGCGCGAGCGACCCGATCCACATCAATGCATAGGTCACCGGGATCATTTTCCAGATGCCGCCCATCTTGCGCATGTCCTGCTCGTCGGACATGGCATGGATCACGGAACCCGCACCCAGGAACAAGAGCGCCTTGAAAAAGCCGTGCGTCATCAGGTGGAAAATCCCGGCGGAGTACGCGGACACCCCACACGCGAAGAACATGTAGCCCAGCTGCGAACACGTCGAATACGCGATGACGCGCTTGATGTCGTTCTGCACGCAGCCAATGGTCGCGGCAAAAATTGCGGTCGACGCGCCGACGATGGTCACCACGTCGAGCGCAGTCTGCGAATATTCGAACATCGGCGACAGCCTGGCGACCATGAATACGCCCGCCGTGACCATCGTCGCGGCATGGATCAGCGCCGAGACGGGTGTCGGGCCCTCCATCGCGTCCGGTAGCCATGTATGCAGGCCCAACTGCGCCGACTTACCCATGGCGCCGACGAACAGCAGCAGACAGATGATTGTCATGGCGTGGAAGTCGGTCCCGAACACGTTGAGGATCGCGTCCTTCTGGCCCGGAACCGCATCGAAGATCGTATCCAGGTGGATGGTGTCGAACAGCACGAATGTCGCGAAAATACCCAGCGCGAAGCCGAAGTCGCCGACCCGGTTGACGACGAACGCCTTGATGGCGGCGGCGTTGGCGCTGGGGCGCTTGTACCAGAAGCCGATCAGCAGATAGCTCGCGAGGCCGACCCCTTCCCAGCCGAAGAACATCTGCACCAGATTGTCGGCGGTGATGAGCATCAGCATCATGAAGGTGAACAGGCTTAGGTAGCACATGAAGCGCGGCACCGACGGGTCGTGGTGCATGTAGCCGACGGAATAGATATGCACCATCGCCGAAACCGTACAGACGACGATCATCATCACTGACGTCAACGTATCGACCTTGAGCGCCCACGAGAGCTCGAACGAGCCGGATGCGATCCAGGTGAAAAGTTCAGTCGTGCGTGCATTGCCGTTCAATCCGACGTCGAAGAAGATCACGAACGCCAGCAGCGCGGAAATCACCAATAGCCCGCAGGTGACGACCTGCGATGCGAGATCCAGGGTATGCTTGCGGTGCTTGTCGGCGCCGATGCTGGCGAACACCATGACACCGGCGATAATCGAACCGACGAGCGGCAGGAATACGAGGATTGTCTCGATCATGCGGCTCAGCCCTTCATCATGTTAATGTCTTCGACGGCGATCGAGCCGCGGTTCCGGAAGAACACCACGAGGATCGCCAGACCGATCGCGGCTTCGGCCGCGGCGACGGTCAGAACCAGCATGGCGAAAATCTGTCCCATCAGATCGCCCAAGTGCGTCGAGAACGCCACCAGATTGATGTTCACCGCCAACAGCATCAGTTCGACCGACATCAGGATGATGATGACATTCTTGCGGTTCAGGAAGATGCCGAAGATGCCCAACACGAACAGGATCGCGGCGACGGTCAGGTAGTGGCCAAGACCAATTTCCATGATCAGATCCCCTTCCCGATTTCGACGTCGCGCAGCTTCACCGATTCCTTCGGATCGCGCATGACCTGGTCGTGGATACGCTGTTTTCGGACGCCCGGACGGCGGCGGTGGGTCAGAACGATGGCGCCGATCATCGCGACCAGCAGCACCATCCCCGCCGCCTGGAACAGATAAATGTACTTCGTGTACATGATTTGCCCGATGGCGTGGGTGTTTGACACCTGATCGGGCGCCGGCGCCGGCGAGGCGGCCAGTCCGGCGGCTTCGGGCGCGAATGCCCAGCCGCCGACGGCGAGCGCCAGTTCGACGAACAGGATCAACCCGATCAGCGCACCGACCGGTAAATACTGCAGAAAGCCCTGCCGCATTTCGACGAAATTGATATCGAGCATCATGACGACGAACATGAACAGCACGGCGACGGCCCCGACATAGACGACAACCAGGATCATCGCCAGGAACTCGGCACCCATCAGGACGAACAGTCCGGCCGCGTTGAAGAACGCCAGGATCAGGAACAGCACGGAATGCACGGGGTTGCGGGCAGAGATCACGAGGACGCCCGAAGCGACCGCAACCACCGCAAACATATAGAATGCAAACGCGTGTATCATGTAACCCCCAAAGACACCCCGTCCCTTACCGGTACGGCGCGTCGATCCTCAACCGTTCCGCCAGCTCGGTTTCCCAACGGTCCCCGTTGGCCAGCAGTTTATCTTTGTCGTAAAGCAGCTCTTCGCGGGTTTCCGTCGCGAATTCGAAGTTCGGCCCTTCGACGATGGCATCGACCGGGCAGGCTTCCTGACAGAGACCGCAGTAAATGCATTTCACCATGTCGATGTCGTAGCGCGTGGTCCGGCGTGAGCCGTCGGCACGCGGTTCGGCTTCGATGGTGATGGCCTGCGCCGGGCAGATCGCTTCGCA
>JAGLED010000004.1 GCA_023145215.1 Rhodospirillales bacterium | reverse complement strand
AAATCCGCCGACTTCAAACTGGTGACACGGTCCAGAAAGCTCGCCGGGCCGACCAAGCTCGCCGACGAAATCTACAAGGCCGCCGAAGCTTTGCTAATGGGCGAAGCCGACGGCAAGAAGCTCTATCGCCTGATCGGGGTGGGTGCGGAACGCCTGTTACCCGGCGATCAGGCGGATCAGCCCGATCTGGCGGACCCGGACCGCGGCAAGCGGGTCAAGGTCGCCGACGCCATCGATGCCGTCCGCGCCAAGTTCGGCGACACCGCCATCGGCAAAGGCCGCGGGTTCAGGAAGTAGCCCCACGACAACATTGTCATGCTGAACGTTATTCAACATCCATAGCATCCTTCGAGACGCTCGCGCTGCTCGCTCCTCAGGATGAGGGCTGTAAATGGAGGCCGTGAGGACGAGGATCATAAACCCTCATGCTGAGGAGGCCGTCAGGCCGTCTCGAAGCATGCCCCCAATCGAGTTCACGGTGACGGAATAACGAAACACCCCCTCACCTGTCCTCTCCCCCAGCAAACAGGGGAAGAGGGACCCTGTCGAAACGCATTCCGAACTCTTCCCTCTCCCCCTCCAGGGGGAGAGGTTAGGTGAGGGGGATTATCGTTATCAGCCGATCAGGTCGTTCAGCGTCTTGGACGGGCGCATCGCGGCGGCGCGCTTTGCCGGGTCGGGGCGATAGTACCCGCCCAGATCGACCGGCTTGCCCTCGCTTTCGGCGATTTCCGTCACGATCTTGCTTTCGTTCTCGCGCAGCGCCTTGGCGAGCGGCTCGAAGTGCGCCTTCATATCCGCGTCGTCGTCCTGCGCCGCCAGCGCTTCGGCCCAATAAAGCGCGATGTAGAAATGGCTGCCCCGGTTGTCGAGATCGCCGACCTTGCGGCCCGGCGACTTGTTCTCGTCCAGGAGCTTGCCGGTCGCGATGTCGAGCGTATCGGCCAGGACCTGCGCCTTCTTGTTGCCGTTGGCGTTGGCGAGGTGTTCGAGCGACGCCGCGAGCGCGCAGAACTCACCCAGGCTGTCCCAGCGCAGGTGGCCTTCCTCGACCAGCTGCTGGACGTGCTTCGGCGCCGAGCCGCCGGCGCCGGTTTCGAACAGGCCGCCGCCGTTCATCAGCGGTACGATGGAAAGCATCTTGGCGCTGGTGCCGACTTCGAGGATCGGGAACAGGTCGGTCAGGTAATCGCGAAGCACGTTACCCGTCACCGAGATCGTGTCCTCGCCCTTCTTCATGCGCTCGAGCGACGCGCGGGTCGCGTCGGCCGGTGCCATGATCTTGATGTCGAGACCCGACGTGTCGTGTTCCGGCAGGTAGGCTTCGACCTTCTTGATCAACTCGGCGTCGTGCGCACGGTTCTTGTCGAGCCAGAAGATCGCCGGGGTATTCGACAGACGCGCACGGGTGACCGCCAGTTCGACCCAGTTGCGGATCGGCGCGTCCTTGGTCATGCACATACGCCAGATATCGCCCTCTTCGACCGTGTGCTCAAGCACCGTATTCCCGGCGCCGTCGACCACGCGGATCGTACCGTCGGCCGGGGCCTGGAACGTCTGCGGGTGCGAACCGTACTCTTCGGCTTTTTGCGCCATCAGGCCGACGTTCGGGATCGTCCCCATTTCGGACGGGTCGAACGCGCCATGTTCCTTGCAGAACTCGATGGTCGCGTCATAGACCGGCGCGTAGCTGTTGTCGGGGATCACGCACTTGGTGTCGTGCTGCTTGTTGTCAGGGCCCCAGCCCTTGCCGCCGGCGCGGATCAGTGCCGGCATGGACGCATCGATGATGACGTCGGAGGGCACATGTAGGTTGGTGATGCCCTTGTCGGAATTCACCATGTACATGTCCGGCCGGTCCGCCATGCAGGCGTCGATATCGGCTTCGATTTCCTTGCGCTTGGCGTCGTCGAGCGACTGGATTTTCGAGAGAACGTCACCGAAGCCATACCCCGTGTCGACCCCCAGTTCCTTAAAGGTCAGGCTGTGCTTATCGAAGACCGGCTTGAAGAATTCTTCCACCGCGCACCCGAAGATGATCGGGTCGGAGACCTTCATCATCGTCGCCTTCATGTGCAGCGAGAACAGCACGCCCCGCTTCTTGGCGTCCTCGACCTCGGCGGCGAGGAAGTTGCGCAGCGCTTTCACACTCATGAACGTGCTGTCGCAGACCATACCGTCTTCGAGGGCGACCGGCGCCTTCAGGACTTTTTCCGAGCCGTCCTTGCCGACGAACACGATCTGGCCCTTACCGGCATTCGCCGCGGTCAGCGTCACGGACTTTTCGTTGGAGAAGAAATCGCCGCCCTTCATGGACGACACGTGGGTCTTGGAATCGCTCGCCCATTTACCCATCGAGTGCGGGTGCTTCTTGGCGTATTCCTTGACCGCTTTCGGTGCCCGGCGGTCGGAATTGCCTTCGCGCAGCACCGGGTTCACGGCCGAGCCCTTGACCCGGTCATAAGCGGCGCGGATCTGGATTTCGGCGTCGGTCTTGGGGTCGTTCGGATAATCCGGCACCGCGTAACCCTGGCTCTGCAGTTCCTTGATCGCGGCGTTAAGCTGCGGTTGCGAGGCCGAGATGTTCGGCAGCTTGATGACGTTCGCGGTCGGCGTTTTCACCAGTTCGCCCAGCTCCGCCAGATCGTCCGATTGCTTCTGATCGTCGGGCAGCAGGTCGGGGAACTGCGCCAGGATACGGCCCGCGAGCGAGATGTCCTTGGTGCCGACGGAAATGCCCGCCGGTTTGGTGTAGGCACGGATGATGGGCAGGAACGACGCGCTCGCCAGTTCCGGCGCCTCGTCGACCTGGGTATAGATAATATCTGCTCTGTCGGACATGTCCCTAAATCCTCTTATTGAAATTTTGCCGCATAATCTTACCCGCACCGGGTTTTGGCAAGGTTTGTGGGGGCGAATTGGACGGAAGCCCTCTCACCTGTCCTCTCCCCCAGCAAGCTGGGGAAGAGGGACCCTGCCGCAATATTCCGCTCTAATCCCTCTCCCCCTACGAGGGGGAGAGGTTAGGTAAGGGGGGCAGCATCGAGGAGAACTTGGGCGTTTCGTGCCGAACCCGATTCACCCTGACGGCGCGGCGGTCCGCCTATCAGTGCAAATTGGCGCGATCATCGGATGACCTTTGCATCTGACGCATGACAGTTCCCCGGTTCCGGCACTTGCAATCGATAACATATTCATTAATTATATAATGTAATTCACGAATACAAAGGTGTCCCTTATGCAAACCATTGCCCCCCGCGACGCAGACGCCTTGATCAAGGATCACAAGGCCATTCTGCTGGATATCCGTAGCGAGGACGAATTCGCAGATACGCACCTGCCGGGCGCGATGCTGGTCCCGAACGGCGAAATCGACGACGCCCTGGCGGCGACGCTCGATGGCCGCGAAGCCATTTTCTATTGCACGTCCGGCATGCGGACGATGCGCGCCGCCAACGATCTTGAGCAGGGCGGCCTGAACAATCCGAAGATCCTCGAAGGCGGCCTGAACAGTTGGATGTCGGCGGGTCTGCCCGTCGTCAACAAGCACGGCCAACACGGCGTCTACACCATCAGCATCCCGCGCCAGGTGCAGATCACCGTCGGCACGCTGATCATATTGTTCGCCGTGCTCGCCTGGATGGGCATGTCGTTTGCGCCTTATGTGCTGGGTGCGATCGGCCTTGGCCTCCTGACCGCCGGCGTGACCGGCACGTGCATGCTGGCCAACGTCATCATGATGATGCCGTGGAACCGGGCAAAGAACTGAGCCCTTCACCCGGCGCTACGCGCCACCCTCTCCCCAGGGAGAGGGGCAGCAGCCTCTAATCGCACCGGGCCGTCATGCCGCCGTCGACGACGAGTTCCGTCGCGGTGATGAAGCGCGCCTCGTCCGAGCATAAAAACAGTGCCGCGTTGGCGATGTCGCGACCGTCGCCCATGAATCCCAGCGGAATGCGCGCCTGACGTTTCTTCAGCAGCCCTTCGACGTCGCCATCGGCGTTCTGACCGGCGAGCCGCGCGGCCACCATCGGCGTGTGCATCTGGCCCGGGATGACGGTGCAGACGCGGATGCCCTTGGGGGCATACTGGACACCGAGCACGCGCGAGAAATGCACGATCCCCGCCTTGGCCGCCGCATAAGCCGACTGCGGCACACCCGTCCAGCGCAGCCCCGCCGACGAGCCGGTGTTGATGATCACGCCCGAACCCTGCTCTTCCATGTGCGGCAGCACCGCCTTGCAGCACAGGTAGACGGATTTCACGTTGAACGCCATCTGCTGGTCCCAGGTGTCCTCGTCCATCTCGACCGGGCCACCGCGCGCCGAGCCGCCGACGTTGTTGATTAGGATATCGACGCGCCCGTAGCGTTCGATGCAGGCCGCCACCATCGCATCGACCTGCGATTTGTCGGTGACGTCGCAAAGAAATGTTTCGATCTCGCCGCCGAAGTCGGCGACTTTCTCGAGCGTCTCGTCCATCTGTTCGGCTTTCAGATCGACGGCGAAAATCTTCGCGCCTTCCTGGGCGAAGCGGACGCACTCGGCGCGCCCGTTGCCCCAGCCCGGTCCGACGCATCCCGCGCCCGTGATGATCGCGACCTTACCTTCCAGTCTGCCCGTCATTGATGTTCCCCAAGCATTGTTCGTTTTTTGTGAGGTGCATATTGGCGGAGAATGATCGGAAGGCCAATCTTTCGAGACGCGGCTACACCGCGCCTCAGGATGAGGGATCAAATAACATCCTCATGCTGAGGAGGCCGTCAGGCCGTCTCGAAGCAGGGAAATCCTACTGCCCGTGCGCCTTGAGAAAGCGCGCGACGTCCTTGAGATACGCCGTCACGTCGCAGTCTTGCTGCCCCTTGGTCATGCCGTGATTTTCGAGAAACCGGCACACGTCCGCATCGGGTTTCTTCTCCGGTTCGGGAAAGACGTGCCGCGCCAGATCGGCCGGTGCGTGGCACTTCTCGCAATAGCGTTTGTAAAGCCCCTCGCCGACGGTCGCATCGCCCTTGGCGGCGGGATCGCGCGTCGGCTTGTAACCGAGCGACGCCAGCGTCGCCCGCCCCGGTGCAGGTTTATCGGCAAAGGCATCGAGGGGTTTATAAAGCGAGAACGCCCCCCGGATGTCACCGACCTTGTACCCGGTGGCATTGTCATCGGGATAGAGTTCCTTGATCCGCTTGAGCGTCACCGGGTCGATATTCGAGCCGTGACAGCCGAGGCAGGTGTCGAACATCGGCACCGCCTGGATCAGGTGAAACACCTTCTTGCCGTCGCGTTCGATGATCCGCGCCGTGCGCAGCAGTTGCAGCGGCTGGCCGGCCATCGCCTTGAGCTCGAAAGAGCGCATCAGGGATTCTTCGTCATCTATCGGGGCGTTCGCCGGGTTGCGCACCCGCAGCCCGGTACGCCGGAGCGTCCAGCCCGTCTCGGCCTCGATCTTCGCGTTGATCTCGGGCGCCAGATGCCGGCAAACGTCGATCGCCGCGGCCGGGCCCTTTTGCTGGGCGTTGACCATCTCCTGCATCATCTCGCCGCGCAGGCGCTGCAGCACCGTTTCCGCCTCGGCGACGTAGTCATCCATCCCCGCCGCCCGCGCGTACGGCGGCTGGTTGGTGAGCGTCAGCATAGTGAGTAGCACGATCAGAACAGGGAGAAAGCGAATACGCATGGGGGCCCTCGGCATCCTTCGAGACGCGGCTCCGCCGCTCCTCAGGATGAGGGAATACTATATAACAATCACCTCATGCTGAGGAAGCCCGCAGGGCTGTCTCGAAGCATGACCTCGAACAAGTTCAGACGACGAGTAAGGCCTTCCGTCAGCCCTTATCCATTTCCGCTTTCAGATTATCGTCGAGCTTGGCGAGGAACTGCTGCGTCGTCATCCAGCCCTGATCGGGGCCGACGAGGAGTGCGAGGTCCTTGGTCATGGCGCCCTTCTCGACACTGTCGATACAGACTTTTTCCAGCGTCTCGGCGAACCTGGTGACTTCCGGGGTGTCGTCGAACTTGCCGCGGTAGCTGAGCGCGCGGGTCCAGGCGAAGATCGACGCGATCGGGTTGGTCGACGTCTCCTTGCCCTGCTGGTGCTGGCGGTAGTGGCGCGTCACGGTGCCGTGCGCGGCCTCCGCCTCGACCGTCTTGCCGTCCGGCGTCAGCAGCACCGACGTCATCAAGCCCAGCGAACCGAACCCCTGCGCGACGGTATCGGACTGCACGTCGCCGTCGTAGTTCTTGCAGGCCCAGACGAAACCGCCTTCCCACTTCATCGCACACGCGACCATGTCGTCGATCAGGCGATGCTGATACGTGATACCGGCTTTTTCGAACTGATCCTTGAACTCGGTCTCGTAGATTTCCTCGAACAGGTCCTTGAAGCGCCCGTCGTAGGCCTTGAGGATCGTGTTTTTGGTCGAGAGATACAGCGGCCACTTGAGCCCGAGTGCGTAGTTCAGGCACGCCCGCGCGAAGCCCTTGATCGATTCATCGAGGTTATACATCCCCATCGCGACGCCGGCCGACGGCGCGTCGAAGACCTCGCGCTCGATGGGTTCGGAACCGTCTTCCGGTTCGAACCGCATCACCAGTTTGCCCTTCCCCGGGAACAGGAAATCCGTGGCCCGGTACTGATCGCCGAAGGCATGACGGCCGATGACGATGGGTTTGGTCCAGCCCGGCACCAGGCGCGGCACATTCTTGCAGATGATCGGTTGGCGGAACACGGTGCCGCCCAGGATGTTGCGGATCGTCCCGTTCGGCGAACGCCACATCTTTTTCAGGCCGAATTCCTCGACCCGCTGCTCGTCCGGCGTGATCGTCGCGCACTTGACGCCGACCCCGAATTCCTTGATCGCGTTGGCGGCGTCGATGGTGATCTGATCGTCGGTTTCATCGCGCTTCTGAACGCTGAGGTCGTAGTACTTCAGATCGATATGCAGATAAGGGAGGATCAGCTTGTCCTTGATGAACTCCCAGATGATCCGCGTCATTTCATCGCCGTCGAGCTCGACGACCGGATTTTTGACTTCGATCTTCGACATGGGCTGATACTCCTGACCTTGCGCCCGGCCCTCAGGCAGGCCGTGCCGCTACCCCGCGCTTATTGCGGCGCAACATACGGTTCAAGGCCTTGGCTGGCAAGGGGTTCGCCGGTGTTTTCCCGGTACGTGAAGGTGTCGTCGAAGCGGCTCTGCAGGAACGCCCCGGCCGAGACCGGCGGCGCATCCGCGCCCGGCAAGTGGCGGCATGTGGGGACGGTTTCGACCATCGCATCGACATTGGGGTCGAGGAAGAACGGGATCGAATAGCGCTCGCCGGCCTGATTGCCCACGACACGGTGACGGCGCGCGCGATACAATCCCGCCGTCCAGCGGGTCAGCAGATCGCCCAGATTGACGACGAAGGCGTTTTCGACCGGCGGCACGTAAATCCAATCGCCCCCTTCGCCCTCGATCTCGAGGCCGCCGACGTGATCCTGGGCAAGGACCGTCAGAAAGCCGTAGTCGGTGTGCGGCCCGCAGCCGGTCGTCGTTCCGTCGTCATCGCGCGGCGGATAGTGGAGCAGACGCAGGTTCGCGACCGGGTCGCTCATCGCATCATCGAAATAATCGGCATCGAGACCGAGACCGATGGCGGTCAACATGACCAGGTCGTCGCCGAGGCGGATCATCTCGGCATGATAAGCCTCGACCGTTTCCCGGAATCCGTCCAGGTCCGGCCAGACGTTGGGCGCGGCGAACGGCTTTTTCGCGACCACGTCCGGGTGGTCCGGCGCACGGTCGACGCCGAGATCGAAGCTTTCCTTGAAATCGGGTGCGTGATCCTCGCCCAGATGCTCCTCGAAGACCGGCACGTAACCGCGCTGGTGCGGGTGCGAATGGCGGATGTGGTAACGCTGTTTGAAATCCGGCGCCGCGGCGAAGAACGACGCCATGGCATCGAAAATTCCCGATATCAGGGCCGTATCGACGCCATGCCCGGCGACGTAGAAAAAGCCGTCCTCGCGGCACGCCCGGTCGACGGCCCGCGCCGCTTCGGCCTCGTTCATATTCGCAAGATCGACGGTCGGGATCGGGCGGGTCAAAACCGGTCCTCCAGCCCCCCGCCAGTACCGGGCATGGTATCCGACAGCACCTTGAAGGCCCCGGCGACGTCCGGCACCATGTCGAAAAGATCGGCATCGCTGGCATACGCGAAACCCGCGTTCATGAAATCCGCCGTCGCCGATCTCAGGAAATCCCAATAGCCGTCCACGTTGATGATGACGATCGGCTTGGCGTGCAGTTGAAGCTGCTTCCAGGTAATGATCTCGATCGTTTCGTCCAGCGTCCCCAACCCACCCGCGAGCGTCACGAAGGCGTCGGCGAGTTCGAACATGCGACGCTTGCGGCTGTGCATGCTGTCCGTGACCTCGAGCGTATCGACGGCGGCGTTGCCGACCTCGCGCTTCATCAGGAATTCGGGGATGACACCCGTCACCTTGCCGCCGGATTCCTGCACTGAATCGGCGAGCGCCCCCATCAATCCGACCCGGCCGCCGCCGTAAATCAGCCGGATACCGCGCTCGGCCATACCCCGGCCGAGCGTCCGGGCGACCTCCATCTGGACGGGGTCTTTGCCCTGCTTGGATCCGCAGAAAACGGCGATGGACGAGGGGAAACTCATGGCGGACGCGACTTGCTCCGTTGTTTGCGTTCACAATAGTGTGATACGTGGAAATTCCCGTCAGCGGATATATTCACCGCCACTGGTGGCACCATACTTAACGCAATCGGCAAAGCGCCGCCAGCCGAATGACAACATGATTGCCCAAAGCCGATTGCCGAAGGAGTGAGAGACGATGAAGTTCAAGAGAATTCTGGTATCGACGATTGCCGCGGCCGTCCTGGCGACGACGGCGAGCGCCGCATTCGCAGGCGAAGAAGCGATCGAATACCGCAAGGCCGTGATGAAGGCGGTCGGCGGCCATATGAAGGGGATGTCGATGATCCTCAAGGGTCAGGCCGGCGACATGAGCGACATCGCGTCGCACGCCTCCGCCATGGCGGGCCTCGCCAAGGCGACCGAAACTGCGTTCCCGAAAGGCTCGGGCCCGATGGACGGCAAGACCGAAGCCAAGATGGAAGTCTGGGAAAAGCCGGACGAGTTCAAGAAAGTCACGGCGGCGTTCGTCGAGTACTCCAACGCCCTCGCCGAAGCGGCGAAGTCGGGTGACAAGGCCGCCATCGGCGGCGCACTCGGCGCGCTCGGCAAGAATGCCTGCAAGGCCTGCCACGACGGCTTCCGCGAAAAGAGCTGATCTCGCTTTTTAGCTTTCCCTCACCCTGCCCCCTCTCCCTCGGGAGAGGGTGGCGAGCGGCGCGAGCCGGGTGAGGGGCCGCTTCAGTAATTCATCACCGCATAGGCGATCCCCGCCGCCACCGCGGCAAGCGTGATCGCGGTCGTGAGTTTCCCCTCCGCCTCGCTTTCCGGCGGCACGCCCGGCTCGCCGGCGTCGATGTCGTTGGACCGTCCGTTGATCATCGCGGCGATAATGGCATTACCCTTGATCGTGTAAAATGCGACCGCCAGCAGATGCAGGCCGATCAACGCATAGACGGCGTTGGACGTCAGGTGGTGGATATAGGTCAGGAAGTCGCTGGTCGATTTGGAAACCTCGCCCGCGAGCGGCCCTTCGGTCAGGATGTCGTCGTTCGAAAACAATCCGGTCACGGTCTGCACCGCCAGCACCAACAATATCGCCAGCACCGACCAGCCGCCCATCGGGTTATGGCCAAGGTGCGGCTTCGCACCGTCCGATTTCAGTTTCTTCGCATATTCGATGACCTTGGCCGGGCCTTTGACGAAATTGGAGAAACGCGCGTGCCGGCCGCCCATGACGCCCCACACGATGCGGAAGATCAGCAAGCCCAAAACCACATGCCCCGAAATCAGATGGATATTCATCGGGCCGAATTCGGACGTCCACAGCGACGTCGCGACTGCGCCGACGAATCCCCAGTGAAACAGCCGTGTCGGCAGGTCCCACACATAGGCGGGCCGCCCCGCCGTCGCGCCGCCCTTCTTTCCCGCTTGAGCCACCGTCACCTCCGTAATTCGAAATTTCACTGCCGCAAACCTGCCAAAAACCCGCAGATTATCCAATCACCTTCATGTTATCGGTCTCGAACATGACGGCCGCTCAAGACGTGTGAACGGCGCGGTTCTGCATCTATTTCTTTCACGTCACGCGTAAATGTGGCAATCAAATGTCGATGTCCAGAACACCGATCCTTCTTGTCCTGCTGGGTCTCGCCGCCATCGCCGCCGCGATCGGCCTGAACGAATTCGCGTGGCGCGAGGAAATCACGGCGAAAGAACCGGAAGCCGCGTCCGAGGAACAGCCGAAGAGCGCCGAAACCGATACCGCGCAACCCAAACCGGAAGGCCAGGCCGGCGCATCGCCAGAGCCGGCTTCGGATCCGGGTGCCGCCCGCGCGCCGTCGTTCGACGTCGTTCGCGTCAACCCGGAAGGCGATACGGTGATCGCCGGCAACGCACCGCCCGGCAGCGAGGTCCGGATCCTCGACGGCGATACGATGATCGGCAAGGTCAAGGCGGACGAACGCGGCGAATGGGTGTTCGTGCCCGATCAGCCGCTCGATCCCGGCTCGCGTAAACTGTCGCTGCAAGCGATCACCAAGGGTGGCAAGGAAATCGCATCCGCCGAAGATGTCGTGATCGCGGTACCGGACCGCACGCAGGCCCCGGGTGCGCCCGAGCAAAAACAGGCGATGGTGCTGAAATTCCCGAAAGCCGCCAACGCGCCGACCAAGATCATTCAGAATCCGGCCGGGCCGGTCGACCGCTCGGAATTCCCACTTACCATCGACACCCTCGATTACGACACCAAGGGGCACGTGATCGTCGGCGGCGGCGCCCCCAAGGGCGCGACCGTGCAGCTTTATCTGGACGGCGAATTGATCGCGCGCACAACGTCGGACGACGACGGCCAGTGGACGGTGCGGCCCGACCAACTGATCCCGCCGGGCCTGTACACGCTGCGTGCCGACCAGGTCGGCGACGGGGGCAAAGTCATCGCGCGGGTCGAATACCCGTTCTCGCGCGCCGAAGACCTGAAAGCGATGGCCGAGGGCACGTACGTTCTGGTGCAGCCGGGGAATTCGCTCTGGCGGATCGCCCGGCGCGTCTATGGGTCGGGTTTTTCCTACACCCAGATTTTCCAGGCGAATAAGGGTCGGATTGTCGACCCGGATTTGATATACCCGGGTCAGGTTTTCGAGATACCGAACGTCAACTGACAGTCGACGACGCGTTGAATCAACCAGGAGCCGGGCTTTGCTGAAAATCGTCCTCGTCCCGATCAACAAGGCGGGATACCCCTTTATCGCGGCGTTCGCCGTCGCGGCGGTGCTGCTGTACGCATGGTGGGAGCCGCTCGGCGTCATCGGCGGCATCCTGACCGCGTGGTGCGTCTATTTCTTCCGCGATCCCGACCGCATCACGCCGAAAGACGAGAACCTCGTGATCTGCCCCGCCGACGGGGTCGTTCAATCGGTCATCAAGGCGCCGCCGCCGCCGGAGCTGGATATGGGCACCGAGCCGATGACCCGGGTCGCTGTGTTCATGAACGTCTTCAACGTGCATGTGAACCGCTCGCCCATCACCGGCATCGTCAGCGCCAAGCACTACCGCCCGGGCCGGTTTTTCAACGCATCGCTGGACAAGGCGAGCGAGTTCAACGAACGCATGTCCCTCAAGGTCAAGAAAGACGACGGCACCGAGATCGCCTTCGTGCAGATTGCCGGCCTCGTGGCCCGGCGCATCCTGTGCTACGTTGAAACCGGCGCCGAATTGCACGCGGGCGAACGTTTCGGCCTGATCCGTTTCGGCTCAAGGGTCGATATCTATCTGCCCGACGGCGTGCAGCCGCTGGTGATCGAGGGTCAGACCACCGTCGCCGGTGAGACCGTGATCGCCGATTTGAAACGCAACGGAGAACCGCTCGAGGGCGAGGTCCGCTAATATGGCCGACACACCGGAAGACGCGACAGAAACCACGGGGACCGGGCCCAAGCCGCGCGGCATCCGCGTGATGAGCCTGAACAAGCTGATCCCCAACATGCTGACCCTGATGGGGCTCGCGTCGGGGCTGACGTCGGTCAGGTTCGCGCTTCAGGACCAATGGGAATTCGCCGCCATGGCGGTCGCCGTCGCGGCCCTTCTGGACGCGCTCGACGGCCGGGTCGCCAGACTGTTGAAGGGCGCCAGCAAGTTCGGCGCCGAGTTGGACTCGCTTTCCGACTTTGTATGTTTCGGGGTGTGCCCGGCGCTGATCCTTTACCTGTGGGCGATGCAGGACGCCGGCCGTTGGGGCTGGATCGTCTGCATGTTGTTCGCGATGTGCTGCGGTCTCAGGCTCGCGCGCTTCAACGTCGCGCTCGAGGACCCGGACAAGCCCAACTGGGCCGGACAGTTCTTTACCGGTGTCCCTGCCCCCGCCGGCGCGGGTCTGGTGCTGCTGCCGCTGATCATGTCGATCAACCTCGGCGACGACTTCTTCCGCAATCCGGGCACGGTGGCGATCTGGATGCTCGCGTCGGGGGCGATGCTGATCTCCAAGATTCCGACGTTCTCATTCAAGACGTCGCGCATTCCGCGCGCCTGGTTCCTGCCCGTGATGATCACCATCGCCGTCGGGGTGACGTTCATCGTGTCGGCGCCGTGGTGGACGCTGGCGGTGATCCTGATCGTCTACATCTGCCTGATCCCGGTCTCGATCCGGCGCTACAAGCGTCTGCTGGCGCGCGACGCCGCCGGCCTGCCGCCGGAAGACGAGCACGAAATCGAGGATGACGACGACGACGGCGAAAACGCGGTCAGTGAGCCGCGCGCTTAAAATTCCCGCCTCAAAGCAACGTGTCTCCCGGGGAAGGCGGCAGCGCCGCCGCGACCCGGGACCCATTCATCTAACGACCGCAGATTGAAAATAGATCCCGGCTCAAGGCCGGGAAACGATGAAGTGATAATGGGGGAAAGATCAGGCCGCCTGCGCCTGCTTGCGTTCTTTCCGCCGTGCCCGCCAAGCGGCCACGTTGCCCCTCAGCATCAGGGCCGAGGGCGTGACGATCAACGTGAGCACCGTCGCGAACGCGAGGCCGAAGACGATGGCCGTCGAAAGCTGCGTCCACCACTGCGTCGACGGCGCGCCGATGTTCACGCTTCTGTTCACGAAATCGATGTTGACCCCGAGCACCATCGGCATCAGGCCGAGGATCGTCGTCACCGTCGTCAGCAACACCGGACGCAAACGCTGCGCGCCTGTTTTCAGGATCGCGTCACGGATCGACGCCGATTCAAGCTTCAACCGGTCGAAGGTGTCGATCAGGACGATGTTGTTGTTGACGACGATACCCGCCAGCGCGATCACGCCGATCCCGCTCATCACGACGCCGAACGGCTGCCCGGTGATCAACAGACCGATAAACACGCCGATGGTCGACATGATGACGGCCGACAGGATCAGGAACGCCGAATAGAAGCTGTTGAACTGGGTGACAAGGATCAGCGCCATCAGGAACAGCGCCACGCCGAACGCCTTGACCAGGAAGTCCTGCGCCTTTTTCTGTTCCTCGTCCTCGCCCTTGAAGCGGACACTGACGCGCGGATCGAAACCGGCCTCCGATATCCACTTCTGTACATCTTTGACTTTCTTGTCGACGAGCACGCCTTCGACCACATCCGCCTTCACCGACATCACGCGGCGCGTGTCGGTCCGGTGCAATGTGCCGGTCTTCTGCTTTGCCGTCACGGTCACGAAGTTCGAAATCGGCACCGACTGATTGCCCTGCTGACTGCCCTGGGTGGCGATGCGCATTTCCTGCAACTGATCGAGGGTGCGGAAGCGTTCCGGATAGCGCGCCCTTACGTCGATCTCGTCGTCCGCGTCGTCGGGACGGTACTCGCCGAGCTTGAGGCCGTTGGTCGTCAGCTGGATGGCGCGGCCGACGATCTCGATGTTGGCGTCGTACTTGGCGGCCTGGGCGCGGTCGACGACGATTTCGAACTCGATCCCCGGCAACGGGCGGCTGTCCTCGATATTCTCGTACTGGCCGTCATTTTCGATGTACGCACGCAGCTTGGCCGCCGCCGGCGCCAGAAGATCGACGTTGCGGCTGGAAAATTCGACCTGCACGTCCTTGCCGACCGGCGGGCCCGCTTCGGCGGTCCGGCGGTCGATGAAGATGCCGGCGATATCGTTGGTCTTTTCCGCGACTTCTTCGAGGATCACGGACGCCTTGCGGCGCTGATCCCATTCCTCGAACTCGAGCGTCAGCTCGCCGATGATGTCCTCGGCGTCGTCGGACTGTTCGCTCTTGCCGACGCGCGTATAGATGTCGCGCACGCCATGCACGTCGAGGATGCGGCGCTCGACCAGCTTCATGATGTCGTACTGCTCCCACACCGACAGGTTGCCGCGCGCACGAACCTGCAGCTTGGCGAGTTCCGGTTCGACCTCGGGGAAGAACTCGACGCCCTTGCCGAACTGGGCGTAGGCCATCTGCACGCCGATCAGCAGCGCCAGGGCGGCGAGGAGAATTTTAACCGGATGCCTGAGCGCCCCGTCGAGAACGCGCACGTACCAGCCCGTCCCGCCGGAGAGATTATCCGTCCTGAACTTCGACGACGCCGCCAGCTCACGCATCAGCTCCCGATCCACCGCGCCGCCCGGCTTGCCGAGCTGCGCGCCGAGTGTCGGTACGAAGATCAGCGCCATCGCCAGCGACGCGGTCAGCGTCATCAGAAGCGTGATGGGAAGGAACTTCATGAACTCCCCGACGACGCCGGGCCAGAAAACGAGCGGCAGGAACGCCGCCAGGGTCGTGGCGGTGGACGCGATGATCGGCCACGCCATACGCTTGGCGGCAAGGGTATAGGCGTCCCGCTTGGTCTCGCCCTCGGTCATTTTCCGATCCGCGTATTCCGTGACCACGATGGCGCCGTCGACCAGCATGCCGACGGCCAGGATCAAGCTGAACAGGACGACGATGTTGACCGTCATCCCGACCGTGTAGAGCACCAGGATGGCGGTCAGGAACGAGCCCGGAATGGCGATGCCCACCAGCCCCGCGGTCCGAAGTCCCAGCGCGGCGACGACGATCACCATCACCAGCACGATGGCGGACAAAACGTTGTTCTGCAGATCGGTCAGCATCAGGCGGATGTCGTCGGATTTATCCTGAAGGTATTCGACCTTGATGGCGTCGCGCATGGTGTCGGTCCAGGCCTCGCGCTCCGCCTCGACGACGCGGCGCACGGCTTCGACCGTTTCGATGATGTTCTCACCCGTGCGTTTGGAAACCTCCAACGCCACCGCCGGGTGGCCGTCGACGCGCGCGAACGTCGTCGGGTCCTTGAAGCCCCTGCGGATCTCGGCGATATCGCCCAGCACGATGGTGCTGTCGCCATCGACCTTGACCGGCATCGAGGCGATGTCTTCGACGCTTTCGAACAGGCCCGGCACCTTGACGGCGAAACGTCCCTGGCCGGTGTCCTGTGCGCCGGCGGCGACCAGCAAATTCGAGCTGCCGACGCTGGCGACCGTCTCGGTCGGCGACAGGCCGTAGCTTTCCACCGCGACCGGATCGATGACGACTTCCACCAGCTCTTCACGGTCGCCGGCGATCTCGGCCTTGAGAACCATCGAGATACCCTCGATCTCGTCCCTGAGGTCGCGCGCCAGTCGCTGCAAGGTCCGTTCGGGGACATTGCCCGAAAGCGTCACGACGAGGATCGGAAACAGCGAGAAGTTGACCTCGTGCACTTCCGGCTCGTCGGTTTCGGCGGGGAGTTCGGGTTTCGCCTGATCGACCTTTTCGCGGACGTCGCTCAGGGCTTCGTCGGCATCGAAACCGGCGTCGAATTCCATCGTCACATTGGCGCCGCCCTCGTAGGCGGTCGAACGCATCTCTTTCACCCCTTCGAGCGCGCGCAACTCTTGCTCCATCGGGCGGATCAAAAGCCTCTCGGCGTCTTCGGGGGAAATACCCTCGTGATGCATCGAGATGTAAATGATGGGGATGTTGACGTCCGGGTCTGCCTCTTTCGGGATGTCGTTGAAGGCGACCGTTCCGGCCAGCAGGATCAGGACGAGCCCGCCCAGAACCGTACGGCTGTGACTGACGGCGGCGTCGATCAGCGCGTTCATCAGTTGGCTCCGCCCGTCTCCGGGTTCACGGCCGATTTCGGCGTCATCGGTTCCGTCGCCGGCGCGGGCTCGATGGGTTGAGCCTCTTTAGCGTCATCGGACGGCGCGGATGGATCGCCCTGTCTCACCGGCGTGACCTTCTGACCGTCGACGACGAATTCCTGACCGACCGTGATCAGGGTGACCGTATCCGGCAGCCCCGTCACCCAGGCCCCTTCCGTCGTGTCGTCGAGCAGCTTGACCGGTACGAACTTGACCGTGTCGCCGCCCGTGACCGTGCGCACGCCGAGCCGCCCCTGATCATCAAGGGTCAGCGACGATGTCGGGACCATGTGCGCCATGCGGGTGCCGCCGTCGAACCTGACTTCGGCGGTCATGCCGGCGGGAATCGAATGATTTGGGTTGTCGACCCAGACATCGACCCGGAACGCGCGCGTCACATCGTTGGCGACGCGGGAGATATAATGAACGGTGCCGCCGATCTCGCGCCCGCTCGGCAGGCGGATCGTCGCCAGGTCGTCGACCTGCAGATACTCGACCTCGCGTTCGGTGACATACGCGATGACCCGCATCGGATCGAGGTCGACCACGACGGCTACCTGCTCGCCGACTTCGACCCGGTCGCCGGGTCCCGGCAGCAGCTCGTCGATGAAACCGTCGATGGGGGCACGGATCTTGGTGCGCTGGATATCGAGCTTCACTGCCGCCAGCTCGGCCTCGGCCTCGGCCAGGGCGGCGTTGCTCTCGGCGAGTTTGATCTGCGATTCGAACTGCTTGCGCTGCAGGTCCTTCGACGCCTCATAGGTGATTTTGGCGACGCCGACACGGGCTTCCGCCTGTTTCAGGCGCGCCAGCCGGTCGTCCATCGCGAGTTCGAGCAGCACCGTCCCCTTCTCGACCACGGTGCCCTTGCGGGCCGGGCGTGCAATCACCTGACCGGCGGTTTCGGCCTTGATCTCGGCATCCTTGATGGCGTTGGTGCGGCCGGTAACGACCAGCATGCGCGGATGGTCGACGGCGGTAAAATCGTGCACCCGGACCTTGATGGCTTCGGGTTCGTGGGCGTTCCGCTCGGCGACGGTTTCCTGTTCCGGGGTGCTGTCGCCATCGAACATCCCCGATGCGATCCAAAGCACCGCCGCAACGGCAAGCAGCACGGCAAGCACGATCGACCGCTTGACGCGCGGTTTCGACGGCTTTTGAGTCTGTTCGTCTGAGCGCCCCTGTTGCTGGGCGCCGGAATCGATATCGTTCATCGTGCACTCCGCCCGCACGCGGGATTAGAATAACTGCGTCATCAAATGCGTCCGGTTGATAGCATTTCACGGCCCGGAAGCCACTGAAAATTTTGCAATGCAGCAATGCGCGGCGGCAAAACGGAATACAAAACCGCTTGGGCCGTCATTCCGGCGAAAGCCGGAATCCAGAATTCTTTCAGAACTGGCCCCCGGCCTGCGCCGGGGTGACGATTAGCCGGAGAAATTCACCGCCCGTCAGTTTTCCCGCTCCCACGGCGGGATCGGGCTGAACGCGTCGACCAGCGTGTCGACGAAGGCCCGCACCTTGGCCGACAGGTTCCGATTATGCGGCCAGACGGCAAAAATACCGGGATCGTCGGAGATCTCGAAGGGATCGAGCACCGGGACGAGCCTGCCGGCCTTGATGTCGTCGCCGACCACGAAGCTCGCGGCGCGGAACAGGCCGATCCCGGCCAGCGCCGCTTCGTGGAGCGCGATCGCGTTGTCGGCTTCGAAGCGGCCCTTGACCTCGACCGTGCGCGGGCCGTCGGCAGTGGTGAATTCCCATTTGTTGAGGGACGTCGGAATGCTGAGCTTCAGGCACTCATGATCCTTGAGGTCTTCGGGGCATGTCGGCACGCCGTGGCGCTCAAGGTAAGCCGGCGCCGCGACGAGCACACGGTGGGCAACGCCCAGTTTCCGGGCGATCAGCGACGAATCCGTCAACGTGCCGATCCGGACCGAGACGTCGAAGCCTTCCTCCACCAGATTGACGATACTGTCGGTCATGGTGAGCTGCACCTGAAGGCTCGGGTACTTTGCCAGCATCCCCGGAATCAGCGGCACAATCTGGTATTGTCCGAACGCGGTCGAGGAATTGACCTTGAGCACACCGCGCGCCTCGGCGGTCGAAAGCGAGACCGTCTCCTCCGCCTCCTCCACCTCGGCCAAAATCGGCGTCACGCGCTGATAGAACGCGCGCCCCTCCTCGGTCAGGCTGAGTTTACGGGTAGTCCGGCTTAACAGGCGCACGCCGAGGCGGTCCTCGAGCCGGCCGATCATCTTCGACACCGCCGAAGGTGTCATATGCAGATCACGCGCAGCGCGCGAAAAGCTACCGCTTTCCACGACCCTGACGAACGTTTCCATCTCTCCGAATCTATCCATGCGCGGATATTAATGAACTTTATTCACGAAACATAGTCTTTTTTTGAGCATTATCCTTTTTTTGGAAATTTCATACCTTGTTCTCAACAGCGCGGGACGAACAACACGGCGTTCCGCCCACGAATTCAGAGACGAGAGGAATTTGAGATGAGTATCGAACAGAGATTGGCCCAGGCCCGTAGCAGACAGAGCATCAGCCAGGAAGACATCGAACTGGCCGTCATTCAGGGCCGCCGGTTGCGTGCCGAAGCGGTGCGGGATGCCTTCCACCGGCTTCGCCCCACCCTCGGGCTCAACGATTAAGGCTTGAGAGCCTCCCTTCTCCTACCACCCCTGTAGCGAGAAACCCTGCCCCCTGACCCCCTCCTTCCGGAGGGGGTCTTTTTTTGGGAGAGACGGAGCGCTCCCGTCATCGCGCCCGGGTGTCAGGCGATATCGCCCGGCGCTGGCGGCCGTTTGCGGCCGGTCAGCATCGCGCGAACCAGGTTCTCACGATGCCTGATACTAACCACGGCCACGCCCGCGACATGCAGACCGACGAGCACAAGCATCATGTTCGCCATCACTTCGTGTACTTCCTCCACCCATTCGGACCCCCAGAACATGTCGAGGGTCATCATCCATCCCGTGCCCCCTGTGGCGAGGAGCGCCAGGAGCAGCGCGACGACCATGGCGCCGCCTGCCGGGTTATGACCGAGGTGACGGTGCTCGCGCCCTTTCCCGATATCCGTGAGGTAGTCCCTGAAGCCGCGCACGCCCGGCACGAATTGCGTGAACCGGGCATAACGCGGGCCGATCACGCCCCAGACCAGGCGAACGGCGACGAGACCGAGTATCACGTAACCCGCAATTTCGTGCACGCGATCCAGCTCATCGCCGGTCAGCCATGCCAGGGCGAACGCCCCGACGAGGGACCAGTGAAAGACACGTACCACCGGGTCCCATACCTTGACGGTGGGTTTCGTGTCCTCAGTCATCTTTCTTCTTTCGGAGCATTTCGAGGGATTTCGGATCGAAAGAGGCCTCGACCCGATTGCCGTCTTTATCGAAAGCATAGACCTCGTAACAACCGTCATCGGTTTTGATTCGCTTGACTTGCCAACCTTCGGCTTCGAGCTTTTTCTGCAGGTTTTCGCGCGGCTGCCATTCCGTCATCGGCGCGTCGCAACGGTAATCATCGGCAGAAGCAGGCGATGCGCCGAGTCCGAGGACCGCGACAGCGGCGGTGGCGAGGCAGAGTTTCTTGATGGATCGGTTCATGGGAAGTCTCCTGTTACGTTGAAACGATGCAGGGACTTTTGCGGCACAACCTTGCCGGCGGCTGAACCGGAGGCATTTTCTGCTTCAGCTTCCGGTAAGGTAAGGTGCATATCAAACGGCAGCCCAACCCCAAAAATGGACCCGACATGCGCATTCTGTTGATCGAGGACGACGCTACCCTCGGACACGCGATCACCGATCACGTGACGGCGAGCGGCCACGCCATCGACTGGGTGACATCGCTGGCCGACGCCGACGCGGGGGCGCGGGCCGTGAACTACGATCTGATTCTGCTCGACCTGATGCTGCCGGATGGCCGCGGCCTCGACTTCCTTCGTACACGCCGCGCCGCAGGCGATGTGACGTCGGTCATCATCCTCACCGCCAGGGACCGGATCTCGGAACGGATCGAAGGCCTCAACGCCGGCGCCGACGATTACCTTGTGAAGCCGTTCGATCTCAGTGAACTGAGCGCACGCATCGCCGCGGTCGCGCGGCGCTACACCGGTAATCCCAACCCGCTGATGACACTGGCCGACCTGGAAATCGATCTGGCCGCCCGCACGGTCCGCCGGGGCGGCAAAGCGATCGATCTGACGGCGCGCGAATGGCGGCTGTTCGAGACCCTGCTTCAGCATCCGGGCGCGATCCTGTCGAAAGCGCAACTGGAGGAGCACCTCTACGATTTCGACGCATCGTTCGAAAGCAACACCATCGAGGTCCACATCAGCCGGCTTCGCAAGAAGCTCGGCCGCGACATCATCGAGACGGTGCGCGGCATCGGCTACCGGGTGCGACGGTCATGAGCAATACGTACAGCCTGCGCAACAGGCTGAGCTTTGCCCTCGCCCTCGGCGTGACGGTGGTCTGGCTGGCCGGCGTCACGGTGTGCGGGCTGGTCGTGCGTCACGAACTGGATGAGGCCTACGACAGCGCACTGCAGGAAATGGCGCAGCGGCTTCTATCTCTCGCCGTGGTCGACATCCTCGATCACGAAGACAAACTTTCGGAGCGCCGCGTCGGTCCGCTCAGACCGCACGAGGAATTCCTGACCTATATGGTACGCGACGCCGCCGGGAATATCCTGCTGCACTCCCACGACGCCGACCGCCGTGTCTTCCCGGAAACGCCGGCGACGGGATTCAGCGACACCGAGACGCACCGCATTTATGGCGAAGCCGCGGTCAGCGACAGCATCTTCATCGAGGTCGCGGAGCCGCTCCGCCACCGGCGCGAAGCCGCAATCGAGTCGACCATCGCCCTCGCCGTTCCGCTGGCGCTGTTCCTGCCGTTGGGCATGGTCGGCGTCTGGTGGCTGGTCAGGCGCAGCATGGCCCCTGTCGTCGGGCTGGGCGGGCAGATCGGGGCCCGGAGTGCCGGCGACCTTTCACCGCTCGACACTGCCCAGTTGCCGGACGAGATCGAGCCGATCCGCCACGCGGTCAACGATCTGATGGCCCGCCTGCAGCGAAGCCTCGAGGTGGAGCGCAGTTTCACAGCCAACAGCGCCCATGAACTACGCACCCCGATCGCCGGCGCGCTGGCGCAAACGCAGCGGCTGATTTCCGTAATCGAGGATGAAGCATTACGGGACCGCGCACGGGCCATTGAAACCTCGCTGCAGCGGCTCGCGCGGATCTCCGAAAAACTGATGCAACTCGCGCGCGCCGAAGGCGGCGGGATCGTCACCGCGGCGCCGGTCGATCTGGGCGCGGTGCTGGATGCTGCCGTGGACGAGTTCCTGAGAAGCGCGGAAAGCGCTGCCCGGCTGAAGTACACCGCCGCCGACGCCGGCGCGCTATCGGCCCCGGTCGATGCCGACGCCTTCGCCATCCTGGTGCGCAACCTGATCGAAAATGCCCTCAAGCATAGCCCGCCGGGCTCTACGGTCGAGATCGTTGCCCGCGAGCGGGAGGTGCGCATCGTCAACGGGGGCGCCGCGCTCCCGAGCGAGAGCCTCACCGGCATTACCGAGCGTTTCTCGCGCGGGCCGACGCAGGCCGAAGGTAGCGGACTTGGACTCGCGATCGCCGCCGCAATCGCCGAAAACGGCAACATCGGCCTCGACTTCAAATCTCCGGCAACCGGCCGGGCCGACGGTTTCGAATCGATCATCGG
This sequence comes from Rhodospirillales bacterium, assembly GCA_023145215.1. Classification (GTDB taxonomy): domain Bacteria; phylum Pseudomonadota; class Alphaproteobacteria; order Rhodospirillales; family Casp-alpha2; genus UBA4479. Next base: position 79,682 of record JAGLED010000004.1, on the reverse strand, counting down.
CTTACCGTCAATTGCCCGCCGCAACTGACTCCGCGATAAACCTTGGACAACGCGCTGATCAGGTGCGATGAAAATCCATCGCCGCATCAAGACGGCCAACCGGAAATCATTGGGGAAGCACCATGCAATCGATCGCCGCCGACATGATCAAATCCTGGCTCGGTAACGGCGCCGAGTTCGGTTTCATCGACGTCCGCGAGGACGGCCAGTTCGGGGAGGGGCATCTGCTGCACACCGTCCCCCTTCCCTACAGCCGGCTGGAAGTCGACGCCCCGGCCTTGATGCCGTGCGTGGCCGTCCCGGTCGTTGTCGTCGATGACGGCAAAGGCGTGGCGGAAAAAGCGGCAGGGCGGCTCGAAGCATTGGGCTATACAGACGTCCGCGTGCTCGCGGGCGGCCTGGCGGCAGCCGAAGACGCCGGCTTCACGATCTTCAAGGGCGTCAACGTGCCCTCCAAAACACTGGGCGAACTGGCCGAAGAGATCGGCCACACACCGTCCATCGATGCGGAAGACATGAAACGAATGCTCGATGCGGGCGACGATTTCATTCTGCTGGACGGCCGCACGCCGAACGAGTTCGAAGCGATGAGCATCCCGGGCGGACGGTCCTGCCCAAACGCCGAACTGCCGTACCGCCTGCCGCAACTGGTCGACAATCCGACGACGAAAGTCATCGTCAACTGCGCCGGACGCACACGCAGCCTGGTCGGGGCGCAAGGGCTCCGCAACATGGGCTTCGAGAACCCGATCTTCGCGCTGAAGAACGGCACTCAGGGCTGGCGGCTGGCGGGCTTCGACCTGGATCACGGAAAACCGGCGCTTCCGCTGCCCGCCGTCACGGGCAAAGCGTTCGAGGACGCCAAGGCGCGTGCCCGGCGCTTCATGAAGGATAACGCCATCCCCGATGTGGATGCGGCGACGGCGCAGACCTGGGCCGACGACGCCACGCGCACGTTCTATCTTCTGGATGTTCGCAGCCGCGAGGAATTCGAGAAACATCACCTGACGGGCGCGGTTCATGCGCCGGGCGGGCAACTCGCGCAGGCCACGGATAAATGGATCGCGGTCAGGGGTGCGCGCATCGTCTTATGCGACGACAGCGGCGTGCGTGCCGCCAACACCGCATACTGGCTGCGCGCCATGGGCCACGATGCGTACGTGTTGTCGGGCGACGTTTCCGATGCATCGGTCGATCTGGCGGCGCCCGCGTCCGCTGCGAAACCCGTCCCCGACACGCTTGATGAAATCGCCGCCTCTGACATCGGCGCTGCGGCGGTCGTCGACCTGCGCCCGAGCGCCGCCTACCGGGACGCGCATGTCGAGAATGCGGTGTGGTCGATCCGCCCGGTGCTCGCATCGCTTGATTTGACGGGCGAGGTCGTTCTCGCCGCCGAGGACAAACGGCTTGCCGAACTGGCAGCGATGGATCTGAAAGACATGGGCGCAGGACGCGTCCGCTACCTCACCGGATCCCCGGACGACTGGCGCGGCGCGGGCGTGAACGTCGTCTCGACACCCGACACCCCGAAAGACGAAGACCGGATCGATTTTCTGTTCTTCGTCCACGACCGGCATGCCGGCAACGCAGACGCGTCGCGCGCCTATCTGAATTGGGAGTTGGGGCTGATCGGTCAGTTGAAGGACTGGGAACTCAAACTGTTCCCGATCCACGACGGGCAATGAGATAAAATCGCCTATCCCGGTCGGCGCAAGTGCGACTCGCCCCGGAGACACGCTCTCACCGCCCCTGAATCAAGTTCAGGGCGACGGCGGCATTTTAGGCAGTAAACGTTACGACGTCGGCGCCGGTTTCGAGCAAGATCCGTCGCCGAAGGGCGAGCTGTAGTCCTGCGGCTCATAGGATGAACTCGACGGGCTTTGCGACTGATCGGTCCCGGCGGCCATGACGTGGCCGGGAGACGACAGCCCGATCAGAGAGAAAACGGCAACGGCAAGACAAAGACGTTTCACGGCTTGATCCTCCATATATCGGTATCCCGACAATGCTACGCGGGATTTCATCGGACACGCAAGCGGCTCCCGCGGTTCGCCGGCCCGGTATCTGTCATGTCATCAGCCTGTAAACGACGAGCGTTTCCTTTCGTCCCTTGAGCGCGGCGGTCCCGACCTCGAGCAGATCGATATAGGCGGGCAATTCTTTGGCGACGGACTCGCCGATCAGGATCGTCGCGTCGGCCTTGCTGATGATATCGGCGGCAAGCGCTTCGATCCGTTGCGCGGCGTTGACCGTATCGCCGACCACCGTGTAATCGACGCGCCCCGGCGCGCCGATGTTGCCGACCAGCGCCCGTCCGCAATGAATACCGATACGAATGCGCACCGGCGGCTTTCCTTCTTCTCGGCGGCCGGCGTTGTAGCGCTCCAGCGCAGCCGCGATGCCAAGCGCCGCCTGGCACGCCTTCTCAGCCGGATTGTCGATCTCGTCCGGCGCGCCCCAGAACGCCATCAGGGAATCGCCGATGTACTTATCGATCGTACCGTCATGTTCCTCGACGATGCCCCCCAGGATGGAGAGGTGTTCGTTCAGGAACGCCGCAACTTCGATCGGCGCCATGCCGTCGCTCAGCGCGGTGAACCCGACCACATCGGTGAAAAGGACGGCGACATCGCACTCGCGCGAGTCCAGTTGCTGGCCGCCGTTCGCCGCGAGATGCCTGACAAGTTGCCACGGCACGTATGTCCCGAACGACCGCAAGCTCCCGACCATACGTGAAAACGATCCGGATAGATCGCCGAGTTCCTTGACCCGGCTCGCGCTCAATTCGCTGACATCTTCCAGTTCAAGGTTCGACAGACGGCGGGAATTCACGACGAGTTGCTCGACCGGGGCCGCCATGCGCCTTGCCAGATACCACGCCATCAGTACCGAAAGCACCAACCCCGCAGCGGCCACGATAATCCCCAACTTCAACTGTTTTGACAGGCTATGAACATCTTCGGCCAACAGCCACATGCCGATAATCCAATCCTCGCCGGCAGCATTGATCCGCTCGAAGAAGCCAAGATATTCCTGGCCGTAGACATATCGGTCGAGCCGATAAACCGCGCCGGCGGCAGTGGTGCGAAAATCCGGATCGTGGATTGCGGAATTCCAGAGCCCCTCCAGCACAAGATCGCCGACATGGTTCACCGGCACCGTGGGATAATCCTCACCTCCTCTACGGGCGCTGGAGGTCGTTATGTTGGGGTGGGCGATCAGATCGCCTGAAGGCCGTATGACGAACGCCGTGCCGCCGATGTCGTTACTTTTTCTTGAAATGGCCTCGACCAGGCTCCGTGGCCGTGTCTTGTCACCGTATGTGGGGATCGATGACCAATCGTCGCCGACCGCAACCGGCCTGCGCGCATCGACGACGAACTCGACCCAGTTCTCCAGATCGTCGAGAAGCAGCGATGTGTTGCGGTCGATCAGGCGGTGGGCAACATCTTGAGAGATCGTCCACTGGGTCCAGAACATGACCGCGGAGGTCGAGATCACCAGGGCCGAAATGCTCGCGGTGATCACATGGACGATCCGCGGCCGCACGCTACGCCGTTTTATCCGGCGGGGCGACGGCGGTTTTTTCTGCCGACGGCCGGGTGCCGGTGCACGCGAAGCAGCCGCCCGTTCGTCGACGTTACTGCCGGACCAACTCGTATCGTTCACGCCGCGTCACCGGTCGATTTGCTTCTCTCGCTAACGACGGCATTGACGGCCAGATTCTCGATTGCTTCCTGGCGATCGTTGGCTTCGGCCTCGACGGCCAGAGCTTCCTCTTCCGCCTTGTGTTCCGCTTCAAGCCTGGCGACTTGCGCTTCCATGGCGCGGCGTTTTTCGGCAAGTTCCTCTTTTTTCTTGATCAGGTCGGACCGGCGCCGCTCGCGATGAAGCTTGTCTTTCGCCTCCGCCGTGTGCCGCGCACTGCCGATCACGATCCCGTCGAGGCCGATATAAGCATCGACGATCTCTATGCCGCTGTCGGTAAAATTGAACTCGCGCACCAGACGCGAATGATCCATGCCCCGCGATTTCAGCACCTGAATGATGTTGTTTCGTTCGGCATTTTCCTCGATCACACGCACGAGCAGCCAGGTATCCGCCATCGACGAGACGTGGAAATCGGCGGCCTCACCGGATACGCCACCTTTCGCAAGGTTGCTCATCATCGTGGTGATGCCCTCGGAACGGAAATAGTCGATCATCCGCGTCATCATCGACTTCACCTCGTTCTCGGTCCCGACAGGTAAAAGCGCGGAAATCGGATCGACGAAGGCAACGCTGGGTTTCGCCGCCCTGACCGCTTCCTGCATCTCGGTCAGGTGGCTCTCGATCCCCTGCTGCATGGCGCGCGTCGCCCGGATGGCGAGCAGTCCCTTGTCCTGCCATTGCGCGAGGTCGATGCCGACGGATTTCATATTGCGCACGACCTGCGACGGGGACTCCTCGAACGTGAAGTAGATCGCCCGTTCGCCGCGGCGGCACGCCGCGTCCACGAAACTCGCGCCGAGCGTCGACTTCCCGGTACCGGCCGAGCCGCTGACGAGAATCGCACTGCCTTTGTAGAACCCGCCGTGCCCGAGCATCTCGTCCAGACCGGCAACCCCGCTTTCAACCACACCTGCCGAAATGTCGTAGTCGAGGTCTGCGGCGTTGACCGGAAACAGCGAAATGCCGTCCTTGGCGATCAGGAACGGAAACTCGTCCGTGGAATGAGAAATGCCACGGCACTTGACCACCCGGAGCAGCCGTTTCGCCACCTTGCCCTCGACCCGGTGATCGAGCGCGATCAGACCGTCGGCCAGGTATTCTTCGAAGCCGAGCCGCGTCCAACCGTCTTCACCGGCTTCGCCCGTCACGACCACGGTCAGGTCCTGATCCTTGAGCCAGCGCAGCAGTCGAAGCAATTCCGAACGGACGACCGGCTCGTTGTTGAAACTGGCGAGAAGATTGTTGATTCCATCCAACACCAGACGCCGAGCGCCAACCTTCTTTATCGCGTTGCCAATCCGTACGAACAGGGCTTCGAGATCAAAACTGCCGGTTTGCATACCGCCCGCTGCCGAGAGGTCGACCACCAGCGGCTGCAGGCGTTTCTCCTCCTGCAGGCGCTTGAAGTCCCAGCCGAAACCTGCCGCGTTCGCGCTGAGTTCGTTAATGGACTCTTCGAAGGTCACGAGCACCCCGGGCTCGTCATGCGCGAGCGCACCGCGCGCGAGAAATTCGGTCGCCAGGATCGTCTTACCGCTACCCGCGCTGCCGACGACCAGAATGGCGCGTCCCTTGGGGAGCCCCCCACCCAGGATCTGATCCAGTCCGAGTATCCCTGTCGGCACCTTATCTACAGCTGCGCCGCCGGACGCACCATCACCGCTGGTTGATGTCTTGGTCTGCGCCTGTCCGTGAGCGGACTCGTCCATGTCTCCACTCCTTCATCCTTCTGGTTCACCAAAATATCCGTCGACGGAAATCAGGTTTGCGCTTTCGGTTGCAGGCCCATGCCGGCGAGGACGGCGTCTTGGTTGGAAAAATCGCCCAAGAGGCGGGAAACGGGTTCGGGAAGTTTTTTGATCAGGGTTGGCGTGGCGAGAACGTCGTCTTCGTCCAGCGCTTCGGGATTTTCGACGATATTGAGAACTTCAAGATCGAACTGCTCGGGAAGTTGCGTCTCGAGCAGCGATTGCAGATTGGCAACGGCCTGGCTTGAATTCCCGTTCATGCCGTTGACGTATAATCGAAAATAAAAAGGTTCGCCGTGAGGCCTTCCGCTATCAGGCATTTCTCAGTCTCCTCCGGTAATGTTCCCATTCCAGTCGGCAGACCCCAACGCCGACACTCGTTACCGGCATGCTGCGTGTCATTACAGGCATTTTGCGTGTTGCCCGGTTAGATGACGTTCCGTAGGCGGTGCATGGTGACGTTTCCTGATTTTTCTGCAGGATTTAGGTCCTGCACCTCACCACCAGAGATAACCACCCTTAAAACGTGAAAAACATGCCGATATAACCTAATGATATACTTTGGGCGCATGTTGCACGCGATCAAGTAAGTTTTAAGTCGAGCGTTGCTCCTATTTTTAGTACGTATTTACCTATCAATCGGATCGATACACGCGTAATTCATTGATGTTATTTGATAAATTTCCCTATCCAGGGGGCGCAACACCTTATTCCCCACCCCGTGTTTCGGGTTCAACGGTTGTGCCGGCGCGCGAAACCGCAAAACTATTCAACTTGGATTTTCCTATTATATTCGACTTTTAATTGAATTATCGGCGCGGTGAAAATCCGTGCCCGCGGGCACCCGGCCTTCACAGGCTGGCGACGAAATCCGGAATTGGGGACAGGCATCGTGGCGCCGGTGGCGCTTCATTCCCTCACCGACCCAGCGCATAAAACTCATCGTTCGGGCGCATCGAGGTGACGTTCGCCATCCGGTTGGACATCCCGAAGAACGCCGAGATTCCGGCGATATCCCAGATATCCTCCTCATCGAAACCATGACTTTTCAATAGGTCGAAGTCCGCTTCACCCACCTGTTGCGCCGACATGGAAACCTTCATCGCGAAATCGAGCATCGCTTTTTGCCGCGCGGTGATATCGGCCTTGCGGTAATTCGTCGCAACCTGATCGGCGATCAGCGGGTTCTTGGCTCGGATGCGCAGGATCGCACCGTGCGCGATGACGCAGTACTGGCATTCGTTCCTGGCACTGGTCGCGACCACGATCATCTCGCGCTCGGCCTTGGTCAGGTTTCCCGGCTTTTCCATCAGTGCGTCATGGTAGGCGAAAAATGCCCTGAACTCGTCCGGCCGGTGTGCCAGGACGAGGAATACGTTCGGCACGAAGCCGGATTTTTCCTGCACGGCCAGAATGCGTTCGCGAATGTCATCCGGCAGATCAACCAGGTCCGGTACCGGGAAACGGCTGACGGGGGGACGGGACACTTTATCAGTCGACGTATTCATAATTAAAACACTCCTTTTTCGGCAGGCCGGTACAGGCGCGGGCCCGATAGGTCCAAGGCTGAACCCGATAGCCGGAACCGATTGACCCAGATCAAGTCCGACCTTCTCCGATTTGTGTTCCATGCTGACTCATCGAACGGTCAAATTCTGGAACCGAATGGCATGGGTATTTTGGGGATCGTAGATAACTACCGAAGCGTCATGAAAAATGGGGACGAGGTCAACCTCCCAGCCCCGCTCGACGTTGCGTTTCATAGCTGGACAGCCCTCAAGAAAACCGGGCCGCTTCCCGCGTGGCGCGATTGGGATTGGCTGGCGATCCCCGCGGACGCGATACCCTGGTGTACCGTCGTCGATTACATCCCCTACCCGCAGGATTTCAGGTATCGCTTCTGGGGCACCGCGCGAACGCGCATCCAAGGCTACGATGTCACAGGGAAATCAACGCTCGATCTCAGGCCCTTCAGCGTCGCGGCCAAGGTCTTCCGGGAATATTCGGAGGTCATCGATAAAAAGCACCCATTACTGTTCGAAACATTTGGCTTTGGGTTACACGAAAGCAAAAGCTATCAGTGCTTACGGCTTCCGTTTGGAGACGACGGCAACGTCACGCAGATTCTAAGCATGGTTTCCTATGACGCCTTCGATATGGAATTGATCCACGACTTTTTCCGCGAACGCATGCAGGTAGGCACCTCCACCCGCTGACGGGATTTCAGGCGGATGAAACGCGGTTGGCGGCTTGCCGCCGACGACGGCGTTCTCCCCTCACAAACATGGCACGACGTCGCCACCGCTCTCGACCGTGGTGCGGTCGAACGATAGCGCCATGCTGCATCGGCTCACTCGTACTCGACATCGTACTTTAACCCATGAGCCGACATCTTCTTTTGCAGCAGATCTTCACGCAGCCCAAGATCATAAGCGTGCTGAAAATCCCTAGCCGCGTCACTTTCGCGGTCGAGCTTCTCGAACAGTATGCCCCGGTTTGCGAAGGCCTTGGCGTGATCGGGTTGCAATCGGATAGTTTCGTTATAGTCACTCAATGCCAGATCGAAATTGCCGATTGTCTGATGAATGTTGCCACGATTGTAGAATGCCGATGATGCTTCGGGGCGCATTGTCACAATCCTCGTGTAGTCACGGATTGCGGCTCCGAACTCTCCCACCTGTTTGCGGGTGATCGCTCGGCTAACAAGCGCTTTTCCTATTTCATTCTCCGTCGCCTCGTCATCACCAATGACGCTGGTGCAGGCGTCGATCCGATCGAACGGCGGAAGCGATTTGTCACGGCACTGCATCAGGATGACCCCGACGTCGCCTTTTTCGACTTCCCGTTCAGCAAGCAACTTCAATCGCTCTTGTGCAGGTGTATATCCCCGTTCGGCGGCATATGCATACCACTCCATCGCCTTCGCAATATCGGGCTTGCCAAGCGCACCGGTCTCGTAAATCTGCCCAATGCGAAACTGCGGCAATGAATATCTGACATCCTGCGTCGCAGCCTTGTATAACCTGACCGCCCGTTCGATATCCCTCTCAACGCCACGTCCGGTCTCGTATATCAAACCTAGGTTGTACTCGGCCATGTGCTGGCCGCGCGCGACCGCTTTTTCGTACCATACCAAAGCAGACTGGAAATCGGCCTCGCCGCCTAAGCCATTATCCAGAAAGTACGCGAAAAGAGCCTGCCCCTTGGCGTGACCCCCTTGAGCCGCGCGCCGGTACCAATGGCGGGCCTTGGTTAAATCCTTGTTTGCCTCTGTTCGAAAGTAGAACTCCGCAAGTTCAAACTGCGCGACAGTTTCACCCTTCTCCGCCGCCGTGCGGATACTGGCGGGCGGCTCGTCAGCAAAGGAGGACGAAACGGGGATGGCCACCACAGCCATAATCAAGACTGTCCAAATAAACACGCGCATAGTTTTTTGGTTTTCAACCTTTCCGGCATCAACATAGACCGAGAATGCGCCTTAGGGGAAGCCGCACGCCGATACCCGTTGACAAGGAGCAACAGGACCCCCAGCCCTCTCATCAAAATCCGGAAACGTATTTCACATGCGATATCCTGAGATCACATGCATTCTCACAGACACGGCACGACGTTGCCGCCGCTCTCGACCGTGGTGCTGCCGAGCGACAGCGCGGTTTCCGTTCCCGCCGCACTGTTGACGACGGTGACCGTACCGCCCGCGACCGTCACCGATGCGCCCGCGATCTGCGGCAGGATCACCGGGGCGGCAGGTCCCGCAGGCCCGGCGGCGGTGTCGAACTCGTTCAGTTCATCCCAGTTCGTGGTGCCGTCGCGCTTGCTCTCGACGATGATGTCGACGCCGATCATCCGAAGACGCGGCACCGCCATGTCGCCCCTGAGAAGCGGGATCAGGTCGACCTCGGCGACGACCCGCTGGGCCTTCAGCATGTCCGGCCTCGACGCCCATTTCGAATTCCTGATCCGCACCCCCTCGATCGAAACGCTCGGCGGGAACGACATGTTCAGATCGATCTCTCCATCGATGGCGATCCGCCCGGCATAGGAATTCATGATCTTGTCGACGAGTTCCTTGCGCATGTCGCCGAACTCACTCAGGCGCGCATACGAAATGACGATGGCGATCCCGGCAACGACGATGGCCGCCTTGATCGAGAATTTCAGGATCCTGATCAGAAAATTGAGCATATCGCTGTCTCTGCTTCTTACTTTTCCAGGGACTTGAGAAGGTCGTCCGCCGCCTTGGCGTCTTTGTCAGACGGGGTGCCGCTGTCCGCACCCGGAGTTCTGTCGATGACCATATCTGGGGCGCCTGTTGCGGGTCCGGTGTTTTCGGCTGTGTCTTCGGCGATCTGCGGCTGCTTGGGCCGGAACGCCGCCGCCGTCTGCCGGGCGCGCTTGAGCTGGGTTTCAGAAAGCGTCCGCGAAATCCGCTTGGCATTCTCCAGCGCGTCGTCGGCGCCGAACGCGCCCGCGACTGTGAACCACACATAGGCGCCGACCGGGTCTTTGCGGATGCCGCCTTCGCCCGTCGCCAACAGGTGCGCGAGCTTCACCTGCGCCGGGATCGCCCCCATCTCGGCGGCTTCGGTCAGATTCAAGACGGCGCGTTGGTAATCCTTGCCGCCGCCCTCGCCCGCGAACTGCATCAGCGCCAAATTGTAATAGCCGAACGCATCGCCGCCCGCGGCGGCGCGCTCGAACCAGGTGCGCGCGGCTTTCTTGTCCGCCGGACCGTACGTCCCCTGATAGAGCAGCGTGCCCAGATCGTATTGGGCGCGCGCCAATCCGGCTTCCGCCGCCTTCTGCATCAGCTGCATCCCGATGTCCTTGTCATCGACACCGCCGATCCCCTTCAGGTGCGCGAGCGCCAGGTTGTAGGTCGACGGCGGATGATCCAGGCCGTCCGCGGCCTCGAAATAGCGGACGGCTTCCGCCGGGTCGGGCGGCACGCCTGCCCCCTTCAGATAGACGACACCAAGCGCGTGCAGCGATTCCGGCACTTGGTTCTGTCCCGCGTCGCGAAACAGTTCCAGCGCCTGTTCGCGTTCGCGCGGCCCGCCCTGCCCGCGCCATTTCAGGACGGCCAGGTTGTGCATGCTGAGGCCATGCCCGGCGTCGGTCAGCGCGCCCCATTTTTCGCGGGCCTGGACGTAGTCCTGATCGCGGTAAGCGTTCAGCGCGCTTTCGAAGTCCTTGGCCAGCGGGTGCGCCTCGCCGGCCGCGCCGGCGGGCGCATTCGGATCGGTCCAGCCGCCCGGCACGTCCTTGATGATGTCGAGATCCATGCCGCCCGCGTCCTGGGCGGACACGGGAAATACCGCCGCAAACCAGATTGCCGCGCCGAGCACGACGCTTCTCAGATAACGTAAAGAGCACATGTTCCGCACATTATCTGGTGGCGACTTGCAAGGGAACGACAATATGTCGAGATCACGGTTTGATCACAGCTTTACCGTGTAGTCCGCCTTTCGGGCTTGGTCGTAAAAATGAGGATCGGCGTCGCAATACGGACAGACGGCTTCCCTTGACGATGGGAAAGGAGGACATCTAGCGTGGACGTCGAAGCCGCGTGCGGGGCGCGCGCGGACGAACGCCCGAAGAGGCGCTGAGGCAGGGACCCATATGACGAAATATTCGATCTTCAGTCTGCTTCGCAACGCGATCGGCTATCATCGCGACTGGCAGCAGGCGTGGCGCTCGCCCGACCCGAAACCGGAATACGATGTCGTCATCGTCGGCGGCGGCGGGCACGGTCTGGCGACGGCCTATTACCTGGCGAAAGAGCACGGCATCACCAATGTCGCGGTTCTGGAAAAAGGCTGGCTCGGCGGCGGCAACACGGGCCGCAACACGACGATCATCCGCTCCAACTATCTGTGGGACGAGAGCGCCTTTCTGTATGAGAAATCCCTCAAGCTCTATGAAGGACTGAGCCAGGACATCAACTACAACATCATGCTGTCGCAGCGCGGCGTTTTGAACCTCGCGCACAGCCTGAGCGACGTGCGGGCCACCCAGCGCCGCGTCTACGCCAATAAGCTCAACGGCATCGACGGCGAATACATCGGCCCCGAAGAAATCAGAAAGCTGGTCCCGATCATCAACCTCGACCCGACGATCCGCTATCCGGTGCTGGGCTCCAGCTATCAGCCGCGCGGCGGCACGGCGCGCCACGACGCGGTGGCGTGGGGTCTGGCCCGCGCGTCCGACGCCCGCGGCGTCGACATTATTCAGAACTGCGAAGTGACCGGCTTCGACATCACGGGCGGCAAGATCACCGGCGTGCAGACCAACCGCGGTCAGATCAAAGCCAAGAAAGTCGGCGTCGTCGTCGCCGGGCACTGTACCGTGATGTCGGACATGGCCGGTTTCCGCATGCCGATCGAAAGCCATCCGTTGCAGGCCATGGTCTCCGACCCGGTCAAACCGATCATCGACGTGGTCGTGATGTCGGGCGCGGTGCATTGCTACGTCAGCCAGTCCGACAAGGGCGAACTTGTGCTGGGCGCGGGCATCGACGCACACAACAGCTATTCGCAGCGCGGCAGCCTGCACATCATCGAAGACCAGATCGCGGCGGTCTGCGAGCTGTTCCCGCTATTCAGCCGCATGCGGCTCATGCGTCAGTGGGGCGGCATCGTCGACACGTGCCCGGACGCATCGCCGATCATTTCAAAGACACCGGTCGACGGGCTTTATTTCAACTGCGGCTGGGGCACCGGCGGGTTCAAGGCGACGCCGGGATCGGGCTGGGTGTTCGCGCACACCATCGCCCGCGACGAACCGCACGAACTCAACGCGGCGTTCTCGCTGGACAGGTTCGCCAATGGCTACCTGATCGACGAGCATGGCGCCGCCGGCGTGGCGCACTAGGGGAGGCTCAGACATGTTTCTCATCACCTGCCCCTTCTGCGGCGAACGCGAAGAAACGGAATTCTCGTACGGGCACGAAGCACACATCGCGCGCCCGGAGAACCCGGAAAATCTGTCGGACGCCGAATGGGCCGACTATCTGTTCATGCGCAAAAACACCAAGGGCGTACACCTTGAACGCTGGGTCCACACCGCGGGGTGCCGGCGCTGGTTCAACGCGGCGCGCAACACCCACACCAACGAAATCCTTGCGATCTACAAGATGGGCGAACAGCCGCCCCAGGAAATCAAGGCGATGATCGAGAAGGGCAAGAAATCATGAGCCAGTCCCATCGCCTTATGGACGGCGGCCGCATCGACCGCTCGAAACAGATCGACTTCTATTTCAACGGCCGGCTGATGAGCGGCTATCAGGGCGACACCCTCGCCTCGGCGCTCTTGGCCAACGGCGTGAACCTGATCGGGCGCAGCTTCAAGTACCACCGCCCGCGCGGCATCGTGACGGCGGGCACCGAAGAGCCCAACGCGCTGGTGCAGCTCGAGCGTGGTGCCCGGACGATTTCCAACATGCTGGCGACGCGCATTCCGCTTTACGAAGGCCTCGATGCGTCGAGCGTCAACTGCTGGCCGTCGCCCACTTATGACGTGATGGCGGTCAACGGCCTGTTCCACCGCATCCTGCCCGCGGGGTTTTATTATAAGACCTTCATGTGGCCGGTGTCGGGCTGGAAGGTCTATGAGCACTTCATCCGCCGCGCCGCCGGTCTCGGGAAATCCCCCGAAGAACCCGACGCCGATACGTACGACAAGATGAACGCCCACGCCGATGTCGTGATCGTCGGCGCCGGACCGTCGGGTTTGAGCGCCGCGCGCGCCGCCGCCGCGACGGGGGCCCGGGTGATCTTGGTCGACGAACAGCCCGAACTGGGCGGTCAGCTTCTCAATGAAAAATTCGAGATCGACGACAAGCCCGCCACGGATTGGGTCACCGAAGTCGAAAAAGAGCTGATGGCCAATCCGGACGTGACGATCCTCAGGCACACGACGGCGTTCGGGTACTACGATCACAACTTCCTGGGACTGCTGCAGAACCGCTCGGATAACGTCGCCTACGGGCAGGACGGCCGCACCCGCCAGCGGGTCTGGCGGGTCCGCGCAAAACGCGTGATCCTGGCCACCGGCGCCATCGAACGGCCGCTGATCTATAGCGACAACGACCGTCCCGGCTGCATGCTGGCAAGTGCGCTTCGCGCCTACGTCAACCGCTATGGGGTGACGCCGGGCAAGCGCCACGTGATCTTCACCAACAACGATGACGCTTATCGCTCGGCGCTCGATCTGAAAGCCGCCGGGGCCGTCGTCGCCTGTGTGATCGATGTGCGCAAGGATCCGTCCGGCGAGCTTGTCACCCGCGCCATCGAAGCGGGGATCGAGGTCATCGACAATTCGGCGATCACCGGCGTGCTCGGCACCAAAAAAATTCGCGGCGTCGAGGTGATGAAGCTCACCGACGACGGTGAAAACGTCACCGGCAAGGCGCGGACGATTTCGTGCGACACCATCGGCTCAAGCGGCGGCTGGAACCCGGTCGTCCACCTGCACAGCCACTCGGCGGGCAAGAACACCTGGCGCGACGAAGACGGCGTGTTCGTCCCCGGCGACACGTTGCAGGCCGAAGCCGCCTGCGGGGCCGCTAACGGCAGCTTCTCGCTCAGCCAAGCGTTGAACGAAGGCGATTTCGCGGGGCTCGACGCGGCGTCGAAACTCGGCATGACGGCGAAGACACGCCCATCCGTCGCCAAGGCCACGTCCGACGTCGAAGAAACACCCTGGCGCACGCTCTGGTACATCCCGACGACCAAACCGGCGGGCCAGCGCGGTAAACACTTCCTCGACCAGCAGAACGACGTCACCGTCGCCGACGTCCAGCTGGCGGCGCGCGAAGGCTACCGCTCGGTCGAGCACGCAAAGCGTTACACCACCCTCGGGATGGCCACCGACCAGGGCAAGACCGGCAATATTCCGGGTCATGCGATCCTGTCCGCAGCCCTTGGCCAGACCATCCCGCAAACGGGGACCACCACGTTCCGTCCGCCCTACTCGCCCGTCACCATGGGCGCGCTCGCGGGCCGCGCGGTGGGTGAATTCTTCGATCCGATCCGCCGCACCCCCATGCACGACTGGCACGAACAGGCCGGCTGCAAATGGGAAGACGTCAGCCAGTGGCGGCGTCCGTGGTATTACCCCCAGGACGGCGAAAGCATGCAGGATGCGGTCAGCCGCGAATGCCTGGCGGTCCGGAACGCGGTCGGTATGCTGGATGCGACGACGCTCGGCAAGATCGACATTCAAGGTCCCGACGCCGCTGAATTCCTCAACCGTGTCTACACCAACGCGTGGTCGAAGCTCGCGCCCGGCAAATGCCGTTACGGCCTGATGCTGGGCGAGGACGGCATGGTGATGGACGACGGCGTGACGTCGTGTCTGGCTGAGAACCATTACCTCATGACCACGACGTCCGGCGGCGCGCCGCGCGTCATGGCGTGGCTGGAAGAATGGCTGCAGACCGAATGGCCGGAATTGAAGGTGTACCTGACGTCGGTCACCGAGCAGTTCGCGACCCTGCAGCTCGCCGGGCCGAACGCCCGCGATCTGTTGAGCGAGTTCACCACGGACATCGATCTCGACCCCGACGCCTTCCCCTTCATGGCATGGCGGGACGGCACGGTCGGCGGAATCCCGGCCAGGGTCTACCGGATCAGCTTCACCGGCGAACTCAGCTACGAAATCAACGTCCCCGCGTCATGCGGCCTCGCGCTCTGGACCGACATCATGAACGCCGGCGAAAAATACGGCATCACGCCCTTCGGCACGGAAACGATGCACGTGCTCCGCGCCGAAAAGGGCTTCATCATCGTCGGCCAGGAAACCGACGGCACGGTGACGCCCATCGATCTGGGAATGGACTGGATCGTGTCCAAGAAGAAACCGGACTTCATCGGCAAGCGCTCGCTTTCGCGCGAAGACACCGCGCGCGACGACCGCAAACACCTGGTCGGATTGCGCACCGTCGATCCGACGGAAGTGCTGCCCGAAGGCGGGCAGATCGTCGCCGCGACCCGGCCCGAACCGCCGATGGACATGATCGGCCATGTGACGTCGAGTTACTGGTCGGCGGCGCTGAATCATTCCATCGCGCTCGCTGTGGTCAAGAACGGCCGCAATCGCAAGGGCGATACGGTCTATGTGCCGCTGAAGGACAAGACGGTCGCCTGTGAGATCGTCGATCCGATCTTCTACGACCCCGAAGGGAGCCGGATGAATGGTTGACGCTTACCGCCTCAGAAGCCCGCTCGCGCACCTGGGCCTCGGCGCCCGGGCGCACGAAGACGCCGAACTTTCCGGCACCGGCGTGACGATGACCGAAATCCCCTACCGGGGCCTCATCAACATCCGCGGCGACGTGACGGACAAGACCTTCGTCGACGCCGTGCAGAAAGCCGTCAAGCTGTCGCCGCCCGTCGACCCGAACACCGTATCGGGCAAGCCGTCGACGACGCGCATCATGTGGCTGGGTCCCGACGAATGGCTGGTGATCACCAAGCCCGAGGGCGCCGAACGCGCACTGAACGCACTTTGGAAGAATCTGAAAGTCGACGGATTGCATGCGGCGGTTACAGACTCGACGCACGCCCGCACGTGCATCGAGATTTCCGGCCCGCGCGCGCGGGAAGTGCTGCAAAAGGGATGCGCGCTCGACCTGCACCCGTCCGTGTTCGGTCCCGGGCAGTGTGCGCAGACCATCGTTTCCAAGGTCGGCGTCATGCTGATCCACACCGCGACCGCCAAAAACGGCGACCCGACGTACGAACTTTACACGCTCAGGAGCTTCTCGACCTATCTCTGGACCTGGCTCGAGGACGCATCTCAGGAGTACGGCCTTAAGGTGGGGTGACGCATAACTGCAGCCCCCCTCACCTGATTCCCCATCACCTGTCCTCTCCCCCAGCAAGCTGGGGAAGAGGGACCCAGCCGGTATATCCCTCTCCCCCGGGAGAGGGTGGCGCGCATCGCGCGCCGGGTGAGGGGCCCCTCATCCTGTCCTTCTCCCAAGGGAGAAGGCACCCTGTCGCAACATCACGCTCTAATCCCTCTCCCCCTTTTAGGGGGAGAGGTTAGGTGAGGGGGCGAACCCTCAAATCCAGTTCATGGCGATGGCGGCGGTAACGATGTAGCGCGCCGTCTTGGCGAACGCGACCAGCAGGAAGAACGACCAGAGCGGTTCGCTTTTCTTTCATTTGACTCCGTCAAGAAATTCTTCGAAATCTTTATATAAAAACAACATATTACAGTGATTTACATATAGCGGAAGACGACACGAACACTTAGAATTTCGCGACTGCATGAGGAGGTTTTCGTGAAAATGACGTTCCGCTTATCTTCCCTCTTACTCGTATTTTTTACACTGACAGCATGTCAGGCGCCGGAGATGAAGCCGCTCAAGGTCAGCAACGACCCAGCCGAGCTTTACGCCGCCGACACCGTTCATCTGGTATACATCGGCGCCGACAACTGTCCTTACTGCAAAGACTTCGAGGGGTGGGATCTGAAAGAGTACAGCAACTCCGACTTGGCCAAGAAGGTCTATTTCACCTGGGTCAGGACCGCCCGCTTTCAGGACACCGACAATGATGAAGACTGGCCGGATCATCTGGAATGGGTCCGCGGCGAAACCGAGGTATCGCGCGGAACGCCCCGGTTCCTCGTATTGGAGGGGCGCGACCTGAAATTGAACGCGTTCGGCACGCACCGGTTCAAGAGCGAGGTTATTCCCTTACTGAGCCGCCTGACGGGCTGACGTTTGGGAACCGGACACCGATGATGCGTGTGCATGTCCGGCGGCTGGCGCTGGCCGTCATGGTAATCGCGTCGCTGCCGCCCGTTACGGCGTCCGGCGTTCACGCCGCCGATCCTCCATTTGTGCGCATCGACGCCGTCGCCGCCCTCGCCCGTGTACCTGCAAACGCCGATCGGATTTCCGCCGCGCTCGTGATCGATCTCGCGCCCGGCTGGAAGACCTACTGGCGCTCACCGGGCCCGTTCGGCATGCCGCTCACCATCACCCCCGCGGCATCGTCAAGCGTGCTGCGCGCCGACATCTTGTGGCCCGCGCCGACACGCTTTGTGCACGAGCGGACCCCTGCCCTCTCAACCATCGGGTACGCCGGCAGGACGGTGATCCCACTGGAATTGCATCTTAAGGGAACCGCGCGGGATATTCTGTTCGACGCGGATATTTCGCTCGGCATCTGCCGGGACGCCTGCATTCCCCATACGGCGGCGGTTTCACTGGAGCTGCCGCGCGGGGCCGAGCTAAAATCCCCACATGCCGCCATCGTCGAATTTGCCCGTAAGGCGTTGCCGCACCGAAACGACGCACCGGAGGCGCCGACGCACATTGCATGGGCCGCGATGTCCGGCGACGGCGCCGATATTCTTATCGGCATCTGCACGGACGGCGGACAGACGGACGATACGGATATATTCATCGCCGCCCTCGATGACGCGTCCTTCGCGACACCACCCGAAGTTGACCGGGCCCATGGCAATACTGTCGTGTACCGTACCTACATCGATCCGGATTTCGCCACGGGCGCGAGACCAGCCGGTCCGGCAATCGGGACGCGTCTGGATATCACGTTCAAAGAAGAACACGGCGCTGTCACGGCCCTTGTGCCGCTGCGCGAGCGGCCGCCGGATACCGATACTTGCCCAAAGCGTTAAACAGGCGAAGCCTCAAATCCAGTTCATGGCGATGGCGGCGGTGACGATGTAGCGCGCCGTCTTGGCGAACGCGACCAGCAGGAAGAACGACCAGAACGGCTCGCGCAGCACGCCGGCCGCGAGCGTTAAGGGGTCGCCGACGAACGGCGCCCAGCTTAATAACAAACTCCAGCGCCCGTACTTATGATACCAGCCCGTCGCCCGGTCGAGTTGTCTGGGCGATGCGGGGAACCACTTTTTGTCCCGGAACCGTTCGACGCCGCGCCCAATGGCCCAGTTGACGACCGCACCCAGCGTGTTGCCGATACTTGCAACGGCGATCAGTAGGGGAATGGAGTGTTCGTCATTGATGACCAATGCGACGAGACCGATTTCCGACTGCGCCGGCAGGATCGTCGCGGCCAGAAAGGCAACCCCGAAGAGCCCGCCGTAAACACCGAAATCAAGCATGCGTCACCGTAAGGAACCCCGCCGCCCGTGGCCAGATGAAACCGTGCCTACCACACCAGCCCCCTGACCCGGTTGCGGATATCCGCGTCGGGCACAAGTTCGGGCCGGGGCGCGATATCCCAGACCCATTCCTCGCCGTCGCGGTCCGGCAGCACGCCCCTGAGCGGATCGACGGAATCGATGAGGCGCTCGCCGTCACGGACCTGGCGTTCGACCTCGGTGATCAGGCAGCGCGTACCGCCGCAGGTTTCCAGCAGCACCAGATGGGCGCGGATGATCGCTTGGGCGAACCTCTCCAGCGCCGCGTCGTCGATGTCAGGCCGGGTGCGCCGAAGACAATCGAGCGGCACCAGCGGCAACTGTGCGAGGACGTTTGCCGAAACCGCCAGATCGGCATCCGCGAGCGAGACGCCCGGCGGCAGGTCCGGCGCCGGCAATTCGCCTGCCAGCAGCGGCCCGACCACACCGGTGATGTCGCACGTCAGCAGTTCGACATGGGCATGGCGCGCCGCCGACCGGCGCGTTGCCCGCAGAAAACAGACGTCGACCAGCCGCACCCTGTCGAACGCCCCGGCAAGAACGTCGAGCGGGATATCCGCCAGCATCCCGGCGCCGAAGACCACCGCCAGCCGCCGCTGTTGCGTCGCCTCGACGGCCCTTGCGATGACCGCGCGGGTGCGGTCCAGATGCGGCTGCCAGGTCGCGCGGTTGCGTCGATACCTGGCCTCGGTCGCGATCAGTTCCTTGAGATACCCCATGCGCCGGAACGGCGGCGGGCACGGCGTGGTCAGGTATTTAAGCGCTTCGAGGAGCATCGGACATTATAACCCAAGTCGGTTGTCCCCTCACCCCCGCCTTTGCGGGAGCAGGCTCTAACCTCAATCCCTATTGGGAAGATGGGGCGCGCCGCCCTGAACTTGATGCTTCGAGACAGCCCGGCGGGCTTCCTCGGCATGAGGTCGCATTGAATATCCCTCATCGGGAGGCGCGCGCGTTGCGAGCGTCTCGAAGGATCTTATGGATGCTGAATCAAGTTCAGCATGACGGGAGTGCATACGCGCCAGCGGAGCTCAGCTCTCGGCGACGACCGGGTTACTAAGGATCCCGATCCCCTCGATCTCGGCCTCGACCGTGTCGCCGGGCTTCATCCAGCCGGGCGGTTTCATCGCGTGCGCGACGCCGGACGGGGTGCCGGTCGCGATCACGTCGCCGGGCTCCAGCGTCATGAACTCCGACAGGATGGCGATGATCTTCGCGGTCGAAAAAATCATGTCGGCGGTGTTGGAATCCTGACGCGTCTCGCCGTTGACGCGGCTGGTGATCCGAAGCCCGGACGCGCCGGCCGGCAGTTCGTCGGGCGTGACGACGACGGGGCCCAGCGGGCCGGTGCCGTCGAAGTTCTTACCCTGCGTCCATTGCTTCGTCTTGCGTTGGAAGTCACGCACCGAGACGTCGTTGAAGATGGTGTAGCCGAACACGTGATCGAGCGCGTCTTGTTCGGATATATGCCGGCCGCCCTTGCCGATGACGATGGTAAGTTCAACCTCGTAGTCGAGCTGCTCCGACACCGTGGGCCGGATCACCGGTTGCCCCGCGGCGATCAGCGACGAATTGTAACGCGGAAACAGCGACGGGTATTCGGGGATGTCGTGGCCGCCTTCGGCGGCATGTGCCGCATAGTTGAGACCGACGCACACGAACTTGCCGGGCCTGGCGATCGGCAGTGCCGGCTTTACGTCGGCCAGTGCATGCTTGACGCTTTCCGGCGCGTTGGCGAACGCGTCGGAAAGGGTCGTCAGCGCATCCGCACCGCCGTTGATCAGTGCGATCATCGTCGCGGGCAGCGCCGGATCGCACGCGGCAACGTCTGTGACCCGTTCGCCGTCGACCACGCCGAGGCGCGCTTCGGCGCCGTTCTCGAACATCATCAGCTTCATATCGTCCCCCTGCTTCACCGGGAATGGCCCGATGTTGAAATGCCGCCTCCGGGTATAGGGTACACCGTCCCCATCACCAATAAAAAAGGACGCAGCCTCGGCCACGTCCTTTTCCAAATCGGAGCGGCTCCGTGATCCGAAGCCGATCAGCAGCCCATGTCGTAGACGACGCCGCCGAAGGTGGCCTTGTACTGTTTCTTGCCCGTCTTCTCGAGCGTCGAGCATTGCTCGGTGCCGAAGTTGACGCACAGCTGGTTGTCCTTGAGCGACCACGTGCCCTGGATCGTGTCGGCGCCGATGTTGCGGTCCGCTTCGCCCATCGATTTGGAAACGGTCGAGTAATAGAAATCCTGACCTTCGGTCGCACCGGCTTTCCACGAGCACGTACCGCCGCCCTGCTTGAACACGGCCTGCAGTTCCTTCGCGTTGAGCACGTTTGCGTTGTCGGATTTCATGTCTTCCCCGGTCGCGCATGCGCCGAGCGCAAGCGTGACCAGCGCGGTAAGCGCCAAGTTTTTCGTTTTCATTAATTTGCCTTCGTCGTTAGTGGTTTTACGCGCCTGCGTGCAACGTTCCCTCGAGCAGGGGCAGGCTTATTTCCAATATGAGGACGTGCGCCCGTTTGACAAGTAAAGCCGGGCAAAATTCGTTAATTCTTGCCGTTAGAACGGGAATCGAGACAGGTTTCTGCACGTTTTTGCAGTTCGGCGGTCTTGATCCGGTATCAGCCTCGGGCGCCGGATTTCGGCGGATTCTTGGGCGCCGGCTTCTTGGCTTTTTTCTTGGCGGGCTTGCCCTCGATGATCCTCGCCTGGTCTTTGGCGGTGCGCTGCATCTCGTTCAGCCCCGCCGCGACCGCCTTCAGGATCGCCGCGCTGGTGCGCTCGGTCATCGCTTTTTCGGCGGCTTTGGGATCGTCGGGCGTGCGCTTCAGAAGGTCGTCGAGCTTCGCCGACATCTCCGACAAAGCTTTGGCATCGGCGCCGCCGGATCCTCTGGAACCCGTGCTCAGCTTGCCGTCCGCAGCGGCGTTGAGGGTCTTGTCGACCCAGGCGCGGATGGTCATACCCTCGGCGGCGGCGGCTTTTTTGACCTTGTCCCGGGTCTCTGCCGAGGCCCCCGTAATGGTCCAACTGGTCTCTGTCGTCTTCGTCGGCTGGGTCGCCATGCCTCGTCTCCTCACCCGGGTGCGCTCGGCTCACACTAGCGTTTGGCGCGGCTTCAAGAAAGAGACGTAAGTCAGTTTTCCGATTCGGGTGCCGGCGCGATTCCCTCTTCCGGCTCGACGCGGCGATCCTTCTTCAACCGCCGGTCTTCACCCTTGCGGCGCTCCTCGCCACCCCGGCGATCCGCCCCTTGCCGCCGCTCGCCGGTCGCCGGTGGGCCATCGTTGCGCTGACGCCGGTCGACATTCGCACGGCGGTCCTTCTTCGCCATCCTGCGGTCGCGGCGGCGCCGGTCACGGCGGATCTTGGCGACCTGATAACCGATGTAACTCCCGAGCACCATCATCACCCCACCGAGACCGAGGATCACCAGCGCCATCACCACGAAATCCTGGGAGCCCCCCCTCTTTGCCCCCGCAGGCGCCCCCGGAAACGGCTTGGGTTCGGTCGGCAGGTCGGCCAGCAATTCCGCTTCTGCGCGATCCAATTCGGCTTCGGTTAGCGGTGACGGCGCATCCGGTGCAGGATCGGACACGGCATCCGGCGGGGGCACCTGAAGCTGCGTCTCGGCCGGCGGGAGCGTAATCGTTTCCGCCGCATTGACGGGTGTATCCACCGTCCACGGCAGCGCCTTGATGGGCGTGCATTCCCGCGTCGTGCCGTCGATGAAGTAAGCTTCCGTCCCCTCGGCGCGGTCTTTCGATCCACGCAGCAGGTAAAACGCCTTGAACACCCCCGTACCGACGGACGTGTCTGCGAGCGCCTTTAAATCGGATTGCCGCGATGCGATGTCGAGCGCCACATCGGCAAGGCGGACCGGTTTATCCTCCAAGGCGACGAGGACCGCGTCCATGAAGCGGGGCAGCCGCACGCAAAGTCGCTGCGCGGCCTGTTCGCTCTCGACCTCCACGTAAGGCGTGAACGTGGTTCGTCCCTGATACCCCTTATCGGTGATAGCCGGCATAGCGACGGGTTTGAGCTGAAGCGCCACCGTCTCGGCACGCGCCACACCCGCAGCTAGAATAAAAGCCACCAGCAGCGCGGACGACAACCATGGCGCCAAGCGTGTCATGCCGTCACCCCCCGGGTTAGGTCAACGCGACACCGACAGGTATCCCGTAGCCGAAGCGGTTTGTCCATGGCGATGGTTCTGTGGCGCATAAGATTCCCCCGTTCGAACGGTATCCTACGCGCATGCCGGTTCCGGGCGTATGACGTAGATCACGCCTCCCCGGAACCTTGGCTCACTTGCCAACCAAGCTCAGACCTGGGCCATCATCAGGCGCTGGCCTTCTACGGCACCCGTGACTTTAATGAAATCGATCTCCGGATGCTTCGCGGCCTGGCGGCGGCGCGACATCACCGAACAACGGTTCCGCCGGTTAATGCCGGCGTGAACCGTGTCCACTGAACCTTAAATATTGGAGTCCGGGAAGCTCGCCTTCTTATCGGACATGAACGCCTGCAACGCTTCATCGATGCCCGGATCGATTTCCGGCGCCTGATAATCGGCGAGCCATTTTTTCCAAAGCGTGTTGGCGCGCTGGGCCATGTCCTGCGCACCTTCGGCTTCCCACTGTTCGTAGGAATTGTTGTCGGCGAGGTTCGAGCGGATGAACGCCGTTTCGAAGTTGGCCTGCGTATGCGCGCAGCCCAGATAGTGGGACCCCGGCCCGACTTCGCGGATGGCTGAAAGCCCCTGCCCGTTTTCAGTCAGGTCGTAACCTTCCGTCAGGCGCTGCATCATGGCCAGTTGATCGCAATCCATGACGAATTTTTCATAGCCCGACGACAGTCCGCCTTCGAGCCAGCCCGCGGAATGCAACGCGAAATTAACGCCCGACAGCACGGTGGCATTGAGCGTATTGGCGCTTTCGTATGCCGCCTGCGCATCCGCGACCTTGGAGGCGCAGAGCGAGCCGCCTGAGCGGAACGGCAGGTTCAGACGCCGTGCCAGTTGCGCGGCGGCGGAAATCACCAGCGTCGGTTCCGGCGTGCCGAACGTCGGCGCCCCCGACTGCATGGAAATCGCGCTGACGAACGCCCCGTAAATCAGCGGCGCACCCGGGCGGCAAAGCTGCGTCAGCGCGCCACCGGCGAGAACCTCCGCCTGCACCTGCGCCAACGTTCCCAACGCCGTCACCGGGCTCATTGCACCCGCCAGGATGAACGGCGAGACGATGCAGGCCTGGTTCGCCTTCGCATAGACCTTCAGCGCGCCCAGCATGGTGCCGTCGAACACCATCGGCGAATTGGCGTTGATCAGGCTGGTCATCACCGTGTTCTGGTCGACGAACTCCTTGCCGAACAGAATCTCGCACATGGCGACCGAATCTTCGGCGCGCTGCGGGTGCGTGACGGAGCCCATGAACGGCTTGTCGGAATACTTCATGTGCGCATAAAGCATGTCGTAGTGACGCTTGTTCACGGGCAGGTCGACAGGCTCGCAGACCGTACCGCCCGAATGGTGCATGGCCGGCGCCATGTAGGCGAGCTTCACGAAATTCCGGAAATCCTCGATGGTCCCGTAGCGGCGGCCATTATCCAGATCGCGCACGAACGGCGGCCCATACACCGGCGCGAAGACCGTGTGATTGCCGCCGATCTCGACACTGCGGGCCGAATTGCGGGCATGCTGCGTAAATTGCGCCGGCGCGGTTTTGAGCACCCCCTGACAGAGCCCCTTCGGGAAGTGCACGCGCGTGCCCTGCACGTCGGCGCCGGCGTCCTTGAGGAGTTTCAGCGCTTCCTCGTCATCACGGAATTCGATGCCGATTTCTTCGAGAATGAGGTCCGCATTGGCCTCGATCGTCTCGAGCGCTTCGGCAGAAGCCAATTCCAGCAGCGGAATATTCCGGATGATATAGGGCTTCGTTACGGCGCCTGATTTTCCCCGGGCTTCCCGGCGGGCGTCGCGGCCCCGGCGTGCGGCTCTGTCGGCCATGGCGTGCACTCACTCAAATGCGAACGTGACGCATTAACCCGGCGTCCGTTCAGGTCAAAACGATTATTCGATTTTGATAAACCTGAGCGCCGATGTCGACTAATCCAGCCGCGTCATTTTGTAGTCAAAAGCCGTCTTCCGACGGATCACGTCCAGATTGACTTGCCGGAACCGGGAATGCCGAGTTCCGACCACATTTGATCGACCTTATCGATCACATCGTCCGTCATGCGGATTTTCTGGCCCCAGTCGCGATGGGTTTCAGGCGGCAGCTTGGTCGTTGCGTCGATGCCGAGCTTGCCACCGAGCCCCGACTCTGGCGATGCGAAGTCGAGATAATCGATCGGCGTGTTGTCGATGACCGTCAGATCGCGGCTGGGATCGACGTTGGTCGAAATCGCCCAGATCACGTCGTTCCAGTCGCGGGCGTTTATGTCCTCGTCCACGACGATCACGAATTTCGTGTACATGAACTGCCGCAGATACGACCAGACCGCCAGCATGATCCGTTTCGCGTGTCCGGCGTAAGCTTTCTTCATCGAGACGACGGCGACGCGGTATGAGCACCCCTCCGGCGGTAGCCAGAAATCGACGATTTCCGGGAACTGCTGTTGCAACAGCGGCACGAAGACATCGTTCAACGCCTCGCCCAGTACCGATGGCTCATCCGGCGGACGACCGGTATAGGTCGAGAGATAAATCGGGTTCCTGCGCATCGTGATGGCGGTGACGTTGAAGACCGGGAACGGCTCGACGGCGTTGTAATACCCGGTGTGATCCCCGTAGGGACCTTCGTCGCCGTAATCGGTCAACGAAACCGTCCCCTCAATAACGATTTCGGCTTCGGCAGGCACTTTCAAAGGTTGCGTCACGCAATCGACGAGGTCGACTTTTTTACCCCGCAAAAGACCCGCGAACTGGTATTCGGAAAGTGTATCCGGCACCGGCGTCACGGCCGCCAGAATCGTGCCGGGGTCCGCCCCCAGGACACACGCGGCAGGCAGCGGTTCGGGCTTTTCCGCCTTCCAGCGCTGATGATGCTGCGCCCCGCCCCGGTGCTTCAGCCAGCGCATGAGGGTGGTGTTCCTGCCCGTCACCTGCATCCGGTAGATCCCCAGATTATAGGCGTCGCGCTTGTCGCCCCCAGGCCCCTTGGTGACCACCAACGGCCAGGTGATCAGGGGCGCCGGTTCGCCGGGCCAGCATGTCTGCACAGGCAGCTTGGCGAGGTCGATATCATCGCCGGCCAGGACGATTTCCTGGCAGTACGCCGTCCCGGAATCCCTGGGCTTCATGGCCATCACGGTCTTCATCAACGGCAGCATTTCGAGCGCTTCGCGCCAGCCGCCCGGCGGTTCCGGCTGGCGCAGGAAGGCCAGTGTCTCGCCGATCTCGCGGAGCTCGTGCGGCTCCCGGTTCATGCCCCAGGCGACACGTTCGACGGTGCCGAAAAGGTTGACCAGCACGGGCATGCCGGACGGCGTGCCATCTTCCTTGATCACATTCTCGAACAGAATGGCGGGACCGCCCTCGGCCAGCACCCGGGTCTGGATTTCGGTCATTTCCAGTACCGTCGATACAGGCGCGGAAACCCGCACCAAACGGCCGGATCGTTCCAGTTTTTCGATGAAATCTCTCAGGGAACTGTAAGCCATCCCGTTTACTCCTCGCCCGGGGCAAGGTTGACCCTTTCCGGACGCCGCGGTCAAGCAATCCGGAAAATTGCCCGATGGGCCGTGTAGCCATTGTCAATCAATGGCTTAAACGTCTAGAGTCGGGGTCGGAATTGGGGATTGAGGGAATGCGCGGTTTCGGCGTGTTCCGGTGGGAAAAAAATTTACGACATGGCTGACGGAACCACGGAAACCAACGATGGGCTGAGCGCCTCAAGCTTGCAACGCCTGATTGATATCGGCATCGCGCTTTCCGCTGAGCGGGACACCAATGTCCTGATGGAAACGATTCTGCTGGAAGCGAAGAGCCTCGCCAACGCCGATGGCGGCACGCTCTATATCCGCACTGACGACAACCGGCTCCGCTTCGAGATCATGCGGACGGATTCGCTTGAGATCGCGATGGGCGGTACGACGGGAAAAGACATCAACTTCCCGCCGTTGACCCTGGTCGACCCGAAAACCGGCGAGGAAAACCACAAAAACGTGGCGTCTGCCGCCGCACTGACCGGCAAGTCGATCAACATCCCCGATGCCTACGAGAACGACAGTTTCGATTTTTCCGGCACCAAGAAGTTCGACGAAGGGACCGGCTACCGTTCCAAATCTTTCCTGTGCGTGCCGCTTCGCAACTCGCAGAACGAAATTATCGGCGTTCTGCAGTTGCTCAACGCCGTCGACAAGCAATCCGGCGAGGTTATCGAATTCGGCGCCCATATCCAGCCGCTGATCGAGGCGCTGGCGTCCCAGGCCGCCGTCGCGCTCGACAACCAACAGCTTCTGGAAGCGCAGAAGAAACTGCTCGACAGTTTCATCGAGTTGATCGCATCGGCAATTGACGCGAAATCCCCCTACACCGGCGGGCACTGCCAGCGCGTGCCGGAACTCACCAAAATGCTCGCGCACGCCGCATCGGAGCAGAAGGACGGTCCGTTCAAGGATTTCGAACTCACCGACGAGGAATGGTACGAACTGCACATCGCCGCGTGGTTGCACGATTGCGGCAAGGTCACGACGCCGGAATACGTGGTCGATAAGGCCACCAAGCTCGAAACCATCTACAACCGCATTCACGAAATCCGGAACCGCTTCGAAATTGTCAAACGCGACCGGGTTATCGAGTACCTGAACAAGGTCATCGACGGCGGCAACGCCGACGAGCTTCACAAGGAACTCGAAGACCAACTGGCCAAGCTGGACGACGACTTCGCCTTCATCGCCGAGAGCAACGTCGGCGGCGAATTCATGGCGCCCGACCGGATCGAGCGCGTGAAGGAGATCGCAGAGATCAAATGGACGCGGACACTGTCGGACCGGCTCGGGCTATCTTACGAAGAACTCAAACGTGTCGAACGCGAGCCGGAACCCGAATTGCCGGTCGAAGAGAACCTCCTCGCCGACCGCTACGACCACATCATCTATCGCGAAGGCAAAGAACCGACGGCGGCGGACGACAACCCGTGGGGCTTCAAGCTCGACGTGCCGGAGCACAAGTACAATCTGGGTGAGATTTACAACCTGTGTATTGCGCGCGGCACGTTGACCGAGGAAGAGCGCTTCAAGATCAACGACCACATCGTGCAGACGATCATTATGCTGGAAGCGCTGCCGTTCCCGAAACATCTGGCGCGCGTACCGGAAATGGCCGGCGGCCACCACGAAAAGATGGATGGCACGGGGTATCCGAAAAAGCTGAACAAGGAGCACATGTCGGTCCCGGCCCGCATTATGGCGATTGCCGACATCTTCGAAGCACTGACGGCTGCCGACCGCCCCTACAAGGCGCCGAAGAAGCTCTCCGACAGCGTCAAGATCATGTCCTTCATGAAGAAAGACGCCCACATCGACGACGAACTGTTCGAGTTATTCCTGACATCCGGCGTCTACAAGGAATACGCCGAGCGCTTCCTGATGCCGGAGCAGTTGGACGACGTCGACGTTTCGCAATATCTCCCGAAAGAAGAAGCCGAAGCCGGCGACGACTAGTGAGCGTGATCTACGTCGATGCCGACGCCTGCCCGGTCAAGGACGAGACTGTCCGCGTCGCTGCCCGCCACAAACTGAAAACCATCATGGTGTGTGACGGCGGCATTCGGCCGAGCACCGACCCTATGGTTGAACTCGTGATCGTTTCGCAAGGCGCCGATGCCGCCGACGACTGGATCGCGGAACATATCGAGAGCGCCGACGTTTGCGTCACAAACGATATTCCTCTCGCCGCCCGCTGCCTTGAAAAGGGTGCGTGCGCGATCAAACCGAACGGCGAGCTATTCACCGAAAACATGATTGGCATGGCGCTGGCCAATCGCGAACTTATGCAGGGGCTGCGCGACGCCGGTGAGATTACGGGGGGACCACGTTCGTTTTCGAAGCAGGACCGCTCCAACTTCCTCAACCGGCTGGAAACTCTCGTTCAAAAGGCCTCTAAACTTCCCTGAGCAATCGCCGGGAACCGCTAAAGCCTTTTGTCGCAGAACGACCGTGTTGTTTATAATGACCGATCCATTGGTCTTCGCTCGGACGACAGGACGGACATGATTAGCTGGACAATGGCCGGCAGCGCATTGGGCGGGATCGGTCTGTTTCTACTCGGTATCCACCTAATGACGACCGGCTTGAAGGTTGCGGCCGGCGACACGTTACGCGACGTTCTCGGGCACTGGACCAACTCCCGTGCTCGCGGGCTTATGTCAGGTATTTTGATTACCGGACTGGTCCAGTCTTCCAGCGCCGTGACAGTGGCAGCGATCGGCTTCGTCAATGCGGGCCTATTGACGTTACCTCAGGCGATGTGGGTCGTTTTCGGCAGTAACGTCGGCACCACCCTGACCGGCTGGCTCGTCGCGCTGATCGGCATCAACTTTAAAATAGAAGCGCTCGCACTTCCGTTGCTCGGGATCGGCATGGCGCTTTTTCTGTCCGGCACATCCACACGGCGCGGTGCGTTAGGGGAAGCAATGACCGGCTTCGGTGTTTTTTTCCTAGGGATCGCAACATTGAAAATGACATTCGAGGGGATAGCCGCTGCCATCGACGTCACATCCCTGCAAACACAGGGAGTTTGGAACACGGTAGCCTTCGTCGGCGCGGGCATCGTGTTGACAACATTGATGCAATCTTCAAGCGCCGTTATCGCCATCGCCATTACCGCGGCACTGGGCGGCTTGCTGACCATCGATTCAGGCGCTGCACTGGTGATCGGCGCCAACATCGGCACCACGAGCACCGCACTGGTTGCCGTATTCGGTGCGACGGCCGCCGCCAAGCGGGTGGCGCTCTCACACGTATTCTTCAACATCCTCACCGGGTTGTCGGCGTTGGCGATGCTTCCCATCATGCTGGTGATCGTAGCGTTCGTCGAAGCGAAAATTACCGGAACAAGGGCGCCTGCGACCACGCTGGCGCTGTTCCATACCGCGTTCAATGTCCTGGGCGTACTGTTGATATGGCCACTCAGCAAACGGCTCGAAACATGGCTCGCAACCCGGCTAACAACGCGCGAAGAAACAGAGTCCAGGCCGCAGTACCTCGACGATTTCAGCCTTGCCGTCCCGTCGATCGCCTTGAACGCAATTGTACTGGAAATGAAAAGGATCGCTGAAGTCGCCTTTGCGATCGCCAAGTCGTCACTCGTTGAAAGGGAGGTCTCCGTCACACGCTTGCAACACAAGCTCTCGGTTGCGGATACCCTCAGCGAAGCCGTTTACGGGTACATCCGACGCCTCAACGCTGGACGCAACACCGAGGATATTGCCAAGTCGCTTTCGAACATCGTCCGTGCAATCTGGCATTATCTCGAGATCGCACGCAATGGGCGGGATCTTGCATCGCGACGGCATCGCCTTGATCGCCTGCCCGTAGCCTACGTGCGGCAATTCCATGAAATGGCTGCCTTGCTTGCTTCGGGGATCAGTGCGGCCGGGGTCAAAGTTGGACAGGACGAGGATGGTCAGCAACCCAACCTGGACGCTTTCGAAAGTGCATACCAGAACATGAAAGCGGAAACCTTGCGCGCTGCAAGCAGCGGCGAACTC
Source organism: Rhodospirillales bacterium (assembly GCA_023145215.1). Classification (GTDB taxonomy): domain Bacteria; phylum Pseudomonadota; class Alphaproteobacteria; order Rhodospirillales; family Casp-alpha2; genus UBA4479. The sequence goes on along the minus strand of JAGLED010000004.1, from coordinate 49,362 downwards.
AGCGTGATGGAAACCGGAATTGCACTGGATGCTCTGAACGACATACGAAGCATCGCCAATCATATGGATAAAGCCGCGAAGAGATTAGAGAGCGTGGATATTTCCTGATGTGGCCCTACTCGGCGGCGGCGTTCTGCTCGCTCGGCAGAATCACCCGCACGGTCGTGCCTTTGCCGACGACACTTGATATCCGGAGCGTCCCACCATGCGCTTCGACCAGCGCCTTGGCGATGGCAAGGCCGAGCCCGGTTCCCATCTTGGCGATATGCGGATTGGACTGAAGCTGCGCGAAAGGCTCGGTGATCTTTTTCAGATCTTCCGGTTCGATCCCGTCACCGCTGTCGGCAACTTCAAGAACATGCACGCCGTTGGTGTGAGTGGCCTTGAGGGTCACATGCCCCCCGCCCGGCGTGAACTTGACGGCATTGAACAGCAGATTGAGCAGAACCTGTTTGATGGCCCGCTCGTCGACGAAGAGCGCCGGCACGCTGTCGGCGACACGTGTTTCGAAATAAATCTGGCTGCAGTCGATGGCGTTCTTGGCGATTTTCAGGGCATCGTCGAAGGCGTCGCGCGGTAATATCTTTTTCTTCACCAGTGTATTGCGCCCGGCCTCGATCTTCGAAAGATCGAGGATATCGTTGACGAGACTGAGCAGGTGCCTGCCGCTCGACATGATGTCGTTGGCGTAGTCCTTGTACTTGTCCGATCCGATCGGGCCGAAGTACTGATTTGAGATAACTTCCGAGAATCCCATGATCGCATTCAGCGGTGTGCGCAATTCATGGCTCATGGAGGCCAGGAAGTCCGATTTCGCATTGTTGGCGGTCTCGGCATCCAGTTTGGCGTTATACAGGTTCTGAAGCACACGGTTGTATTGCGCGGCGATATCGCCGGTTTCGGAATTCGGCTCGACCGGGATAGGCTTCGAATAATCCCCGGTGACGCGCTGGAACTCCATCGCCCGCAACAGGTCGAGTTGCTCCGTCGACTGATCGTGCTCGCTGATATTGAGGCCGACCCGCTCGGCGTTCAATCTGACGCGAAGCGGATATACACGGTCGATGAGCTTGAGCAGAATGAACCCCAGACCGAACGCCCAGGCCATCGCAACCAGAACACCGGTACCCTGCACCAGAAACTGATCGAAGCGGCCAAGGCCGGTCCCAAGGATTTCCGGCCGCCCGAATAGTGCAACAGACAGCGTGCCCCATATACCTGCGACCGCGTGCACCGGAAACGCCGAAAGGACGTCATCTATGCGAAGACGCTCCAACGCATACGTGCCCGCGGTGCAGAGAACCCCACCGACGAGCCCGATCACCACGGCCGACCAGGGCACGACGGCATGCGCCGCAGCGGTGATCGCCACCAAACCGGCGAGCGCGCCGTTGAGCATACTCGGCACGTCGGACCGCCCGAACACCAGCGGCGCAATTATGATCGACGCCAATCCGCCGAAAGCACCGGCAATCAACGTATTGAAGACGATCAGCGGGACGGCGTCGTTGGCTGCAAGGGTGCTGCCGCCGTTGAAGCCGATCCAACCGACCCAAATCGTAAAGACGCCGAGTGCCGAAAGCGGCAGACTGTGGGACCGGAAATGACCGCCAGTACCGTCGAAGCGGCCCTCGCGCGGGCCGATGATGATGACGGCCGCTAACCCGACCCACCCCGCAACGGAATGCACGACCGTCGATCCAGCGAAATCGACGAAGCCCAGTTCAGCCAGCCAGCCCGGGCGGCCACCGACGGCACCGCCCCACGCCCAATGACCGAATACCGGATAAATGATCAGCGAAATCACAACGGCAATCATCAGATAGGCGACGTAACTGGTTCGCTCTGCGACTGCCCCGGAAACAATCGTCGTCGCGGTGCCGCAAAACATCAACTGAAATACAAAAAAGGCGATGTGGCCGGGATCGTCGCTGACCGAAAAAACGAAATTGGTAGCGCCAATATAACCGTTTTCGCTGGCACCGAACATAAGGCCGAAACCGACGGCCCAGAATATCCCCGCCGATATGCAGAAATCGGCAAAGTTCTTCGCGGCGACATTGACGCTGTTCTTCGATCGGACATAACCGCTTTCCAAACAGCAAAAGCCCGCCTGCATCATGAACACAAGCGCAGCGCTCGTAACAACCCATACAACATCGACCGTGGAGAACGAACTCACTGGCCACCCCGCCCCCTGCTTAAGTTAGGTCAGCATTCCATAACTATTTTTGCACCGCAACATACAACGTCACAAATTCCCAATCGCCAGAGGGACTTGCAATCGTCGATGGCGCTTAATACGCCCAACAATCGTCGAATCTCGCCGCGTCATCGGTTTGACAACAAACCCGAGTTCGGCGCATCATTCCGTCAGCAAGGGTTCCCCGCTGAGAGACGTACAGAGTCTTGGGGACTAATAGGGAACACGGGGAGGATTTACCCATCAGGGAATTCTTACCCGGGCTGCCCCCGCAACTGTGAGCGGCGAGCCGAAAATCGATGGCCACTGACCTATGCGTTGGGAAGGCGATTTTTCGGCGGCAAACCGTGAGCCAGGAGACCTGCCTTTGCTTCGACGTGCATTGCACGTCGGTAACCGCAATCACACTCGGAGGGAGTCTGATGGAACAGACCAAAAACACACAAGCTACGCTTCCGCTGACCTTTCAGCAGCGCATCGCCGCAACTCTGGCCGCGGCCTTGCTCGGCACCTTTCTCGTCTATGGCGTGGGTCTCGCGAATTCCGACACCATGCACAATGCGGCGCATGACGGCAGGCACGCTTTCGCCTTCCCCTGTCACTGATACCCGGACAGGAGATATCCCATGATTGGAAGGATTTTACTGGCTGCGGTCGCAGCCGGGCTGATCGCTGGCGCCTTCGTTTCCGGCGCGCAAATGCTCAAGGTCGTGCCGTTGATTTACGCTGCGGAAGCCTATGAGGCGCCCGCTGCAACCGAAACGCAGAGCCATTCCCATGACGCCGCCCCGGCCGAGACCGGCCACAACCATGATGCGGCCGCCTGGGCTCCCGAAGACGGGGTCGAGCGAATCACCTACACCACGCTCACCAATATCGTGCTCGGTGCCGGCTTTGCCCTTTTGATCGCTGCCGGCATGACCCTGCGCGGCCGGGCCACGGATTGGCGGCAAGGTTTGATCTGGGGCGCATCCGGATTCCTGGCGTTTTCGCTTCTGCCGGCCCTTGGGTTGCCACCCGAACTGCCAGGCATGGCCGCCGCCGACCTGACGGGACGTCAGGTCTGGTGGGCCATGACCGTTGCCGCGTCGGCGGGCGGGCTGGCGTTGATCGCGTTCGGCAGCAACTGGGCGCTTCGGTTCCTCGGTGCGGCCCTGTTGATCATCCCGCATATTGTCGGGGCACCGCATCCGAATGAGTTCTCCGCGGGCGGCGTGCCGGCGGAACTTGCGGCTCAGTTCGTTGCCACGTCGCTGGTGACCGCCGGTGTTTTCTGGCTGCTGCTCGGCGCCCTGACCGGTCATTTCATCGGCCGCGGTCTGCAAAGCGAATAATCGGAAATCCGTTACCTGACCGGGAGCGAGATCGGCGTATGACGAAGGAAATACTCGATCTCGCGCTCGGCTATCCCTACCCGCTCCCCGAACGCTCCTACGTTGTCGACAAACGTCATATCCACGACATGAGCGTCGACGAAGCGCGCGAGTTGCGCGGTGGCCGCATCCCGGTGCTGGCGGTCGGCTCGAATCAATCGCCGGAACAGATCATGCGGAAGTTTTCCCACATGGACGGCCCACCGATCCCTTGCGAGCGCTGCGAGGTGCATGATTTCGACAGCGTTTATTCAGCGCACGTGACGGGGTATGGCTCGATTGCGTCTTGCCTTCATCCCTCACCTGAAACGCGTGTGACGCTTTTCGTCAACTGGCTCCATGAAGATCATATGGCGCGCATGCACGAAACGGAACTCGGCAACGAGAACTATTGTTACGCGGCCCTTGAGGGTATCCGCATCGTCACGGCGTTCGGGCTCGAACTGGACACTGTCTATTTTTACTGCTCGAACGCCGGTGCCTTCACACCGAACGGCACGCCGGTGCCGCTTGCCGAAATTCCGGCCGAAAACCGCCAATGGCAGGCGCTCAATCAACGCGAGATTCAGTCTCAAGTCCATGCAATGACGGCCCCGAGCTTGCACTTCGACAGCTTCATCACATCGTCCGTGAGTGACGCCGACGAGCGCAATCGGCGCAAAACCGAAATGCGCTCGTTGTCCGAAGCGTTCGCGCATCCGGGCCTCAAAGTCCTCGAACGCTGAAAGATCCTCAGTCGAAATAACCGGCCCGCGCCCCTGCCCCGATCAGATTGCAGATCATCCGCCCGGCGGCGATACAGGTCAGTTGGTTGACGTCGTTGACGGGCGCGATCTCGACAATGTCCATGCCGACCACCCGGCCCTTGGCGACCAGACCGTGAATGAGTTTACGCATCTGGTGATACGTCAGACCGCCCGGCGCCAGCGCCAGCGTACCCGGCATTACGGACGGATCGACACCGTCGGCATCGATGGTCAGGTAATAATTCTGCCCATCCGGGATATCGGCCAGCACGCTTTCGATACCGTTATCGTGCACATCGTATGACGTATAGATATGTGCGCCATAAGCTTTCGCGGCTTCGACCTCGTCGATCCGGGCGCTGCCAACGGACCGCATGCCGATCTGAAAAATCTCACCGATGTGATCCATCTCGGAGGCCCGCCGGATCGGGCTCGAATACCCTTCCGGTTCCCCGTTCACGTCATCTCGCCAGTCCAGGTGTGCATCCACATGCACAAGCGTAATGGGACCAAGATCCTCGATCCCTCGAAATACCGGAATAGGGACGCCATGGTCACCACCGATCACGATCGGCATGGCGCCCGCCGCAACGATCTTTCGAACGGCGGCTTCGGCATTCCGGTAGTGCGCGTCATGGTCGTTCATGTCCGCAGCGGCATTGCCGCAGTCGACGATCTTGACGTCGCGCCCGTCGAGCACCGGCCCGCCAAGATCGAAATCGTAGTGGTCATGGGCCAACAAGATACGCCGGGACGCGGCGCGAACAGCCGCCGGCCCCTCGCTTTGCGGGTTCGCCATACCTTCCGGTCGATAGGGTTTGCCGAATGGAATGCCCAGCACCGCGACGTGCGCATCCAGATTGTCCAGATCATGGGCAACCGGATATCCAAGGAAACTCTGCTCGCGTTGATCGGGAAGTACTGTAATTCCCATTATTCAGCCGCCTGCTGCTGAAGCTGCGGGCGTCCGCCGCCGACCGTGACGCGGTGCATGACCCGTTTGAACCCATGGTAGTCGTTGATCGGATTGTGCTGAGTCGCATAGTTGTCCCAGAACGCGAGCGAACCCGGCGTCCAGACGAAGCGGCACGTAAACTCAGGCCGGGACAGATGGTTGAACAGGAACTTCAGGATCGGCTCGCTTTCTTCTAGCGTCAGTTCCTTGAAGCGTTCGGTATGGCCCGAATTGACATAGAGTGCCTTGCGTCCCGTCCGCGGGTGCGTGATCACCGCCGGATGCTCGGCGACCAGCTGCATACGCTTGCCGCCGTCGCCCTTGATCCGGTCTTCCCGGGTCCGTGTCACCTCTGCCTTGGCGGAATTCTGAATGACGGTGAGCGTCTCCAGGTAGCCCTGCAGGCTCGGCGATAGCGTCTCGTACGCCAGATGCATATTCGCAAACAGCGTATCGCCGCCGTAAGGCGGCAGTTCGACGGCATAGAGCAGCGCCCCCATTGGCGGCTCTTCCAGATACGTCGTATCCGCGTGCCAGATACCGCCGAAGTTGACGCGTTCTTCCGGCAATTTGACGACTGGCACAACCTCGTCCGTGCCATCCAGCCCCTTGACCATCGGGTACGGGATTAACGGACCGAACCGGGACGCGAACGCTGCCTGGCGCTTCGGCGGCAGGTCCTGATCCCGGAAAAAGATCACGTGATGCTCATTCAAGGCCCCGGTGATCTCGTCGATCACCTCGTTGGGCAGGTCTTCGGCGATATTGACGCCCGAGATTTCGGCGCCGATCGTCCCGGCAATCCGTTTAACTTTGATGTGTTCGTATTTCGCGAATGATTTCGGCGGTTCCCAATCGCTAAGCATGACTTGGTGTTAACTCCCAATTTGTCGTTTTAACTTCCCTGCCGTGTAGGGTAGTCCCGCCTCGAAGGCTCGGCAATGCGCTTGCTGAAGGCCTGTGTACCGCGACGATTCCAGAACATCCGAAGTCGCGCGCATCTTAGCGCGCGGGTTGCCAATTCCGTACCTAGCATGGTGAAATTTTCTGGCGTTCCGGGCATTTGCGCCGTGCGGTCGGCGGCCCCATACGGGAGGTGGCTACAGTGGCGGATTTTAACAAGAAAGCTGACGTCGTAATCATCGGGCTTGGCGGGATCGCCGGCGCGTCGGTTGCCCATCATCTGATCGAACGCGGCTGGAAGAATATCATCGGCATCGACAAGTCGGGCATCCCCACCGACATCGGCTCGACCGGTCACGCATCGGACTTCTGCTTCAACACGATGCACGACCAGATGACCATCTTCACGACCAAGTATTCCATCGATTTCTTCGAGAAACGCGGGCGCTATTCACGGATCGGCGGCATCGAGGTCGCGCGCAAAGGCGACGACGAGCGGATGCTTGAGCTTGAGCGCCGGGTCAGTTCAGGCCGCGCCTTCGGTAACCGGGTCGAAATGATCTCGGCGAAAAAAGCCAAGGAGCTTATGCCGCTGATCGAAGAAGACGTCATCCAGGGCGCCCTTTGGGACCCGGATGCAGGCCTTGTCATCCCGCGTTCGCAGGTCGTCTCGGGAGAGATGATCCAGGAAGCCGAAGCCACCGGCAAATTGGAAGCCATGGCCAACACGCCTTGCACCGGACTCGACATCGAAAATGGCCGCATCAAGGGCGTCCACACCAGCCGCGGCTATATCGAGACGCCTTACGTCGTTGTCTGCGCCGGTCTTTGGGGGCGTCTGATCTCGGAAATGGCCGGCGAGGACCTGCCTGTCATGCCGGTCGATCACCCGTTGACGTTCTTCGGGCCGTACAACGAATTCGAAGGCACCGGTAAGGAGATCGGCTATCCGCTGCTCCGCGACCAGGGCAACTCGGCGTATCTCCGCGATACCGGCGATCCGAAAACCGCGGAAGGCGGGCAGATCGAATGGGGCTATTACGAAGAGAACGAACCCCGTCTCTGCCACCCGCGCGACATCCTGGAGAAAGAACAGGCGCGTCTGTCGCCGTCGCAACGCGATTTGGAAATGGAACAGATCATCGAGCCGCTGGAGCGCGCCATGGAGCTGACGCCGATCCTGGGCGAACTCGGTTACAACGAGAAGCATTCGTTCAACGGCCTGTTGCAGGTCACCGCCGACGGCGGCCCGTCGATCGGGGAGTCCCCTGACGTGCGGGGTCTTTGGTACGGCGTGTCGGTCTGGGTCAAGGACGGTCCCGGCACCGGCAAGGTGATCGCGGACTGGATGACCGACGGCCGAACCGAATACGACCACCATTCCATCGACTATGCGCGGTATTACCCGATCCAGAAGTCGGAAAAGTACATTCATGACCGCTGCTACGAAACGGCGTTCAAGATCTACAATCCGCCCGTTCATAATCGCGAGCCTTATACCAAAGGCCGGAACCTGCGGTGCGCACCGTCCTATCTTCGTGAGAAGGAACTCGGCGGATACTTCATGGAACTCGCCGGGTGGGAACGCGCGCACGGCTATGCGTCGAACGAGGAAAAGCTACTCGAGAAATACGCCGACCGTGTCCCGGTCCGTGAACACGAATGGGACAATCGCCATTTCTGGCGCGTTTCCAACGCCGAGCATCTGGAACTCTCCGAAAACGTCGGCATGGTCAACTTGTCGCACTTCGCGATCTATGACGTATCGGGGAAAGACGCGGAACAACTGGTCGAGTACGTATCGTCGTCGAAAGTCGCCGGTGACACTCCGGTCGGCAAAGGCGTCTACACCAACTTCCTGGATGACACCGGCGGTGTGATGGCGGATTTGACGATCCTGCGCCTGGCCGAAGACAGGTTCCGTGTCATTGACGGGGCAGATGCCGGCCACCGCGACATGACATACCTGCGCCGCATGGTGCAGGACAAGGAATGGACCGCATTCGTCGAAGACCGCACCGATCACTTCGGCTGCATTGGCGTCTGGGGCCCGAACGCGCGTGAAAACCTCAAGACGCTCGCCGACGATCCGGCCGGCCTCAACCCCGAGAACTTCCCCTTCGCGGCGATCAAGGACATCACGCTCCGCGGCGTGCCGGTGAAGGCGTTCCGCATATCCTATGTCGGCGAACAGGGATGGGAATTGCACTTCCCGCTCAGCTACGGCCTGGCACTTTGGGACATGTTTGCCGAAATCGGCATCACGCCCGTGGGGATCGAGACCTATGCCAACACCCGCAGGATGGAGAAGAGCCTCCGGCTTCAGAACGCCGACCTGCTGACCGAGTACAACCTGCTCGAAGCCGGCCTCGCCCGGCCCAAGGTCAAGGTCGCCGATTTCCGAGGCAAACAGGCCAATCTGGCGCAACGTGATCTGAAGCATCAGGCGGCGACACTCTGCACCCTCGTCGTCACCGACAACACCGACAAGGATGGCGTCGCGCGCTTCATGCTCGGCAATTGCCCGATCGTCGACCCGAAGACCAATGAAGTCCTGATCGACGGTAAGGGGCGGCGGTCGTACACCACATCCATCGCGTTCGGGCCATCTATCGGCAAGAACATTGCACTCGGGTACCTGCCGCACGACTACTGTGAAGAGGGCCGTGCGCTTGAGATCGAGTACTTCAACCAGAAGTTCCCGGTCGAGGTCGCGGCCGTCGGCTACAAGCCGCTTTACGACCCGGAAAACGCGCGGCCGAAGTCGTAAGACACCGAATCACCCCTGTTGGGCACGCCCCTCATGCACCCGCCAAGGTGGGTGCAAATGCCTTGATTCCGCCGCCTATTATCCTAGAATCGACAAATTAATGTCGCTGAGTGAATAAATTCAGGCTGATTTGTACAAGGTCGGCTAGAATCCGTCGTCTACGCTCAGGCAGTCATGGGGAGATGACATGCGTTTCAAACGAGAAGCGTTACCTGTTTGACGGTTGATCGGCCCCTCTCACCAAGCCAGTCCTTTGGCTTGGGCCGGGTCGTTGCGTTTATTAGTAACGGCTGAACCGTCGGGCAGCATTGGGAGAGATAGGCACAGGAGGAGGAACTATATGCTCTCGGATCCGGAAAAGTTCGATACAGACTACGAGATAGGCCAGGATAACCTGACCAAATTCGGGATGGATGTTCACCATCCGGTATTTTGGGTTGCCGCGATCCTGGTGATCTTGTTCGTCATGATCAGCCTCATTTCGCCGGAACAGGCGAAAGGCGCTTTCGAAGGCGCTAAAGGGTGGTCGATCGATAACTTCGATTGGCTGTTCATGGTCGGCGGCAACATCTTTGTGATTTTTTGTCTCGCGCTGATTTTCCTGCCGGTCGGCAAGATTCGCCTTGGCGGATATAACGCCAAACCCGAATTCTCGACCATATCTTGGTTCAGCATGCTGTTCGCCGCCGGTATGGGCATCGGCCTGATGTTCTGGAGTGTCGCCGAACCGGTCGCTTACTACACCGACTGGTGGGGCACACCACTGAACGCCGAACCGAACACGCCCGAAGGCGCCAGAGCTGCCATGGGGGCGACCATGTTCCACTGGGGCCTGCACCCGTGGGCGATTTACGCGGTCGTGGCCCTTTCGCTCGCCTTCTTCACCTACAACAAAGGTCTCCCGCTGACGCTCCGCTCCGCGTTCTACCCGCTGATCGGCGACAGGTCATGGGGCTTCATCGGCCACGTGGTCGATACCGTCGCCGTCGTCGCAACGCTGTTCGGCCTCGCGACGTCGCTTGGCTTCGGTGCCCAGCAGGCAGCTAGTGGCCTCAACTTCCTTTTCGACGTGCCGAAAGGTATCGGCACCGAAACGGCGGTCATCCTGGGCGTCACGTTCATCGCGTTGATTTCGGTGCTCCGTGGCCTCGACGGCGGTGTGAAAGTGCTGAGTAATATCAACATGTCCCTTGCCGGCTTGCTGATGCTGTTCGTCATCATTTTCGGCCCGACCATGGCGATCCTGACCGGAATCTTCTCGACCGCCACCGCTTATGCCGAGAACATCTTCTCGCTCTCGAACTGGATCGGCCGCGAGGACGACAAGTTCTTCCACGGCTGGACCGTGTTCTACTGGGCGTGGTGGATTTCCTGGTCGCCGTTCGTCGGCATGTTCATCGCCCGCGTTTCGCTCGGCCGGACGGTGCGTGAATTCGTCACGGCAGTCTTGCTGATCCCGACGTTGGTGACGCTTGTATGGATGTCGACATTCGGCGGCACCGGTCTCGAGCAGTCGATCAACGGTGTCGGTGCGCTTGCCGAAGGTGTCGGCGAAGTGCCGCTGGCGATGTTCCACATGTTGGAAAACCTGCCGTTGACAGGCATCACATCGTTCCTGGCGATCGTGCTGGTGCTGGTGTTCTTCATCACCTCGTCTGACTCGGGCTCGCTGGTGATCGACAGCATTACCGCCGGCGGTAAAGTCGACGCCCCTGTGCCGCAGCGCGTCTTCTGGGTGCTGATCGAAGGCGTGATCGCGGCCGCACTGCTGTTCGGCGGTGGCGCCGACGCCCTTGGCGCATTGCAAGCAGCCGCCATTACCGTCGGTCTGCCGTTTACGGTGGTCCTGATCGTGATGTGTGTCTGCCTGTATATGGGCCTAGAGCACGAACGCAGGTTCCCGACCGCAAATCCGGCCGTCGAACCTGGCCAGGAAGGTGCTGATTAAAGCAATTATCAGCAATCTTTCCTAACAATCAGGGAAGCCGGGGCATCTGCCCCGGCTTCTTTTTTTGGCGCAAACGCCCGGTGAGCCACGATTCCGGGCGTTTTTCGTCTTCCGTCGCCATGGATGTCGCAACAGTTCTAATTCGTGTCTGCAAATGAACAGCCACGAAGTATGCTAAGGTCCTATTCAGTGAAATTGCGGCCTCCTGGACAGGCCGATTTTGGCTGGGAGAATACTTGTGGCCGACGAAGATGACGATATCGTCCTTTCCGAACTAAATGACGAAGAACTCGTGCAGCAGATGCACGACGACCTTTACGACGGCCTTGCCGACGAAATCGTCGAGGGCACGGAGATTTTGCTGGAGCGCGGGTGGACCCCGTACGAGGTGCTGACCAAAGCTTTGGTCGAGGGCATGCGTATCGTCGGCATCGATTTCCGCGACGGCATCCTGTTCGTCCCGGAAGTGCTGATGGCAGCCAACTCCATGAAGGCCGGGATGGGCGTGTTGCGCCCCCTTCTGGCCGAGACCGGCGCCCCCAAAATGGGCAAGATGGTCATCGGCACCGTGAAAGGCGACATCCACGACATCGGCAAGAACCTTGTCGGCATGATGATGGAAGGCGCCGGCTTCGAGGTCGTCGATCTCGGTATCAACATCGACGTCGACACGTATCTCAAGGCGCTCGAAGAGCACCAACCGGATATCCTCGGCATGTCGGCGCTTCTGACCACGACCATGCCGTACATGAAAGTCGTCATCGACACCATGGTCGAGAAAGGCATCCGGAACGACTACATCGTCCTTGTCGGCGGTGCGCCGCTGAACGAAGCGTTTGCCGACAACATCGGCGCCGATGCGTATTGCCGCGATGCGGCCGTCGCCGTCGACACGGCGAAGGACTGGATGTCGCGTCGCCAGGGTTCGGCCTTGGCGTCGAGCTGACGAAGGCACGGGCCCGTCAACCGATGCGCCCCCTTCTGATCATCGCCTGCGGCGCCCTCGCCCGGGAGATCGGCTGGGTCATCAAGGCCGGCGGCCTGAAGGATATCGACCTGACGTGCCTGCCGGCGGATCTGCATAACCGCCCCGGCCGTATTCCAGCGGAGATGCGGCGCAAGATCGACGCCAACGAGGGCAAGTACGAACGTATCGTCGCCCTCTACGCCGATTGCGGTACGGGCGGGATGCTCGACGAGCTCCTGGCGGAGAAAGGCGTGGAACGCATCGGCGGGGCGCACTGTTACGCGTTTTTCGCCGGCGAGCAGACCTTCAACAAGATGCACGAGGATGAAGTCGGCACGTTCTACCTGACCGACTATCTGGTCCGGTTTTTCGATCGTCTCATCATCGAGGGTCTGGGCATCGACCGGCATCCAGAATTGGAGAAGGTCTATTTCGGCAATTACAAGCGCCTGATCTATCTGGCACAGACCGAGGATCCGGATCTCCAGCGGAATGCCGAAGCGGCGGCCAATCGTCTCGGTCTCGCTTATGAATATCATTTTACCGGCTACGGCGGGCTCGGCGATTTCATCACCGAGCAGGCAAGGAAAGGAGTGGCCGATGGCTCAAGCGACCATCGTATACTGGCGTGATATCCCTGCGCAGGTGATTGTAAAACAGGGTCGGCAAGCTGCGAAACGCGAGCTTTCCCACCGTTTTCAGGAAGCCATTGACCTGGCGGCGATGCGGGCGAACGCCATCGGGACCGACACGTATCTCGCGGATTGGCGGCGCGTCAGCGGTTATGAATGTGGCGAAGATATCGAAGCCGAGGCATCGGCATGGCAGGAACGCCTTGAAGCCGAGTACGACGATGCGCGAATCAAAGCGCTCATCGCGGGCAAGGGTTACGATGAAAAGACGTCGGCATGAAAAAGCCCGCCGCCCCCGCAACGGCATACAAGCCGAGCGATACCAGCCACGTCCGACGCCAGCGGGCACGTTATTCGATCCGCCTCTGGTCGGTACGACGTGCGCGGCTGTTCGAAGGCGTCTATAACGCCCTGGCAGACGTGTTCCTGAAACTCCACCCGATCTGGAATACCATCGGCTATAAACGGGTCGAGTATCCCGTCATGCTGGTCGAGAAGTCGGTTAAGAGCTTCCTTTTCGATTGTCGGATGTGCGGCCAGTGCGCGCTTTCCGATACCGGCATGTCTTGCCCGATGAACTGCCCCAAGCAGCTCCGCAACGGTCCGTGTGGCGGCGTGCGCGCCAACGGCAATTGCGAGGTCGAACCGGACATGCCTTGCGTGTGGGTGCAGGCTTGGCAAGGCAGCCAACGCATGCGCGCGTCGGACAACATTCTGAAAGTCCAGAAACCGGTCGACCAAAGCCTTCGCAACAGCTCCGCGTGGCTTCGCGTCACGGCGCAAAAAGCGGCCGAACGGGACAGCATGTCGGAGACGGCGCAATGACCGCCGATCAGCACGAAGACTATTCGGTCGTGCCGGACGGGCATTCCTCTCGTGGGCGATTGGAGCGCATTCTCCGGCGGGGTGAGTTCGCCATCACCGCCGAGTTGAACCCACCCGACAGCGCCGACCCCAACGAAGTCTATGAGCGTGGCGGCGTGTTCGATGGATGGGTAGACGGCATCAACGCCACCGACGGTTCGGGCGCCAACTGTCACATGTCGAGTGTCGGCATCTGCGCGCTCCTGACCCGCGTCGGCTACGCGCCGATCATGCAGATATCGTGTCGCGACCGGAATCGGATCGCCATTCAGGGCGACGTTCTGGGGGCGGCGGCGATGGGTGTGTCGAATATCCTATGCCTGACCGGCGACGGGGTTCAGGCAGGTGACCAGCCGGGGGCCAAACCGGTGTTCGATTTCGACTGCATGTCGCTTCTCGAAACCATCCGCACCATGCGCGACGAGGGCCGTTTCCTATCCGGCCGCAAGATCACGGATCCGCCCAGGGTCTTCCTGGGCGCCGCGATCAATCCGTTTGCACCGCCCTACGATTTTCGCCCGCTGCGCCTGAAGAAGAAGATAGAGGCCGGCGCACAGTTCGTTCAGAGCCAGTACTGCTACGATATCCCGATGCTGCGGGAGTACATGAAGCGCGTCTGCGACATGGGGCTGCATGAGAAGTGCTACATCCTGATCGGCGTCGGTCCGTTGGCGTCCGCGAAAACCGCGCGCTGGATCCGCTCCAACGTGCCCGGCGTCCACATCCCGGACAACATCATCTCACGCCTAGAAGGTGCGGAGAACCAAAAGCAGGAAGGCAAGCGGCTTTGCATCGATCTGATGCAGGAAATCCGCGATATCGAAGGCGTTTCGGGGATCCATGTCATGGCCTACCGCCAAGAGGAATTCGTGGCCGATATCGTCCATGCATCGGGCGTTCTCAAGGATCGCAGACCGTGGAAACGGGAGCTCAACCCGGGCGATGCGGCCGCCATCGAATTTGCCGAGCGCGAAGCCGAAAAACTCGCCGCCGCCGATACGTGAAGGGTCGCGTTTTGAACAGTTAACGGACCGCAGAATCGGTATTTACAGGGCCAATCAGGGATTGCCTGTATCGCCTTTTTCAGGAGTTACCGCTTTGACCAGAACCGTAGTCAGCTCCGCCTCCAAGGAAGTCGTTATCGGCTTCGACCAGCCGTTCGTCATCATCGGCGAGCGCATCAATCCCACCGGCCGCAAGCTGCTCGCCGCCGAAATGGCAGAGGGCGATTACTCGCGCGTCGAGGCTGACGCCCTGGCTCAGGTCGAAGCAGGTGCGCACATGCTCGACGTCAACGCCGGCATTCCTCTCGCCGACGAACCCAAGATATTGGCAGAGTGCGTGCAACTCGTTCAGTCGCTGACCGACGTGCCGCTGTCCATCGACAGCTCGATCGTGGCCGCCCTGGAAGCCGGACTTTCCGTGTATCAGGGCAAAGCCTTGGTCAACTCGGTCACTGGCGAGGAAGAGCGCCTTGAGGTCGTGCTACCGCTGATCAAGAAATACGGTGCGGCCGTCGTCGCCATATCCAACGACGAGACAGGTATTTCCGAGGACCCGAACGTGCGTTTCGATGTCGCCAAGAAGATCGTCGAGCGCGCCGCCGACTATGGCATTCCCAAGGAAGACATCGTCGTCGACCCGTTGGTCATGCCCGTCGGCGCACTGAATGACGCCGGACGCCAGGTGCTGCACCTGATCCGCCGGCTGCGCGAAGAGCTCAAGGTCAACACGACGTGCGGAGCGTCCAACTTCTCGTTCGGCCTGCCGAACCGCCACGGATTGAACTCCAGCTTCCTCGCCATGGCCATCGGTGCGGGCATGACGTCGGCCATCACAAATCCGCTTCACGACCCCGAAATGCAGGGTATCATGGGCGCCAATGTCGTGATGGGACACGATGCGAACTGCGGCCGTTGGATCCGCAAGTTCCGCGAGCCCGCCGCAGAGGGTGCAGAGGGCGCTGGGCGACGTGAAGGACGCCGTCGGCGGCGCGGGTAACGGACTGAAGGAAGAGGACGGCGGTGCCACTTAAGGAAAACAGCGCTTTCGTGGCTTTCATGCCGTCCGGCCGCCGCGGCCGCTTTCCCGTCGGCACCCCTATACTGGATTGCGCACGCCAACTCGGCGTCGATATCGATAGTGTATGCGGTGGTCGGGGCATTTGCGGCCGCTGTCAGGTCGTCGTCGCCGAGGGCGAGTTTTCCAAACACGGTATTCAAAGCTCCGCTGCGAACGTCAGTCCGCGGGGCGAACCCGAGAACCTTTTCGACTCCCGTAAAGGGCTCGCCCCCGAACGGCGGCTGAGCTGCCATGCGCTTTTATGGGGCGACGTCGTCATCGATGTTCCGCCGTCCAGCCAAGTCCACAAGCAGGTCGTCCGCAAGCGCGCCGAAGTCCGTGACATCGTCATGGACCCGGCGATCCGCCTGCATTACTGCGTCGTCGACGAACCCGACATGCACAATCCGCTCGGCGATTTCGAACGCCTGCTGAAGGCACTCGACGAGCAGTGGGATGTGAAGGGTCTCGAAGAAATCGATATGCGCGTATTGCGCAATCTTCAGAGCGCGCTCAGGCAAGGCGAATGGAAAGTCACGGTCGCGGTTCACCGGGGCTTGCGTATCACCGCTGTCTGGCCCGGCTTCAAGGACAAGGCATACGGCATCGCCTTCGACATCGGATCCACCACCATCGCCGCACACCTCTGCGATCTGGCAACGGGGGAAGTCCTGGAATCCGACGGCACGATGAACCCGCAGATCCGTTTCGGCGAAGATCTGATGAGCCGGGTTTCCTACATCATGATGAACCCGGGCGGAGAGGACCACCTGATCGAAAGCGTCCGGCGTGCGGTCAGCGATCTGGCGAAAGACGTGATCGACGCATCTGGCGTAACACCGGATGCCGTTCTCAACATGACGGTTGTCGGCAACCCGATCATGCATCACCTGTTCCTGGGCATTAACCCGATCGAACTCGGCGGCGCACCGTTCGCGCTTGCAACCAGTTCCGGAATGACGGTATGGGCGACCGAAGTGGGCCTCGACACCGTCAATGAGGACGCCCGCGTCTATATGCTGCCTTGCATCGCCGGGCATGTGGGCTCGGATACCGCAGGGGTGATCCTCTCGGAAGAACCACACCTTCGCGATGAAATGACGCTGATCGTCGATGTCGGCACGAACGCCGAGATCGTGCTCGGCAACAGGCACGAGCTTCTCGCGGCATCGTCGCCGACCGGCCCCGCATTCGAAGGTGCGCAGATTTCCTGCGGTCAGCGGGCCGCACCCGGCGCCATAGAAAGACTACGCATCGATCCGCAAACGCTTGAGCCGCGCTTCAAGGTTATCGGCTGCGAAGCGTGGTCGAACGAAGACGGCTTTAATGCCGAGGTCGAAAAGATCGGCATTACCGGGATTTGCGGGTCCGGCATTATCGAGGTCCTTGGTGAGATGCTGCTGGCGGGCATTCTCAAGACCGACGGCACGATTGACGGCACCTTGGCTGCACGCTCGCCTCGCGTGAAATCGGATGGCCGGACATTTTCATATCTCATTCACGACGGTGAAAACCGGATTTCGGTAACGCAGAACGACGTCCGCGCGATCCAACTCGCCAAGGCGGCACTCTATGCGGGTGCCGCCCTGTTGATGGATAAGATGGAAGTCGATCGCGTCGATCGTATCGTGCTGGCGGGTGCGTTCGGCACGCACATTGATCCCAAATACGCGATGGTCCTCGGCATGATCCCGGATTGCGGTCTCGACCGCGTCTACGCTGCCGGCAATGCCGCCGGCACCGGTGCCCGGATTGCGCTTTTGAACCAGCAAAGCCGCGACGACATCCAGCGAATCGTTAAAACGATCACCAAAGTCGAAACGGCAGTTGAGCCACGTTTCCAGGAACATTTCGTCAAGGCGATGGCTTTGCCGCACGCCGATGCCGCCTATCCGCAGCTGGAAGCGGAAGTTCCTGAACTGACCAAGGTGCGCATGCTGGCGCCGGTCCTGGCCAAGAACGACGAAGGCCGTCGGCGTCGGCGCCGCTCCCGCGCCTGAGTCTTCCCAGCAGGAACGTTGTGTTCGCAGCGGTTTCCGCTTACCAAACCTTATGATTGCCGACGAGCACAGATACTGGCACCGCCGCACCTGGCGGATCGCCTTGCCGGTCATTGTCACCAACGTCTCCGTACCGATCCTCGGGATCGTCGATACGGCGGTGGTCGGCCGGCTCCCCGGCCCGGAATTTGTCGGGGCAGTAGCCGTGGGCGCCTTGATTTTCAATCTGCTTTATCACGGCTGCAACTTTTTGCGAATGGGCACGACCGGCCTGACCGCCCAATCGTTCGGCGCCCGCGATGGCCGCGAGGTCCGCACCTGGCTGGTGCGCGCACTGATGCTGGGGGGCGTGCTTGGCGCAATGATGGTCGTGCTTCAATGGCCCATATTCGCAGCCGCAAGCCTGATTGTCGGCCCCAGCGATAGCGTCCGCCCGCTCACCGAAGAGTATTTTTCGATCCGCATCTGGTCCGCGCCCGCGGCACTTGCGAATTACGCGCTTCTTGGCTGGTTCTTCGGCACCCAGAACACCCGGGCGGCTCTGATCACGCAGGTCTATATGAACGGGATCAACGCGCTGCTGGATTTCTGGTTCGTTATGGGGCTCGGCTGGGGGGTCGCTGGTGTCGCCTGGGCGACGGTCACCGGGGAAACGACGGCTGTGATCCTGGGCCTTTATCTCGCGCGCAAGCACCTTCATACGATGGGCGGGCGTTTCGATTTCGCGCAAATCATGCAGGCCGCGCCCATCAAACGAATGCTGAGCGTCAACGGCGACATCTTCGTTCGATCCATGTGCCTTCAGACCGTATTCGTCATCCTGACCGCCATCGGCGCACGCATGGGCGACACGGTCCTCGCGGCGAACGCTATCCTCCTGCATATCCAGGTTCTCACAGCCTACGGTCTGGATGGCTTCTCTACCGCGGCAGAAGCGCTTGCGGGTGAGGCGAAAGGGGCACGCAGCCGAAAGAACTTCACGGCCGCAATCCGCACCACGGCGACGTGGGCATTGCTGTTAGCGGTCGTGTTCAGTGCGCTCACCGCCGTATTCGGCCCTTACATGATCGACGCGTTGACGGTCGACGAAGGTGTCCGCACAACGGCGCGGATATATCTGACATGGAGCATCCTGCTTCCGATGATCTCGGTATGGAGTTTCCAACTCGACGGCATCTTTATCGGCTGCACCTGGTCACGCGAAATGCGGAACGCCATGATCCTGTCGTTGCTGATTTATCTGGCGGCGCTCCCGCTGCTCGTCCCGACGTTCGAAAACCACGGGCTTTGGGGTGCCTTCACGATCCTGATGGCCGTGCGCGCGATCACCCTCGGGTTTCTGTTGCCGAAGCTTCAACGCGAAATTTAGGCCGTCCGCCGCTCCAGACTGGGGGTCCGATTAAAGTGCTCGCGGTAGCACTTCGAAAAATGCGACGCCGAAACGAAACCGCATGCCAGCGCGATGGAAAGGATCGGCAGACTGGTCTGGCGCAGCAGGAACCGAGCCCTGCTGAGACGCAGTGAGAGATAGTATTTTGTCGGCGCGGTCCCCAGATACTTGCGGAACAACCGCTCCAGCTGCCGGGTCGATAGACCGACGCCCGCCGCGAGCTGTGCGCAGTTGACCGGCTCCTCCAGGCTTTCCTCCATCTGCTGGATTACGGCCAGCAATTTCGGGTGCGAAACGCCCAGCCGGGTCCGGAGCTCCATCCGTTGGCCTTCGTCCCCTTCGCGGATTCGATGATGAATTAACTGATCCGCGACCGCCGCCGCCGTCGCTGCGTCGTAATGCAGCGCGATCAGGCGAAGCGACAGGTCAAGCGCCGCCGTCCCGCCGGCGCAGGTATACCGGTTGCGATCGATCTCGAACAATTCGGTAACGACGTCGAGATCGGGATAATCCTCTATAAACGACGGCATGTTCTCCCAGTGGATCGTGCAACTATAGCCATCCAGAAGCCCGGCCTTGGCCAGCACTTCGGTCCCGGTACAGATCGCACCGATCCCCGTGCCATGCGAAGCCAGCCGCCTGAGCTTTTGGATCAGTCCCTTGGAGAGATAATTTTTAACATTGAGACCCGAGCAGACGAAAATGGTCTCAAGCCCCTCCGCTTCCGCGACCGATCCGTCGACATTCACCGACAAACCGTTACTGGCTTTAATCGGATTACCGTCATCCGAATAGACATCGCAGGCATAGAGAGATTTCTCTGCCAGGCGGTTCGCGATTCGGAAAGGTTCCACGCCCGCACTGAACCCGATCATCGTAAATTCGGGCAAGAGCACGAAGCCGATTTTGTGCGGTTTAACGCCGTCCGAGCCACCAAACATGGCGGAAATCCCCTCTTACGCCAGTCGTCAAACGCGACCTAGCAACCGAGATTAATGCACGTATAAAAAAGAGAAAATACAGAAATGACATTCACGTGACATCGCGCAATAACCGAGGTAGGCATTATTGATCAATAGCTTAAGGGTCTTCGCGTGAATGCATAGCTTCGACAAGGCCGAGTACGACGTACGTGTGGACCGCGTTCGTGCGCGGATGGCGCAGCAGGGGTTCGATCTACTGATCACCTGCAACCCGGCCAATATGAACTACCTGACCGGCTACGACGGCTGGTCGTTCTATACCCCGCAAATCGTCGCCGTGTCGCAACAGGAAGACGAACCCATTTGTATCGTCCGCGGCATCGACCGTGCCGGCGGGTTCGTGACAACGCACCTTAGCGAGGAGAATATGCTCGGCTACCCGGATCATTACGTCCAGGCCGAGGACATCCACCCCATGGACTGGATCGGAGGCCTTTTGGTGGAACGCGGCCTGGGCAAGGGCCGGGTCGCCGTCGATATGGACGCTTATTACTATTCGGCGCGTGCGCACGCAGCCCTGGAAGCCGCCATGCCGGACGCGACGTTCGTCGATGCGGCCAATCTCGTGAACTGGGTCCGTGTCGTCAAAAGCCCCAAGGAAATCGCCTATATGCGGGAAGCGGCGAAGCTTGTCGAATTGGCGATGCAGGCCGGCATCGACGCTATCGAACCGGGGACCAGGCAATGCGATGCGGTCGCCGATATCTACAACGCGCAAATCCGCGGCACCGATGATTTCGGCGGTGAGTACACATCGATCGTACCGATGCTGCCGACAGGCGTCGGCACCACCACCCCGCACCTGACATGGAACTCGGAACCGTTCCAGCATGGCGAAGCGACGATCCTGGAATTGGCCGGATGCCGTATGCGTTATCACTGCCCGATGTCACGAACCGTTCATTTAGGGCCGCCACCGACCCGCATGGCGGAAATCGCCGAGGTCGCCGTCGAAGCGCTCAACGTTGCCGTCGAGAGCATGCGGCCAGGGGTTACGTGCGAAGAAGTTCACGCGGCCTGGAACCGGGTCGTCAGCCGGCACGGGATCGTCAAGGATTCGCGAATGGGTTACTCCATCGGGCTCAACTACCCGCCCGACTGGGGTGAGCATACCTTGTCGATTCGCCCAGGCGACACCACGGCCCTGATGGCCGGGATGACCATTCACGTCATGCCGGGGATTTGGCTCGATAACTGGGGTATAGAGATCAGCGAAGGCGTGTTGGTCACGGACACCGGCGCCGAAAGGTTGTGCAACTTCCCGCAGGGACTGGTCGTTAAGGACTGACCTTATCTTCCGGCATTATTGCCATTTCGACTTCGCGGGCTCGCCCGTTGGCTGACATCCATTCGCCCGTGCGCGGATGCGCCTGGAGCCGATGCCCGTAATGGACACGCAGCCCATCAACCAGGGCGCCGTCGTAATCGAGGAATTCGTCGATAAAACCGACCATGACCGAATTCGGCCAAGCTTGTGGACGAATGGCCCGAAGCCGATTGAACAGTGCTTCCGGCGTTTCGTCCCTATGCACTTGCGCCAGGAATGACAGCATCGCCGCCGAAGAGCGCGAGACCCCTTTGTGACAGTGGATCAGCAGCCTGACGTTTTCGCCCTGCGCCAGGCTCTCAGACAACGATCTGCCGAAACTAAGCACATCTTCCACCAATTCACGGCTGGGCGGCGTCTTTCCCGGCAAGGGATCGATAATGTCATGGCAAAGGAAGACACGCCGTTCATGCGCATCAAACGTGTCGAATGCGGTAATTTCCGGCCAATCGGGATCGATCAGCGTTGCGACATGGGTGAAACCACGGCGACCGTGCTCGGGCAGTTCTTCGACGCCGCAAATCACGAGGTCGGACATGGCAAGATTATTCATGCCCACAAGCTAATGCGAGATCACATAAAAACAAGCCGCTTCGGCGTTAGTTTTTTATGACGATCAACCCGCGCTCATACCCCGCAAGCGTTCGGAGCGCCGCCGCAGAAGCTCGACGGTCGCCAGCAACACGATCGAGATACAGATCAGGATCGTCGCCACTGCCAGAATTGTCGGACTGATCGATTCGCGGATCCCCGCCCACATCTGCCTGGGAATAGTCTGCTGTTCGACGGATGCGATAAACAACACGACGACCACTTCATCGAACGACGTCACGAACGCGAACAGTGCGCCCGAAATTACGCCCGGCAGGATCAACGGCATGATGATCTTGAAGAACACCGTCGTCGGATCGGCGCCCAGCATGGCGCCGGCGCGGGTCAGGGAATGGTCGAAACCGCTGAGTGTCGCCGTCACCGTGATGACCACGAACGGCGTACCGAGGACGGTATGCGCCAGGATCACGCCGAGGTAGGTCCCGGTCAACGGGATATAGTCGTTGACCGTCGCATAGAAGAAAAAGATACCGGCGGCCGTGATCACCAGCGGCACGATCATCGGTGAGATCAGCAACCCCATGAAAAGCCCTTTCATGGGCATTTCAGAGCGCGAGAGCCCGAGCGCCGCGATCGTCCCCAACGTCGTCGCCAGGATCGTCGAACAGAAAGCGATGAAGAACGAGTTACCGATCGACGCCCGCCAGATATCCTTGTTCATGAAGTCCTCGTACCAGCGCATCGAGAACGCATCCGGGTCGAGGGACAGCATCTGCTTGGTGAACGTGAAGTACGGTTCCGCGTTGAAGCTGAGCGGGATGATCACGAGGATCGGCGCGATCAGGAAGAGGAACACCAGGCAACAGATGAAGATATAGAGATAGTGCCAGATGGTCTCGACGGGGCCGGCGTGATCGGGAAGTGATATTTGGCTCATGTCTTCTTACCCCAGCTTCAGACGGTCGATGCCGACGAGTTTGTTATACAACCAGTAAAGGATGATAACGCCCACTAGCAGGATACCACCAAGCGCGGCGGCAAGTCCCCAGTTCAGCGATTTCTGCATGTGGAAGGCGATCATGTTGGAGATCATCTGACCGTCCTGGCCACCGACAAGGGCGGGTGTGATGTAGTAACCGATCGCGAGAATGAACACGAGCAGGCAGCCTGCCCCGACCCCAGGCAGCGTATTCGGGACGTAGATGCGCCAGAAGGCCAGGAAGCGGTGGGCGCCCAGCGATTCGGCCGCGCGCAAGTAGCTTGGCGGGATCGTCTTCATGACGCTGTAAAGCGGTAAGACCATGAAAGGCAGCAGGATTTGCGTCATCGCGATCACGGTCCCCTGCGCGTTGAATATCAACTGTATTCGCTGGGCATCGTCGATTATTCCCGACCAGACCATGAGGTCGTTAAGAACCCCCTGTGTCTGCAGCAACACGATCCAGGATGTGGTCCGCACCAGCAGCGAGGTCCAGAACGGTAGCAACACCAGGATCATCAACAGGTTCGAATGCCTCAGCGGCAAGCTCGCCAACATGTACGCAATCGGAAAACCGAGGATCAGGCACGATACCGTCACCACCACGCTCATCCACAGCGTCCGCATGAACAGGTCGACGTAAATCCGGTAGTCCTCGCCAACCATGACGACTTCGCCGTCCACATTATATTGCCGATCGACGGCCGCCAGATAGTTGACCGTGGTGATTGTCGGTCCGAGGCGCTTGATCGTCGCCCACGTTTCCAACTCCCCCCACTCCTTGCGGCGGTCGAGGAATTTTTCCTTGTAGGGCGGCTCCCACCGGCCCGCACTCCGCGCGGACCCCGTAATGACACTGCGCAGACCGGGCGTTTCGAAATTCAGGCGTGTCGCGACCTTGCCGATCTCCCGGCTTTCACGGGCCTTGACCAGATCCTGCGCCAAAGCGGCAAAGGTCTCTTCGTCTGGAATGCTCTCGCCGTCCCAGTCTTCAAGAGTCGCCAGCGTCTTCGGCATATGCTGGGCAATCAGCGGGTTTTCCACTGACCGGTAGAGCATCAGTGCAATCGGATAAAGAAATGAGACAAAAATGAATATGAAAAGCGGCATGACCAACAGCACGGCCCGAATGCGCTTTGTTCTCTCCGCGCTTGCCAATGCTTGCTTAAGCGGTCGCCCATCGACTGTCGTAAGCTGTTCGCTCATCTCGCCACCCGTCTTTCCCTGCGCCCCGGCCTCTTGCCCTGCTTATTGGCGGGCCGTTTTCGGCAAAATGTTACTTAACTTGAGGATGCCGGAGGCGGCGATAAACCGCCTCCGGCTCCGTCATTATCTTAGTTGGCCAGCCACGAGTTGAAGCGGTTGTTCAGCTCGTCCTGACGGTCGGCCCAGAACTCGAAGTCGTTCTGGATCGCGGTCTTGAAGTTGTCCGCAGCCGTCGGCATGTGCGGACCCATTTCGATACCGGCTTCGGCGTGCTTGCCGATCAGCGGTTCGGAGGACTTACGGGCCGGGCCGTAGGAAATCCATTCGGCCTGGTCAGCAAGACGCTGCGTGTCGGTCGCGAACGCAATGAAGTCCAGCGCGGCCTTCTTATTCGGCGCGCCTTTCACGATCACGAAAAGGTCCATGTCGAAGACTTGCGCATCCCAGACGATTTCGAACGCCTTACCTTCGGCGGCGATGGCGTTGAAGATACGGCCGTTGTACGCCGTCGTCATGGCAACTTCGCCGTCAGCAAGAAGCTGCGGCGGCTGGGCGCCGGCTTCCCACCAGACAACCGAGTCCTTGATGGTGTCGAGCTTGGCGAACGCACGGTCGATACCTGCATCGGTCGACAGAACGTCATAGACTTCGCTGGGCGGCACGCCGTCGGCAGCAAGCGCCATTTCGAGGTTGGCTTTCGGGGTCTTACGCATGCCGCGCTTGCCCGGGAATTTTTTCAGATCGAAGAAGTCGGCCATCGTTTTCGGGCCGCCGTCCTTGAACTGCTTCTTGTCGTAAGCATAGATGGTCGACCAGACGATCGACGCCACGGCGCAGTCGGTGATCGCGCCATCGATGAAGTCCTTTTCGGCCGGCGTACCGTCCGGTGCCGGCGGCAGGATCGACGGATCGATCGGCTCCAGCAGACCTTCGTCGCAACCGCGAATCGCATCGGAAAGTTCAACGTCAACGACGTCCCACTTCACGCTGCCGGCTTCCACCTGCGCTTTGACCTCGGCCAGACCGCCCGAATAGTTTTCGGACAGGATTTCGATACCGGTCTTCTTGGTGAAAGGCTTGTGATAGGCCTCAACCTGGGACTTGGTGTAAGCACCGCCCCAAGATACGACCGTAAGGCTGTCGGCCGCGCTGGCCGGCGTTGCCGCAAACGCGCCGAGGGCAAGAGCGCCCGCAGCGACGAATGTCGTGATTTTAAGCTTGGTGATCATGAGTAATCAGCTCCCTGGTTTTTTGAGTAAACGTTTGTGACCGGTCGCAACCGGTCCATCTGCCCCTGGAACGGGTCCGGCTGTCCCTGTTGTCGGAACAAGCCGGCTTGCGGTGCGCTCTCATGCATCGAGCGCCCGGCAATCCTCTGCTTTCCAGCCAAATGTTACCTCGGTGCCTTCATTGATCGCCGACAGCGCGGACGCGTTTGCGATCTTGACCACGAATTCATCGTCACCGCACACGGACGCACGCGTCCGGATGTGATCACCGAGATAAATCAGCTCTTCGACCGTCGCCTTGAACACGTTCTGGTAATCGCCCTCGTTCGAGGGATTGACCGAAACGCGTTCCGGGCGGATCGACAGCGTAGTTTTCGAGCCGACGCCGCCCGTGTTCACGTTCAATGCCGTGATCATCGAGCCGTTAACATCGACGACGGCGTTGTCGCCGTTGACTTCCTTGATCTCGCCCACAAGCGTGTTGTTCTCGCCGATGAACTGGGCAACGAAGGCGTTATCCGGCCGCTCGTACAGCACGTTCGGTGCCGCCAGCTGCTGAATGACCCCGTCGTTGAACACGGCAACACGGTTGGACATCGTCAGAGCCTCGGACTGATCGTGCGTCACATAGACGACCGTCACGCCGAGGTTTTCGTGAATATGCTTGATCTCGTACTGCATCTGCTCGCGCAGCTGCTTGTCGAGTGCACCGAGCGGCTCGTCCATCAGGACCAGCACCGGATCGAACACCAGCGCACGCGCTACAGCTACACGCTGTTGCTGGCCGCCCGAC
The DNA here is from genome assembly GCA_023145215.1 of Rhodospirillales bacterium. Lineage (GTDB taxonomy): Bacteria > Pseudomonadota > Alphaproteobacteria > Rhodospirillales > Casp-alpha2 > UBA4479. The sequence goes on along the minus strand of JAGLED010000004.1, from coordinate 23,481 downwards.
AACTGGGCCGGCCGGCGATTGCCGAACGTGCCAAGCTGCACCATATCGAGTGCTTTCTTGACCCGCTCTTCAATTTCACTTTTCGGTGTCTTCCTGACTTCCAGCGGAAACGCCAGGTTTTCGGCCACCGTCATGTGTGGGAAAAGTGCATAATTCTGAAATACCATGCCGATGCCGCGTTTATGCGGCGGCACGTTATTGATCGGTGCACTGTCTAAGTAAATCTCACCGTGTGTCGCCGGTTCGAAGCCCGCAAGCATCATCAGGCACGTCGTCTTACCCGACCCGGATGGGCCGAGCATGGTGAGAAATTCACCCTGAGCGACATCCAGATTTAGGTCTTTTACGACGAGTGTTTCGCCATCATAGCTTTTTTGAACATTTTCAAATCGAACGAGCGGATCATTATTTTCCGTCATACCACCCTGCGCCATCCCTGTTAAACGATGTGCCGCACGTTTGCGTGCGATCATTATCGTTATACTCCATCACGAGCGGATTATGTTTTCAACCCCGCTCGGAACGGTATCCGGTATGCGACCATTTTTGGACTTTTATCCATGTCCTTGGCTGCGGTCGCATGCCAGTTGTCTGTCCCCTCGCCCTGCAAGGCTACACTTTTGGGTCAGGAAACTCAAACCCCAACCGGGAAATTACTCGCCGCCAATGCCCGACGTCTTGCTCAGTTTGGAGTTCGAGGACATTCCGCCAAGGCAATTTTCATCAATATCGCCAGCAGGAACGCCAATGCAATCCACCAGCTTTGCCACATACCGTAAGATACGTTGGCGACGAAAAGCCACCCCGTCGCTGCCGCCATGGCAACGCCGCTTTTCCATCCGTCGTCCGTAAAAGTGGCCAACCGGTAGAACACCGCAAAGACGAGCGACGCAAGAATCAGCACGCCGGGCACACCCAGTTCGAGCCGTGTCTGAAGTGACAAGTTATGCGGATGCAACGGCATGATCTCCATGTTCGGAGCAAGACGGTATTCTTCCTGAGGAATATGACGGGAAGCATTAAACCCCCAGCCTAGATAAGGTTTCTCCTCAATTCGTTTAGCGACGAACGCCCACATTACGAGGCGGTGCTGAAAAGAGTTTTTCACGATGGGTGGATTTTCCGCAGAAAGCTTCGGCACTTCTTCCCAGTTTTTATCAGCCCAGTTTAAGGCACTTGGGGATGCGACCATCAAGAGGGCGGCTATCGCAGCTCCAGTGATAGCGAATTTGCGTCCGAGGAAACGCCTTCCAACGAGCAGGGTAAATCCCGATAACAGTGCCGTAACCGACGCTGCACTCGAGAGACACGACAGCAGGATGACAGTCAGAACCGTCAAGACCGTCGCCATCCGTGGCGACAGGCGCCACGCTACCGCGATCGCCGGCCAAAAAAATAATGCGAGCATAGCGGCCGAGTTGTTAAGGGTCGTTAGTGGGTCGAAGTAGAAACTACCCCACAATGGTTGCCCAGAAGTAGCGGCTACCGTTGCAGCGATCGCAATCACCAGGAGCCCGAGTGCAAATCCTATCAAAGTCAGGGCATTCACAGCACGCCCTGTTGCTTTGGGAATACCGGCAACAGCAAACACGGCGAGCACCCCAATAACAAATATCAAAAGGACTTTTGCCAGAGCTTCGTAGTCCGGGTCACTCGAGAAGTGCCAGCCCGAACTCGCGATAGCTACTAATACAATCCCTATTAATCCGATCGTGAAAAACCGATTGCGTCGAATTTCACTAAGAACTTCTTCTGGACTGCAACGCCATGCCGTCATTCCAAAGACAACAGCCACAAGCACCAAAGCCGCCACGGTCAACTTCGGCGCGGCAATCATCAGCGCAACTGCAATTGATCCGGGAATCACAGCATAGCGACACGTCATCGGGTTTCCGCAACATGCTGAAGTTCTATCACCGTCTTTTCCGCCGTTACGTCCCAGGAGAACATCTTGGCGCGGTTACGGGCACTTGCCGAATACTTGGCCTTCTTCTCTTCGTCAGAGAGAAGTTGGCTGATCGCGTTCGCAATTTCTTCCGGCGTTTTTGGATCAACGAACACAACCGAATCGCCTGCGATTTCAGGCATTGCCGCCGCATCCGAACAGACAATCGGGCAGCCGCTGGCCATAGCCTCGACCAGGGGATTTCCGAAAGTTTCCACGGTGGACGGGAATACGAACAACGCGCACGACGCATACAGTTCCAGAAGGACGTCGCTCTCGACGTGCCCCAAAAATTGAACGGAATCCTGGATTCCCAGTTCGCTGATTAATCTCTCGAGCCGCGCAAAGTAGCTGGGATCGAGAGACTGCCCCGCAACCTTCAGCAACAGTCCAGGGTGATCGTTCAAGATGGAGGCAAAACCGCGGATCAGCGTGTGCAGGTTCTTCTGCACGTAAATGTCCGAGACCGTAAGGATGAAATCCGGGTGTACCGGCTTCCTCTCAACATCAAAGAACACGGGCGAGATCCCATGCGGAATAATCGTGACTTTCCTGCGCAATTTTCTGAACGGCCCTCTGAATGAGACGTTGCGCGCGTACGTGGATACTGCAATTGCACGCCGCGACGTCAAAATCGATGCCATGGTCGCCAAGTAAATCAAAGCCCAGTAACAAAGCTTCAATGCACGCCGCTCGACCGTGGCTACATCCAACGAATTTCTGATCAGAATCATACCGTTTCTGACGAAGAGCGGCCCATAGTTGGCGAGCGAGAAGACAACGTCTGCAGAAACTCTTCGGGCAACACGCGGCAGCTGAACCTGCTCCGCGAATACGACCCCGGCCAGACCTGCGTTGACCGTGGAATAGTGTACGGTCGCTCCCGGAAGGCACTCGGCGAAGATGTCTTGCTGCTTTTTATGAAGCATGACGTGAACATCCAGGTTCGGCATCGCCACAAGTTTTGGCAGCATGTTTCGCAGGTAGGTTACCCCGCCGCCGCTTTTGGAATGCAATCCGTTAATAAAGATTTTGACACGCCGGTTGACCTCACGGTCCGTGACGCCGCAGAAAGTCTTGATCAGAAGTTTTACATTGCCATCCCACGTGTATTTACGCAAAGCGACGTCACGTGCACGTCTTCCAATAATCTGCATGGAACGGTCGTTGCTTCCGGTAAGATAGATTGCGCGCTTTAGCTGCGAGCGATCTCCCGCACGGAAAAGAATTCCAAGCCCACTTTCCAACTTGTTGCGCTGATCGGCGCTCAAATCGGCATCGCTTTCGACCTCTTCAACAGAGAGACTGCCATGCATGACTGCCCGAACCTGTCCAACCGCGCCCGCAATTACGGGTTTTCCGGCAGCCAGATATTCAAACAACTTCGTCGGGGAGCCAAAAAACTCGGATCCGTCGGAATTGCTCAACGTCGGCGCGACACAGATATCTGAAATGGATAACAACTTCACTACATCCAGGTTGCTGACCTGATTTGTCATAACGACTTTCTTTTCATCGATCGCTTCACGCAAAATCTGAAGGACTTGCGGATACTCAACGCCATTTCCGATAAACATAAATTTGTATCTCTTGGACGAGGCCGGTGAGGCTTTCTGCTCTTCCAAGATTTCATTAATTGCTTCGGCCAACAAAGTTGCGCCATGCCAAATTCCGAACGAACCGACGAACGTAAAGATCAAGTCGTCTTCGTCGAACCCGAGCTTCTCCCGCAACTGATCCGCGTCACTTTCAGATGAGAAAACATCCGTGAATTTCGCCGCGTCGACGCCGTTGGGGCACGCCAAGACGCGATCCTCGGGAATACCTCGCGCGATCAGATCGCGCTTCAATACATCGGAAACGGTAACAATCATATGCGCGTGAGCGAGAATGGATCGTTCGAAATATTTGATCAGGCCGTCGAAGAAAAACCTCTTCCCCCAGTTACGGGCCAGCCAGGATTCACTGCCGTTGTATTCGATGATCAGGGGCACACGCCAAAAGCGCGATGAAATCAGGCCGGCAAGCGTAAAGACTCCAAGCCGCTGATATATGATACCTTGGAATGTTTCCCCCAACCGATTTCGAATTATCGAAAGGACCGCCCACTGGAAGTTCATGTTATTCAATTCCCGGGGCACGACGTAAGAACGTCTGGACTCGACGATTAGGGTTTCGCCCTGGCCATCCGGGATATCGATGATCTCGTCGTCCGCCGCGCAAACGACATTAAACCCGTTGTTCAAAAATGCCCGAACAATTCCCTGGCTATGCGATGCGGCGCCGCCCGTCCGGAGCCCGTGTGAATGGGTCGGGCGCAGATAGAGAATGCGTTTCGATTTCAGATTGAAGGATCTGCTAAGCCTGACCCGGCCAGACCGGTTGATCGAAAAGACGTAACACGTCATCCACAAAAGCGTCGCAAGCCCGGTAAACAGTGAGAGGGCAATGGAGAACAAATCTCGTATAACGACAAAAGCCGAATAGCGCTTCGCCTCTCCGTCGATGAACAAAACGAATCGCTTGTCTGCCCGAATAAAACCGGCCATGAGCCTGTATATCGGCACCATGATCGAGTCTTGCGCCGACGCGATAAAGATTACCAACTGATCGCAGCGGTAACTGCTCAATATCCGTAAAAGTTCGAAATAACCGGTGTGCACAATATTCGACACAACCAGAAATTCGACTTCGCCTTGGTGGCGGGCATTGAGCCGCTCTTGGTCAGTAACCGTCAAGGCGTGCTGCGAAAGAACGATCGTTTTTGTCATAACGAGAAACACATCCGCCCGGAACGAGAAGGTACAACTGTTAAAACCACAGGCGACATTTGCGCACGTTCAGACCAGATTCGGCCATGTTCTTTCCCATGGACCTTGAGTTACAGCCAGCGTCAATGTCACTTTCCGGTTATCGGCCTTATAAATTAAAGCCCGGCAGCAAGAAAGGATCAAAGTCCATTGACCGGCCAATGCCGTTCCCTTTCCGCCTGGACACGCAAATAAGTATTTGCTTGCAAGCAATCGGTGTCCTCTTGTCTTGTAAAACGCTCGCGGAGCCTTTTCTACTGCACACGAGATTTACAACACCCACATCTCGCCTGATTTTGGAATTCTGATGCGCAATATTCCCTTGGCATGCCCGGCTGTTGGCCCAGAAGAGTTTGACGCCATCAAGGCACCTATGCAGAGCGGGTGGCTGACGCAAGGTAAACAGACTGAGGCTTTTGAAGCCGAGTTCGCCGAGTATCATGGAATGAAGAATGCGGTCGCAGTGTCGTCCTGCACGACAGGATTGCATCTGGCGTTGCTTTCATTGGGAATCGGGCCCGGTGACGAGGTTATCGTCCCAAGTTTCACTTGGGTCGCGACGGCAAATGCCGTCGAGTATACAGGTGCCAAGCCAGTATTCTGCGACATTGACATTGAGACCTTCCTCATGTCTGGCAGCGACGTCTTGAAAAGGCTGTCTCCAGCTACACGGGCGATAATCCCGGTTCATCTTTTTGGCCTCTGCATTGATGTTCCCACACTCAAGAGGACGTTGCCGGAGAACATTCACATCGTCGAGGATGCTGCGTGCGCAGCTGGTGCATCAACGGCTCATGGGTTCGCAGGAAGCTTCGGAGCAATGGGCGTTTTCTCGTTCCATCCGAGAAAGACGATAACGACAGGTGAAGGCGGCATGATCACCTTGAACAACGCCGAGACGACAAGGCACCTTCGCCAGCTACGCGATCATGGCGCCAAGCTCTCAGACCTTGCACGCGAAGAATGCGGAAAGCCCTACGAAATGGCGGAGTTTGATGAGTTGGGCTTCAACTACAGAATGACCGATCTCCAGGGCGCGCTGGGGAGAGCGCAGTTGAAGAGGCTTCACCACTTCATTGCGGAACGGGATCGAATAGCGCGAGTTTACAATGAAGCATTCTCGGAGATCGATTGGCTGAATACGCCGCCGGTCCCGACGGAAGGAAACCACGGCTGGCAGGCGTACGTTTTGTATGTCGATCCGGAGAATTGCCCGAAGCATCGAAACGAGATTATGTTGAAGCTCGCGGAAAAGGGAATCGGTACGCGCCCCGGAACGCACGCCGTTCATACACTTTCCTACTATCGTAAAAAGTACGGGATTCAGCCGAGCGACTTCGCCAACAGCCTGAGCGCAGCCAATAACAGCATGGCCATTCCACTGCATAATATGCTTACTGACGATGACGTCGGCTACATTGTTGACGCCATCAAATCCATTGCCTGACAACAGACTGGCTTCATGTGCGGCATAACCGGATACATTAATCTCGATGGCAAGAATGCCGATCCTTCGATCGTTAGGAGGATGGCCGACGCTCTTGCACACAGAGGCCCTGATGGTCAGGGACTGCATGTTGACGGCAGCCTCGCGCTGGGCCACCGACGACTAAAGATTATCGACCTCACCGACGCTGCTCATCAGCCTATGCTAAGTGACGATCGGCAGTTCGCACTCGTATTCAACGGCCTGATTTACAATTTTCGAGAGCTTCGAAAGGAACTGGAAGCCCGAGGTCATCGTTTCAAGTCGAGCGGCGATACGGAAGTCGTTCTTAATTCCCTGATGGAATGGGGAATTGGTGCCTTAGAAAAATTCAATGGCATGTTTGCGATTGGATTTTGGAACGCGGCCGAGAGGACTCTCCTGCTTGCGCGGGATCGATACGGGATCAAACCTCTCTATTACTCCCGGCAACATGGCGTCTTCGTCTTTGCCTCGGAGATCAAGTCCCTTCTCCAGCATCCGGCTGTGAATGCCAGTCTAGATAAGCGGGTTTTGCTTGAATATTTTACATTCCAGAACACGTTCCAGACCCAGACCCTTTTCAAGGATATAGAAATACTCTCCGCAGGCAGTTTCATGTCGCTACAGTTTAATCAAGGAGAGGTCAGAAAGAATGAGGGCGTTTTCTGGGACTTCGACTTTTCCAGCCCGCCCAACAAGGCAAGCAAGGCAGAAAATATCCAGCAGGTTCAGGCGCTGCTAGAGCAAGCGGTCGCGCGGCAGTGCGTAAGCGACGTATCGGTCGGCGCCTACCTAAGCAGTGGGATTGATAGTTCCGCAGTCGCCGTGTTGGCCGCTCAGAGTGTCCCGGACCTCAAAACCTATACGGTCGGATTCGACATGTCCTCGGTTTCGGGAATTGAAATCAGTTTCGATGAACGTGAGTCAGCCCGCAGCACAGCGGCGCTAATCGGCAGCCAGCACCATGAGACGGTCCTCTCCGCAGGCGATCTCGAACGATGCATTTCGAAACTTGTCTGGCATCTCGAAGAACCACGTGTCGGGCAGAGCTATCCGAATCTCTATGCTGCGGAACTTGCGTCAGAGTCCTCGAAAGTCGTCCTGTCGGGGACAGGCGGCGACGAGCTCTTTGCCGGCTATCCATGGCGCTACTTTCGCGCTTCCGGAACAAGCTCGATGAGCGAATTCGTTGATGCCTACTATCTAAGCTGGCAACGATTGATGCCCAACAAGCAAATCCGGAGAGTGTTTCAGCCGATTTGGGACGATGTGAGCGACGTATGGACTCGGGAAATTTTTGAGAACGTTTTTTCCGATTTAGACCGCGCGCCGTCGGCGCCTGAAGATTTCATTAATCGATCACTCTATTTCGAAGCCAAAACATTCCTTCACGGCTTGCTGGTTGTAGAAGACAAACTCTCGATGTCTCAGGGCATCGAGACGCGCGTACCGTTCCTCGACAACGATCTTGTGGATTTTTCCCTGACAGTGCCGGTCCATCAGAAGCTCAACAACATTGGTACGGTCGAAAAGCTCAACGAAAATGAGATTGGGGACAAACCGGACCGGTATTTTTCCAACACGCGAGACGGCAAGATCATTCTTCGAGAAGCATTGAAGAGGTATTTGCCAGAAAATGTCTCATCCCGCCCGAAACAGGGGTTTTCCGGCCCTGACGCAACGTGGTTCAAGGGCGAAAGCATTGATTTCGTCCACGACAAGATTTTGTCGCCGAACGCGAGATTGAATGAATTCATGGAAAAGCGTGTGTTGAGCGAAATCATCCATAGCCACATGCGCGGCGAAAAGAACCAGCGACTATTGATCTGGTCGCTGTTGAATTTCGAGTACTGGTGCGAACACTTTCTTAGCTCGCCATAGTTTGGCACACTGCAATTCCGGTCATATGCGCTCCATTGCCTGATAGATCGCCCGCACGTGATCCGACCATGTGTACTTGCTCAGGACGAGGTTTCTTGCCTGCTGGCCCAAACGCTCACGCCATTCCCGGTTATTTGCCAAGCACACGATGGCCCGCCGCAAATCACTGGCGTCGCCCGGCGCCACCAAAATGCCGCTGGCCGTATCCGGCAAGGTCGCCTTAGCTTTCCCAAGTTCGCTAACATCCGGGGAGCCTGCCATCACGTCGGCGATCTGACCCAGCCGGCTGGCGATGATTGGCTTGCACGCAGCCATATACTCGAACAGCTTGGTCGGGGACCCGAAAAATGCCGACCCGTCGGCATTCTCCACATGTGGCGAGATCAATATATCTGACGCGGCAAGGCAAAGCGGCGCCGCCGTCTGCTCAAGTAAGCCGACAAAATATGTTCTATCACGCGCTGCGCCGCTGATACGTCGTTCGCACTCGGATCGCCGAACTCCGTCACCGACAAAAAGAAATCGGATATCAAGTGACGTAACAAGATCTTGGTCATGTTCCAGCAACTGCGTAATCGCATCAGCAAATATTTCCGCTCCATGCCACGGCCCGAATGTTCCCACGAAAGTCAAAAGCATCGAACCTTCGGGAATACCGAACCGTTTCCTGAACCCTCGGATATCAGCCGCGGAGAACCGGTCAGGACTGAATTTGTCGGGATCCACGCAGTTGGGGTAGGTCACGATCCTTGATTGCTCAACACCGCGTTTCAGCAGGTCATCCTGAAGGGCTTCGGATATCGTGACGACAATATGTGCATGACGCAGGCTTGCCGCTTCAATGTCCGCAGACAACTCCCGTTTCACTAGCCCATTCGCCCAGTGCTCCGCTATCCAAACTTCGGATCCGTTGTACTCAAGCACCAGCGGCAAATTGAACTCGCGGGACAGTAAAACACCCGCGTAATTGTTCAGCGACATCCGCTGATAGATGAAGTCATGACTACTCGAAGCAAGAATCTCACGCCCGGAATCAACAAACGCACCGCTGCGAACGATGAGGTTCAACTCCCCGCTTGCCCCCAATCGCCGCAAAGGGGGAATCGATGTTTCTGGCGGTGCTGCCTTTGCGACCTCGATGCCCGGGTTCACTCCGGGCGTGTCCTCCATGGACGCATAGGTCATCTTGACGCCGATGCCGTCGAACCCATTCAGAACACCCGCCGTATGCGCAACGGCCCCTCCTACCCCTGCCGCACCAGACGGATTCGCCTTGATGTAGAGCCCTTTTTTGAACGTTCTTCCGGGCATCGGTTTTCTGGGCTTGTCGAGCAGCATCTTTGCATCTCGCGCCGCCCGCCAGGACAACTTCTTCGCGTAAACGAACGTTTTGCAGATCGATACCCCCGCGGCCAAACCGTCAAGGAACGAGACCTTTTCAACGCTCAAATCCGGATAAAGGGCAAAGCGTTTTCCCACGCCCAGAAACAGGGAAAACACTTTAAGGATGGGGACGAGCGAGCGGCTCTCGTCAATCTCGCAGGCGATGTAAACCGACGAATACCGCGCCGCGCGCAGCTTTCTGATCATCTCGACCGGCTGATCCTTTCTTAAGTCTCTCAGGACCAGCACCTCGATTTCACCACCGATGACGGCGTTAAGCTTCTCACGCCATCCCGCGCTCAAATGGTGTGCGGTAAGAACTGCGCTTATACCTTCTGCGCTTGGCTCATTATCGGTTGGCGTCGTCGGCATACGTTAGACATCTCCGGCACTCAAGGTGAGCGATACTAGTTTGCATGGGATCATTCGGCACGGCCTAAAGCATAGCTGGCCTCACTCGAACCGGTCACATCGATGCAACGATTCGCGCGATCTTTTTTGCTGCCTGGCCGTCTCCGAACGCCGCGGTCTCAACACGAGGCAAATAGCTCTCGGTATGCCACAAGCGATTCCACCCTGCTGCAATCGTTTCCGGCCATTCGGTATCGTCACGCAACGTTACGCATGGCACACGATGAAAGTATGCCTCCTTCTGCATCCCGCCGGAGTCCGTGAATATCAAGCTTGAGTAAGCCATTAGATTGGCCATGTCGTGATAACCGACCGGATCGGTACAGATGATGTTGCCTAGTTCTATCGCGGCGTCCTCGACAGCCCTTCTTGTACGTGGATGCATGGGGAAAACTATTGAGGCATCCTTGGCCTGCGCCTTCACATAATCGAAAATCTCGACGAGCCTGCCGACGTTGTCGGTGTTCTCGGCGCGATGAACCGTTAAAACGGCGTACTCACCCGTCACACCAAGCCCTTGCGCGACCCTCTCCTCGCCCATTGAAGAGATCGCAGCACGCGCCACATCGTACATAAGGTCGCCTGCCACATGGACGTTCTCGGTAATGCCCTCGCGGTCGAGATTTTCCTTGGAGCCGCCGGTAACGCAAAAAAGCAGTGCGCTCAACCTGTCGACGACGACACGGTTGATCTGTTCCGGCATGTAACGATCGGCTGAGCGGGCACCTGCTTCGACATGAACAATCGGCATGCGCAACTTCGCCGCAGCAAGCGCTCCCGCCAGCGTCGAGTTTGTATCCCCGTACACCAGGACGGCATCGGGTTTCTCGCGCAACAAGACTGGCTCTAGCGCGATCAACATCCTGCCGGTCATTTCGCCGTGTCCACCGCCGTGAATTTCCAAATCATAGTCCGGCCGCGACATCCCAAACTCTTCAAAAAAAACGTCCGAGAGAGACGCATCGAAATGCTGCCCCGTATCGATGACGCACTCGCTAATTTCGGCAAAATCCTGGAATGCCCGTGAAAGCGCCGACGCTTTGATGAACTGCGGGCGCGTTCCGATTATGCTCGCAAGTTTCATCTTACGAATTCCATTGACGCGGATTCACGAAGCCGGAGGAACAGTGGACTAAGTGGTTGATCCGGGTAGCGCTCTATATGCCGCGACGCAATCGCGTCCAACTGTTCGACGAAATCCGTTTGCTCGAAAACGGTACCCACCGCGAGCGAAGCGCGGGAACAATCAGAATCATCGATCAAAACCAACCCATCGCCGGCACGCACGAGGAAATGACCGTTATCAAGAACGGCGACGACCTGCCCCGGCAAAATGGTTGAGAGTTCGATCATGATCGCCATCGGGCGAGCACGCCAGACATGCACCTTCTTTCCGTTAAGCGTCGTGAAAGCACCCGGGTAAGGTCTCGTAAGCGCTCGGACAAATGCGCAGATATTTGCGGCTGAACGGCGCCAGTCGATTGCCCCGTCCTCTTCCGTACGCATCGGAAGATATCCGGCCTGCTGTTCATCCTGTGCGATGCCGGCGGGGACATCTTTTTGCGCAAGCAAGTTGCCGACCATATCAGCCGTTGCCAGAACCGTCTTGCAATAGGAACTGACGATATCGTCCGTATCGTCGTACTCAAACGTGCGCGTATCAATCAACGGCCCGTCATCGATTCCGCGCTTGATCCAGAAAATGGAAACGTGAAAATGATCCGCACGCGAGATCAGCGCCCAGTTTTGCGGGGAACGCCCGCGGCCGGCAGTTATTCCTTCGGCACTACCGTGCACGCCGACCACGCCGACGGAAACCTGCTCTATCAACCACTCGGGGACAAGACGCTGCCAACTGCCTACGATCAACAGGTCGATCTGCAGCGCAGAGAGACGCTCGCGATCCGCATCATCGGCAAGACGATAGTCTTCGACTTCGGTAAATTGCAGGCCATTTTTGGTCGCGACGTCCCTGCTTTCGGCGAAGCCGGAAATATGCGCACGCTTGCCATTATCGCTAAGCCCGATCACACCTTTGATGGGGAACTGCGAGGCAAGCAACTCAATGAGCAGGTTCCCAAAACACCCGCTGTTCAAGATGTACACATTCCTGCCAGCCAGACACATTCAGCTAGACCGCTTTCGCTTTGTAAACTCGTTCACATGTTCGATTAACGTCACGTCGCGGCGCGCCGATTTGTATGCACTGTTCTTGCAGAAATCTTCGTCCAAATTGGTTATATGACGAAGGGCATACTCGATCATCGGAGCCGGATACGGCTCCCCGGCATGCGAATAATGCATTGGATGAAGGAGCAATTGAGATGTCCGACCTTTGTTCCGTGCCGCGAACTCCGGAATGTCCACCTCCCTCATTCTGGAGTCAGACGCATAGATATCGGGCCCGAATATGCGTGGGTCATATGCGTTGACCAATGAATCCACTCGGAATTCAAGGCCGCTGATCCCCGGGTTATGCAGCGACATTGATGTCACCGCGGTCCCGCAAACGTCCTCTAATTGTGACTTCTCCGAAAGAGCACGTCGCACAAGCGACGTTTCATCAGTGCTGTCGTCAGCGACTGGATCGAAATGCAGGCCGATTTCGAAGCCACTCTCCGCCATCTGTCTGATCATCCTGCGGTTCCTGGTGGACGAGACGTTGTAGGTTTCACATGTCGTCAGGAACAGAAACGTCGACCGCACGTCGACCTCTTCGAGGCGCTTGGAGAACACATAAGCGGGCTCCACGTCTAAATCCACATCGTGGCGCAGTATCATGCCTTCTTCAGTCAGCCCGTCCTGCAATTTCAATATACGCACATATGAACGCGCAGCATCGATCGCGTTTATGACGTTATCAAGTTTGAACCCGTCTATTGTCATTTCAACTCACGCAATGCGGTCGCCATCAATGAATGAAGCGAAGCGGCATCGACACCTAGCCGCTGTCGAATAGTTTTGAAGCGCTCCGCCATAGTGCAGGCCATCTCATCAATAGAGATTTCCAAAGGGCGTATGCAAAGGCCGTCGCCGCAGGAAATCAACCATTCTTCCATGCCGTCAATTTTTAGCAGATGCCCCGGAACCGCCGCGTAGGCCATTTCCGGCTTGTAAATATCGGCGCGCCATATCGTCAATTTCTGCAACTTGTTGCTGAAGTGATCGATAAAGTAGCTGTATGCACCGGGATATGGCGTGCTGCTCGCCCGGATCAACTTATGGATCTCACGCGCCGGCATGTGCCAGTCGATCTCGCCGTCCCGCGGCAATCTCGGAAAGCAATAGAAAGCCTTTGCTTCATCTTGTGGGAAAGGCGTGATCGTCCCGTCTTTCAATCCCGCGACCGCCTCGATGATCATTTCCCGCCCGGCCGCCTGCAATTTATCGATCAGATCACCGATGTACGTTGCATCATCGATCGGCAAAGCGCGTTGACATACGATATCCCCCGCGTCGGCCCGGCCCGGTTCCATCAGGTGGACGGTTACGCCTGCCTCGGTTTCACCATTCAGGATTGCCCAATTCGCACAGGCGTTTCCGCGATAACGCGGCAATGCACCGCCATGAAAATTGAGCACGCCGCGACGAGAGGCCTCAACAACGGGAGCTGGTAGAATTCTTGGCCAAAGAAGTGATACCGCCAGGTCGCAGTCTGCATCCCTGAGGTGCTTCGACAACATATCATAATCGTCAACACGCACCTGATAGGCCTGGACCGGCACCTTTGACGCGGCATTGATTATATCGTCGCTGCAGGAGTCGTCAGAGGACAGCGCAATCACGCAGGTGAGTTCGCACCCGGGAAGTCCAGCAAGCATTGCCACGACATCCGCGCAAATCTGTCCCCTGCCGAATACAGCCACTTTCATCTTCATCTGCCTTTGACGCATATAGTGTCATAACCGGCCCGCAAGGAATGCCAGTCCGAGGGAATGAATGCCTGTTCCGAAAATGGCCCCGACTGTATCTCCTCGAAACCTGTACGCATTAGAAACCGGTGAAAGTCGGCTTGAGGCATCACCAGGTTTCTGCCTTTTCTCCGGCTTCCGGTAATTCCGAATCTTAGGGTATTTAAGATCGTCTGCGTGGCCATCAGTCGGGATGAAAACCCCGGGGAGTCGTTGTGGGTAACGAAAAGATTCTTGATGTACCAGCCCCAGTCATTCGTATTCACGAACAGCTTACCGCCAGGCTTGAGTACCCGATAAATCTCGGCAATAGACCTCTTATAATCCGTTGAATAAATGACGCTGTAGCAGAAAACAGCGTCGAACGCCTCATTCTCGAAGGGCATATTCTCAAGGTCGCCTTCAAGAATTTTTAGATTTTCGCATGCACGGGCAAGCGGAGCATTGGATGCGATCGTTATGCGTTCAGAGTCAAAATCAATCCCGGTCACCCGGCGATTGGCTCGGCTTAACGCAACAGACCATTGACCGAACCCGCATCCCGCATCAAGAACATCGTCATTTGCGACGATCCCAATATCGCAGATGAAGCGCTCGTAATCTTCAAGTGGACGTTCCCACACCCGCTTCAGAAAATCGAAATCCGCAGCACTTAGCCGTTTCATATCTTGAACGTTGGCTAGATACTCTTCTAGTGCTATCGAAGGCTCAGAGATTGCATCCATCCTGTATAGACTATCGGGCACTGCGGCGACTGCCTGTTCACCAAGAAAGCGTCGCCACTGAATATCATATGAGCATGGCACTTAGTATTAGATTTTTTTGCAAGATCAGCCGATGTATCAGACTGCCACTAACACTTCTGCCCCCCTGCCCGCCGCGCTGACCTTTGACGTAGATTGGGCGCCCGACTGGGCAATAGACGACGTAACCACCTTACTTCGCAAACACGCCACGCCGGCAACTTTCATGGTCACTCATCAATCCCCTGTTTTAGAGGACCTTCGCCGCGACAAGGATCTCGAGTTGGGGATACACCCCAATTTTCTGCAAAATTCAGATCATGGCGATACGTATGCCGAGGTCTTGGACGCATGCCTGGAACTCGTCCCGGATGCCAGCTCCGTGAGAACCCATTGCCTTTATAATTCATCGATTCTGATGCAGTTCATCGGACGCGAGTATCCGCAAATAGAAATCGATTCATCCGTCTACTTGCCAGACAACGCCAACATATTTCCGGCGTCCATCGAGATCGGGCGTAGTGGACGCAAGATAACTTGTCTGCCCTTTGCATTTGCTGATGCCGGGTTTGCAAACCGGCCCGATTTTTCATGGTCCGAAGACATCGGCCCTTTTCAAGGGATAGAAATTTACACTTTCCATCCAATGAACCTTGCATTGAACATGAACGAGCCAACGCGATTCAGCGCACTGAAAGAGCACCTTGGTGAACGGCGTCTATGGACAACGACGCGGGAAGAGGCAGCGCGGTTCCGGGCGGATGGCGACGGAGCGTGGACCTACCTCGAGAGCCTGCTGAAGTCGAAGCGCATTTCAGCCTTTGCCACGCTCACAGGCTTGCTCGAGCAATGGCGCAGCCGGAAAGAGGATCAGAGCCTCGAATCGAAATAAGGTTTTAACCGGCGAAAAACCACGACGCCCCCGGCAAATACCGCCGGAGCGAGAACCAGAAGATACAAGGTATTCAGAAGACTGGGGAAATGCCCCTGCAACACGATATCCCGATAGCCGGATACGATTACGTGTATCGGGTTGAACTCGGATACCGCCCTGACCGGTTCCGGAAACATATCGATCGAGTAGAATATCGGCGTCAAGAACATCATCATCATCAACAGTGTCGGCAGCGCCTGTGAAACGTCACGAATGAACACATTCAACGACGACAAGACAAATCCGACCCCTGCCGCAAACAAAAAATGCAGAAATATCCACACGGGCAAAACCACCAGGTGCCACGTAAGAGCGTTGCCATCGACGACGACGAGCACAAATAGAAACACTAGGCTGACGACCAATGGCACCAGTCCCATTAACGTCGCCGCCAATGGCAACGTGGCGGTATTCATCGGTATATTCTTCACCAATGTGCTGCCCGATACGATCGAATTGGTCGAGGCGATCAAACTTTCGTTCATCGCCAGCCAGGGCCCATAGCCGCAAATCAGCCAGATCGCATATGCAAGTGTCGTGTCAGCACCCGGCAGACGTGCCTTAAACACAAACCCAAAGACAAAGGTGAACAACAGCAACATCGACAATGGTGTTAGAATCGCCCAAAGCCCGCCGACAAACGAGCCGAGGTACCTGTCGCGCAGGTACATTCGGTAAAGTGTAAAAACCAGAACAATATCTTTTTTAGTCACTTGGTCAGGAACCCCGTCCTCAATGACGCAGTCCGGACAACGGGCGGGCCGTAAACGGCAGTTTGATCACCGGATCGCCGCCAAGGGCAACAGGTTGGTCATTTATTTCAAACGCCGTGATCCCTTCAGCCACTACCTTATCGTCCTCGTGCATGGTCATCTTGAGCAAATATGAACCGTTAAAAAGGGGGAAAGGTGAGATTTCCGCCTCCACTGCGACCGACTGGCCCGCCTTGATCCGGTCGATCATGATCGGGGCCCGCCCGTTATCCAAGATCGGCATCCCGTCAAGCCTAGTGATGGCGAATCTGATCGATGCCTCCGACATATCATTCTCTGCGCGAACCGTCGCATTCAATTTTGCACTTCGAAGCACTGCCGCCGACGAACCCGCAACTGAAATGCGTAGCTGATCAAGAATGGCACCCCTTGCGGTCATCCGCGATAATTTCGCGTCATCCTTCTTCCGGCTGATATTGAGGTCCATCTGCTCTCTATACTCACGAACGACCTCTTTGGCGGCTCCATCTCTGATGACACGGCCTTCTGACATCCAGATGCAGCGGCGACACAACGTCTGAATGGCATTCAGGTCATGGGACACGATAATAACAATCAACCCACCGTCACAAAGTTCACGAATTTTCTTCTCGGCCTTCTCGGCGAAACCGGCGTCGCCAACCGACAGCGCTTCATCGATGATCAAAATTTCCGGCGCATGAAACGCATTCATGGCAAATGCAACGCGGGACTTCATCCCTGTTGAGTAGGTATAGAGCGGTTTGTCGATATATTCGCCGATATCAACGAACTTGACCGCCTTTTCAACGACCCGGTCGCGCTCCAGCACCGGCATGCCCAATAACTCAGCATCCAGCTTTATATTCTCTCGACCGCTCAATTCCTCACGAAGCGCCGTGCCCAGTGACAGGATTGCATTCACACGTCCGGAAACGTCGATGGCACCCCGGCTTGGGACGGCGGTCCCGGCGATCATGTGCAGCAGCGTCGACTTACCAGCGCCATTCTGACCGATGATGCCGATACGCTCCCCGGCGGCAAAATGCAGGGACACATCGTCTACTGCGGGAGGGGAAGCCATCCGTTCAAGATTAACGCCGAACAGTTTCGCGAAAATGCTTGTCCCGTAAATCTTCGTGACACTATCGATTGTGATCTCAGCCATCGCCGAGCCTTTCGATCTTCGACGCTACGTCGACATCAAGCAAACAAGGGAGAGGCGTCCCGACGACTTCGAAAGAAACCTCGTTGCCATGCCGCCAGCGCCTGGCGTCATAAAGCCTGGCGGTCGACCGTGATGTCATCGGGTCATAGGGCTCAGCGAGGCTGATGTTGAGTGAGTACTCGTCGGGCGCAAGGGGCAGCGCCGGAACCGTGAATTCGACAAGATGACGCCCGGGTGCATCCGGCACCGGGACGTTTTCTTCCATGAAAAGTATCTGCCATCCCCACACGGGGTCAAAACGTTCAACTGAATAAAAAACGGCACAAGTGCAATCGGCATTCACATTGTACTCAACGGTAAAAGTGAAATCGTTACCCGGCTGGGGGTGCTCTAGTACGCTCACCCCATCGATTCCGGCCGTTCCTGTTTCCATCTGCGGAGACGGCAAGTAACGGGCAACGATATCCTTGGTCCGCCCGTATCCGACAATATGCCCTTTATCAATCAAGTAGGATGACTCGCAGAGTCCCATGATGGTGGCCCAGTCGTGCGTCACGAGAAGGCCGCTCGCGCCATCGTTTATGCGATTCCGCAGGAACTCCCAGCACTTTGCCTGGAAATACCTGTCACCGACCGACAGCATTTCATCGATCAGATAGATGTCGGAAGGAACGAGCGTCAGAGCCGCGAAGAATAGTCGGGATCGCATCCCGTCGGAGTAGGTGTAGACGGGAAGATCATAATACTTCCCCAGTTCTGAAAATACGATTGCCTGATCATGAAACGCCGCGAAACGTTTTCTCTCTGCAGCGTGCAGATCAAGATATCGCTCCACAAATTGCCTGCCGGTCAGGCCTAGCGGTCCGAGTTGCGCGAGTTCCATCGCTACCGACAAATTCCCGCTGATCGCGACTTGGCCGCGGGACGGATATGCGATACCGCTCAGCAACCTCAATAGAGTGCTTTTCCCGCTCCCGTTTTTGCCAAGCATTCCGACGAAGCTGCCACGAGGAACATCCAGGGTGACGCCGTCGAGCGCGACGACCACAGAGCCCGCAGCCGCGCGGCCAGTAACAGCAACGCCGATCGTTTCCAAGAATGAAAACTGGAAATAGTCTTTCCCGAGTTCAGAGCACGAAATGGGTGAGCCCGGCATCAATATCTCCGAAAGGGGCGTCGCCCCTTAATTGGGACAAAAAGCCATCAATGCCGTCAGGCATGAAACAGTCACATCGCTTGCTCGACACCTTGAAGGTAAAACGATGTGCGATCTGGCCCATCCTCTTTCTTGAACCACATGTCTTCCCACAAGATACCCCAAGCATCGCAGTTTCGACAGGCGCCGTATTCATCCCAGCGGCCATGCAAATGCGCTTGGCGCATATCACTCAGCGCCTTCCAAGCTTCCTGCACCGTAATGTCACGCGCATTACCAACTCTTCCGGATTTGCCGGGAAGGCTTGAATGCTCAGCCGCAACGCACGAAGAATACGTGCCATCGAAGGTTAACTTCAGATGCGTAAACAGAGACGCACAGGGGAACCGCTCTTCCGGAGGCCCATAATCGCGGACGAACCCATGCTCCGCCATTTGAGTGGATAGATCGAAGCCACCTCCACCCCAGTTCCACACTCGGCGAAAATTAATACCATCGAGCTTCGGCCCCCAATAGTCCGCGAACTCCTTGAACGCGTCCTCTTTCCCCTCGAACTTCATGATATGAGTGGTAATCTTCATGTTGGAGCGACGCTCGTTCCTCATCTCAACAATGCGCTCAAGATTGTTCCAGACTCGATCGAAGTGATCTTTCTGAATCAGTTCCTTGTAGTCTTCTCGCGTTGCAGCGTCGAAGCTGTAGGAATACCAATCGAGTCCCGCATCGATTAAATCCTCAATTCTGTCCTCCGGAAAAATGGAGCCGTTCGAGGCCATGATGACCGGCAGCTTGGGACGAATTTTCTTCATCATGCGAATGGAATCGACCAGGGTTTTGCACGACAGGGTCTCCATATAGGCTGACGTGTGTATATTCACCCCTTCGTCCGGTAGTTCGTTCAGGACCTTTTCCAGCAGCGCAAAGTCCATGTACTGCGCTTTTTTCGGTTTGTGCAGCGATTGCGGGCAGAACAAACAAGAATGATTGCACGGTGCCTCACCCAGATTTATCGAGATGTTCGGCGGAAAATCGGCACGCGTGATCGCCGCACGGGCGCGTTCAATCTTCATTTCCGCATCGGATTTGGCAACCGGCGCGGTTTCCGCCGGACCGAAAAGCCTTTTCGTACGGTATACAAGTGACTTCTGCACGCGCCTAAGCATATTCAATCTCTTCGATATCCCAATCCATGGTTAGAGGGTATCAATAATGAGCAGGAGCGGATTTGTCTCGACAATTCAACGGCTACCCGGACGCATCCCGTCTTGCAACCTCATTAATCCTCTTCGTCGGCGAAATCAAAACATGAAACTGACTGAAAATCGTTCCGTGCTGCACGACATCCGATTTGCCGGGCTCTATGACGCCCAAATGAGACGGAAACCTATAATGCCACAAAAACGAAGATACCTCCCGCTTGCATGAAAAATAGTCACTGCAGTCGCATCGATTCCGAAGCAAGCTGACCGACATCCGAAAATTCAAACCCAAGCGATCCTGAAGATTGGTTCAACAGCGGCTTTAAGGTTCACTTTAATTCCGTCTCGTCCGGGACGATCAGATATTTCGCCTCTCCGATACGCAAGAAGGCAGGTGGATACGGAGGAAAATGGAATGCACGTGCTTTGCGGCTCACCTCGTCCGCGTCTGACAGGTCGGAGATTTCTCGAAGCGGATCCAACGAATGCTTGGAGTAAAATCTTGAGTTCCCGTGCATCATTTCTGTCCGAACGGATTCACCATGCCTCCAGGATTTCAAAAGGTCTGAAAACGCTTTTCTTCCCTCTTCACATGCAGCCTCGTAAAGACTTCTGGCCGTCGCGCCGTCCGTTATGGGGAATGATCTCGAAAAAGCGATCTCTCCACTGTCTACCTCCGAAGTCATTCTATGGAGCGTAACACTATAGCTCTCGTCCCCGTTGAGGATTGCATGAGAGCACGCGTGATGGCCACCATACTCAGGAAGCTTGGCAAGATGAAGGTTCCAGGCCTCGCCTTTCACTCTCGAAAGAAGCTTTTCCGAGAGTATCCAGTTGTGCTGGACTGACAGGATTACATTCACCCCCTGCTCGTCAATCAGGCTAATTAAGTCTTCCTCGTTTCGATCCTCGTTAGAGACGGATAAGATGCCCCTCTCTTTCGCGATCGCCCACAAGTCTGCGGAATTCCACCATCCCGTCGGTTCGGGATTTGTGGATATCCCTACGACCTCTGCAATCCCGCCAGGGAGCTGGGCGAGCAGATCAAAACATTCTTTGCCCAATGGTTTTTGGCCAAGAAAGAGAATTCTTTTCATTCTCTTGAGTTCTCAACATAGGTTTTGAATTCGCCTTGAAGTACCGGGCTTACAAGCCTGTGATAGTGCTCATGACCGACATCACTCAGGTGGAGGAGGTCCTCAAGGACAATATCGTTTGCCCCTATTTCTGCTCGCGCAATAGCTTTGCGGCACGCGGCCTCAATGTCGATCAAAGTGACAAACTCGGAGTTTGCCCCAGCAACCTCTCGAATAATTTCGTTATATGCCTCATTCATTTCCTGAAATGTTTTAGGTGACGTAGAGACCATAGGCCCGGATCGCCCGGTAGGATGGTTCGTGTTGAGAAATATTTTCTTCGCCCCGAACTGCAGCCCACGGGAAATTATTTCCGCGAGGTTCGCTTCGAATGCACGGCTACTAACACGCGGAAGACCGCCATCTGTCTCCCAAAAATTGCAGTCGTTCAGTCCGAACTGAACTAAAAGAAACGTATAGCCCTGTGATTGCACATCAAAAGGCATCCTCTCCAAGGCTTGCCGTGTCGTGTTTCCGTTTATGGATCGATTTTCCGAAACGATGGAAACGCCGAGCTCTTCGCCCAGGCGGGCTAAGTCGTAGCTCGTTCGCGCGACCCAGGTTCGCTCGATCGATATGTGCTGCCCGACGCAGATAGAGTCACCGAAAAAACACACTCTTATGCCACTCATGAAGAGAACCAACCAAACCATCTGAATTTGCTACCGATCATCAGTTTGACGTCGACATAAACATCGTTCAAGAGGGCCTCTCGTGCGGTGTTAGCCTGTGCCTTGGAATAAGGATGGGGCGTTTCGCATTGAGCAGCAGCAACTGATGCACTAGCCTTTGATCGTCCTGGCCATTGGCGGCGGCATGCCACCGCAACGCTAGGCGGATTGCTCATGCAAATGCGACCTGAGGCACGACCATTTTGGCGACCAATTTATCATTTTCCCGTTTGTGGCACGTGCCGCCTATCGAGAAGTTCTACACCTCCCTCCACAGGGCAACGTCGGAAAGGGAGAGTGTTCATGATGCTCCAACACCCACGTCGATTGAATTCCGGGAATTTCTAAAACGTCGCTATACTGACTCAAACGACCTGGGTCGCGCTTTGGATGTCGGCTGCGGTGCTACGGGCATTCACACGTTGTCCTGCGCGCGACACGGTTTTCGCGACGTGTGTGGGGTCGACCTAAATCACGAAAGCCTGCGACTCGCTCGGGGCATTGCTGCGGATTCGCCGCTCACCGCGGGCATTTCTCATGTAAACGCGTCGGCGCTGGTACTTCCCTTCGCATCCGAAAGCCATGACCTCGTCGTGTTGCTGGGTATAATTCACCACACCCCGGACCCCAAAGAGGCGGTGATGGAGGCTTCTCGCGTTCTTAAGGAAGGCGGTAAAGTCTACATCGGTGTCTACTGCTTCGAGAAATCCTGGTTTGACTGGATTATTCGGGTTTTGCGTTGTTTCTCGTTCATCGTTCCGTTTCGCTTGTCCCAACTTTGTTTTAGTAAGATTGCCGTGATCAACGATTTCTTTCTCGATCATATGTACGTTCCAAACCTTTGGCTGTTTAAAGGCAAAGACGTCGCAACCTTTATCGAGCAAGCGGGATTAACGATTGAAGATCAGTGGCCCAGCACGTTCGACCGCTTCCAGGGAAAGCGTTTTTTTGGGAAATCCATAACAGGCGACGGACTGTATCGAATATTCGTTTGCCGAAAGGGGTAATCGATTTTGTCACGCACCAGTCTCGCACATGTTTAACAAGCCCTACTCTCCGCCACCAATTTACAACGGAGATTCCTGCTCTTTGATCTCAACGCCCAATTCCCATTTCACGGTCAGGGATGCGAAAATCAATTATTCTCTCTGACGACCCGGGCCGGCGTACCGACTGCAACCTTGTTGGGTGGGATGTCTGAAACGACCGTGGCACCGGCACCGATCAGAGCCCCCCTGCCCACTGTCTTCCCAGGAATAACGATCACGCCCGAACCCAGGAAGACGTCATCCTCGATGACCACGGATCCGTTCAACATTATGCCGGTGGCAAACAAGACATTGTTCCCAATCCTGTTGTCCACGCCGATGCTACAGTGCCCTTCGACAAGAACCAGGTCGCCAACGATCGCGCCCGGGTGAACCAGCGAAAAGGCGTTGACGACGACGTTCTCTCCTAGTTTCGCCGATGGGGCAATCTCCGCCTTGGGGTGAATGGCATTGGCCAGCCGGCCACCCGACTTTCGGATTTTCTCTGCGATCGTTCGACGGCCCTTAAAGTCGGCAAATGCCAGAATAAACTCGCGATCCCGAACGAACGAAGCATCATCGAGCATCGAGAACGCCCCGAGAACAGGGGCGCCGTTGACATCGCTTGCCGGTGCGAGTCTGTCATCCAGGTAACCTTTGACGCGCCGCCCGGACGCTCGGAGAATATCAGCGGTAAAACGGGCGCCGGCCCCACCACCGACGATGACTATTTCAGTTGCAGACAATGTACCTACCCATTATTCCAACTAACCAATGAATTCGGACCCTATTCCAATACTGTTCCCGCCGAAAGACCGCCATGCCAATAAACGAAAATGAAATGCCGATTTGGGCGCCTTCAAGTCAGCGGAAAGCAGAATCCAACGTCGTACAGTTTCTCGCCCA
>JAGLED010000039.1 GCA_023145215.1 Rhodospirillales bacterium | reverse complement strand
GCCGTTCAGGTAAACCACGGTGCCGATCTCGATGTCCTTCAGATCCTCGGTCGTGACCGGCAGGTTCAGACTGACTGTCTTAAGCTTTCCGCTTCCGGTTCCCATCCGACCGTCTCCCGTCTCATGTAAGGGGTGAACCAGTTCGGGTCGGTGCGATACTCGACCCGGCCATCGCCGTAGACGCGCGCAACGGCGCGTCGCGATGACAGGCAAAAGGCATGCACGCTCATCGGCATGCCGCCGGTGTGCGTGTAGCCGCATTCGATATGACAGTCGATGACCATCGATTTGCCGACGAAACCCATGGCCCCCATCCCGATGGAATTGCCGAGTTCCATCAGTTCAAGTTCCAGTTCCGCCGTGCGCGGATCGGGGTTGCGGTCGCCGACCGTCCGCAGGCACGCCGCCTGCTTGCCGAGCACCGAGCAGATATCCTTGGACCCGCCCAGACCGACGCCGATGATGGCGGGCTGACACGCAAGGCCGCGCTTGCCGAAGGCCATCAGGCAATCCAGATAGAAACGCTTGATCCCCTCGATCCCGTCGCCCGGGAACAGCATCCGGTAATCGGTGCCGAACAGGCCACCCTTGTGTACTGTCGTCAGATCGATCCAGTCGCCGCCGGGCTCGAACGAGTATTCGATTTCGGGCGCGTTGAGGCCGACGTTGTTGTTGTGATCCGTCCGCCACAGCGGATGCACCCGGTTGGGGCGCAGCGGCACGCCGTCGGTGGCTTCGGCGGTGGCACCGCGCAGCGCTTCCTCAAGCGCGACGGGGCCGCCTTCGAGGGTCGCCTCGTTGCCCATCTTCACGTACCAGCGCGGCACGCCCGTATCGGCGCACATCGCGCGGCGGTCTTCCTTGGCGGCTTCGTAATTTTCGAGCATGGCGTGCAGGACAAATGACGACAGGTCACCGTCTTCGTTATCTGCGGCCTTTTTCAGTCCCGTCAGATAGTCGTCCGGGATTTCGATCGCCGCCTTGTCCATAAGCTCTCGCGCCGTCTTCTTGACGACGGACATCGGTATCATCTGGCTTCCTCCGTAGATACGCGGCGGACGATGCCGCCGTGTTCCCAAGGTAACAGACCGCCCGGCGGAGTGTCCAATCACGTAAGGGTCTAATTTGTCTCGGAATTTGCTAGACTGACGTCGGTTAAACGATATTTCGCGTCGAGACGCCGCTTGCCTGGGTATCGGGGCGCGCGTAGCGTCCAGCGAAATTCGGGTGAGGTTTCAAATGTTCCTGAGCGTATTCGATCTGTTCAAAGTCGGTATCGGTCCGTCGAGTTCGCACACCGTCGGGCCAATGGTGGCCATGAACCGTTTCCTGGATCACCTGACGGCTTCCGGGATAGCCGGCGACGTCGTGCGCGTGGTCGTCACGCTCTATGGGTCGCTGGCCTATACCGGGAAAGGGCACGGCACCGACCGCGCCGTCGTGCTGGGGCTTCTGGGCGAGAGACCGGACAGGATCGATCCCGCCGACGTGAAGGAGCTTGTCGACGGGGTGATCGAGACGACGGCGTTGTCGCGCGGCCCACTCAAGGGGCTCGATTTCGATTTCGGCCGCGACATCATCTTCGATTTCGACGCGCCGCTCGACGAGCACACCAACGGGATGCTGGTGACGGCGTATGACGCCAGCGGCAACCCGGTGGGCAGCGAAACCTATTTCTCGGTCGGCGGCGGTTTCGTCGTCACCAAACCGGAATTCGCGGACTTCGCGTCGTCGGGGGGAGAGTATCCGGACGTCCCGTATCCGTTTCGGGACGCGGCCGAGATGCTGGAGATGGGTAAGGCCGCGAACAAGACCATTGCCGAGATGAAGTTCGAGAACGAGATTTCCCAGCATTCGGAAGCCGACGTGCGTACGCGGCTCGACACCATATGGTCGGTGATGAAGGACTGCATGGACCGGGGCATCGCCACCGACGGTCAACTGCCGGGCGGCCTAAAGGTCAAACGCCGCGCCAGACAGATTTCCGACGCGTTGGAAGCGGACACCACACGGAACGTGAAATACGCGCACGCGGTGATGGACTGGATCAGCCTCTATGCTATCGCCGTTAACGAAGAAAACGCGGCCGGCGGGCGTATCGTCACGGCGCCGACCAACGGGGCGGCGGGGGTGATCCCGGCGACCATCCGGTATTACCTCGAATTCTGCCCGGACGCGTCGGAGGACACGGTCGACGACTTTCTTCTGACGGCCGCAGCGATCGGCGGGATCATCAAGACCAAGGCCTCGATCTCGGGGGCCGAAGTGGGCTGTCAGGGCGAAGTCGGCTCGGCGGCGGCGATGGCGGCGGCAGGACTTTGCGCGGTTCTTGGCGGCACCAATGCGCAGATCGAGAACGCCGCCGAGATCGCTATCGAGCACCATCTGGGGATGACCTGCGATCCGGTCGGCGGGCTGGTGCAGGTGCCGTGCATCGAACGGAACGCGATGGGCGCGGTAAAGGCGGTCAACGCGGCGTCGTTGGCGCTCAGGGGCGACGGCACGCATTTCGTGCCGCTCGACAGCGCCATCGAGACGATGCGCCAGACCGGTGTCGACATGCTCTCGAAATACAAGGAAACCTCGCAGGGCGGGCTGGCCGTCAACGTCACGGAGTGTTGAAGCGCATCAGCGCGACTTGAACTCGATGAGGCGGTCTTCGGCCATCAGGAAATCGACAAACCGGAGATCGGCTTTCGACACGTCGTCGATGATTTTCTGGAAAAAGATGATCACGTCACTGGTACCGGCGTAGCCGCGCTTATGGCACCAGTCCAGAACCTTCCGAAGTTCGTCAAGGCATTGAAGGTGATGGTGTGCGTGCTTTTCCAGACCGGGATACCCTGCGTCCTTCATTATCAGCTCTTCGTTCGCGAAGTGATTTTCCAGTTCGCTGATAAATGCCGTGAACAATTCATCGAAGTTTTCGATGGTGCTGTACCCGCATGACGCGAGATAGCTGTTCAGGCTGGAGATGAGCCCCTTATGTTCCTCGTCGATGGAGGAAATGCCCGTTTCGAAAGCGCCGGGTAGTTTCAAAGGACTAGCGACGTTCATAGAGTCCCCCGCTAAGTCAATGTCTGCGTGAGATGACGAGTGTGAACAGAATTGCGCGGCTCCTGCAACCACAGCTACCAATGAATGGGAAAGGCGTTAAACCTAATCATTGGTTGTACAGGTTTTGCGCGCGGCCCGGTACACGTATTACGATACTTGAACGGGTTTAACGGCGAGGCTTACACTTGTCGGCGGGAGGAACGTCAATGACCATAGAAATCAAAAAGCTGACGCCGCACATCGGCGCCGAGGTTCTGGGTGCCAAGATCGGCCCGGATCTCACGGACGACGACTTCGCTGTCATCAAGCAGGCGTACCTGGATCACCTCGTGCTGGTTTTCCGTGATCAGAACATCAGCCCGCCCGACCAGATCGCCTACACGGAACGTTTCGGCGCGGTCGAGCCTCATCCGCTCCGCGCGCGGGCCGGGCATCCGGAATACGAGAACCTTCTGGTCCTGGAAAACAACGCCCAGCGCCGCGGCGCGCGCAACGACTTCTGGCATTCGGATATCACCTGCGTCGAGCGGCCGCCGTCGGCAACGTTCCTTCACGCCATCACGGTGCCGGAAGGGCGGGGCGATACGCTGATCTGCAACATGTATCGGGCGTGGGATGACCTCGATCCGGCGTTGAGGGAAAAGCTCGACAAGGCCCGGGCCGAACATTCGGGCGAGGCGATCCGCCGGCGCAACCTGGCCGCCGAGACCGACGGCAACCGCGAGATGACCGTGCCGCCGCCGGAAATGCACCCGGTGGTGCGGCGTCATCCGGAAACCGGCAGGCGGGCGCTGTTCGTGAACAAGTTCTTCACGACCCGGATCCTCGGATTATCGGAAGATGAGAACGCCGCCGTCATGGATGCCATCGAGGCCGTGGCGACCCGCGACGACAATATCTACAGACACAAGTGGCGCTCGGGCGATGCGCTGATGTGGGACAATCGCTGTACGATGCACTTCGCCGAGTATGACTACGCACCCGACGATCACCGGCTCATGCACCGCACCACCGCGGCAGGCGATCGCCCGGCGGCCTGACGACCGTTGCAAATGACACCGTCGCACTGAACTCGATTCAGGGCCCATGACATCCTTTGAGACGGCACTGCATGCCTCTTCAGGACGAGGGTATCGATAAAACCCTCATGCTGAGGAGCGAGCAGGGCGAGCGTCTCATGCGCGGAGCGGGCGGCACGCCTAGCATGGGGCCCAAATCAAGATTGGGACGACGATGGAAATTTTAGCATGCTGGGTTCCCGCTTTCGCGGGAATGACAAAAAGCTTGTTACGTCTCCGCCCCGCCGTTGACCTGGATCAACTGGCCGTTGACGAAGGCGCCGTCGTCGGACGCAAGAAGCGCGACCATGGCGCCGATTTCCTCGTTTTTGCCGAGCCGCCCGACGGGGACGCGGCCGACCATGCTCTCGATGTGCTCTCGCATCTCGGGTTCGGACTCCTCGGGCGCGATCGGGCCCGGTGAGATGATGTTGGTGGTGATGCCCTGCTTGCCGAATTCTTTCGCCAGCGATTTGGTCAGTCCCCACGCCGCGTGTTTCGACACGCTGACCGGCGCGCGCCCGTTATAGCCGTGAATTGCGTTCATGCCGGCGAAGTTGATGATCCGGCCCCAGCCGGCCTCGATCATGCCGGGCAGGCAAAGCTTTGAAAGACGCCGGGCGGCGTGAAAGTCGATATTCAGGATGCGCTCCCACTCGTCCTCATCCGTTTCGAGAAACGGGCTGTTCGGCCGGACGGCAGCGTTATTGACCAGGATATCGACGCGGCCGAATTTTTCGAACGCGGCGGCGGCGATATTGCCAAGATCATCCGGGTTGCCGACGTCCCCCATGACGACGAGCGCGTCGACGCCAAGCGCTTCGGCTTCCTTGGCGACTTTGTCGCAGTTCTCGCGGTTCGATGAGCCGTTGACGACGACGTTTATGCCGTTCTTCGCCAAAGCCAAAGCCGATGCGCGCCCGATGTTACGTCCCGAGCCCGTGATCAGGGCGGTGCGGCGTGTCTCTCCCATAATTTTCTTCTCCGTTGGTGTGCCATAGGTGGGGTATTGCTGCGATCAATAAACCATAGATGGGATGGCGGATAAATAACCGGGGTAGGGGGTTGTAAGTGCAGGGCAATTCCCCCTATCAAGCGGCGTTACGCTTTTTTGGAGGACCCTGCCATGAATGAACTTCGCAACATGGACGAATTGGAAGCGCTCGACCGGGCGCATTTTCTGCACGCGTCATCGGATGTGAAGGGCCATGCCACCGGCAAGACGCCGGTTCGCGTCATCGAATCGGGCAAGGGTGTCTACATCACCGACCGCGACGGTAAGAAAAGCCTCGATGCGTTCGCCGGGCTTTACTGCGTGAACATCGGCTATGGCCGGACCGAAGTTGCCGACGCGATCGCCGAACAGGCCCACAAGCTCGCCTTTTATCACGCTTATGTCGGGCACGGCACCGAGAGCTCGATCCGGCTTGCGGCCAAGATGGTCGAACTCGCACCGGATAACATGAGCCGGGTGTATTTCGGCTTGTCCGGGTCGGATGCCAACGAGACCAACATCAAGTTGATCTGGTACATGAACAACATCCTGGGGCGGCCGGAGAAGAAGAAGATCATTTCCCGCGACCGCGGCTATCACGGATCGGGCCTGATGACCGGCAGCCTCACGGGTCTGCCGCTGTTCCACATGGCGTTCGACCTGCCGCTGGACCGGGTGCTGCATACGAACTGTCCGCATTACTGGAAGTACGCGCCGGACGGCATGAGCGAAGAAGAGTTCTCCGATCATTGCGCCTTGCACCTGGAACAACTGATTCAGGACGAAGGCCCGGATACCGTCGCCGCGTTCATCGGCGAGCCGTTCATGGGGACGGGGGGCCTGATACCGCCGCCCGCGGGTTACTGGCAGGCAATCCAGAAAGTGCTCGATAAGTACGACGTCATGCTGATCGCCGACGAGGTCGTAACCGGTTTCGGCAGGTTGGGATCGTGGTTCGGATCCGAGCATTATGACATGAAGCCCGATATCATCACGGTCGCCAAGGGCCTCACCAGCGCCTATGCGCCGCTGTCGGGTTCGATCCTGAGCGAGAAGGTCTGCGGTATTCTTGACCAGGGCTCGGAAGACCTGGGGCCGCTCGGCCACGGCTGGACCTATTCGGCGCACCCCATCGGGGCGGCCGCGGGCATGGCGAACTTGAAGGTGATCGAAGACGATGACCTGATCGGGAACGTCAACAAGACCGGCGCCTATTTCCAGAAGACGCTTCGTGACGCCTTCGCCGATCACCCGATGGTCGGCGAGGTCCGGGGCGAGGGCCTTTTGGCCGCCATCGAGTTCGTCGCGGACAAGAAAACCAAAATGTTCTTCGATCCGGGCCTCAAGGTCGGTGCCAAGATGGCAGGCGCGGTATTGGAAAACGGCGTCATCGCGCGCGCCATGCCGCACGGCGACATCCTCGGTTTCGCGCCGCCGCTCTGCATCACCGAAGGCGAGGTCGACGAGATCGTCGCGGCGGTGAAGAAGGCGCTGGATACCGTCCACGCGGACGTCTCCTGATCATTACCCCCTCACCTAACCTCTCCCCCTTAAAGGGGGAGAGGGATGATGACGGACAACGTCGCGACAGGGTCCCTCTTCCCCGCGAAAGTGGGGGAGAGGACAGGTGAGGGGGTTAGCTTATTCCGCGTAAGGCCCGAACTTCGGCAGGTCGCGCTTTCTGACCGGCTCCATCCCCGCGCCCTTGGGCAGGATGGCGTGGAAGTCGCGGTCGCGGTCGACGATATAGATCGGCCGTTTCCAGCGCGAGAACACGCGCCGCATGGTCGCCGAGTAATCCTTGAAGACGTCGAATTCGTCGGGCTTGTTCCTGAACAGGCGCTCATAGACGTCATGGAATTCGGTGACGAATTCGGGCGTCACCTTCTTCATGTTGCTGATCACCCAGCAGCGGTCCTCGAACGTCCAGTACGTCGCCATCCCGATAAAGTCGCCGTCCCTGGTGATGTAGGGAAAGAACGGAAACGCGCGGCATGAAAGCGAGCGGTTGTCACGCTCGCAGAATTTCGCGCCCTTGCATTCGCAGGCGACGCAATCGTCATGCAGCGACGCCACCAGTTCCTCGCCGTGTTCGTTGGGTGGGCGGTACTTGCGCCAGAGCTTGGAGCGGGAACGGAGCAATTTGTATTCACTCTTGTCCATGATCGGGACGGCGTTTTCGATATCGCAACACACAGGCGTGCCTTCGTTCAGATGGCGGCACTTCTCGCCGCAATCGACCGGGACCACGTTGGCCGTGAAATCGTCGAAGATCTTCTTGTAGACTTTTTTCAATGATCGAACCCGTTCATGCGTAACAAGCGCACACCATAACAAATGGATGCGCGCGCGAAATCATCAAAGTTTTATGACTTATGGTCAGGCGAGCGCCTGGTCCGACATCGGGAAGCGGATATGTCGTTGTCCCTCGACCGGGGCCTTCAACCGTTGCGTCCAGTGCACCCCCGGCCAGCGGTACTCGGCAAGGCCCTTCTTGGGCCAGTAAACGGCCGTGTAGACGGTGCCGAAGCCGCGTCCGAATGCGGTCGAATACAAGGGCGGCTTCTGGAACGCGCCGATGAAACGGTCGGCGGGTTCGTCGTGAAGGGTCAGGCGCTGCAACAGGAAACGCTCGCGCTCGACGGTTGCGGTGGCGCGTGCGTGGCGGTGCCATTCGACGCGCTCCTGGTGGTTCGTCGCGACACGCTGGTCGGTGACGATGGCTTCGCGGTCCGGGGACAGATAGACGGTGGCGTGGCGGCCCGTCTTGTCGACCACGGTGACGTTGTAGGTCATGTGGCACGGGATGCGGGTCAGCGCCTCGGTCGCGTCATTGACCGTGTCGCAGAATTCCATGATGTAGCGGAGAATGATCGGCACCCCGAACCCGTCGCCGACGATGGTCCGGCCGCCGAACGTGAGCGACACGGCAAGTCCCCGGTCGTTCATGCCGTCGACGAGGCCGAACAGGCCGTCGGCCATGCCCAGCACCCACCGGTCGTGCCAGCGCGAATGCAGAATCAACCCGTCGCAAAGGGCGGGGGCGTAATCGTAGTTACGGACCAGCATCGGCTCGCTGCCGGGCCAGACGGCCTGCGAACAGCCAGACAGGTACGCGGGCGGACAATAGAAGCTCAGGAACCTGGCCGACAGGTCGTCGCCGCCGGCAAGCTCGCAGAGCTTTTCGTACGTCGGCACCATTTCGGGCATGTATTGCTTGAAGGCCCGATAGCCTGCCAGATAGGTCTGGCGGGCCTCGATGCCGTCGGACAGAAACCAGCGCTGATACGCGGGCCAGAGCATGTCGAAACGGGACTGCCACTTCTCGCCCGGGGTCTTCTCGCTTAGGGTCTCAAAGACCAGATCCATTCGGATACTCTCAATTCATAGAATGTATCGTCATTCCCGCGCACGCGGGAACCCAGCAATGACGTGCGGGTGCCATGGGTCCCCGCTTTCGCGGGGATGACGACGAGAGTTTATGTCTAGCGACAGCCCCCTCCAAGATCAAAGAATCTTGAACGCCGGGTCCGCAAGCTCGACCGGCTGCGCTTTCGGCAGCGGCTTCGCCTTGTACTGGGCCTTGATGCCCTCGATCCACTGCTTGGACCGCTTGGTCAGCCGGAACTTGTTGTCCATGGCCCGTCCGCGGGTGATCAGGATGCCCAGGTCGGCCCCTTCGTAGCGGTAATCGCCCTTGTCGGAGATGCGCAGGAAGAACGCCTCCGCCTCGCTCTCCACCGCGCGGCGGTGATAGTCGAAGCGGTTGTAGGACACGCTGCCGTCCTTGTTCAAGCTCCAGATACCCGACTCGGGGGCTTCCGTGATGATGTCGACATTGTCTTCGGTGTGCTTGATGACCATCTGGCACCAGCTGTCGATGTTGTCAGCGTCGGCCCAGCGGTTGTTGAGCTCGTTGACGTCGATGTCGAACGGCACGCCTGAGAACTCAAGCAGGTGGAACAGGAACAGCGGCGCATCCGCGTGCGCGAAGGCCGCGTGGTTGGTCATTGAGCTCGCACCGGTGACGCGCGGGTTGCACTCACCCAGGTAAATGTTGCCGTCGTCCTGGTCGATCAGGAAGTCGAGCTCGAAATAGCCACGATAGCCTTCCTTCACCAGCTGATTGCCGAACTGGAAGGTGTATTCGCGGGCTTTTTTGCGGATCTTCGGATCGAAGGCTTCCGGGAAGATTTCGTTGCCGCACCAGCCGCCGCGATAGGGCGTCAGCTCCTTGAAGCCGACAAGCTCGGTCATCAGCGGTCCGACGATGGTGCCCTTGGACGTGGCGCAGGCCTCAATCGCGGAACCCCGGCAATTGATGCGCTTCATCACCTTGATCTCGCCCTGACCGACGATGTCGTGCTCGTGGCGGCGATAGTCTTTTTCGCTCTTGATGAAGAACGTGGTGTGTCCGCTGTCGCCGAAGGCCGACTGCAGCACCAGATCGTTGCCGAGCGGCTTGGCGAGCTTCTTCAGGTCGTCATAGCTGTTGATCACGCCGAGCGTGTTCGGCACGGAGGGCACGCCCGCCTTGTTGCCGATCCGCACGGTTTCGATCTTGTCGTCGATGGCTTCGCGCAGCGCAGCCTTCGGGAACCAGACTTCGATGCCCAGTTCCTTGCACGTTTTCTCGACCCGCTCGTCGAACATCAGGAACACGGCCTTGGGCTTGCCGCCCTTGGACTTCACGTAGTCGATGACTTCCTTGTGTTCGAGCAGATAGGCGTTGATGTCCTCGATCGATTCGAATTCCGGATGCGGCGCCTCGGAAGGAACGAACACGTTCGGATGACGCCCGTCGTAGCAGTCGATGTAACACAGGTATTTGAAATTACGGCACCACTCGTCGATCCCCAACAGGTTGAAGTTGGTCGCGCTGATGAAGAAGATCGGATCTTCGTTGCGGTGGAAGAACCGCCGGATTTCGGAGATGTTCTTCAGCTTCTTGGGGCGCGGTTTGCGGGCGGCTGCCTTCTTCGCAGCGCTCTTCTTCGGTGCGGCCTTTTTCGCGGGCGCTTTCTTGGCAGCGGCCTTCTTTGCGGGCGCTTTCTTTTTGGTTGCGGCTTTCTTCTTCGTCGCCATGACAATCGTCTCCCTGTTTTCGTTTAAACGGCGGCGGGTCGAGCCGCCGCCAATTTCACTATTTGAGGCGCGCTTTCAGGGCGTCCTCGGTAAATACGCGCAAGCCCAGGTCCGGGCGGTAGCCGTGAATTTCCTTCACATCGAGCGCCTTGAAGAACCCGATGATCTCCCGCGAGATCACCTGCCCGGGCACCAGGATCGGGAAGCCCGGCGGATAGGGGATGATGAACGTCGCGGACACGACCTCGCGTCCGGCATTCATCGCCTCGTCGATCCCGTCTTCGAGGGTGAGGTACTCGCAGGTGTCCTCGTCATAAGACAGGAAATACGCATCGCGCATTACGCCCTCGCGGGTATCGCCCTTGGGGTCGGGACGGAACGCATCGTGGAAGCGCGAGAAATCGGGCAGCGGCGGCAGCTCGTTCAGCAGGCCGTTGACCTTCTTATCGTGCGCCCTGCGTTCCGGCGCGTTCATGTCTTCAAGCGTTTCGTCCATCTCGTTGGCGATCTTGACCAGCACTTCGATCAGGTACGCGATCGAGCTTCGCGTGGTGCCGATGTTGGTCATGAACAGGACCGTGTTGCGGGACGTCTTGTTGATCTGGATGCCGTACTTATCCATCAGTTCGGCATTCTTGAAGGTGTCGCCGTCCATGCCGGTGCCGCCCACCAAAAGCGTGATGCGCGTCGCATCGAGGGCGAATTCGTCGCCCGCCCAGGCTTCCCAGATGTCGTTCCAACCCCGGTCGGGATCGTAATAGCTTTCGATCCCGGACTGTCTGTATTCGGGCGGGATCATGTCGCCGACGGTCAGCACCTTGAAGAATTTCGAGAGCAGCGGGTGGGTGCGTATCTTCTGGCGCAACACCATGGCCATCTCGACCTGTTTCTGCACCAGTTCGAAGCCTTCGAGTTCGACCTGCCGGCGCCCGACGTCCAGCGACGCCAGGATCTGATAATTGGGCGAGGTGGACGTGTGCGTCATGAACGCTTCGTGGAAGGGTTCTTCGACCTTGGATGAGAAATCCTGATCGTGGACGTGGATCATCGAGCCCTGCCTGAGCGCGGTCAGCGTCTTGTGCGTCGACTGCGTCGCGTATACGCGGACCCGCGCGGTGTCGGGGTCGGCCATCAGGCGCATGTCCAGCAGCTTCTCGATGTCGTCGCCGGCTTCCTCGCGTTCGGCCTTGTGCGCCTCGTAGGCGTCCCGATAGTCAGGATCCTTGAACTTTTCTCGCAGGTTGCCGGCCTGGTACATCGCCGTCCGCTGACGGTAGGTCGGGCCGAACCGGGCGAAGCCGAACCAGGCTTCGTCCCAAAGGAAGACCAGGTCCGGTTTGATGGCCAGGCATTCTTCCATCACGCGCTCGACGTTATAGACCAGCCCGTCGAAGGTGCAGTTGGTCAGCAACAGCATCCGCACCTTGTCCAGCTTGCCCGCCGCCTTGAGTTCGAGAAGCTCTTTCTTGATTTCCCGGAGCGGCACGGCCCCGTACATCGAATATTCACTGAGCGGATAGCTGTCCAGATACACAACGTGTGCGCCGCACAGCACCATGCCGTAATGGTGTGACTTGTGGCAGTCGCGGTCGACCAGCACGATGTCGCCGGGTCTGACGACGGCCTGCACGACGATCTTGTTGCACGTCGACGTGCCGTTGGTGGCGAAGAACGTCTTGCGCGAGCCAAAGGCGCGCGAGGTCAGTTCCTGCGCTTTCTTGAGCGGGCCGTGCGGCTCCAGAAGCGAGTCCAGCCCACCTGATGTCGCCGACGTTTCCGCGAGGAAGATATTCATCCCGTAGAACTCGCCCATGTCGCGGATCCAGTTGGATTTGGTGATCGACTTGCCGCGCGAGATCGGCAGCGCGTGGAACACCCCGGTCGGCTGCTTGGCGTAGTTTCTGAGCGCGGTGAAGAATGGCGTCTGATACCGGTTGTCGACGCCCCGCAGAATGTTCATGTGCAGTTCCAGGAAATCTTCCTGATTATAGAAAATCCGGCGGCATGAATCGCCAACCCGTCCGGCGACGTCCTCGACGCTCTGGTCGGTGACGAGATAGAGATCGAGTTCCGGGCGAATGCGGCCGATCACTTCGGCGAGCACGAGACCGTAGTCCTGCGGTTCAAGGTCCTCGGCGCTATCGATGTGCGCCATCTTGAGATAGCGCGTCAGCACCGGCAGGTCGTTGATCGATTTGAAGCGGAAGCCGAAGCGGATGACCACAGCCTGAATGTTGTGGTTGAACAGAACGGCAATGATCGCGTCCTCGAAACTCGGCACGAAGACGGGCTCGTAGGTGAAAGAGTCTTCCTCGCGCCGCATGCCGGTCAGACCCTCGCGCTGCTGGTTCTGCTGCGGGAAGGATATATCGTCGACGAACAGCACTTCGAAATAGGGGCGGCGGCGATTGCGCTCTTCCAGCGTCTCCAGTTCTTCTTCCTCGAGGTATTCGTCCTCGCCGTGCAGACCCAGATTGACGTGCTTGCGGCGGTACGTGCCGCTCATCATCGCGCCGACGATCCGCGTCACCGCGCGGCACAGCGTGCGGATATCCTTGGTGTCCAGCAGGTGGTAGAGCTGCCTGAAGTCGTGGTGGCCCGGAAACGCCCAATAGGTTTCGAATGCCGCGAGCTCGTCCAGATACGCTCTGGCCTGGGCATAGTCGTCCGGCCGCTCCCGGCCTTCGGCGAGGCGCAGCACGATGTTCTTGAGCTTGTTCCACGTATCGACGCGGAACTGGGTGGCGTTGTAATAGCGGCCTAGCGATACGCCCTTAGCTTTCGCTCCCTCGTCCGGCATTTTTGAACTCCCTGTTCTTCATTGTTTTATGCGTCTTTCGCGCTTTTATGGGTGTCGAGCACCGTAATATTGTTATAGCCCCGGTGGCCGTTCACGTCGGCGGGGCGGGGGACGTTCAGTCCCTCCTGCGAGCCCTGATGCGGCATTTCCAGCGCGCCCAGGCTGTAAAGATAGCTGGTATCGGCGACGGTTGGGTCATAAACCCCGAAATAGGCGTTTCGGTCGCGGAAACTCTTCAAAGTCTGCCCCAAACCCCTGAGGCCCACGGCGCGCTGGCGGCGCACGAGTTCCATATCGACCTCAACCGGGATCACTTCTTCCTGACCGGCGGCCTGATAAAGGATCGTGCCCGACGGATCGACGACGCAAGAGCGCCCGGTCCCGCCCGGGCCGAGGCCGTTGATATCGAAGACATAGGTCTGGAACATCGCCGCGGTCGAGCGCGCGATGGACAGTTCGATGTCGCGGTCGATGGTCCCCGTCAGAACCGGGTGCAGAAGCACCTCTGCGCCCATGGAGACCAGCGTGCGCGTGGTTTCCGGGAACCAGATGTCGTAGCAGATCGAAACCCCGAAGCGGCCGATTTCCGGCACGTCGAAGACGCAAAATTCGGTGCCGCCCTCGACGCCCGCCTCGTACGGCTGGAACGGGAACATCTTGGCGTAGCGGCCGACGGTTTCGCCCTGCGGATTTATGACGTAGGCGACGTTCTGAAGGCCGACTTCCGTGCGTTCGAACATCGAACCCGGCAGCAGCCAGACATTATGACGGCGCGCGGCGTCGCGGAATACGTCCAACGCCCCTTCGGTGCTTTCCGGATGATTGCCGGTCAGCGGGCCATAGGGG
Source organism: Rhodospirillales bacterium (assembly GCA_023145215.1). Lineage (GTDB taxonomy): Bacteria > Pseudomonadota > Alphaproteobacteria > Rhodospirillales > Casp-alpha2 > UBA4479. The sequence continues at coordinate 3,373 of JAGLED010000039.1, read as the reverse complement.
GCCAGCTCGCTGAAAACGATCATCTGAACCCAGGGAAAGCGCGCCATGACGTGATCGATGCGATGCGCCATCGCGGTCACGTTCTCGTGGCTGGCCGAAACGTGCATCTGCACACCGGCAATCGCGAAGGGGGTCATTTAGGTCGGACCTCTTTGGTTAATTCGCAATACGTTACAATCGTCGCTTGCGAGCGTGTTCTGGTCAAGGTCTGCCCGGCGGCGGCGTGTTCCGCGACCGCCGGGCGAAGCCTTATTCGGCGGCGACCGCGCTGGTGCCCATCTCGGCGAGGCAGTTCTCGATGATGTCGAGACCCTCATCGATGACGGCGTCCGATGCGGTCAACGGCACCAGGATCCGGATCGTGTTGGCGTACACGCCGCACGACAGCAGGATCAGGCCTTTTTCCAGCGCCTTGGCGCAGAGCGCCTTGGTGGCGTCGGCATCGGGCGTATCGGTGCCTTGTTCAGTTACCATCTCGAACGCGACCATGGCGCCCAGGCCGCGGACGTCACCGATCGGGTGTACGTCGGTGCGGTCCTTGATGCGGTTCACGCGTTCGATAATGCGCTGGCCGATGATGTTGGCGCGGCCCAGCAGCTGTTCTTCCTCGATCACCTTGATGACGCCCAGCGCGGCGGCGCAGCCGATCGGGCTGCCGCCATAGGTGCCGCCGAGGCCGCCTGGCGCCGGGGCGTCCATGATCTCGGCCTTGCCGACGACGCCGGCCAGCGGGAAACCGCCGGCGAGCGACTTGGCGGTGGTGATCATGTCCGGCTCCACGCCCCAGTGTTCGGACGCGAACAGACGGCCCGTACGGGCGAACCCGGTCTGCACTTCGTCGGCGATCAGGCAGATGCCGTGTTCGTCGCAGACGCGGCGCAGTTCTTTGATCAGTTCGATCGGGGCGATGTAGAAACCGCCTTCGCCCTGGACCGGCTCGATAATGATGGCCGCGACCTGTTCGGGCTCAAGGTCGGCCTTGAACAAGCGGTGCAGCGCATCGATGGAATCCTGAACCGAGACACCGTGCATCGGCATCGGGAACGGCAGGTGATGAATGCCGGCCGGCATCGGGCCGAAACCGCGCTTGTAAGGATCGACTTTACCGGTCAGACCCATGGTCATCATGGTGCGGCCGTGGAACCCACCGGAGAACGCGACGACGCCCGGGCGGCCCGTATGAGCGCGCGCGATCTTGACCGCGTTTTCGACGGCTTCGGCGCCGGTGGTGACGAAAAGGGTCTTCTTGGGCGTGTCGCCCGGCGCCAGTTCGTTCAGTTTTTCGGCAAGCTCGACATAGGGCTCGTAGGGGACGACCTGATACGCCGTGTGCGTGAATCGCTCGAGCTGCTGCTGGACGGCGGCCATCACGGTCGGGTTACGGTGACCGGTGTTGAGAACGGCAATGCCGCCCGCGAAATCCACGTAGCGCTTGCCTTCGACGTCCCACAGTTCCGCGTTCTCGGCGCGGTCGGCGTAAATGCCGGTGGCGACACCGACGCCCCGGGGCGTGGCCGCTTGACGACGTTCGTTGAGCGATTTGTTATCAGTCATTTCTTTCGAGTCCCTGCATAAATTGGACAAACCTCAGAGTTGAAAAGGGCGGCCGATCGGCCGCCCCCTTCCGATTTCAGCGTTAGGCCGCTGCGATTTCGCCCTCGGTGTGGGCGGCGTCGGCGGTCGGGTACGGCTGTTCTTCGCGTTGAGCCTGCGGCTCGTAGATCGAGAAACCTTCGGCCAGGTTCTGGGCCTTGATGTCTTCGGCTTTCGGGGCCGGAATACGTTTCGACATCGACCAGACGTGACCGAACGGGTCGACGATCTTGGCGAAGCGTTCACCATAGTGCGTGTCGGCCAGCGGCACCAGCACGGTGCAGCCGTTTTCGACGGCGTGTTCCCAGATCTCGTCGACGTTGGCGACATAGAGATGCTGGGCAACGGCAGAACCGCCGAACGCGAGCGGCGACCAGATGCCGAACGCCGGCAGTTCGTCGGAAACGACGATGATCGAGTTGCCGATCTTCATTTCGGCGTGCAGCACGGTGACTTCGTCTTCGGCGTAGGTGCGCGACAGCACTTCCGCACCGAATACGTCAGCGTAAAAACCGAGCGCGGCGTCGGCGCCACGAACGACCAGGGACGGGGTCACGGTGCGATAGCCTTTGGGCACCGGTGCAACTTTTTTAGCCATAACAAAACTCCTGAATTCCAGTTTCGGGTGGGGGCCATGCCCCCGGTCAGTGTGGGGTGGCATGCCCCCGGAAAGTCGTTGCTGCGGCCCCGTTGAATTAAGGACTAGCGGAATCGGCCAACAGCATGTATCATGATGTACGTTATTTGAGCCTACTTGTCAACAACATGATACAAGGTGTTCCCATCACCATGCCGCAAGATGTCGGAAACCCGGTCCCACAGGACGCAGCCCAGCAGGACCTGGCGCTGGGGGTCACCATGACCATCACCCAGGCCGACCTGCCGTACCTGCGTGCCGTCGGCCGGTTGGGCGAATACGCGGTGGTTTATCGGGTCTGGCGCGAGCAGGCGGGCGGCGGTTTCGGCGATCAGACCAAAAACCCGCACACGTGGGGTGTGCTGGTGTACGTCGACGGGCAGCTGGCGCGCATTTATTCGGCGCGCGGTGCCGGACGTGAGTGGTCGAACCTCGACCGCCTGGAAAAATGGCTGCGCTCGCAGGGGTTCTGGTACTGGTGGACGCGGAACGACCTCGAGCCGCTCGGCGAAGAAGATGAAATCACCGCCGAGCCGTCCGACGAAGCCGCAGCGGAAACAGCCGAAGATACCGAAACCGACGTCGCCGGCGAGGACGACAGCGAAGAGAACGCCTTGCCGCAACCGGCCAATCCGATGTTTCCCTCCATGCCGCCGGAGCCGCTGGGCTCTTAATTCCCAACCGTGATTCCCGCGAAAGCGGGAACCCAGTATAACGATTAAACCACAGAGGCACAGAGAATGAGCAGGCCGCAGCACCTCTGTGTCCTCGGCGCCTCTGTGGTTCATCAATGCCCAAGAGACTGGCCCCCCAATCGGGTTCAGGGTGACGAATGCCGCGCACCCACCCAAAGTTGATTGATGCACATCAATGCGAGGGCCTCGACGCCGGGTTAGTGTCGTCGTGAATTCACTCAATTCATGGGAGGAACAACCATGACTGCTTGTTCAAACCGCTTATCCCGCGTTCTTGCCGCCGTGCTGTGTGCCGGCGTCGTGAGTGCCGCCGTGACGGTCTCCGCGGACGAAATCGACAATCGCCGTGGCGGCGGATACGGCATGATGGGCCAGGGCTATGGTCAGGGCATGATGGGCCAGGGTTACGGCCCAGGCATGATGGGCCAGGGGTATAATCAGGGCTACG
>JAGLED010000038.1 GCA_023145215.1 Rhodospirillales bacterium | reverse complement strand
TCGAGGGCGTGACCGAAGGTGTGCCCAAGGTTGAGAAGCGCGCGGAGCCCCGCCTCGCGCTCGTCGGCGGCGACGATTTCGGCCTTATTGGCGCATGAGCGCATGATCGCTTCGCGCCGGGCGCCGGTATCGCCCGCCAGAACCTTCTTGCCGTTCACCTGCAGCCAGTCGAAGAATTCGCGGTCGTTGATGACGCCGTACTTCACCACCTCCGCATAACCGCAGAGCCGTTCGCGCATCGGCAGGGTGTCGAGCGTCAGCGTGTCGGTGATGACCGCGCGCGGCTGATGGAATGCGCCGATCAGGTTCTTGCCATAGCGGGTATCGATGCCGGTCTTACCGCCGACTGAACTGTCAACCTGCGACAACAGCGTGGTCGGCACCTGCACGAAGTCGATACCGCGCATGACCACCGCCGCAGCGAACCCGGTCAGGTCGCCGACGACACCACCGCCGAGCGCGATCAGCGTCGTCTTGCGGTCGATGTTGTGGGCCAGCAGATCGTCGAGCAGGCCTTCGAGGTGCTGCATGCTCTTGGTGTGCTCGCCCGGCGGGATGACGATGGCGCGGTTACGGATATTCGCGCCGTCGAGAGACTTTTGCAGCGGCTTGAGCCAGTCTTTGGCCACGTTTTCGTCGGTGACGATGACGGTGCGCGGTGCGCGCAGCTTGTGTTCGAGGATGTTGCCCGCGCGCGCGATCGCGCCGTCGCCGACATGGATGTCGTAACTGCGCTCGCCCATCGGCACATGAAGGGTATCTATACCGTCGTTGGCGAGGCTCATGACGATGTGTCCCGGGCCGCTTGCTGACGAAGCGCGTCGATGGCTTTTTCCAAGGTGTTTTCCAATCCTTCGTTGCCGGTGTCGATGACGATGTCGGCCTCGGCGTAAACGGGGTAGCGCTGTTCGGCAAGGTCCTTCAGCGTCTGCAACGGATCGCCCTTGTTCAAAAGGGGCCGGGTCTTGGATCGCTTGGTACGCTGATGCAGGACTTCCGGGTCGGCCCTCAGCCACAAGGAAATCGCGTGCGCCTTGACGTCGTCGCGGGTGTCCGGGTCCATGAACGCGCCGCCGCCGGTGGCGATGATGGCGGGGCCGGCACGCAGGAGCCGCTGGATCACACGCCGCTCGCAGTCCCGGAACGCCGGTTCGCCGTAAACCTCGAAGATGTCTTTGACTTCGCAGCCCGCGGCTTCCTCGACGGCGCTGTCGGAATCCAGGAACGGCAGGCCGAACGATTCGGCCAATTTGCGCCCGACGCAGGATTTTCCCGCCCCCATCAGCCCGACCAGCACCACAGGACGGTCGATCACGGGCGGATCGTTGTCGCTGCCTGTCTCGGGTGTCGGCGCTATGGCCATGAAATCATTCACTTTTTCCAGTTTGTGTCGGCTTGGCCAGAAGATTTCGGCGGGCGCAGCCCGTTGAAAGGCTAGGGGTCTGCCGATACACTGGCGCGCGATCGGCAAAAATTTGCCACAGTCCTGAGCGAGCATCAATTACAGGATCGATTGTTCCAATGATTTCAAAATTCTCGCCGGTGCCCGTCACCGGCGGTTGGGCGGAACGGGTAGTGTGAATTTATGGGTAAGTTGACGGTTTTCATTCTGGTTCTGTTGTTGCTCGGGGCCGGTGGCGGCGCAGTCTTTCTGGCGACCTGGGAAATCCCGGCGCCGGTCAGCAATGTGGAAAAGGTTTTGCCGAATGATCAGTTCCCGCGCTGATCGCCTTGCGGTTTTTCTGACGGCAGTTCTGGCTGCGGCGCCCGCCGCCGCGCAGTCGCCGGTGCCGGGTGCGCCGGCCGATCTGAGCGCGCCGCCGCAACGCCTTGAAGCCCCGCCGTCCGACACCCCTCCGGCCGCCAATACGTCGGGCAGCGGACCGCGCAGGTTGGTGCCGGCAGAGCGCAGCCCGCAACCGAGCGCCGAAACGGAGGCCGAAAGACGTGCGCGGCTTCTGGGGCTGACCGGGAAGTCCGGGATCGAGATCGACGGCCTGACCAAGATCGACGACGAGTCCGTCGGCGTGCTGACCACCAACGACGGTGGTCTCGGGCTTGAGATGTGGCAGGGCGTGACCCGTAGCGAAGCCGTCGGTCTGGTTGATGCATTGCCTGAACGCCTGTCTTCGGCGGCGCTCCGCGAAGCGGCTGCGCAGATGCTGTTGAGCCAGGCAAAGGCCCCGGTAGCGGTCGACGACGCCGCGCCGAGCCTGCTCGCCGCGCGGGCGCGCGCCCTGATCGAAATGGGCGACGTCGACAACGCGGAAAGACTTCTGACCGCGGCGCCACGGCAGGGCCGTCCGTCCGGGCTCGACGTGGTCGATGCCCGGATACAGGTCGTCAAATTCGACAATGCCCGCGCTTGCGGCCTGGCGCGCAACAGTGCCGCCCGGCCCGAGAACGATTTCTGGCAACGGCTTTTGATTCACTGCGATGCCCTCGACGGCAGGGCGGAGGCTGTGAACTTCGGTGTGTCTCTGCTGCGCGAGATCGCGGGCGACGACCCGGCGCTGGTGCTTTTGGCCGACGCCATCGTCACCAAGCAAACGATCCAACTTGAAAAGATTGACAACCCGACGCCGATCCACGTCGCCATGACCCGCGCCGCCAAGGTCGACCTGCCGACCTCTGTCGCGGAAAGCGACGATCCTTTGGTGCTGCACGCGGCGGCGATTGCCCCCAATCTGGCGGTCGGCGGCCGGATCGAGGCGGCGGAGCGGGCCGTGCCCATGGGTGCGATCGGCGCCGGTGCCCTTAGACAGCTTTATCAGCAGGTGTCGTTTCAGGACGCCGATCTGTCGAACGCGCTGACCCGCGCGCAGGAAATTGGCGGCGCGGCGGCCCGGGCGCTCCTGTATCAGGCGGCGGTGAAGCAGAACATTCCGTCGGCCCGCGCCGAGATCATCGCCGCCGCGTTCGACGTGGCGCGCGAGGACGGCCGCTACCATGCCGCGGTCGAGGCGTTTCGTCCCCTGATGGACCGCTTGCCGCCAAGCCCGGAGCTGGTGTGGTTCGCGCTGACGGGCGTGCGCGCATACCTCAACCTGGGCGATGTCGTCGGCACCGACCGCTGGCTGGCGCTGTTGCGGGCAAGCGCGTCCGTCCGTGACGAGAGCAAGCTTGCATTGGCTCGGGTTCAGCCGCTGGCGCGGCTTCTGGGGGCCGGGGATAAATCCGGCTCGCTCGAGACGGTCTTCGCGGACTGGCGCGGTACGCTGGGCGATGGGCCCGACGTCTCGCAGTTGATGGCGCTGGTCAACGGGATGTTTCTAGCCGTCGGCGACGACCTGCCCGCCGGTGCGTGGGACGGGATCGCCGCCGGTCCGGCCAAAAGCCAAGTCATGCCGTCGCCGGTGGTGTGGTTCAAGTTCCGCGATGCCATGCGCACCGTCACCCGCAACCTGCCGGCGGAAAAGCCGCTGGTCATCGGATCGGCGGGATTGAGCGGCGTTACGCGCATTTCCCAGACCGGCGCGGCGGTGCGCGATGTCCCGCCGGGGGCGGCGAAGGCGATCAGCTATGCGCTCCAGGCGGCGGGGGACAGTTCGCCCGACCAGGGGGTGTCCGTGACCTACGAAGTGGTCGGCGCGCTTAAAACGCTCGGCCTCGAGCGGCTCGCGCGCAAGCTCGCGGTGGAAACGCTTCTTAAAGCCGGGCTCTGATACGGGGGAAACGACTTGGCCGAGCTGAGTTACCCGTGGATCGAGAACTTCCTGAACATGATGCGTTCGACCCGGAACGCGTCGCAGAACACGCTTGCCGCATACAGAGGCGACCTGACCGAGTTTGCACACTTCGTCGGCCGCCGCCAGACGACGCCGGAACGCGCCAGCGTCGATCAGGTGCGGAAGTATCTGAAAGCCATCGATGAAAAAGGGCTCTCGTCGGCGACGGCGGCAAGACGGCTCTCGGCATTGAAGCGGTTCTTCCGGTTCGTCGTCGAGATGGGTTTCAGGGACGACGATCCGACGGCGTCTCTCGACGGACCGAAGCTCGGTCAACGATTGCCGAAATACCTGAGCGAGGCCGAGGTCGAGGCGCTGCTGGAGGCCGCGCACCGCAGGCCCGGCGCCGACGGCATCCGTCTGACCGCGCTGATGGAAATCCTGTATGCGACGGGACTCCGGGTCAGCGAACTGGTGACGTTGCCGGTGACAGCGTTTCTGCGCGAAAGCCCGGTCTTGATCGTCAACGGGAAGGGTGGGAAGGAGCGCATGGTGCCGCTGGGCGAGCCGGCGCAGGACGCGGTGAAGGATTATTTGCTGGTGCGCGAGCGCTTCATGCCGAAGGGCAAGAAGGGCAGGGCCGAGCGCTATCTTTTCGCATCGCGCGGCAAGGAGGGGCACCTGACCCGGGCGCGCTTCGGGCAGTTGATCAAGGAACTGGCGACCGAGGCCGGGCTAGACCGGAAAAGGGTCTCGCCCCATGTGCTCAGGCACTCATTCGCCAGTCATCTTTTGGCCAACGGCGCCGATCTCAGGGCGCTGCAGCAGATGCTGGGCCACGCCGACATCTCGACGACGCAGATCTACACCCACGTGATGGAAGAGCGCCTGCGCGCGCTGGTCGAGACCAGCCATCCGCTGGCAGGGCTTTAGACGAAAAACATCCGCTTCGTCATGCTGAGCTTGTTTCGGGAATGGAGACTCGTGCTTCGAGACGGCGTGTCGCCGAGACTTCTGTTTCCCGGACGGGGGCCGCAGGCAATATCCGGGACCCATGGTCAGGCCTGGAACCGGGGCGGAGATGGGTCCCGGCTCAAGGCCGGGAAACACATTCCGTTGGAATCAGGGCAGCGACGCGTTATCGGGCCTGCGTTGTCGCGCGTTCGAGCGCGGCGCGCGCCAGGATGCGGGTCGAATCCAACGTCGGTAGCGGCGCGTTCGCCGTGTCGACGATCAGCGGGATTTCGGTGCAGCCGAGGATCACCGCGTCGCATCCGCGATCCTTCAGGCCATCGATGGCGTCGCGGAAGTAGGCTGCGGTGTCGTTGGTGAAGACGCCGTTCACGAGCTCGTTCATGATTCGGTGGTCGATCCCGTTCAGGATATCGTCCGGCGGGCGCACGCACTCGATCCCCGCGTCCGCGAGCTTATCCGGGTAGACGTCGCTGTCGACCAGCCAGCGCGTACCGGTGAGGCCGAGCCGCGTATAACCGTTCGCGGCGGCATGTTTGGCGACTTCTTCGGCGATATGCAGCCACGGCAGGGGCGAACGCGGCAGGACGCGGTCGAACGCCTGATGGATAGTGTTGTCCGGGCAGATCAGGAAATCCGCGCCCGCGCCGGCGAGTTTTTCCGCCGATCGCAGCATCAGTCCGGCCACGCCATCAAGATCGCCGCGTTCGAGGCAGTCGACATAATCGCTAAGCGACGGGGTGTGCATGGTTACTTCGGGATGCGCATGCGGACCCAGCGTTTGCGGGCCTTCGGTGCAGATCGTCCGATAACAAAGTGCGGCGCCTTCGGCCGAGCAGCCGACGATACCGATATGGGCGGGTTTTCCGGTGGTTTCGGACGCCATGTCGCCTCCTTTCGTCGTTCATCAGAATTTGGCCGGTTTCGGCACGTTTCCTAACACAAATAAGTCAAACCCGCGTGCGTTGACAGGGGCGGGCCGGGACTCTATCTCTTTGGCAACCGTTTAGGGGCCGCTGACCGCGCGGCCCGCCTTATTCGCGCTTGTCGCATCCGGAGCCTCTTAATGCTGCAAAATCTCGCCAAACGCCTGTTCGGCTCGGCCAATGACAGGTACGTCAAAACACTGCAAGGCACGGTCGACGCGATCAACGCCAAGGAACCCGAAGTCGAGGCCCTCTCCGACGACGATCTCAAGGCCCGGACGGGCTGGCTGCAGGGGCGCTTGAACGAGGGGGAAAGCCTCGACGACATTCTCGTCGACGCCTTCGCGACGGTCCGTGAAGCCGCGAAACGCACGCTCGGCCAGCGTCACTTCGACGTCCAGCTTCTGGGCGGGATCGTGCTGCACAACGGCATGATCTCGGAAATGAAGACGGGTGAAGGTAAGACCTTGGTCGCGACTCTCGCGGTCTATCTGAACGCGCTTAGGGGCGAGGGCGTGCACGTTGTCACCGTCAACGACTATCTGGCCGAACGCGACGCGACCTGGATGGGCCAAGTGTACACGTTCCTGGGCCTCACCGTCGGTGTCATCAAGCACGGCATGCAGGACGAGGAACGCCGTGCGGCTTATGCCTGCGACGTCACCTATGCGACCAACAACGAGCTTGGCTTCGATTATCTGCGCGACAACATGAAGTTCACGTTGGACGACATGGTGCAGCGTGACTTCAACTTCGCCATCGTCGACGAGGTCGACAGCATCCTGATCGACGAAGCGCGCACGCCGCTGATCATCTCCGGTCCGACCGAGGATCTGGGCGAACTTTATACCGCCGTCAACGCGTTGATCCCGAACCTGACCGAAGATGACTACGAGAAAGACGAGAAGGCGCGCTCGGCGACGTTCACCGAGACCGGCATCGAAAAGATGGAACAGCTGATGACGGAAGCCGGGCTTCTTGAGGAAGGCTCGCTGTTCGACATCCAGAACGTGGCCCTCGTGCATCACGCCAACCAGGCGCTTAAGGCGCACACCCTTTTCGAGAAAGACGTCGCCTACATCGTCAAGGATAACCAGGTCATCATCATCGACGAGTTTACCGGCCGCATGCAGGAAGGCCGGCGCTATTCGGAAGGTCTGCACCAGGCGCTGGAAGCGAAGGAAGGCGTCACAATTCAGAACGAGAACCAGACGCTGGCCTCGATCACCTTCCAGAACTATTTCCGCCTCTATCCGAAGCTGGCCGGCATGACCGGTACGGCGATGACGGAAGCGGGCGAATTTTCCGAGATTTACAAGCTCGAGGTCGTGGAAATTCCGACCAACCTGCCGATTGCGCGCGAGGACTTCGACGACGAGGTCTATCGCACCGTCGAAGAGAAGTACGACGCCATCGTCGAGGAGATCAAGGACTGCTTTGCCCGCAAGCAACCGGTGCTGGTCGGTACCGTCTCTATCGAGAAATCCGAACAGCTCGCGGAAGCGCTCAAGAAAGCGAAGATTCCGCATAACGTCTTGAACGCACGCTATCACGAGCAGGAAGCCTACATCATCGCTCAAGCCGGCAAGCCGGGCGGCGTCACCATCGCCACCAACATGGCCGGCCGCGGCACCGACATTCAGCTGGGCGGCAACCTGGAAATGCGTCTCGCGCGCGAAGTCGACGCCGAACCCGGCACCGACAAGTACGAGGCGGCTGCGCAGAAAATCCGTGACGAAATCCAGCGCGACCGCGAGATCGTGCTCGAAGCGGGCGGGCTGTTCGTGCTCGGTACCGAACGTCACGAAAGCCGGCGCATCGACAACCAGTTGCGCGGCCGTTCCGGCCGTCAGGGCGATCCGGGCACGTCGAAGTTCTATCTGTCGCTTCAAGACGACCTGATGCGCATTTTCGGCTCCGAGCGCATCGACGGTATGCTCCAGAAACTCGGCCTCGAACACGGCGAAGCCATCGTGCACCCGTGGGTCAACAAGGCGCTGGAGAAGGCGCAGTCCAAGGTCGAGGCGCGCAACTTCGAAATCCGTAAGAACCTGCTCAAGTTCGACGATGTGATGAACGATCAGCGTAAGGTGATCTACGAACAGCGCCGCGAACTGATGGCCGCGAACGAGGTCGCCGACGACGTCGTCGACATGCGCCATCAGGTGATCGACGACATGGTCTCCGCCGCGATCCCGGAAAAGGCTTACGCCGACCAGTGGAACATCGATTTCCTTCACGAAGAATTACGCCGTGTGTTCGGCCTGGACCTGCCGGTGCATGAATGGGCGAAGGAAGAAGGCATCGCCGATCAGGAAATCCGCGAACGCCTGACCGATATCACCGACCGCCTGATGGCCGAGAAGGCCGCCAACGTCGGCCCGGACGTGATGCGGATGGTCGAGAAGAGCCTGGTGCTGCAGTTGCTCGATCAGACGTGGAAAGAACACCTCCTGACGCTCGATCACCTGCGTCAGGGCATCGGGCTTCGCGCGTACGCGCAGCGCGACCCGCTGAACGAATACAAACGCGAGGCCTTCGATCTGTTCGAACAGATGCTGGAGGGGCTCCGCGACCGGGTGACGACCGTTTTGGCGCAGGTGCAGTTCCAGCATGCGCCCGACGAGGAAGATTTCCAGCGCCCCGAGCAGGAAATGCACGAGGGCCGTGTCGACCCGGCGTTGCAGGACGGCGCCGTCCCGGCTGACGACGAAGACGCCGGGCAGGCAACCCCGGTCAGCAGCCGCCAGGCGTCGGCGCAGGTCGATCCCAACGACCCCGACACCTGGGGCCGCGTGCCGCGCAACTCGCCGTGCCCGTGCGGATCGGGCAAGAAGTACAAGCACTGCCACGGCAAGGTGGGCTGAGCCTCCTCACCTGCCCTCTCCTCCATAAATGGAGGAGAGGGGCCCCGACGCCATATTATCTCTCTCCCCTTGGGGGAGAGGTTAGGTGAGGGGGGAAAGCATTGAAGCCGTGCTGCTTCTGTTTCCAGTGACAACGCTACACCGTCACTCTGAACTTGGTTCGGGATCCATGATTCGAGTCGGCCTAACGGCCTCCTCCGCATGAGGAACTTTTATTTTGCCCCTCATCCTGAGGAGCGAGCAGATCGAGCGTCTCGAAGGATGCTATGGATGCTGAATCGAGTTCAGGATGACGAAACGGGGGCGTTAAAGCCCCTTGGAGCCCATATCGAGAAACTTCTGGCGGCGGCGGGAGCGGAGCTCGGCGCCCGGCACTTTCGCCAGATCGTCGAGTGCCTTTTCGATGGCATCCCCGGTGCGCGTGATCGCATTCAGCGGTTCGCGGTGCGCGCCGCCCAGCGGCTCCGACACCACCTGATCGATGACGCCGAGTTTCAGCAGATCCTGCGACGTCAGGCGCAGCGCTTCGGCGGCATCGGCGGCTTTATCCGGATCGCGCCACAGGATCGAGGCGCAGCCTTCCGGCGAAATCACCGAATAGATCGCATGTTCGAGCATGAAGACCTTGTCGGCGACCGCGAGCGCGATGGCGCCGCCGGACCCGCCTTCACCGATGACGATGCTGACGAAGGGGGCGCGGACCGAGATACACGTTTCGATCGAGCGCGCGATGGCTTCGGCCTGACCCCGCGCTTCGGCGTCGACGCCCGGATAGGCCCCCGGCGTGTCGACCAGCGTGATCAGCGGTAATTTGAAACGGTCAGCGAGCTGCATCAGGCGCTGCGCCTTGCGGTAGCCTTCCGGCTTGGCCATGCCGAAGTTATGGCGGATGCGGGTTTCCGTGGTGTCGCCTTTTTCATTGCCGATAACCACCACCGAGCGGCCCCGAAAGCGGCCCAAACCGCCGACGATGGCGTTATCGTCGGCGAATGCGCGGTCCCCCGCGAGGGGCGTGAAATCGTCGATCAGGGTATTGATGTAGGCCATTGCGTGCGGACGGCTCTGATGGCGGGCGACCTGCGCCTTCTGCCACGGCGTCAGCTTGGCATAGGTCTGCGTTAAAAGCCGGTGCACCTTTTCCTGGAGCCGGCCGACCTCGTCAGCGATGTTGACCTCACCCTCGCTCGACAGGTGCTTCAGCTCCTCGATCTTGCTCTCAAGATCGGCGATCGGTTTTTCGAAATCCAGATAGGCCTGCATGACTGCGTGAATACCATTTACAGACGGGCTTGGCGAGACAGCCCTTCGATATTTTCTACTCTCGCGTTAACGGATCGGATCACTTGTCTTTGAGCTGTTCCGCCATGTCGACCAGCACCCGCGCCTGCTTGATCGACGCGTAATCGATCAGCTTGCCGTCGAGCGCGACCGCGCCGCGGCCCGCTTTTTCGGCTTCTTCCATGGCTTCCAGGATGCGTTTGGCCTGTGCGACGTCTTCTTCAGACGGGCTGAACACGGTGTTCGCAAGCTCGATCTGCGACGGGTGGATCGCCCATTTGCCCTCGCAGCCCAGCACGGCGGCGCGCTTGGCCTGCGCGATATACCCGTCCGGGTCCTTGAAATCGCCGAACGGCCCATCGATGGGGCGCAAGCCGTTGGCGCGGGCCGCGACCACCATCTGCGTGATCGGGTAATGCCACATGTCGCCCCAATAGGTCTCGCGCTCGCCGTTTTCCAGCGGGTCGGTG
>JAGLED010000037.1 GCA_023145215.1 Rhodospirillales bacterium | reverse complement strand
CCTCTCGGGCGCGATGGCGTTGGTCAGCGGACGGACCCTCGCCGATCTGGACCGGTTGTTTCACCCCCTGCGCCTGCCGGCGGCGGGTCTGCACGGCTTCGAGATTCGCGGCTCGGAAACGAGCCAGGACAATCACGACATGCTCAGCGCCGCGATCAATGAGGAGAGGACGTTTCTCCACGAGACATTCAAAGACACACCCGGCGTCCTGATCGAGGACAAGGGTCCGTGTATCGCCGTTCATTTTCGACAGGCACCCGATCTCGGTGCGACCGTCGACGAAACCGTCAGCGACGCGCAGGCGCGGCTCGGTCCGTCCTTTGAGACGCTTAAGGGCCATATGGTGCGTGAATTGCGCCCGGCCGGAATCGATAAAGGCCATGCGGTCCATATGTTGATGGCCAATCCGCCGTTCGCAGGCCGTATCCCCGTCTTCATCGGTGACGATGTTACCGACGAAGACGGCTTCGACGCCGTGAACGCACGCGACGGCATTTCGGTCTGCGTCGGCAATCGTCGCCCGACAAGGGCGCGGACAATGCTCGCCGACGTCACATCGGTGCGCGATTGGCTCACGAAATTGGCCAACGCGGGCGATCCCCCCTTGAGCCCCGAGGGCGGCCGGGAAACAATGCGGGCATGAGCGATTTGAATTTAATTATGATCGGCAACGGCACCGTTGCCGCGTTGCTGGACCGCAACGGCCGTTACAAGTGGGCTTGTCTGCCCGATTTCTGCGGCGATCCGGCGTTCTGTGACCTTCTTCGGAAAGACACCGCGGAACTACCCGGTTACTTTGACGTCATTCTCGAAGGCCACACTCATAGCGAACAATCATACATCCCGAACACCGCGGTCGTCGTGACCACCATGCACGACGGCGACGGCAATGCGGTCGAGATCACGGATTTCGCGCCCCGCTTCAAACAACTCGGCCGTTCTTTCCGACCGAATATGTTCGTCCGCTCCATGCGGCCGGTCGCTGGCCGTCCTCGCATCCGCGTCCGGCTGCGTCCCGCGCGTGACTGGGGCGCCAGCGGCGTCGAGACGACACGGGGGTCGAACCATATCCGGTACTTGACGACGGGCAGCCCGATGCGCTGCACCACGGACCTGCCGGTATCCCACATTCTCAAAGAAACCGATTTTCTGCTCGATCGGCCGGGCAGCATCGTCTTCGGCCCCGACGAGACGCTGGCCGAAGGTGCAGGTGGTGTCGCCCGCGAATTTTTCGAGAAGACCACCGATTACTGGCGTGAATGGTGCAGATATCTCTCGCTTCCGTTCGAATGGCAGGACCACGTAATCCGCGCCGCGATCACGCTCAAGCTCTGCAACTTCGAGGAAACCGGCGCCATCGTTGCCGCGATGACAACGTCGATACCCGAAGCGCCGGGGACTGAACGGAACTGGGATTACCGCTATTGCTGGCTGAGGGACGGTTACTTCGTCGTCGCGGCGCTCAATCGCCTGGGTGCGACCAGGACGATGGAAGGCTACCTGACCTACATCAACAACATCATCGCCGGTGCGAACAACGGTCACCTGCAACCGGTCTACGGCCTGTCGTTCGACGGCGAACTGATAGAGGAAATCGTCGACACGCTCGACGGATACCGGGGCATCGGCCCAGTTCGGCGCGGCAACCAGGCGTACGAGCACATCCAGAACGACGTCTACGGCAGCGTCATCCTTTCGGTCACGCAGGTATTCTTCGACAAGCGGCTGAAGCGCCAAGGCGACGAGAGCCTTTTTCATTACCTGGAACCGCTCGGTGAGCAGTGTCTGAAGCTTTACGACAAGCCCGACGCCGGACTCTGGGAACTTCGCGGCAATGCGCATATTCATACCTATTCGAGCGTGCTCTGCTGGGCCGGCATCGACCGCCTCGCGCGGATCGCCGATCACCTGGGGCTGGAGGCGCGCGCCGCCTACTGGCGCGGGGAAGCGGACCGCGTTCGTGACCACACACTCAAGGAGTCGTTCAACGATAACCGCAACAGCTTCGCCGACACCTGGGGCGGCGATGCCGTCGACGCCAGCCTGCTTTTGATGCTGGAACTTGGCTTCGTCGCCGCCGACGACCCACGCTTCGCCGGCACCGTCGCCGCCATCGAACAGGACCTGAAACGCGGCGAGTATGTGTTCAGATACGTGAAGGCGGACGATTTCGGCGAGCCGGAGAAGGCCTTCGCGGTCTGCACATTCTGGTACATCGATGCGCTGGTCAAACTGGGCCGGCGCGACGACGCCCGTGCCGTGTTCGAAAACATGCTCTCGAAGCTTAATCCGGCCGGCCTGATGTCGGAGCACATCGACGTCGACACCGGCGAGCTCTGGGGCAATTTCCCGCAAACCTATTCGCTGGTCGGCCTGATCAACTCAGCGATGGAACTCAGCAAACCGTGGAAGGAAGCGTTCTAGACCCGTGCCAAAAACAAAATCAGCGGAGAAGAAGGGCAAGGGCAGCACGAAGGGCGCGCCATCCCGCCTCGTCGTTGTTTCCAACCGGGTGCCGGACGTCAAGGACGGCCGCGTTCAGGCGGGCGGTCTCGCCGTCGCCCTTGAAGACGCATTGCAGAATGAAGGTGGTCTCTGGTTCGGTTGGAGCGGGAAAACCTCCACCGGCAGGCCCGCCGAACCGAAGGAAACCGACGTTGGCCCCGTCACCTATGTGACGATGGATTTGAGCCGCAAGGACTACAACGAATATTACAACGGCTTCGCCAACCGGACATTGTGGCCGCTGTTCCATTACCGGCTCGACCTGACGTCTTTCCGGCGGACGTTTTTCTCACGCTATCAGGCCGTCAACGAGTTGTTCGCGGAGAAGCTCTCGTGGCGGCTCAAGGAAAACGACCGTATCTGGGTGCACGACTACCATCTTCTGCCCCTGGGTGAGTGCCTGCGCCGCCGCGGCTGCAAACAAACGATGGGCATTTTTCTGCACACGCCGTTTCCGGCGATGGAGGTGATGACCTATATGCCGGCGCACCGGGCCGTCATGAAGGCCCTCGCCGCCTACGATTTGATCGGATTTCAGACCGATAACGACATGCGCGCGTTCACCGACTACATCGAATACGAAGTCGGCGGCAAGGTTTCCAAATCCGGCAAGGTCGAGGTCTTCGATAGAACGTTTCAGGTCGGCGTCTTTCCGATCGGGATCAATCCGGCGGTCTTCGAGCGCCCGATTGCCCCCAAGGAACTCGCCTGGGCCCGGAAATTGCGCCAACAACATGGCGACAAGGCGTGGATGATCGGTGTCGACCGGCTCGACTATTCCAAGGGCATCCCGGAGCGTTTCCATGCGTTCGAGCGCATGCTCGAACGCTATCCCGGCTATCGCAGTCAGGTGTCGCTATTCCAGATCACGCCGCCGTCGCGGGGCGAAGTCGCGGAATACAAGGAGATCCGGCACGAGTTGGAAACCAGCGCCGGACATATCAACGGCCGCTTCGCCGATATCGACTGGGTACCGATCAATTACATCAACAAGAGTTATACCCGCGACCGGCTAACACTGTTCTTCCGGTCCAGTCGCGTCGGACTCGTGACCCCGTTGAGAGACGGCATGAATCTGGTCGCCAAGGAATTCGTCGCCGCGCAGAACGCATCGGATCCCGGCGTCCTTGTCCTGTCCCGGTTCGCCGGTGCGGCACGCGAGCTGAAAAGCGCACTTATCGTCAACCCCTACGATACGGATGAAGTTGCGGAGGCGATGGCACGCGGCCTTGAAATGCCCCTCGACGAGCGTTTGAACAGGCGCGAAGCCATGATGAAAGTCATCCACGAAAACGACCTCGATAACTGGCGCGACAAGTATCTGGCGGCGCTCGCCGACGCCGGCCGGAAGGCATGAGCGGCGGCATGACGGCGCATGCCGGCTTGATCGCGGACATCGGCGGCACAAACGCGCGCTTTGCCGTGCTGGACGCCGACGGCCGCTATACCGAACCCGTCGTTCTGCCCTGCAAGAATTTCGAGACTCCGGCCAAGGCTGTGCAGGCTTTTGCAACTCAGGCAGAGCTCGCCGCCTTGCCTGCTCAGGCGGCGGTTTCCATTGCCGGGCCGGTACGGGCCGGACGCGTCGAGATGACCAATCACATCTGGCGGCTGAATGCGGACGAACTCGCACGAGACCTCGGCATCGGCAATGTGCGGATGATCAACGATTTCGAAGCCATCGCGCTCGGCATTCCCGATCTCGGCAGCAGCGACGCCATATCCATCCAAGACGGTGACGGGGACGCGACGGGACCGATTGCCGTCATGGGCCCGGGAACGGGATTGGGGGCGTCGATCTTGATTCCCTCACCCACCGGCCGCATCGCCGTCGCGACCGAGGGCGGCCACGCCACATTGGCGCCGCGCACGGACCGGGAACTGGAAGTCATGCAGGTGCTGGCGAAGCGCTTCGGGCACGTATCGTGGGAGCGCGTCTTGTCCGGCCCAGGGCTCGAAGCATTGCATGAAACACTAGGTGGCGAGGCCGTCGACGCCGGGGAGGTCACCCGGCGCATGCAGACCGGCGACGGGACGGCGCTCGATACCTACGCGCTGTTTTTCACGTTTCTGGGAACGGCGGCGTCCGACCTCGCGCTGACGTGCGGGGCGACCGGCGGGGTCTACTTTGCCGGCGGCATCCTCCCCCGGCTCGGTCAGGAACTCGCGGCGTCGGGCCTCAAAGAGCGTTTCGCCGACAAGGGCCGGTTCGGCGATTACCTGTCCCACGTGCCGGTAAAGCTGATCACCCATCCCTATCCGGCGTTCGTCGGGCTGAGCTACTTAGTGAACAACTCGGCGCCCGATTAACCCTTCATAATATTTGTCATTTTTCGTCATTCCCGTGAAAGCGGGAACCCAGATTTTTCGGATTCTGGATTCCGGCCTGCGCCGGACTGACACGCGCGAGGAATGTATAACCGTCACCCCGGCGATGGCCGAGGTCCAGGCGTTCGATCTCTCGTCTGGGTCCCTGCTTTTTCGCGGGGATGACGATCATCTACTCAAGGCCACGCGACGTCGGGCGGCAGACTCATCAAAATCGCGTCGGTGTTCCCGCCGGTCTTGAGACCAAAGATCGTGCCGCGGTCATAGAGCAGATTGAACTCGACATACCGGCCACGTTTGACGCGCTGCGCCAGACGCTGTTCCGGCGTCCATTTCAGGTTCATCTTGTCGCGCGCGATGTCCGGATAGACCGAAACGAAGGCAAGTGCCACATCCTGGGTGAACTTGAAGTCGGTTTCCCAGTCTCCGGTCGCATGGTTGTCATAAAAAATGCCACCCACGCCCCGCGTCTCTTTTCTATGGGGCAGATAAAAATACTCGTCGCACCATTTCGAAAAACGGTCGTAATAGTCGTCTCCATAAGGCGCGCAAGCGTCGCGGAATGCATCGTGAAAGCGCTCGGTTTCTTCCGGGTCCGGATACACCGGCGTCAGATCGCCGCCGCCGCCGAACCAGCCCTCGGTTGTGACGATCATGCGCGTATTCATGTGCGAAATCGGCACCAACGGCGAACGTGGGTGGATAACGACCGACACCCCTGCCGCCCAGAACCGCGGATCTTCCCTGGCGCCCGGAACGCGATCGCGGAATTCCTCGGAAAACTCGCCGTGCACCACGGAGATATTGACGCCCGCTTTCTCGAAAACGCGGCCATTGCGGAGCACCGCCATGGTGCCGCCTCCGCCGCCGTCCCTATCCCACGACGTCCGCTCGAACGATTGCGGCTCGAACGCTTCGTTCAGTTCATGCACCTGGACCGACTGCTCCAATTCCTCCAGACGCGCGCACAATCGCTTCTGCACCTCGGCGAACCAGTCGGCGGCGCGTTGTTTGTGCTCTTCGCCGTAGGGAGCATCGTCAGCGATGGCATCGGTCATACAGGGAACTCCAGGAAACAGTGTCGCGGCTCTATATAGGTTCAGCGCGGGAGAGCCTGCAACTGGCGTAGCGCTTCGAAAAGCGCGATCCCTCCACACACAGCGACGTTCATCGAGCGCAGACCTTCCTGCATCGCCAGTTGCACTCTTGCATCGACCGCAGCATGAACGTCATCCGGCACGCCCGCGCTTTCACGCCCAAGTAGCAAGGTATCGCCGTGTTCGAACTTGAAGCCGGGCAGCGTCGCATCCCCTTGCGTCGTCAGCAGCACGAGGCGCCCGGGCCGGCGTTCCCGCTGGAAAGCATCCCAGTTCTG
Organism: Rhodospirillales bacterium; assembly: GCA_023145215.1. GTDB lineage: Bacteria > Pseudomonadota > Alphaproteobacteria > Rhodospirillales > Casp-alpha2 > UBA4479. Next base: position 31,668 of record JAGLED010000037.1, on the reverse strand, counting down.
GTGCCGCGACAATTGAACATGCGGCATGTAATCCATGCCTGCACGGCGCATTTTTGTATCCGAAAGCACGAATCCGCAGGGCTCGATCACATGCACCGGCACGCCGAAACAGGCCGCTGTGCGAAACAGGCTACCGGCGTTTTGCGGGATATCGGGCTGGTAAAGGGCCAGCGAAACAACGGAATCGGTCACAACATCGGTTCTCGCTCTAAATGGCTGATATTCGCGCTTACAGGCACATCCCGGCCTATCTAAACCCTTGCAACGTCTCGGTCATCAAGTATAACGAGTGAGCGTTTTCGGGGCTGCTCGAAAGCGCCGTTTTATCGTATTTGCCGGCCGCGCTTGAAACGGGTACCGGCACGCAATTACGATGATTGAGGCTCCAGCCGTAGGTGAGTGGTGGGGCCGGGGTTAGAGTATTCATGCCGCTGACGCGGTGACGGGTAATAAGGTCATATCGAGGGGATTTTCCATGAGCGAAACCGCGAGCGGCAGCGCTGAAATTGACGAACAGACGCGCCGCGATTTCCTTATCTGGAGTACGGTTGCCGTAGGCGCCGTCGGTACCGCGCTTGCGGTCTGGCCATTCATCGATCAGATGAATCCGGCTGCGGACACGCTCGCTTTGGCGTCGACCGAAGTCGACATTTCGCAAATCGAAGTCGGACAGAGCATCACTGTCATCTGGCGCGGCAAGCCGGTGTTCATCCGCCATCGCACGCCTGAAGAAATCAAAGAAGCCGAAGCCGTCGATCTTGCCGATCTTCCCGATCCGCAGACCGACGATGCACGTGTCCAGAAGCCGGAATGGCTGATCATGGTCGGCGTCTGCACCCATCTGGGCTGCATCCCGCTCGGTCAGAAATCCGGCGATCCGAAGGGCGATTTCGGCGGCTGGTTCTGCCCGTGCCATGGTTCGCACTACGACACATCGGGCCGTATCCGCAAAGGTCCGGCACCGAACAACCTGCCGGTGCCCGGTTATGAATTTACCAGCGACAGCACCGTGCTGATCGGCTGAGGGGGGACAGAATAATGAGTGGTGGAACCTCGAATTTCCAATCCAACAGCCGCGTCGTGAACTGGATCGAGCATCGCCTGCCGGTCTTCTCGTTTCTCGACTCGCAGCTTCATCAATATCCGACGCCGAAGAACCTGAACTACTTCTGGAACTTCGGCTCGCTCGCGGGGATCGTGCTTGTGATCATGATCGTCTCCGGCATCACGCTGGCGATGAGCTACACGCCGCACACCGATCTTGCGTTCGACTCGGTCGAGCGCATCATGCGCGACGTCAACTCCGGCTGGCTGATCCGTTACATTCACATGAACGGTGCCAGCATTTTCTTCATCGTCGTCTACATCCACATTTTCCGCGGTCTTTATTACGGGTCTTACAAGGCGCCCCGCGAAATCCTGTGGATGATCGGGATTTTCATCCTGCTGGCGATGATGGCGACCGCTTTCATGGGTTACGTTTTGCCGTGGGGCCAGATGAGCTTCTGGGGCGCGACCGTGATCACGAACCTGTTCTCGGCCATTCCGCTGGTCGGCGACTGGATCGTGCAGCTTCTGTGGGGCGGCTTCGTCGTCGGCAATCCGACGCTGAACCGGTTCTTCTCGCTGCACTATCTGCTGCCGTTCGTGATCGTTGGGCTTGTGTTCCTGCACCTCTGGGCGCTGCACATGCATCACTCCAACAACCCGACCGGTGTTGAAATCAAAGACGAGAAAAAGGACACCATCCCGTTCCATCCGTACTACACCATCAAGGACATGTACGGCCTCGGGCTGATGTTGATCTTCTTCGCGTTCTTCATTTTCTTCGCGCCGAACTACTTCGGCCACCCGGATAACTACATCATGGCGGATCCGCTGGTGACGCCGCCGCACATCGTGCCGGAATGGTACTTCCTGCCGTTCTACGCGATCCTGCGTGCGTTCACCTCCGACTACTGGGTGTATCAGATCGTCTCGCTGGGCGGCTGGCTCATGTCGGCCAAGCTCGCCGGTGTCATCGCGATGTTCGCGTCGATCCTGGTCCTGCTTTTGCTGCCATGGCTCGACCGTTCGCGGGTGCGCTCGGCGAAGTACCGACCGCTCTACCGGTTCTTCTTCTGGGTGTTCGCGATCGACTGCGTCATCCTCGGATGGGTCGGCGGTCTGCCACCGGAAGGTGTCTTGGTCACCATCGGGCAGTGGTCGACGTTCTGGTACTTCTTCCACATTATCATCATCGTGCCTGTGGTCGGCATCCTGGAACGGCCCAAACCGCTTCCGGACAGCATAGCTGCATCGGTTACCAGTGCACCCCAGGCGGCGGAGTAAGACTATGAAGATGAAGAAAACCCTTACCGCCATTGCACTCGGCTTCGGCATCCTGGCGGGTGCCGGCAACGCGCAGGCCGCTGGTAGCGGCCCCAAGCCGCCGACCGTCGACTGGTCGTTTAACGGCATCTTCGGCACCTATGACCGCGCCGCACTGCAGCGGGGTTTCCAGGTGTTTCGGAATGTCTGCGCTGCATGCCATTCGCTCGATCTGGTTGCGTTCCGTAACCTTGAGGCCATCGGCTATAGCGAAGATGAGGTCAAGGCGATCGCTTCAAGCTATGAAGTTCAGGACGGCCCCGACGACTCCGGTGAAATGTTCAACCGCCCGGCAACCCCGGCGGATCACTGGCCGTCACCGTTCCCGAACGCGAAGGCAGCGGCCGCCGCCAACGGTGGCGCAGCCCCGCCGGATCTGTCGCTCATCACCAAGGCGCGCGGCGCCGGCGGTGATTCTGCGCTGCGTGTTTCGCTGTTCCACCCCGGCGGTTTCCCGCTGGGTGCGGACTACGTCCACGCGTTGCTGACCGGCTACAAGGAAAACCCGCCGGAAGGCTTCGACCTGCCCGCCGGCAAGTACTACAACGAATACTTCCCGGGCCACGCCATTTCGATGGCCCCGCCGCTCGGTGAAGGCATCGTCGAATACGAAGACGGCACGGCAGCGACGCCGGAACAGATGTCGACCGACGTCACCACGTTCCTGGCCTGGGCAGCCGAGCCGGAGCTCGAGCACCGCAAGAACCTCGGGATCAAGGTTATCCTGTTCCTGCTCGTTCTCACCGCGATGCTCTATGCGCTGAAACGGAAAATCTGGTCCGACGTCCACTAACAGTTCGCCGGCCAGCTCAAACGAAAAGCCCCGGTCGTGAGACCGGGGCTTTTTATTGCGTGATGTCCGTGCGTTACTCGGACGCAATCATCCCACGGGCAAGTGTCAGGGCCTCACCGGCAGCGGCGAAGTCCTTCTTGGCGCAAAGCTGTTCGGCTTCCTTCACCACTTCATCGAACTTGATCGCCGCTTTCGGGCCGATGTCCGGCTCCGATTCGCGTTGGGCTTTCACATCGGTAATAGCCTGCATGCACGACTGTTCGTTGGCGAGCGCGTTGCTGTCGCGGACGCTCGCATTTACAGAAGCAGACAACAGAAGACCGCCAAGCACCATCGGCGCCAGCGCATAGAATTCTTTGGTCATTTTGGTAGAACCTGAATGGCGATGCCGAACTTTCGGCACCCGGCCAAAACGCGGGGGCTATCGCGTTTCAAGCGATCATATATGCCTTTTTTCGAACCCCCACAAATGAGATTTTGTAACGAATGGTTACAGCCCTCAGTCGACGATGAACAGCCTGGCGCCGACCTCGGTCCGGGACCGGTGCGGCGCATCCCCGAAATCGGAGACCTGATAGCTCATGCCAGGTTTGAGGACGAACGTCCGGCCGTCCTTCAATTCGCTGGTCAGTTCCCCTTCGAGAACATAAAGAACGTGCCCCCTGTCGCACCAGTGATCGGCCAGATACCCGGGCGAATACTCAACGAGGCGAATTCGAATATCACCGATGTTCAGCGTTCGCCACACCGCCTCACCGGTTTCGCCCGGATAGGACACGGGTTCGACAGTATCCCAGTCAGTCAGGGTGAACGGTAGTTCGGGAATCTTCATCACTTTCTCCGGAAGCTGTGGGGGTCAGCGCGCCGGTTCGGCCCAGCCACTGTAGGTCCTGAACTTCTCCAGCACCACGTCCATTTCAGCGTCGCTCAGAAGGTTCGGCTCACCCACAGCCAACGCTTTCAGATATTGCGCAGCGAGGGTTTCCACTTCGACGGCACGCTTGAACGCATCCTCAATGTCCCGACCGAGAACCAGCATACCATGGTTCGCCATCAGACAGGCAAGGCGCCCGTCGAGCGCTTCCAGCACGGCACCCGCCAGTTCTTCGGTCCCGAACGTGGCATAGGGCGCACATCGGATATCGCGTCCCCCGGCGACCGCTACCATATAGTGGAAAGACGGAATACCGCGCCCAAGACACGCCAGTGCGGTCGCGTTGATGGAATGGGTGTGCAGGATTGCGCCGGCGCGGGGCCGCGCCTCCATCACCCGGCAGTGAAAATGCCACTCGCTCGACGGGCGCCGGTGGCCGTGAAGCAGCCGACCGCTGATCCCGATCTTGACGATGTCGGCGGGAACCATCGTGTCATAATCCATGCCCGAGGGCGTGATCAGCATGCCCCCCTCAACCCGGACCGAAGCGTTACCGCTGGTCCCCTGATTGAGGCCGATAGCGTTCATTTTTCGGCATGCCTCGATGATATCCATGCGCTTTTCGAAATCCGGCACACCACCGGCCACAGGCGTGCCGAGCGGCGGTGCCGGCTCGGCTTCGGCATGAATCGACTGCAGCCGCGCCACCGGGCGGCCGCGGCGGGTAATGACGATGTCCTGCCCCTGCTCGCTCTCCGCCAGCAATCGGGAGAACCGCTGATTCGCGGCGGTCGCGTTGACGCTCAGAACGGGACGACTCTGCTTCATCATTTATTAGTGACATACCTATTTAGTAATGTCACTAATATTAATTCACGATTCATCGTTTTCATGCATATCCGTATCCCGTGTCCGCCGTTGACGGACCGCCTCCGATGCCGTCCAATCCCATCCATAAAAACAACACCCGATAACAACGCTTGGGGAGATTTCCATGGCTGCCTATGTCATCGACAGCGAACTTTTCCGTGACCAATATTCCACCGCCGATATGCGTGAGATTTTCTCGGACCGGCGCACCGTACAGGCGTGGCTGGACGTAGAAGTCGCGCTTGCCGACGCCGAAGCCGAACTCGGCATCATTCCTGACGCCGCTGCCAAGGCGATCCGGGACGCCGGGGATGCAGACGACTACGATCTTTCTGAAATGAAGCGCGAAATGGACCGGACGGCGCACCCGATCGTGCCGCTGGTGCGCATGATCGGCGCCAAATGCCCGGACGGCCTTGGCGAATACGTCCATTGGGGGGCAACCACGCAGGACATCACCGATACCGGCATGATCCTGCAGATCAGGGACGCCATGGATGTCGTCGAAGGCCGCCTTGAAGCCCTCGCCGCGGCACTCACCGACCAGTCGGTCACGCACGCGCAGACGGCAATGCCGGGCCGCACCCACGGTCAGCACGCACAACCGGTAACCTTCGGCTACAAAACGGCGATCTGGCTCGACGAAGTGCGCCGTCACCAGATCCGGATGGACGAAATGCGGCCGCGCCTTCTGGCCGGACAATTCGGCGGCGCCGTCGGCACGCTTGCCGCCCTCGGCGATCAGGGGTTCGCCGTCCGTGAGAAGCTGATGCTCAATCTCGAATTGGAAGAACCCGCCATTACCTGGCACACCTCCCGCGACCGGCTGGTCGAGATGGTGTCGAACCTTGCGATGATCGCTGGGACGTGCGGCAAGATCGCCAACGAACTGTTCCTGATGACCAAGACCGAGTTACAGGAGATCGAAGAACCCTACCCCGCCGGGAAAGTCGGCTCGTCGACCATGCCCCACAAACGCAACCCGGCGATCTGCGAGAGTATTTGCGGCTTGGCGCGCACCGTGCGCTCGGGCGTCTCTCTGGCTTTCGAGACACTCGTCAACGAGAACGAACGCGACAAGATTGCTCTCAATACCGAGCGTGAGCTGATCGTACGCGTCGTCTGTCAGACCGATGCGGCACTCGCGAAAACCGTCGTTCTTTGCGAAGGCCTCGACGTTCGAGCCGGCAACATGCGGCGCAATCTGGACATCACCAAAGGTTTGACTCTGTCGGAAGCGGTAATGATGCAACTCGGCGAGAAGCTCGGCCGTCAAACCGCGCACGACATTCTCCACAAAGCCTGCGCCACCGCCTTCAAGGAAGACACCACCATGAAAGCAGCACTAATGCAGATCGACACGGTGACGGATGCGCTCAGCGAAGACGAGATCGATACACTGCTTGATCCCGAAGCCTATACCGGCCTAGCCGCCCGCATGGCCCGCGACGTGGCGGAGGGCTAAGCCTAAAAGTAATCCTCGACAAAGGCCTCGATGATCGTCTCGAGATCGCTATCCTGCGGACAGCCGAGCGCGATCGCCTTCGACGCCTCCAGCGCAATCGGCCAACTGCCGACGATTGCACGGATGGTGTCATCCGGCGCATCCTCGATCGCCCCGAGCGAAATCCCGTGACGGTCTGCCACGGCTTCCGTCGCCGCGATCATCTCGTTCACGGACGTCGTGATATTCGGCAGGTTCACTACCCGGTCATCGCCGAAGTCTTCCGCCGGCGCGTCGAGCAGCGCCATAAGGCCATCGGCGCAGGTCCGGTAACCACCGACGCAGAGCTGCATCTCGCGGGCCACCGGTAGTTTGCAGACATCCCCCGTCAGCGGCTCCCGGATCACCCCACTGGCAAAGCTGGACGCCGCCGTATTGGGTTTGCCGGGCCGAACGATGACCGTCGGCAGGCGGCCGACCCGGCCGTCGATGAAGCCCTTGCGGCTCATGTCGTTGATCAGCAGTTCCATCACCGCCTTGGTCATCCCGTAGGTGTTCTGCGGCACCGGGCGGGTCATCCCGTCGACACACGCCGGCATCGCTTTACTGCCGAAAATCGCCAGGCTGGACGTGAACAGGACCTTGGTATGCGGTCCATTGGCGCGTGCCGCCTCCAGCACCGCGCGACCGCCGTCGATATTGACCCGCATGGCAGCGTCGAAATCAGCCTCGGAGCCGGCGCTGACCATGGAGGCCAGATGCACCACCGCATCGGATTTCTCAATCACGCGGGCAACCATTTCGGTGTCTGCGATATCTCCCGCGATCATCTCGGCCCGGCCTTCCAGGGCCCCGAGCCCGTCCGGCGGGATGGCTATATCGAACAGGGTAACACTGTCACCACGATCGAGTGCGCGTTCGGCGATCAGGCGGCCGAGAAACCCGGTGCCGCCCGTAATAACGATTTTCATGATGTCATTCCGCCGCCGTCTTTGCCTTGGCCTGATCGACCAGTTCCTGCAGGCAGTCGTCGGCCAATGCCTTGATGGGCGTGAAATCGCGATGCGCAATCCACGGTTTACGTGTGAATTTGGTGATGTGGTTGGAAACCGCGCACAGGCTCAGGTACACGATGACCCGGTCCCAGGGGCTGATGTTGGGCGGGCTCGCATGAACCAAGTTGCCATGGAACAACAGCACGGACCCCGGCTCCCCCACCGGCGCGACGACACCTCCCTCGTCGGCGAGTTGCTTGACGGTGGCGCGGTCCAGCGTCCAGAGCGGATAGCTGGTGGTCTCAAGATCGTGACCGGCCTCAACCACGCCCTTTTTGTGGCTGCCCGGGATGAACAGCAGCGGACCGTTGGCCGCCGTCACTTCGTCCAGAAAGACCGAGATGTTCATGGCGCGCGGTTCCGGCATACCGTCGTCACGGGCCCAGGTGCCGTAGTCCTGGTGCCATTGCCAGATATCGCCGTCGAAGGCGGCCTTCGCATTGATCTTGTACTGATGCATGTAGACCTCTTCCTCGAGGATCTGCATGATCGGCTCGATCAGGCGCGGATGCGCGCCCAATCGTCCGTGCGCGTCATCGTATTCGTGCGCCGCGAACGCGATCCGCGGCACGCCCGACTTCTCGCGCCAGACCTCTTCCCGATCGGAAGCATAGATATTTCGCGCCGCATCCTTCAGGACCTGCGCCTCTTCTTTCGAAAAAAGACCCGGCAGAAACAGATATCCCTTGTCGTGGAACTCGGCGAGTTGCGCATCGGTGAGTTTCATGGCGTTCCTCCCACAGAACGGCGTTTTGGTTGGATTAAGTCTAGCGCCGGCAAGGCTCGACATAAAGGTTCGCCTATGGCGATACACCCGTCATCCAGGTTGAGGCTGGCTAACCTTTTTCCGGAAAAAGCTCCGCAAGCCCTTCTTTCGAGGCCGCGCAGACCCCGCGCTCGGTAATCAACCCGGTCACCAGACGCGCCGGGGTCACATCGAACGCCGGATTGCCGCCCTTGGCGCCTTCGGGGACGATCTCGACCGTCACCACGTCGCCGGTTTCGGTCTTGCCCTGTATTCTGGTAACCTCTTCGGCGGCGCGCTCTTCGATCGGGATCTCGCGGCCGTCTTCGATGGTCCAGTCTATCGTCGGCGACGGCAGTGCTACATAGAACGGTACATTATTGTCGTCGGCGGCAAGCGCCTTCAGATACGTGCCAATCTTGTTGCAGACGTCACCTGCCGCCGTTGTGCGGTCGGTACCGGTGATGCACATATCGACCCTGCCCTTCTGCATCAGATGACCGCCCGCGTTGTCGGCGATGACCGTCAGCGGCACGCCGTGGCGGCCCAGTTCCCACGCTGTCAGGCTTGCACCCTGGTTCCGGGGCCGGGTTTCATCGACCCAGACATGGACCGGGACGCCGGCGTCAAACGCCTTGTATATCGGGGCCAGCGCTGTGCCCCAATCCACCGTTGCCAGCCAGCCGGCGTTGCAATGGGTCAGGATGTTGACGGTCTCGCCCGGACCTTTTTTCGCGGACAAGTCCTGAATAACCCTGAGCCCGTGATCGCCGATGGACGAGCAAATATCCACATCCTCGTCGCAGATCTCGGCGGCGCGCTTGTAGGCTGCGGTGGAACGTTCGTTATCGGAGAGCGGCTCAAGCAGGCGCATCATCTCGTCCAGCGCCCAGCGCAAGTTCACCGCCGTCGGCCGCGTCGCGAGAAGTTTTTCATAGGCATCGCCGAGGTTTTCGTCGGACGCATCGGCCTGCATCGCCAGTGCCACCCCGTAAGCGGCCGTCGCGCCGATCAGTGGCGCGCCACGAACCAGCATCTCCTTGATGGCAATTGCTGCGTCCTCGACCGTCTCGAGGCGCACCGTTACGAAGTCGAACGGCAACCGTGTCTGATCAATGATCTCGACCGCGCAGCCGTCGTCGGCCAACCAGATGGTACGATAGGGAACGCCGTCGACTTTCATCTCTGCTCCAATGACTTTTCGAAATAGGCGCGATGGAATCCCGCCTCCGTCGCCTCATGGGTTTTACGATAGCCAAGCGCTGCATAGAAGGGAAAGTTCTCGACCATCGCGATGTTGGTGTAGAGCCGGACAAACGTGCATCCGGCCCGGACGGCGGCGGCTTCGGCATGTGCCATCAGGGTACGGCCGATGCCCGTCCCCGCGAAAGCCGGATCGACGGCCACGTTTTCGATAAAATAATCGTCTGCGCGGGCAAAGGCGACGATGTAACCGGTTATGCCGTCCGGCAGTTCGGCAACCGTCACCTCGCGCCGCTCGATATGGCCGTCGAAATCCGCAACCATCGGCGCCGGTTCGCGGCCGATCCGCTCGACGTACCGGGCATAGGCCTGTCGCGCGATGTCACGGACACGCGCGGCATCAGACGCAGACGCCGGCCGCATCATCATCTTAATGGGCTTGCAGCACCCGACCGGCGACCGCGTCCAGCATCGCGACCAGACCCGGGTCGCGGGCATCGGGATGCGTGATCACCGCGTTGTCGAGCGCACGGTGGCAACCGTGCGAACACAATGTCGTCCGTTTCGCGAGGCGCGGCACCACTTCCTTGACCAGGGATCGGCCGTTGTCGGCGTTGCCCATCAGCACGGCGATGATCGCCTCGACCGTGACGTGATCGTGATCGGGATGCCAGCAGTCGTAGTCGGTCACCATGGCAACCGTCGCGTAGCACATTTCGGCTTCCCGGGCGAGCTTGGCTTCGGGCATGTTGGTCATGCCGATGACGTCACAGCCCCACGAGCGATAGAGGTTGGATTCCGCCAGCGTCGAGAACTGCGGCCCCTCCATTACCAGATAAGTGCCGCCACGCGCATGCGGGATGTCGAGTGCTGCTAGGCTTTCAGTCAGGGCATCGCCAAGACGCCCGCAAACCGGATGACCGAAGCCGACGTGCGCAACCAGGCCTTCGCCGAAGAACGTCTTGGTGCGCGCGAATGTCCGGTCGATAAACTGGTCGACGACGACAAAAGTCCCCGGCGGGTACTCTTCCTTTAGCGACCCGCACGCGGACAGCGACAGGATTTCCGTGCAACCGAGACGTTTCAGGGCGTCGATGTTGGCGCGAAAGTTCAATTCCGACGGCGGCACCCGGTGGCCCCGCCCATGACGTGGCAGGAACGCCATTTCTATCCCGGCCAGCGATCCCCGCAGGATTTCATCCGACGGCTCGCCGAACGGCGACGCGACCGATTCCCAGCGGGCGTCTTCCAGACCGTCGATTTCGTACAGGCCGCTGCCGCCGATGACACCGATGACCGGGGTGGAAACGTCTTCGTTCATGCACCCTCTCCGCGCCGGAGCACATCTTCAAAGAGCCGCATGGTGCGCATGCCGGCAATCGCCGCCGCGCGCGGATCGTAGCTGCCACGCATGTCGCAATGGAATCCGTGCCCCGCGTCGTAAATAAAAATATCGACGTTCGGTTGCGCCTTGCGGACGGTATCGACATCGCTCATCGGGATCGATGCATCGCTTTCGCCGAAATGCAGGATCGTCGGGCATTTCGGTTTCTCAGCTGCGATTTCGTGAATACCACCGCCGTAATAACCGCTGGCCGCATCGATATCGAGCCGGCATGCCGCCGCATAGGTCACAAACCCGCCCCAGCAGAAACCGACGGCGCCGATCCGGCCTGCAACCGATATTGCTTCACGCGCCGCGTCAACGTCGGCCATGACCTGATCCAGGTGTTCGTTGGCGGTCGCCTTGTGGGCACGACCGCGTTCGATATCGGCGGGCTCGTACCCGGTCTCGAAACCCGGTTCCCAGCGGTCGTAGAGCGCCGGCGCAATAGCCGTGTAGCCGACGGCGGCCCACCGCTCGACCAGATCGCGAATGTGAACGTTGACGCCGAAAACTTCCTGAATGACGACGACGCCGCCGAGCGGCTTGCCGTCGGGATCAGCGCGATAAGCGTCGAACGTGTGGCCGTCCGACGCGGTAAGCTTGATGGTTTCGGACATTTTTTCTTCATCCTCCCTAAGTGGTTCCAAAAAATAGCCGACACCCTTGCATAGGGCAAATGGTGGAAAAGGGTTCAAAAATATAGGTGTTACTTTCAGATTCAAGATCTCTTTATAATTGTATTCACTTGGAGGAGAATTGATGAAACACGCCCTTTTTGGTATCGCCGCGATTTCAGTCGCCGTGGCTTCGTGCGCTCCGGCGTCAAAACTGCCGCAGGTCGATCAGGCTAGGGCCGAGGCGGAACGCTCAAAACAATATGAACTGGTCATTCTTGACCATGTATCAGCATGGAAGCGTTTGCATAACACCGCTTATCCAATCCTCCGCAAAAACGCTGATTTCTGTGGTGAAAGGGTCGGCAAATCCTACAGCTTCAAGATGATCTCAGCCGGGCATTTCGGTGACGGCCTTGAGGAACATGCACTTAGCAGTGGAATCACCAAACGCCCCTATGTCATCGCGTTGCCCGAGGAATCAAGCGCAGCGAAAGCCGGCGTCCGTGAACAGGACGTGCTCGTCGCAATCGACGACTGGCGGATCCCAGAAGACGACTATCACCGTGAATTGTCACGGCAACTCGAAGAACAGTCTCAGGACAATTCCTCGCTCGCCATGACGTTCCTTCGCGACGGCGAGGAACTGCAGATCGATGTCCCGCTCGACCGCATTTGCGATTTCTCGCTAGTGCTGCAACGCAAGGAGTTGATCAATGCCTTCGCCGACGGCAAACGGCTCATTTTCACGACCGGCATCATGAATCTGCTGCGCGATGACGACGAACTTGCCGCGGTAATCGGGCACGAGATGGCTCACAACACGATGGGCCATATCGACAAGAAAATGGGGAACGCTGCGATCGGGCTTGTGTTCGATCTGTTTTTCGCTGGCATCGGCGTTAATACGCAAGGAGCGTTCTCGAACGCAGCAGGCGCCGCATACAGCCAGGATTTTGAAGCGGAGGCCGACTACGTCGGTCTCTATTACATGTACCACGCCGGGTATAATATAGATGATGCGCCGACGGTCTGGCGCCGCATGTCACTCGGCAATCCGGCATCGATTCAGGAGAGCATCTCGTCGTCGCATCCATCCTCGCCAGAACGCTTCGTAGCGTTGGAGGATACCATCCAAGAAATCCGCCGAAAGGTGAAGAACGGCGAGCCCATAGTCCCTAACGAGGGCTACGAATTCAGTACCGGGCAACCGGAACAGAAACCGGACACCGACAACGCAGGGAGCTAGCCTCTATTCCGCCGCCGGTTTGACTTCCGGACGCAGAAGAGTGAACACCTCCTGCACGGACGTGTAGTCCATGTACCCCAGGCGCGCGACAGGTCGGATTTTCTCGACGTCGACGAAACCGTCCTTCAGGTAATCGTCCTTGATATGCACGCCAACGACGCGGCCGACACAGATCGCGTTGCCGCCTCCGTTCCGATCCGCCGGAAGCTCCATGGTGTCGAAATACGTGCATTCCAGATGAATTGGCGATGCCTTGACCCGTAACGGCTTGACCAGCTCGGACGGCTCCATCTCGATCCCAAGATGAGCCGCTTCGTCGATTTGCGGCTCATATCCGGCGCTGGAATCGTTCATAGCGTCCGTCAGTTCATACGACACCATCGAACAGACGAACTCGCCTGTCTTTTCGGCATTGTAGATACTGTCCTTTGGTGCTTCGGCGGATCGCATGCCGGAACCGAACATCACCATCGGCGGGTCGCCGGCAACGCCGTTGAAGAACGAATAAGGCGCAAGGTTATGCACGCCTTCGGGACTAATCGTCGAAATCCAGCCGATCGGACGCGGGATCACGCAGCTCTTGAACGGATCGCGCGGCAGGCCATGCGGTTCGTTGGTGTTCCAGAACATGTCTCTCTCCCTCAATGCTCGTCGACGGGGGCAGCGCCGACATAAGGTATCGTCTCCTCGACGACATCCCATATGTGACGGGCCGTCGGCTCGGTCTGCTCTTCGCGTATGTGCGCCACCAACCCGGCGGCTCGGCTGATCACGGAAAAGCCACGCATGATCTCAGGCTCGACACCGATTTCCAACAGCACCGCAGCGACCGCGCCGGTTGCGTTGATCGTCAGATGACGACCGAGCTCTTCGTCGATGATCGCCGAAAGCCTTTTCATGGCGTCGATATAAATGCCGTCGATCCCGTCCTGTGCCAGGGCGATGTCGAAGAGACGCGCGGTCCGCGGGTCATCCGGTTTGTGCAGGTGATGGCCGAACCCCGGCAGCGGCCGCCTCGCGGCCCGAAGCGCGGCGATCTCGCGGCGTGCGGCGGCTTCGAACCCATCGTTATCTTCCAGGAGTTTCATCAACAACTTGGCCGCGTTTTCCATGGTGCCGACGAACTGCGAGCCGACATTCAGCAGGCCTGCAGCTACGGCTGCCTGCAACGCTTCCGGCGCCGAATGATAGGTCAGGCGGGTTGCGATCGCGCTCGGCGTCAGGCCGTGCTCCATCAGCGTCACAAGAACCGAATCCAGGATCACGATCTCGCCCGGCGTCGCCTTTCGGCCCATGATGTGCATAAACATCATCTCCGTAAACGTGACGTTGCCCATCAACTCGCCGACCAGGCCATCGTCACGGTAATAGAGCTCTTCGTTGGTATGTGTTGCGAGTTTCGTCGTCGGGCCTTTCTGAGCGGTCATGCCGCGTCCTCCCCATCTTTTGGTGTAAACATGACCTTGGCTTCACGCCGGAGCACCTTGCCCACCGGCGAGCGCGGAAGTTCTTTGACGATGTGCACCGTCTTGGGCGTCTTCACGGAATCGAGGCGTTCCTTTACAAACGCCGCGATATCCTCGCCCGTGATGTCAGCGCCGGCGCGGACTTCGACCGCCGCCGTCAGTGCCTCGCCCCACTTTCTGTCCGGAACACCGAAGACGACGCATTCCGACACCTGCGGATGCTGGCCAAGCACCGCTTCGACATCGCTTGGGTACACATTGAAGCCACCGGTGATCACAACGTCGCGGATTCGGTCCTTGATATAGACGAAACCCCGTTCGTCGATGATCCCCACATCACCCGTATGCAGCCAGCCGTCGATAATTGTTTCGGCTGTCTTGTCCGGCATATCGAGGTAGCCCTTCATCACCAGGTCCCCCTTCAACACGATCTCGCCGGTTTCACCGGTTGGCAGGATATTTCCGTTGGTGTCCATGATCTCGACCCGCGTCAACAGCGTGGCGCGGCCGGTGGAGGCCCAGTTCTCCGGCTCGGCCCAGTCCTTCGCGCGCATGCAGATCGCGATCTGCGGCGCTTCGGTCTGCCCGAAACAGGTTTCGAGCGCGTTGTTGAAAACCTTCATCGCCCGCGGCACCTCATCCTTGCGGATCGCGGCGCCACCGACGATCAGGTGTTTGAGAGCCGAAAAATCACGATCCTCCACGCCCGGCTCGTCCATCATCATGTAAATCACCGTCGGTGGCACGAATACGCTGGTAATGCATTCGCGCTCCAGGGCCTCGATAATCGTGTCGGGCTTGGCCGGTCCCATGAACACCTGCATGCCGCCTATTGCGAACGTCGGCATGATCAGGGTGTTGGTGCCATGCGTCATGGGCGCCGCCAGCAAGTGGCGGTCATCGCCGTCGAATTCGAACTCGTGCAGCATCGAGGTGATGCAGGTGTTCCACACCCGGTACGTCTGCATGCAGCCCTTGGGCTGCCCGCTTGAACCGCCGGTGAACTTGATCGCCTGAAGGTCATCCAGTGACAGGTCGTGGCGCTTCGGCAACTGGCCATCGAATTTCTCGACCAACGACGCGATCGACATTCCATCGGCACCATCGCCGGGCTGTCCGATCAGGCATGTTGCGCCACCGGTATCGACCTTATCCCTGCAGTTGGCGTCGACTACGACGATACCGGGGTGCGTGACCTCGCAGATACGATCCAGTTCCGCTTTGCCGTTGCGCGGGTTCAATGGAATCCAGGTCTTGCCGGCGGCAAACGTCGCCAGCCACGTCAGCAGATGTTCGAATGTGTTGTAGCCGCAGATGCCGACCCGCGTCTGCGGTGCAGGGTCTATATCCTGCAATGCCGCCGCCAGCGCATTGGTTTGGCGCGCCAACTCGGCATAGGTAATCTTTGTATCGCCGTCCTTGACGGCGATGCGGTCGGGGAAGCGTTGCGCGGCCCGCAGAAAGTGATCGATGGGTAACATATCAGACGCCGTCCTCGGTCATTTCGGTCTTAAATCTTTTCCAACGTTCGACGTAGTGAACGGCGATCCGGGTCAGGTCGGCGATCGCGTCTTCCTTCAACTCGCGGATTACCCGTCCGGGTGCACCGACGACCAGGGAATTGTCCGGAATCTCCGTCCCTTCCGTGACCAGCGCCTTAGCGCCGATGATACAGTTCTTGCCGATCTTGGCCCCATTGAGCACGACCGCCCCGATGCCGATCAGGGAATTGTCATCAACCGTGCAGCCGTGCAGCATCGCCATGTGCCCGACCGTGACCCCTTTCCCCAGTTTCAGGGTGTAGCCCGGATCGGTGTGGAGTACGCTATTCTCTTGGATGTTCGTACCCTCGCCGACGATGATCGGATCGTTGTCGCCGCGCAGCACGGCCCCGAACCAGACGCTGGCATCTTTCTCCAGCGTAACCTTCCCAATAACCGACGCGTTTGGCGCGATCCAATAGTCGTCACCGTGGGTTTGAACCCGGTGCTCGCCGAGTGTGTATTTCATTGATGGCCTCCATTGACTTGGAGGGATTTTGGCATTCGGGAGAAAGGCTTAAAAGGCCCTAAATTTGCCAACTCTTACCGGAGTTGATCAGGTCCAGCGCATCCGCTGCCGATTGCGGCTTTGCAAAGAGGTAACCCTGGCCGAAATGACAGCCCAGTTCCTGTAGTTTAGCCTGCTGCGCCTCGTTCTCGATTCCCTCGGCTACAATGTTCATCCCAAGTGCATGCGCCAGCCCGACAATGCTGTGAACGATCCTGCGGCTGTTCTCGGTTTCATCCATGCTGTTGACAAAGGCACGGTCGATCTTGAGCGTATCCAGTGGGAACATATGCAGATAGCTGAGGCTCGAGTACCCCGTGCCGAAGTCATCGATTGCCAGCGATATACCGAGCGCCTTCAACTTCTTCAGCGCGTCGGCGGCGTGGTCCGGGTTCTCGACCATCAGGGTTTCGGTGATCTCGAGTTTGACCTGTTCCAGGTCGACGCCGCTGTCGTGGATGATGCCACCGATACGATCGATTTCGTTCAGGTCGGAAAGCTGTAATCCGGAAACGTTAGTGCTCATGAATGGGAGCGCGTCGTCTGGATGCATTTGGGCAAACGCTTCTGAAAACGCCGCCTGGTCACGCAGGCTGGTTTCGAGTGCAAAGCGGCCCAACTCGACGATCAACCCTGTGTGCTCCGCGAGCGGAATGAAATGCCCTGGCGAAACAAACGAGCCGTCCGGTTTCTCCCAGCGCATCAACGCCTCGAAACCGGCAATCTTTCCGGTATCGAGCGAGATAATCGGTTGGTAGTGCATCCTGAATTCCTGCCCTTCGAGGGCGCCCATCAGGTCGCGCTCGTCGTGGATGCGCTGGAACGCCATCGCCCGGATTTCCTCAAGCGATGAGTTCTTTTGATCGGCGGCAACATTCAGGCCGGAATAGCGGTTCTGCGCGTTGCGGAACCGCGTCAAAACGACACGCAGGATCAGGTTCATCATCGGATCCGCAGACGTCAGCGGCTTGATGACCCGCGAACGCTGAATCACGATCAATTCGGTTTCTTCAGTCGCG
This sequence comes from Rhodospirillales bacterium, assembly GCA_023145215.1. Classification (GTDB taxonomy): domain Bacteria; phylum Pseudomonadota; class Alphaproteobacteria; order Rhodospirillales; family Casp-alpha2; genus UBA4479. The sequence goes on along the minus strand of JAGLED010000037.1, from coordinate 14,530 downwards.
ATCACATCGGCGGATCTTGGTGCGTCGTCGATCATCGACATTTCGCCGATGATCTCACCGGGACCCAACCTGGCCAGAACGATGTCTTCACCATCCTTCTCGATGATGACGTCGACCGCGCCTCTTTCGATGAAATAGGCGTGTTCCCCGGGCTCGCCTCTACGGAAGATGATATCGCCCGCATTGTACAAGCGTGAATAAATGTTCTCAGGCAAGCGCCGCTCCCCTTTCCGGGTGTTTTCGACCGCTTAGGGTAAGCATGTTGTCAAAATTGAGCAATAGCGCCCGTCACAGCATCCCGCCCGGGACTCCCAGAGCGTGCTTGGTCAATTGCGCAGTGACATAGTCGAATGCTTCATCGATATCGTCGGTCGTCAGGAATAAGTCCAGATCTTCCGGCGTTACCGTCCCCGCATCGACCAAGGTGTCGAGATTCATCGCCTCATCCCAGAACGTTTTACCGAACAAGACCGTCGGTACACGCTTCTTGAGTTTGCCCGTCTGCATCAAGGTCAGGGTTTCGAAAAATTCGTCCATAGTGCCGAAACCGCCGGGGAATACCAGCATCGCCTTGGCCAGATACATGAACCAGAACTTGCGCATGAAGAAGTAGTGGAATTCGAACCCCAACTCTCGTGTAACGTAGGGGTTTTCGTGCTGTTCATGGGGCAGCGAGATATTGAGGCCGATATTGATCCCGGCCGCCTCTGACGCGCCCCGGTTGGCCGCTTCCATGATTCCCGGCCCACCGCCGGTGCAGACGACGAAACGCCGGCGCGATCCTTCCAAAGTTTTCGACCATTTGGTCAATCGGTTGGCGAGCGTCCTGGCCGCCTCGTAATACTGGGACATGCGCAAGATCCGCTCGGCCTCGACCATGTCACCGCCGTGGCGCTTGGCGGCATCCATGTGCTTGTCGGCGTCTTCACGGCTTTTAATGCGCGCAGAACCGAAAAACACGATGGTGTCGGCGATATTGTACTCGGCGAAGCGAGCCTCAGGCTCCAGATACTCGGACAGGATACGTACTGTCCGCGCGTCGGGGCTTTGGAGAAATTGAAGGTTCTGGTACGCCTTTACCGGCAGACGACTGTCCGCACCGTCACCGTCGCGTCCATCTTTCCCGGCCACGCGTCAGTTCCCCCGGCTCTTGGCGGCCCAGCGCGCCACGGCGTCGTCGTCGCTGGCACGGGCATCGACCCACTTGGGGCCGTCCGGCGTTTCTTCCAGTTTCCAAAATGGCGCCCGGGTTTTTAAGAAATCAATCAGGTAATGGCAGGCCTCGAACGCAGCCTCGCGGTGAGCGGACGCGGCGGCGACCAGGACGATCTGATCGCCCGGCTCTAATCTTCCGTAACGATGGATGATCAACGTCGCTTCCAGGGGCCAGCGCGCTTGCGCCTCGGCTTCGATCTCTTCGAGCGCACGCTCCGTCATTCCGGGGTAATGCTCCAGCGTCATGCCACCGATTTCGGCGTCTCCCGCCATGTCGCGCACCAAACCAACGAATGAGCAAAGGCCACCGATGCCGGTCCTACCGGCGCTCATCGCCTGCAATTCACCGCCCAGGTCGAAATCCTCTTGCTGAACGCGGATCATGCTTCTCAGCCCCCCGTCACGGGCGGAAAGAATGCAATCTCGTCGCCGTCTGCGACCGGATGTAGCGGATCGACGTGTTCCTGGTTGACTGCGGCGCGGACCAGCGCGGTGTCGGCAAATGCAGTCGCGTAACCATCGCCGCGCCCAGCCAGCCAGGCGATCAGGTCGCTGACCGTCTTGACGTCGTCCGGGCGGGAGATTTCTTCCGCCGATGTGCCGACGTGTTCCCGGATCCAAGCAAAATAAAGCAGTTTCAAAACGTTACCCCGATATCAGTCCGCTGAACGGAATGTACGTCACGCTCGCGCCGGCTTCCAGTCTCTCGATATCCTCGCCGATCTCGGCCAGGCCGTCAGCGCCGGACATCGACGTCAGAATACCGGCACCACTGGAATGATGCTTGCTCAGAAGCGGTGAGCCGTTCCCGTCGCTGCCAAGCGTCACCCGCACCCATTCACGCCGCCCTTTCTTTTTCTTATAGGCGAAATCGGTCGCGACCTTGACGCGCGCCGCGCGGTAGCCCGTTTCACCGGCAAGCCGGCGCAGGATAGGCTGCGCGATCATCAGAAATGTGACCATCGCCGCCACCGGATTGCCCGGCAAACCAATGAACGACGCATCACCAAGCTGGCCAAGCGCGATCGGGCGGCCGGGTTTGATCGCCAGCCGCCAGAAGTGGATGCGTCCCAGTTTTTCAACCGCGGCTTTGATGTGATCTTCTTCACCGGCCGATACGCCGCCGGATGTCATCAAAACGTGATGATCGGAAGCGGCTTTCCCGAGCGCCGCCGAAATCGCCGCTTCATCGTCCGGCAAGATACCGAGGTCCGTCACCGCGACACCGAGCCGATGCAACAGCGCCATAACCGAAAACCGGTTGGCGTCATAGATGCAGCCTTCGGGCGCATCACCCGTTGGGTCGCTGACCTCGTCCCCGGTTGAGAATACCGCAACACGAAGAGGCTGATACACGGTCAACCGGTCGCGACCGATCGATGCGGCAAGGCCGATCTCTTGCGGCCGAAGACGCGTTCCATCCACCACGATAACGTCACCCGTCTTCACATCCTCCCCCGCAAACCGGCGGTTCGAACCCTGCTTCAACCCCTTTGGCAGGACGATCTGGTCGCCATCCCGGGCGACGTCCTCTTCCATAAAGACGGTGTCCATACCCGACGGCATCGGCGCACCGGTGAATATCTGCACGGCTTCGCCGGGCTGCGCGTCACGCCCAAGCGGATGCCCGGCGGCAACGCGCCCGCTTACAGGAAGGCGCGTCTCGTGATCCGGATCAAGATCACTGAAAAACACCGCATAGCCGTCGACGGCACTGTTGTCGTGCGGCGGCACGTTGCGGTCGGAAACCAGATCTTCGGCAAGCACCCGCCCACCGGCTTCGATCAGGGATACGGCTTCGGTCTCAACCACGGTCTTAAGGCGCGTCGCCAGATCCGACATCGCATCGTCAAATGGCACGAGGGCATCGCCGAATGCGAAACAGTCGTCCTTAAGCTGCGCCATGGCGCCGCTCCGCCGGCAATTCACAGAATTCGATAATGAAGTCCGCCACGGCCTCGATATCGTTCAAATCGATCCGCGGTATATCGACGTCGAGGTCGTCGGTGGTCGCAATCGCGACAATGGTCGGGTCGTCCGCACACAACATCGGTTTGCCGACATCCGAGCGAAAAATCTCCATCTTCGGATGAGGGTAAGTCTTGAAGCCCTCAATCAGGACCAGATCGACCTCAGTCATGCGCTCCAGCATTTCCTCTATTGTCGGCTCGCGTTCGCCCCGGTTTTCATGCAGCAGCGCCCAGCGTTGTCCGCCCGCGATAAAAACCTCGTGCGCGCCCGCTTCGCGATGGCGGTACGTATCCTTGCCGGGTTGGTCGATATCGAACTTGTGATGTGTATGCTTGATGGTCGAGACCTTCAGCCCACGGCTACTCAACGCCGGAATGACATGTGTCACCAGCGTCGTCTTGCCACTCCCGCTCCAGCCTGCGAATCCAAATATCTTCATCTTCGGATGTCCCCGACAGCCTTTGGCCCGTTCTATTGATTATAGGGGAAATATCGTCACCCGACGCGATCGGATCAACCGGTGGCACTCATTTTCCCGGTGTCGGACTTTGCATCCGGTTTTTTCTGTTCGGCTGGCGGCTCTGACTTGTTATCGACGGCGGCAATCTGCCGAATACCGACAATTAGATAATCGGCACCGGTGACCAATGTCAGGAGGGCTGCGCCCCAGAGGCCAATCACACCGATCTCCGTCGTTGTAAGTGGCCCAAAGTCGGGGCCGGCAGGCCCCACGAGAAGAAAGCCGAGCGCCAGCATCTGGATCGTCGTCTTCCACTTGGCCAATGCCGTCACCGGCATGGAAACCCGAACTTCGGCCAGAAACTCGCGAAGCCCCGACACCAGGATTTCGCGGCACAGGATCACGGCCGCGGGCAGCACCGTCACGCCGTTGATGCGATCAACCCCGACCAGCACCAGCAGGACGGACGCTACCAGTAGCTTGTCGGCAATGGGATCGAGAAAGCGGCCGAATGCCGATTGTTGAGAGAGTGCACGCGCGAGATAGCCATCAAAGAAATCTGTAACACAAGCCAGCGTGTAGAATGTAAATGCGATCCAGTTGGCAAGCGGGGCATCGAGAAAGATCAACGAAACCACCAACAGCGGGATCGCAACGATCCTGCCGATGGTCAACATATTCGGAATCTTTGTTAGCATGGCCCTGGCCCCGGGTGAGTGGCGCGGACATCAAGCCCCCGTTCCCATCTATTTCTATCAGGTTCGGGGCGGCGTTGAAACCTGCTCGACGCCGAAAACTTGCCGCTGGGCGTCGGAACTTTGCAAAATCGGCACAACTTCGAAAGAAACGATATCATCCCAATATGACATCCATTGGTCGAGCAGGCGAGAATCCTCGGTCAACATAATCTGATAACAAGTGCCGAGGTCTTCGCTGACCCAGCTGTCGATATACTCAAGCCCATCCGGCAGCATTCGCCCTTTTTCACGGAACCGCGCATAAACGACGTCCGCGCCTTCGAAGAACCTCTCGATCACCATATAAAGCATGCTCAATCCTCTGGATGGAACCAGTCGTAGATCTTCTTGGCCATGGCGCGGCTGACCCCGTCGACGGTTTCCAGATCCTTAACCCCCGCCGTGGCGACAGACTGCGCGGCGCCGAAATGGTGAAGCAATGCCTTCTTTCGTTTCGTCCCGATGCCCGGCACCTCGTCCAGGATCGACTTGTTGATCTGCTTCCTGCGCTTGGCGCGATGCGTGCCGATGGCGAACCGGTGCGCTTCGTCCCGGATGCGCTGCAGGAAATAGAGCACAGGATCCTTGTGACCGAGTTGGATCGGCTCGGTTTTCTGCGGCAGGAATATCTTCTCGCGCCCAGCGTTACGGTCCGGTCCCTTTGCGATGGCGGCAAGGGGTACATCCTCGATCCCGAGTTGCTGGAACACATCCTGGGCGGCGGAAAGCTGTCCCTTCCCGCCGTCGACCAGCACAAGATCGGGCCACTGGCCCTTGGTTCGGTCGGGGTCTTCCTTGAGGGCGCGTGAGAACCGCCGCTCAAGGACCTCGCGCATCATGTCGTAATCGTCCCCCGCCGACGCGCCGCCCGCACCGGCGCGGCGAATGTTGAATTTCCGATAGGCGTTTTTCATGAACCCTTCCGCGCCAACGACGATCATCGCGCCTATGGCGTTTGTGCCGGAAACGTGGGAGTTATCGTAGACCTCGATTCGTTCGGGCGTGCCCTCGAGCTTGAGCGCGTCTGAGAGCGCCTCCAGTAACTTGCGTTGCGATGCGCTTTCCGACATGCGCCTGGCCAAGGCATCGCGGGCATTGGCGGCCGCGTTGTCGACGACACGTTTTTTCTCGCCTCGGGTTGGTACACGGATCTCGATTTTGCGGTCGGCGCGCACACGAAGTGCTTCCTCGACCAACCCCCTGTTCGGGATCTTATGGGATGCCAGGATCAGCTTTGGCGGCATGGTCCGCGCGTAAAACTGCCCGATGAACGCTTCCAGAACTTCTTCGGGACTGTCCTCGCGCGCGTGGCTGGGGAAATACGCCCGATTCCCATAGCTCCGGGCACCACGGTAAAAGAACACCTCGACACAGGTCTGTCCCCCGTCCTGGTGGACCGCAAGGACGTCGGCGTCTTCAAGGCCGGCACTGAATGCCTCATGGCGGGATTGGACCCGGGTCAACGCCTGGATACGGTCTCGGTACTGCGCGGCGAGCTCGTACTCCAACGCGTCGGACGCGGCCTGCATGTTCGCGGCGAGTTTACGCTGAATTCGCTGGCTGTCGCCGGTCAGGAACTCACGCGCCTCGTCGACGAGACCATTGTAATCCTCTTTCGAAATGCGTCCGACGCAGGGGCCGGAACAGCGCTTGATCTGGTAAAGCAGACACGGGCGCGAGCGGTTGGCGAAGACGTTATCGGAGCACGTCCGGAGCAGGAAGGCCCGCTGAAGGAGCCCGAGCGTGTCATTGACCGCCCAAACCGACGCGAACGGACCGAAGTATTCGCCTTTGCGATTGCGGGCCCCCCGGTATTTGACGATCTGCGGATAGTCGTGATCGCCGGTTACCAGGATCATCGGAAAAGATTTGTCGTCACGGAGCAGGATATTGTATCGGGGCGCGTAGCGCTTGATCAGATCCGACTCCAGCAGCAATGCTTCGGCCTCGGTCTCGGTTTTCACGATCTCGAGTTCGACGGTCTGCGCGATCATACGCCGGATACGGATCGTTTGCCGATTGGGGTTGGCGTAGTTGGTGACCCGCTTACGAATATTCTTGGCCTTACCGACATAAAGCACGTCACCGGCCTCGTTAAGCATCCGGTAAACACCGGGCGATGTCGGCAAACCGGGCAGCCGGGCGCGGATTGCGTCCGCGCCCTTGTCCGCGTAGCCGACATCCTCGGTGTTCATCTCTTCCGGTTGATCCTGCATGTCGTTTATTTCAGCAAATTGGGGCAACGCGTCAACCAGACGGCGCGCATTCAAGCGTCAGGTTGGATTAACCATGAACCTATCCACGATTCCTGTGGATAACCATGTTGAAAAAAGCCCCAACGCGGAAAAATCTTTTTGATTCAGTGGGGTTTAATCGATGTGATCAAAAAATAGGCAATATTCTAAGTAATTGAAAACATTTGATTATTTGGCGAAACGGCTGCGCAATCAATATGCTTTTAATATGACTGCCATTTGCGCGTAACACAGACAAAATTGTGCAAAACAGACGCCGGCGATTACCCGCACGTCACATTTAAAGCCAAGTATTCGTCTGATTATTAACTATTTAGACTTCGGCGTTGAACCGCTCGATTTCGACACCGACGCTTTGCGCATTGTCGAAAATATCAAGCTTTTCAACGCGTACGCGTGCCGAGCGAACACGGAAATCAGTCAGACACATCTCGGATATACGTTCAGCAATAGTCTCGACGAGACCGACATGGCCCTGATCAAAGATGTCCTGCACGCCGGCGACGAGCTGTTCGTAGCAAACAACATTCGCCAGATCGTCTTCGAGGCCGCCGTCTCCTTCTCGTACGGCGAGGTCGAGATTGATGCGTACCCTTTGAGGACGGTCCTGTTCGTGGTCGTGGACGCCAATCAGCGCCATCAGAACCAAATCACGGACGAATACGTGACGAATCCGCTGACGCGCATCTGCGATCTTCAGCGGCTCCAAGACCTCTTTCGGTTCAATGCTCACGTTTCGCTCCCGATTGTCATTCCTTTGGCGCCGTTTCCGACGTTTCGAACGCCCAGTTCATGTGCTGACCGCTATCGACCGCGATGATCTGCCCGCTCACCGATGGAGCGTCAAGCAGAAACGCTGCGGCATCGGCGATCTCAGCGGGGTCGACCGCATGCGCCAGTGGCGTTTGCGACGCCTGGCGCTCGAAATCGTCGTCACTCTGACGGCTACTCGGCAATACGGGTCCGGGGCCTATGGCATTTACACGAACCCGCGGTGCCATCGCGCGCGCCAGGACCTGCGTCTGATCCCAGAGCGCCATTTTAGAGAGCGTGTAGCTGAGAAAATGGCGGCTCGGGTTAAGGACCCGCTGATCGACAATATTGACGACGGCGCCCGTCCGGCCCTCTTCAAGCTGCTGCGACAGCTTCTGCGACAATAAATAGGGTGCGCGAACGTGAACCGCCATATGCAGGTCCCAGATTTCTCTGCTTTCGGTATCCAGGTCATCGCGCTGAAATACCGAGGCATTGTTCACCAACGCCGTGAGCCCGCCCAGCCCGCCCCGCACCTCATCCATCGTTCTCAGAAGTGCCGCCTCGTCCGTCAGATCCGCGCCGACGGCGATGGCATGCTGTCCTCGCTCGCGTATCTGCTTGGCTAACGTTTCCGCCGCATCCGCCGATCCGTTGTAATGGATGGCGACACGCCAACCATCACCAGCCAGCCGCTCGACAATCGCCTTGCCGATCCGCTTCGCGCCGCCCGTCACCAGGACTTGCCGCATGAGAATACCTTCAGATGGACGCCAACAGGCGCTCGACGCCGTATGCCTGTACGCCCACGTAGCCGATATAGATCAAAAAGAACAGGAACGCATACTTGCGGTCCAGCTTCATCCAACCGAGCAACACCGGCAATAACATAACGGTCGCCGCCAACATCACCCAGATATCGAAGTTCAGCACCTGATCGGGAACTGGAATCGGCTTGACGATAGCAACGATTCCACCGACCAGCATCATGTTGAAGATGTTGGACCCGACGACGTTGCCGATCGCAACGTCCGGATGCCCGCGGTATGCCGCAACGACGGAGGCTGCCAGTTCAGGAAGCGACGTGCCGAACGCGAACAGGGTCAGGCCGATGACTTCTTCGCTCACCCCGAATGACCGGGCGATTTCGGAACCGCCCGCGACCAGCATGTCCGCGCCGAAGGCCAGGCCGACAATGCCCAGTACCGTCGCCACAGCCGCCAGGGGGACGTTCTTGGGCATTCCTTTTTCGAGTTCTTCCAGTTCCTCGAGGTGCTCTTTCTGGAGTTCCGGGTCGGACTTTTCGCGGAAATAGGAAATTGCCAGGAATGTACCGAATACCGCCAATAGTACGACGCCAGCCAACGTCGCAAGCACGCCCTGCAGACAGAACCCGGTGAAAAGCAACGAGCCGCCCAACAGCAGAATAACGTCACGTTTCAGGGCATCCGGCTTTGCGAGGATCGGCGTCACCAAGCAGGACGCGCCAAGGATCAGCCACACATTCGCAATATTGGAACCGACGATATTACCAATGGCGAGTCCGGTGGAGCCGCTCAATGCCGCCTGCAAACTGACCATCAATTCCGGTGCCGACGTGCCGAACGCAACTACGGTCATACCGATTACCATCGGTGAAACGCCGATTTTCTCGGCAAGGATCACGGCACCACGCACCATGACCTCGGCGGCAACAACTAAGATGACGAAACCGCCGACAACCTGCAGGTACATGACCATTTGGACTACCCCCTCCGTCCTCCCCAACGTGCCGCGACCGGCTTGAAGGCGGTTACAATAGACTCGTAGACATTCCGTTTAAAGGGAACAATCAGCGCCGGAACGCGATTCAGAGGCACCCAGTCCCATTGCTGAAACTCAGGCTCACCGTGGTATGAGAGGTCAATCTCGTCGGCGTTTCCGTTGAACCCATATGCGTACCAACGCTGCGCCTGACCTTTGTATTTCTTGAAGCGCTTGCCAAGAATTTCGGGTGGAAAATCATACACTAGCCAGCCGTCGAGGGACGACAACAGGGTTACGGAACGAATGCCTGTTTCTTCCAGCAATTCGCGCCTGGCCGCCTGTTCCGGGTCTTCACCCTTATCCAGCCCACCCTGCGGCATTTGCCACGCGTGATCGCTTTCAGGATCAAGACCGACCCGGCACCCGACGAAGACATTTCCGTCCTGATTAAAGACGGCCGCCCCGGCGCAGGGCCGATAACCCTCCGGCAAATCGTCATAAACGTTCATGAATTGCGGACGCCCCTTATCCTTCTCCCGGCTGGACGGCCAAGGCTGACGCCGGAACCAGGACAATGCCCTTATCCTTGATTGTCGCATACCAATCGAGAATGCTTTTGATCGTCACCGGGTACGGTCTTGCCATCGCGAGCACGCCCCCTCGATCACGCGCCAGACTTTCAAGATTGTCCAGGTTGGTCCTGATCTGCTGAATACGCGGCGTATCGTCGATGTACATCTCGCTTTCGGCGTGTACGAGTTTCAGTTCCTTCGCGATCGGCGCCGCATCGTTGCGTGTCTTGTTGCCCCCGATCACGAACATCACACCCCGCTCATTGAAGGTCTTGAAGAGTTGCCGCATCTGGGTCTCCGCTTTCATGAAGCGGGACCCCATGAAAGTCACGAGGCCCACATAACCCCCGGCGCTTGCCATGACCTGATCCAGACGCCGATTGTTCTCCGCCAGTTGAATGCGCGTGTCGAGAGCGAGCGGCCCGGCATCTTCAAGCGGGAAATCATCGCTTTCCATCGGCAGGGAAATGAACACCTCGTGGCCCGCCAATCGAGAACGAAACACCCAGTCGTTAAGCTCCCGGCCGTAAGGGCTCAGGATCATACTTATTTCCGGGGGCAATTTATTGATCGCCCCAAGCGAGGCCTGCCGGCTAAGACCAATTCCCTCTATCATCAGGGCGATTTTCGGCTCACTGATACCAGGATCGGATGGGCGCGCGTACACCTGCCATGAAACAGCGCCGTTGCTGCTGATCTTCGGCAATTCACCGATGCCGTCCTTCTCTTCAAGCATGCCCCGGACCGGCGCCCCGGAAAGCGCCTGACTTTGATCGGCTGCCGTCGGTTGATCGGCGATCTTGGCCATCGCCGAATTGGCGACCGCCGGGACGACAAGGCCCCCGCCAAGGGTACTGGTCCCGCCGAGGGAATTGAGCGTATTCAACGAATTCAGGCTACCGGCCGGCTCCTCGCCCGTAGTACTCGGCGCAAAAGTCGTTCCACTCGCCTGTTCCGGCGCGCTCTGCTGCTCGGGCGCCGGTTCCGGCGCTGCTGCCGGCATGGCGCTATCTGCGGGCGCAGCATCTCCCTGTTGTGCAGCGCCGTTCAGGTTGTTCAATCCTACGCCGCCCGCGTTCAGGCTGCCGGGCGCCGCGGGCATCGCCATGGCAACACTGTTGGAAGAGCTTTGCGGGATCGAGGCTCGGGGTTCTGGACCGGAATCCGCGAAGAACCACCATCCGACGCCCCCAAGAATACTTATCAGTAAGACGCCGAACCCTGCTGCGGCGAAGACCAATGCCTTCTTCTTGTCCGACGCCTCGTATTCGTATTCGTCGTCGTCATCGAACTCATCGTCATCTTCGTATTCATCGTCTTCGTCATCGAACGGGTTTTCCAACTCGTCGTCGCCGCCGACCATTTCTTCTTCGTCTTCGTCTTCGTGATCGTCCTCGTCATCGTCGGCGTGCGCGACGGCATCGGCGGCTTGCGTTACAGGTTCGGACTCGGCGTCTTCTTCCGCTTCTTCGAGATCGGCAGCTTCGCGCGCACGTGAAGAACCCAAGGCCTCTTCGAGTTCATCGTCGTAGTCTTCCTCGATCTCTGCGATATCGAAGTCGTCTTCGTCGAACTCGTCGTCCTCGTCGTCCTTCTTCTTTCCGAATATTTTCGGGAACTTCACAACGTCCTCCCAAAACGGCTACGGCCAGCGTCATCCGCCGGCCGCGCCAGTATCATTCGGATCATCGCAAACGCCGACGCGTCATTTCGCGGACGCGTTCTGGTTCATGATGGCGAGTCCACGGATCAAATCCAACGCACGCGCAAGCTGGTAGTCCTGCGCCTCATCAGACTCACCGGATTTTGCTTCGCCTTCTGCCGGCGCCTTACCGGGATCCGCTTTTTCGTCTTTCTTATCCGCGTCCAGCGCGCCCCGAAGATCGGCTTCGCTGCGGCGTGGCCGGTCAGCCTTGATTTCTTCGTACTTGGCGGGTTTCACGACGATATCGGGTTCGACGCCCTTGGCCTGAATGGAGCGGCCCGACGGCGTATAATAGCGCGCCGTGGTCAGACGCATGGCACCGCTGCCCGAAAGCGGCATGATCGTCTGCACCGACCCCTTACCGAACGACTTGGTTCCAAGCAGGACCGCGCGGCGATGATCCTGCAACGCGCCCGCGACGATCTCCGACGCCGACGCCGAACCGCCGTTGATCAGCACCACCACCGGCAGGCCCTCGGCCAGATCGCCTTCGCGGGCGTTGAAACGCTGCGTATCTTCCGGTTTGCGCGACCGGGTCGAGACGATCTCACCGCGGTCGAGGAACGCATCGGACACCGCGATCGCCTGATCCAGAAGACCGCCCGGGTTGTTGCGAAGGTCAAGAACATAACCCTGAATATCTTTGCCGATCTCGTCCTTCAGTTTCTTAATGGCACGATCCAGACCCTTGTCGGTCTGCTCGTTGAACGACGTGATACGCACGTAGCCAACCTTGCCTTCGGTGTGCGAGCGCACCGACGTGATCTTGATGACAGAACGCGTGATCGTGACGTCGAACGGTTCACGCCCCTCGCGCACCACGGTGATGCGAATGTCGCTGCCGACCTTGCCACGCATCTTGTCGACGGCCTGCGCCAGCGTCAGTCCCTGCACGGATTCACCGTCAAGATGGGTGATGATGTCGCCGGACTCGATACCGGCGCGGAATGCGGGGGTATCGTCGATCGGCGAGATCACTTTGACGAAACCGGCTTCCATGGTCACCTGGATACCCAGCCCGCCGAACTCTCCCCGGGTATTGACCTGCATTTCCTGATAATTCTTGGCGTTCAGATAACTGGAATGTGGATCAAGCGCCGCCAGCATGCCGGTGATCGCGGCTTCAATCATCTCTTCCTCGCTGGGCGGTTCCACATACTCGGCCCTGACTCGCTCGAAGACGTCACCGAAGAGCGACAGAAGTCGATACGTCTCTTCATCGTTCTTCTTGGCATCGACAGCGAGCGCCGGTACCGACCAGGCGATCACGCCAAGCGCGAGCATCGCCGCACTGAGAGTGGAAAGTATCCGATTAGTCATCCGTTCACCTCATTCCTGCGTGCCGCCAACCACGGCTGCGGGTTAATCGGTTGGCCGTCACGACGCAATTCAACATATAAGACTGGCTGGCCGCTCTCGCTTGGCTCCATGATGCCGACGGGCTCTCCGGCCAATAACTTCTGTCCCTGCTCGACATCGATCCGGTTCATCCCGGCAAGCAAGCTATGATATCCCTCGCCATGTTCGATGATCAAGAGAAGCCCATAGCCCCGAAACTTTCCGGCATAGACAACGGTCCCATCGTAAGTTGCCGTGACCTGGGCGCCCGGCGGGGTGGTGATGGTCAACCCCTTCCTGGACATCCCACCGTCGGTTTTTTCGCCGTAATGGCCGGAAATCCTGCCGGAAACAGGGAGTGAGAGCGAACCACGGGCCTTGCTGATGGGTTTCAGCGGCGGCACCCGTTCGTGGCCCGGCGCAATCTTGGCCGTCTTCGGCGTTTCCTTTTTGGCGCGCTCGCGCTCTTTCTCGATTCCGGCCAGAAGCTCCCTAAGGGTTTTCGCCTTGCCTGCCAGCTCCTCGATTCGCTGCTCGGCCGCCAGCACCTGCTTGTCGGCCCGGCGCTTCAACACCTTTTTACGAGACATCAGCGCACCCAAACGCCGCCGTTCGCGGTCCAGAAGCTCGGTAGTTTCCTCGAGCGTCTGTTTGCGTGACGTGATCTCCGCGCGCGCCTTAACCAGGAAATCGAGTTCATCCCGCAGTTCCCCCGCCTTGCGTTCGATCTCGCCAACGGTGGATCTGAGCAGGATCGCCGTTCGCACCGTATCCGCCGGCTTCACCGGCTGTGCGATCAGCGCCTCGGGTGGGAACTGCGCAATCCGCTGCATGGCGGCGAGAACGCGGCCGAACCGGGCGCGACCGTCGCGAAGATCCTTTGTCTTGCGCTCCAGCAGCCGTTCCAGCGCTTGAAGTCGCGTTTTCAACGCCTGCACCTGGGTTTCGTGGCGCTGCACAGCGCTTGCCGTCGTCACCAGCTCTTTTTGAAGATTGTCTATATCGCGCGCCATGATCTCGGCGCGGGCGCGGGCCTTCTCTGCGGCCGTTTTCTCTTCGCCGATACGCTCTTCGATCTGTTGCAGGTTCTTCGTCGCACTGGCAGCGTTTTCCTGTGCGGAGATCGAGGGCGCGGCAAGACAAAGAAATACAGTGCCCAGCACCCACGCCGGGCTGGAAAAGCGGAATGCAGGTTGTCTATTCGGCTGCGGCGCTCTCAGCAGTATTCTCCTTGATCAGGCACCGGCCCGACATTTCCGAGGGCTGCGGTAATTCCAAAAGCCGAAGCAGCGTCGGCGCAACGTCCGACAGGCGCCCTTCATTGAGCCCGTGCACATATCCGGGCGCATTGACCATGATGAACGGCACGACGTTCAAGGTGTGCTGGGTATGCTCGCCGCCGGTTTCCGGATCGGACATCTGTTCCAGATTGCCGTGATCAGCCGTCACCAGCATCACCCCGCCGGCATCAATGATCGCTTTTTCGAGCCGAGCCAAGGATTTATCGACCGCTTCCGCCGCCTTGATCGCGGCAGACAGATCGCCCGTATGTCCGACCATGTCGCCGTTCGCATAATTGACGATGATCAGGTCGAAGGTGCCGCCCATGATCGCATCGACCAGTTTATCGGTAACTTCCGGCGCCGACATTTCAGGTTGCAGATCATAGGTCGCGACTTTCGGGGATGGCACCAAAATCCGCTCTTCGCCCGGGAACACATCCTCGCGCCCACCGTTCAAAAAGAACGTCACATGGGCGTATTTCTCGGTTTCGGCGA
>JAGLED010000036.1 GCA_023145215.1 Rhodospirillales bacterium | reverse complement strand
CGAAGGCCGCCGGTCTCTACATGATCTGCACGCTCTCCAAGCACACGGCCGAGGCGGCCGGCTATCAGGATGCGCTGATGCTGGATTACCGCGGTCAGATCGCCGAAGCGACGGGGGCGAACATCTTCTTCGTCATGTCCGATGGCAAGCTGCACACGCCGAAGCCGGATTGCTTCCTCGATGGCATCACGCGCCGCACCGTCATCGATCTGGCCAAGAAGCGCGGCATCGATGTGGTCGAACGCGCGATCATGCCGGAAGAAATGGCTGACGCGTCCGAATGCTTCCTGACCGGCACGGCCGCGGAAGTGACGCCGGTCGGGGTGATCGGCGAATACACCTTCACGCCGGGTGAAATCTGCCGTCAGCTGATGGAAGATTACGACCGGACCGTGGGCAAGACGAAAGCCGACGCGGCCGCCTGATTAGTTCCCGGTATATGTTACGATTTTCATGCCGCCGCGCCGGGGAACCGGGGCGGCGGTATGTTTTGGCGGTCTCCGCCGATTGATTTAGGACAATGTGCGGCGCGCGCGGTTCGCCGTACGTTTCAAAATCGAGACTTTACGGGAGAGCGATCATGGCAGACAGCACGCCCAATCCGGTGAGCGGAATCGACTCCTACGCGCCGGCCGAGATCGCGCGCCGGGTCGAAAACGCCGGCGTCGCCAAGGCGGCCTTGCCTTTGTTGAGCACCTTCGTGCTGGCGCTTCTGGCGGGTGCGTTCATCGCCTTCGGGGCAATGCTGTTCACACTGGTGATGACGGGAAGCGGTCTCGGGCTCGGCCCCGGGCGGTTGCTGGGCGGGGTCGCGTTTTCGCTCGGCCTGATCCTCGTCGTCGTCGCAGGCGCAGAACTGTTCACCGGTAACAACCTGATCGTCATGGCCTGGGCCGACCGCAAGATTTCGACCGGCGCGCTGATAAAGAACTGGGTCGTCGTGTTCATCGGGAATGTCATCGGCAGCCTTGCGATGGCGGTATTGATGGTGCTTTCCGGCTCGCTCGATATCGGCGGCGGCGCGATCGCCAAGACCGCGGTCGGGATTGCCGAGGCCAAGGTGGCCCTGCCGCCGTTGCAGGCATTCGTGCGCGGGCTCTTGTGCAACGCGCTGGTCTGCCTCGCGGTGTGGCTTTGCTTTGCGGCGCATTCGGTGTCGGGGAAGATTCTGGCGATCGTTTTCCCGATCTCGGCGTTCGTCGCGCTCGGCTTCGAGCACTCGATCGCCAATGCGTACCTGATCCCGGTCGGTTGGCTGATCGGCGCGAACATCGATATGGCGGGGGTTGCCGCCAACATGATCCCGGTGACGGCGGGGAATATCGTGGGCGGCAGCGTCTTCGTGGCGTTGGTGTACTGGCTGATCTATCTCAGGAAAAAATAACACCTGATTCATCGGGAATCCCGGTTTTCGGTTGAATTTGACGCAATAAGTGCGTATAAAATCACCAATCCGGGCATAAACACAGATTTTCCAACAACAATGTGCCCGCGGTTTCTCGAAGGGCACAGTCACTCACGTGGACATTCTGATCAATATTTTCGGTGGCGTCGCGTTGATGCTTTGGGGCATCCGCATGGTGCGCACCGGCGTCATGCGGTCGTTCGGCGCGGAACTGCGCCGTGCGCTCTCGATGACGGCGGGCAAGCCGATCCGCGGCTTCGGTGCCGGCTTCGTCGTCACCGCGATCCTGCAGAGTTCAACGGCGACGGCGCTGATTCTTTCATCTTTTGCCGGCCGCGGACTGATTACGGGGGCTGCCGCCCTGGCGATTATTCTCGGCGCCGACGTCGGCACGACGATGGTGGTTCAGTTGCTGTCGTTCGATCTGCACTGGCTGTCGCCGTTGTTGATCGGTGGCGGGGTGATGGCGTTTCTGTCGTCCGAAGCGAGCCGCCGGCGCGCGCTTTCCCGCACCGCCATCGGCCTCGGCCTGATCCTGCTGGCGTTGAGCCTGATCGCTCAGGCATCGGTGCCGCTGCGCACCAACGAGACGCTGTCGCTGATTCTGAAGCCGCTGACCGATGAGGTCATGCTGGCGGTGCTGCTGACCGCACTTCTGACCTGGGTCATGCATTCGAGTGTCGCCGTCGTGCTGTTCGTGATGTCCCTGGCGGCGCTGCAGGTGCTCAACATGCAACTGGCGCTCTCGATGGTGCTGGGCGCCAACCTCGGGGGCGCGATCATTCCGGTGATCGCCACCTTGGCTGAGAAGCCGGCCGGGCGCAGGGTCGCCATCGGCAACCTGATCATGCGGGGCACGGGGGCGATCGCCTGCGTTGCCTTGCTGCCTTACGTGCAACCGTATCTGGCGGCCCTCGCCGATCATCCGGCACGGATGATCGCCAACTTCCACACTGCCTTTAACATCGGTCTGGCGCTGATCTGCTTGCCGCTGGTCGGCGTCATCCACAAATTGACCGAACGTCTGATCGCCGACCCGGTACTGGCCGAAGACGACGGCGGGCCGCGTTATCTCGACCCGACGTCCCTGGATACGCCCTCGGTGGCACTGGCCTGTGCGTCGCGCGAAGCCCTTAACATGGGTGACGAGGTGCGTGAAATGCTGGCCCGCAGCCTTGATGCCTTCCAGACCAACGACACGACGATGGTGCGCGATATCGAGCGCGCCGACGACGTCGTCGACCGGCTTCACGAGGCGATCAAGCTCTACCTGACCCGTATTTCCAAGGAAGAGCTCGACAAGGATGAGAGCGAGCGGAATATCGAGGTGCTGAGCTTCACCACCAACCTCGAGCACATCGGCGACATCATCGACAAGAACCTGATGGATCTCGCCGCTAAGAAGATCAAGAAGCGCGCCAGCTTCTCAGAGCAGGGGCTAACGGAACTGAAGGCGTTCCATGCCCGCATTCTCGACAACTTCGATCTGGCCATGAACGTGTTCATGTCGGGCGATGTCGACATGGCGCGCATGCTGATCCGCCAGAAAGTAACCGTACGCGATCTGGAACGCGATTTCTCGGAAAGCCACTATGCCCGCATCGCCGAGGGCCGCGCCGATTCCATCGAAACAAGTGCGCTTCACCTCGACGTGCTGCGCGATCTGAAAAGGATCAACGGCCACCTGACGTCGGTCGCCTATCCGATCCTGGACCGTGCCGGCGAACTGACCGTAAGCCGCCTGAAATCGCAAGCGGAAGAGGCCCGCGACCGCGCCGAACGCAGCGCCGGCATCAAGGAAGCGCCGTCGTCGTAGGCCCGCCGAAGCGGGGGACCCGAGGACAACCGATCAGCAACAAACCTGATATGTGTGCCGCGGACCGATCCTTCGAGACGGACCTGCGGGCCTCCTCAGGATGAGGATCATGCGGCCTCATCTGAAGGGGGGTGTGTAACATCCGTCTCGGCGCATGGCCCTGACCGCGGACAGGGCGACACGCTATCAGGCTCTGTCTTTTGCCGCGAGGATCGCGAGGGTCTTTTGATCCCGTTCGCCGCCATAGAACGCGGTCAGCGCCTCGGCGAAGATCGGCAAGCCGCCGGCTGCTTCGAACAGCGTCATCGATGACCTGAATTTTACCGCATCGATCGATCCGAAAATCTGTTCCGCGCTTTTGTGGGTGTGGCGCAGCACGAGGCGCGTCGCTTCGTCGAGGCGGCTGCCCAATGTCAGATGTTTGAGATAGGCCCGGGCGGCGTCGATGTTCGGGATCGCGTATTTTCTCGACGTCGCACTCATGCCCAGGCCCGCGATCTGCGGGAACACGAACCACATCCAGTGCGAAAGTTTATGACCGGCGGTCAGCTCCGCCGTGACGCGCGGCCAGACCGCGTCCTGCGCGGCGACGAACTTTTCGAGGTCGAACGGATCGCTCATTCTCCGGGCGCTGCCCGTTGGTCAGAAATTATCCTTGCGGCGGCGCACTTCGGCGAACACATCGACGATGTCGGCGCCCTTCATGCCGAGCGTCGTCTGAATATCGTCGCTCGACGGCCTGAGGAACGGATTGGTCTTGCGTTCCTGTGCAAGGGTGGACGGCACCGTCGGGATACCTTTCTCGCGCTTGGCGTCGACATCCTTCATGAGGTCGATCAGGTCGTCGTTGTGAGGTTCGACCGTCAACGCGAAGCGGCCGTTCGATTGCGTGTATTCGTGCGCGCAGTAAACCTTCGTCTCGCCGGGAAGATCGTCGAATTTCGAGAGCGAGTTGACCATCTGCGCCGGGGTGCCTTCGAACAACCTGCCGCAACCCATCACGAACAGCGTGTCCCCGCAGAAAAGCGCGTCGGAACCTTCGAACCAGTAGGCGATGTGGCCGCGCGTGTGGCCCGGCACGTCGAACACCTTGGCTTCGGCATTGCCCAACTTGTAGGTGTCGCCGTCGCCGACCTCGATATCGATGCCGGGGATACGGTCCCGGTCGGCGCGCGGGCCGACGATGGTGCAGCCGGTGGCCTTCTTCAGTTCTAGATTGCCGCCGGTGTGGTCGTTGTGGTGGTGGGTGTTGAGGATATGCGTCAGTTTCCAGCCGGTCTTGTCCAGCGTGTCCAGCACCGGGCCGGCGACGGCCGGGTCGACGACTGCGGTCGCATCGGATTCCGGGCAATGCGCCAAGTAGACGTAATTGTCGTTGAGGACCGGGATTTGCTTGATTTCCAGTTTGCTCATGACATCATCCCTCCAAACTATGAACCCCGCCGTTTCGGGCGGGGTCCAGGAAAGTCTATTCGACCCCAGCGGGCCGGATCACAGGTTCTGCTCGATCCACTGCTGCAGCTGGCTCTTGGGCAGCGCGCCGACCTTGGTGTCGGCGACTTCGCCGTCCTTGAACAGCATCAGCGTCGGAATACCACGCACGCCGTAGTTGCTCGGCGTTTCCGGGTTATCGTCGATGTTCAGCTTGGCGATGGTCACCTTGTCGCCCATTTCCGCCGAGATTTCCTCCAGCGCCGGGGCGATCTGCTTGCATGGCCCGCACCATTCGGCCCAGAAATCGACGACCACGGGGCCGGATGCGCCAAGGACATCCTCCTGGAACGAGCTATCGGTTACTTGCTTGGGCATAAGGCGGTTCCCTTCAAAAAAGCGAAATCGAATTGCAGTGTTTCTGTGTCACTGAATAAGTGTGTCTAGGGAATCTAGGTAGGTCCCCGTACCCCGTCAAGGTGCGTGCGGGGCCAGCAATTCATCCGCCAGTTCCATACACTTAGGCCCGTCTGTCCACAGCAGAAACGCGCGAATCGGACGTTCCGGGAAGATTTGACGCAGCGCCGCGCGGTATGTCGCCATCTGTTTGAGATAGACCGGTGCGACGTGTTCGGTGTGCTCAGGGGGTGGGCGGTTGGTCTTGAAGTCGATGATCAGCACATCTTTTTCGGTCACCACAAGGCGGTCGATCTGCCCCGATATGACACGCAGACCGTCTGCGGTTTCGATGGTCCCCGTGACGGGCACCTCGGCCCGCGAACCCGGCTGGAAAACGGCGGCGAAGTCCGGATGTTCGAGGACCGCCATGACTTCATCCAAAAGTGCCGCCTGTTGACCCGCATCGAACCCGTGCGCCGGGCGCGAAATATAGAGCGCCGCCGCTTCGCGGCGTTTGTCCGGGGGCAGTTCGGGCAACGTCTGCATCAACGCGTGCACCACGTTCCCGCGTTTGAAACGGCGGCCGTCGTCGCTGTCGAGGGGCGATCGGGCCGGGGGCTCTTCGTCGTCGGGGCGGGACGGGCTCAGGGGGTTGGGGGGCAAGGGTTCGCTATCCGGAAATACTGTCGCCCATGCCGGAAACGGGACGTTGTTCTGGTGCGTGCCTTCATCTGTGCCGCCGCCGTCAGGGGCCTCGGTTTGGGGCTTTTGATAGGTGATGGCGGTGCGCCCGTCGGCTTCCGGCACCGTCTCGCCGAGTTCCGAGATCGCAGACTCCACCATGTCGTACCACGAGGTCTCTTTTGACTGGCGTTTGTTCGTGAAGCCGGTGACGTAGAGCCTGTCCTTGGCCCGGGTCAGCGCGACGTACAACAGGCGTCGGTATTCTTCCAAGGCGGCGGCGCGCTTACGCTCCTTGATCGCTTTCAGATCCTCGGTCTCGTCATCGGCGAACGCCGGCCAGACGGGCAACACGCCGTCGTCCAGCCAGCGAATCTTATCGTCGGTCTGCGGGGCCGGGACCGAGCACGCATCGGCGAGGAAGACGATCTCCGCCTGCAGGCCCTTGGCGCCGTGTACCGTCATGACGCGAACCTCGTTCCGGCCCTGTTCCAGGTCGCGCTTCACTTCCGTGTTGCCGACCTCGATCCAGTGCAGGAACCCTTCCATGGAGGGAACGTGGTCGCTTTCGAAATCGAGCGCGGCGGCGAGAAAGTCGTCGATCGGGTCTGCGGCGTCGGGGCCGAGCCGGGCCAGCAGCTTCTTCCGGCCCTGATCGGCATGCAGCACGCCCGAGAAGAACTCGAACGGCGGCGTGAAGTCGGCGCGGGCGCGCCATTCGGAGATTTGCTGCCACGCGGCGGCGAACGCCGGATCGTCGTCCTGTTTGGTGCGCAACGCCTCCAACACCGTCCCGTCGCGGCCGTAAGCGACTTCGAACAACTGATCTTCCGTCAATCCGATCAGCGGCCCCTTGAGGACCGTCGCGGTGTTCAGGTCGTCATCCGGCAATAGTGTCAGCCGGCCGAGCGCGATCAGGTCCTGGATCACCAACTGGTCCGGCAGGATCATGCGGTCGCGCCCGGACACGGGAATCCCCCGTTCTTTCAGCGCCGCGACCAGAAGTTCCGCCATACGGCGGCGGCGTTGGACGAGGATCAGCACGTCGCCCGGCCGGACGGCACGGCCCTGCGCCGGTAAAATCTCGCCCGATCTGATCCAATGATCGACCGTATCGGCGATCCTGACCGCGACGCGGGCCAGCGGGCTGTCGGCGCCGATATGATCGAGCGGCACGTCCCATGGATCGTCGTCGCCGTCGTCTTCGCCCGGTTCCTCTTTCGGCCAGAGGGTGACCGAGCTTGCCTGACCCTGCCGGGCGGAATGGTGGCGTACCTTTTCGCCCGCGAAGCTGAGGCCGCGCGCGGCGTCCTCGTTCTCGAACACCTTGTCGACGATATCCAGGACCGCCGGGCCGGAACGGAAACTTTCGGCCATGTCGACCGGCTTCCAGACCCTGCCGATGGTGGTGACCTGTTCGCCGAAGCGGCCTCTCATTGTGCCGAACATCACCGGGTCCGCGCCCTGGAAACTGTAGATCGATTGTTTCTCGTCGCCGACCGCGAACACCGTGCGCGGCCGCTCGGCAGTTTCCTCGTAACGGCTCTGACCGGAAAAGAAGTCCGACGCGATCTCTTCGATGACCTGCCACTGGTCGGGGCTGGTGTCCTGCGCCTCATCGACCAGCACGTGCTCGATGCCGCCGTCGAGCTTGTAATGCACCCAGCTGACCCCGGCGGCGCTGCTCAATAATCTGGAGGCGTGCTGGATCAGATCGTCGTAGTCGAGGCGCGCGTGCCGCGCCTTGATGTGTTCGTAGGCATCGATGAGCGCCGCACCGACGCCGATCAGCGCGCGGGTCGCGGCGGCGACGCTGATCGCCTTGATCAGGTCGAGGGTTTCGATGCAGCTTTCGCCCCGTTGCCGGGCGATGGCCAATGCACCCTCGTCGAATGTCAGCGCGCCCTTGGATAATAGTGTGCTGTCCGCTTTCAGGGCGCCGTCCTTCTTGAGGAATACTGACGCATACAGCTCGCGCCAGCAGGTCATGCGTTGTTCGGGCTGCATCGCCAGCCATTGCCGGACGTCGCGGGCGAAACCGTTGTTGGTCGCGGCGCCTTCGTCCCATGCGGCGCAAAGTCGTTCGAGATCGGCGCGGGTCTCTTCGTCGATTTCGCACGCCCGGCGGACGGGGTCCTCGGCGGTGGTATCGGGATCGATGCCGAGGGTCTCATAGACCGCATCCCCCAATCCTTTGGGTCCACCGTGCCGCGCCAGCGCCTCCCGGAACCGCGTCCGGGTGCCGTCCAGTTCCTTCATCAATCCGGCGAACTGTTCCTCGTTCACCAGGGCGGCGACGGCGGAAAGCGCGGCGGTCAGGTCTGTGCCGCGCGCCGCCGCCTCCGACAGCACCTGGTCGCGGGCCTGAAGTTGAAGCTCGCGCTGATCGCGGTCGTCCATGACGCGGAAGTCCGGCGTGATCTCGGCTTCGAGGGGGAAGCGCCCCAAGAGCGATTCACAGAACGCGTGAATGGTGCGGATGCGAAGCCCTTCGGGCGCTTCCAGCGTCATCGCGAACAGGCTGCGCGCGCGCTGAAGCAAATCTTCATCGACTGGGTTTTCGCCCAGGGCGCGGAGTTCTTTGGTCAGGACATCGTCCGGCATCGCCGCCCAGCGGCCCAGTAGTTCGGCCAACCGGTTGGCCATTTCCGCAGCGGCGGCCTTGGTGAAGGTGAGACACAGGATGCGTTCCGGCTCGACCCCCGCTAGCAGCAATCGCGAGATGCGGTCGACGAGCACCCCCGTCTTTCCGGTGCCGGCGTTGGCCGACACCCAAACCGACGCTTCCGGTTGGGCGGCGGCGATCTGTTGGCCGGTGCGGTTGCGAATGCGGTACGAGGCGTCGCTACTCATGCGTCTTCCTCTCCGCCGCCCTGCCATTCGGCGAGGCGCGCCAGATGGCCGTAATCGCTGAACCGGTTTTCGAATTGCGGACGCGGGTTCGACAGGTATGCGCGTTTCGGATCGGCGTACTGCACGACGAGACGATTGACGCCCGTCATCGTCTTTTCGATCAGTTCGGGGATATCGAGCTTGAGAGGCCGCGCTTCGCCGGGCTGACGTCCGCCCGACAGGCGGATATAGAGAAGCTCGACGGCATCTTCGGCGGGCACGCCGTTGAAGGCCCCCTCCCGCGCCATCACCGCTTCGAGGGGCAACTGCGGGCTGAAGCCGCTCACGACCTGTTTGTCGCTCGGCGGCTGGCCGGTCTTGTAGTCGATGATCGAAAGCCCGACGTCGGGGCGGTGGTCGATACGGTCGGGCTTGGCGGTGATCCTGAACCCGCCCTCGACGACGGTCACGACATGTTCGCCTTGGTCTTCGGCGAAATTCACCTGCCAGCCTTGGGCGAGCCGTTCACGCTGCCAATCGACGAACCACTTGGCGATGCGCTCGAACCTGGGCCACCAGAAGGCCCGTACGCCCGGCCGCGCCAGTTGATGGGCGAACACATCCGCGCCGATTTCGATCAGTCTGCGTTCGGCGTCGTCGGGGATACGGTCGGGGTACTTGCGGACGAATATCTCAAGGGCTTCGTGGATCAGGCTGCCACGCTCCGCCGCGCCCGGATCGGCGTCGAGCGGGTCGAGCGCCTTGAGTTTCAGGATATGTCGCGCATAGACGGCGTACGGGTCGCGGATCAGGGTTTCGATCTGCGTGACCGAAAGTCCCTTGGGCCGGGCATCGAGGGGCGGCACGGGCTTCGGGGGGCCGACGCTGACGCGATCCCCGTCGTCGAGCTTATCGATCCACCCGAGCCAAGGCGTGGCGTCATCGGCACGAAGCCGTCCCCGGGCGCCCGCGCGCTCCAGCAGATTGTCGATCCTCAAAAGCCAGCGGGACGGCACCGTCGGCGCGCCCCCCAGTCTCTCGGAGCGGGTCAGGATGACTTCGGGGGCGGCGAAGGCTTGTTGGAAGTCGTGCGCCGTCAGGCCGATGCGCCGTTCCGGCATCTCGAGGCCGATTTCCGCCATCATCGGGCGGCTCATCCATGGATTGCTTTCGGGCTCGGGCGGCCAGGTGCCCTCGTTCAAGCCACCCAGGATCACGGTATCGGTGTGCTGCAGGCGGGCTTCCAGAAGCCCCCAGATATGCAGGCGCGGGTGGGCCCCGAAGCGGGGGCGGACCACCCGGCCCGACATCAGCCCGTCGAACATCGCGGCGTAGGTTGCGCCGGGCTGCGATCCCAGGACGCCGACGGCGTCTTTCAGTTCTTCGATAAACCGCACGGCGGCGTCGCCCGCATCGCCTGCCCAGAGTTTCTGATCACCCCCGAGGTCGTTGTCCGCCGCGAGATTTTCCGCGGCTTCGACATGAGCGGTCAGAAGTTCGCCGTAATCGACGTTGTCATCGTTTATAAGCTCGACGAGCGGGCCGATCATCGTTTCGACGATATCGAGAAGCGGGCGCAGGTGCGCCGTTTTCGGAGCCTCACCGAGTGCGGCACGCAAGCCCTTCAAGCCGGGTGCCGGACGCGGGCCGCGAAGCGCTGCGATTTCGAAGCCCCGCACGAGCGCCCGGAAATCGCCCGTGGCCAGACCGCCCGACGCCAGCGGGTGCTTCAGCAAAGCCAACAAGGGCACGGGCGCCAGCTTTTCGGCGGCGGCATCCGCGACGAGCCGTAAAAACGCGCCCGGCGGCGTTTGTGCCAGGGGAACCCCGGCGGAATCGTCGACTTCCAGATCCCATCGCCGGAGTTGCGCCGCGACCCGCCGCGCCAGGCTGCGGTCGGGGGTGACCAGCGCGCAGGTCTTTTCGGGTGTTTCGAGCGTACGGCGCATGGCGAGCGCGATGACGGCCGCTTCCTCGCTGGCGCCGGGGCAGTCGACGCGGGTCACGTGCTCGAGGGCTGTATCGATCTCGGATTGCGTCGGCGGGGCGGGGGGCGCGGCCTTGGCCGGGCTTAACGCGGCGGAGATCAACCGCGCGCGCGTACGCGCGCCGCCGCCGGTGAAATCGGTGACAGCGTCCCGCGCGACGTCGAGGCGGCTTAATAGCTGTTTCAAACCGAATTGCGGATGCGTCGGGCCTAAATGTTCCCAAGCGTCGCCGGGAAGGGTGGTGTCCAATCCCGGCAGTACCACGATTCCTTTGGGGAGGGCCGCGACGACGGCAAGCAAATCTGCCGTCGCCGGGATCGAACCGGTCGATCCCGCGGCGATCACCGGCGTCGTGGGTGGGGATTCCTGCCAAAATCGCGCCTGCGCGCTCAGTAATGCGTTGCGGCGCTGGGCCGGGTCGATGCAGCCCTCATCTCTGAGAATGTTCGGCCACGCCGATATGAGGATCTCGAGGAATCTGAGCACGCGCTGCCAGTGCTGGGCATAGTCTTCCCCCTCACTGACAAGCCCCCGAATATCCTCGGCGTTGCAGTTTTCGGTTGCGAGCCGGTCGATCAGGTTGGCGAGTTCGAGAGCCAGCGCCGTCGCATGTTCCGGATGCATCCGATGATCGGGGAGCGCCATCACCGCGGTCGCCAGCAACAATTGCCGTCTTAACCCGGAGATCGCTGGCGGCAGGTCGAGAGCCTGACCGGCACCGGGCGGCAGGCCGGCTTCGGCGATGGTCAGTTCTTCTTCGTCCATGTCGCCCAAGGGCGTCATGGTCGGCAGAAGTTGGGCCTTGCCGCCGCCGAGCCTTAGAAACGCTTCGGCCAGCGCCCGGCAGGCGCGCCGGGTCGGCAGCAATACGCGCATTTCCGCGAGCGCCATCGGATCGCCGCCGGCATCCGCCAACAGACGCCGCGCCAGTGCGTCCACAAAGGCGACGCCGCTCGAGATCGTCGCTACCCGTGGCGCCGGCGCATCGAACATCGGCTTACCTTTTCTTTTCGCCCGCGTAGGGAAGGTTGAGGAAATCGTCCGCTTCTTTCAGCCCCTCGGGTGTGCCGATATGGAACCATTCCCCATCGTGAATAACGCCATAGAGCCGATCGCTTTCGATCGCCTTGTCGAAAACGACGTTCAGCGACCACTTGCCGTCAGGGCTGTTGTCGAAGATGCGCGGATGCAGGATTTGCACACCCGCGAACAACCACGGCGCGATTTCCATCTCCGGGCGGCGCTTGAGTTTCCCGTCGGGGTCGGCGACAAAATCGCCGGGGCCGGTATACCCGTGACTTTCGACCGTGCCATGCAAGAGCAAAAGGCCGTCCATGATGTCGTCTTTCCATTCCCGCGCCAGGCGCATCAGGGTGTCTTCGTACCCGTCGAGCCAGAAAGCGTCCGAATTCACAACATAGAATGGATCGGTGCCCGTTTCGGTCAGGGGTGTGAGGGCGTTCTTGACGCCGCCGCCGGTCTCCAGAAGTTCGGGCTCGTCGGTAAATGTGACATCGAGGCGGTCTTCCGCCGCCAGATAATCTTTTATCTGGTCGCCCAGATAGTGAAGGTTGACGACGGCCCGTTTGACGCCGGCTGTTGCCAGCCGGTCCATCACGTGCCCAATCAGCGGCTTGCCGTTGAGTGCCAGCATCGGTTTCGGGGTATCGTCGGTCAACGGGCGCATACGCTTGCCGTAGCCCGCAGAGAGCACCATCGCGGTTTTGGGAATATCAACGGTCATTGGCGGCTTCCGTCGGCTGCGGTTTGGGGGTCGGGGTGACACGCAACTCCGCAGGCACGTGCTCAGTGAACCAATCGGCGACAGGCTTCAGCGCGGAGTGACCGAGATCGTATTCGAGAAGCCGCCAGACGCGCGGAATGTGCGAAAGATACTGCGGCTTGCCGTCGCGGTTACAAAGACGCGTGAAAATCCCGATGACCTTCGCATGCCGTC
This sequence comes from Rhodospirillales bacterium, assembly GCA_023145215.1. GTDB lineage: Bacteria > Pseudomonadota > Alphaproteobacteria > Rhodospirillales > Casp-alpha2 > UBA4479. The sequence continues at coordinate 27,993 of JAGLED010000036.1, read as the reverse complement.
CGGCCCCCAGGATCGCGATATCGCGCCTAAGTGCGGTTTCGTGGACATCGCCACATGCCGCGACGTAACGCGCGATCAGCCGGTCGGCGCGTTGATGATCGACGTCGCGCCGCGCGTCCTCGATCAGCGACATCAGGTCGTAAGCGCGGGCCCCGATCAGGGCATCCTGAAAATCCAGAAGGCCGCAGCGCGCGGTCCCCGCGCGTTCCGGCAGCCACATCAGGTTGTCGACATGATAGTCGCGGAGCACCAGGGTTTCGCGTTTCTCGGCGACCCCGGCGAAGGACGTCCGCCAGGAATCCTCGTAAGCTTTGCGCGCATGATCGGAGACAGGTTTGCCGACGGCGGGCATGTACCAATCGACGAACAGCATCGCCTCGTTGACCAGCTTTTCCATGTCATAGGGGGGAATCTCCACGGGTGCGGTTTTTGCCGACGACAGTTCGTGCAAATGCACAAGGGTGTCGACCGCGATCTCGTAAAGCCGTTCCTGATCGCCGCCCGCATCGAACACCCGGGTGTAGGTGTCGTCGCCTAAGTCTTCCAGCAACAGGAAGCCCCGGCGTTCGTCTTCGGCGAGAACTTTCGGGGCGCTGAAGCCGAGCTGTCCAAGATAGCGCGCGATGGCGACGAACGGGCGCACGTCTTCTTCGGGCGGCGGGGCATCCATTAGTACGCAGCGGCGCTCACCATGGCCGACCCGGTAATAACTGCGGAACGAGGCATCGGCGGCCAGGATTTCGACCTTGGCGCCGGCCCAACCGGCGTTGGCGAGAAAGTTGAGCCGGGATTCCGTGCGCTTGTCACTCATGAACGGCGGCCTCCGCGAATACGGTCTCCAGTCGCGCACGCCAGTCGTCGTTACCGCTGAGCGTGATCCGGCGTCCGGCCGGTATTTCGTCGATTCGCACGTTCAGCTTCTTCGAAGGCAATAACGTGCCAAGGCGGTCCGGCCATTCGATCAGGCTGACGGCCTCAGTGAAGGCATCCTCGATTCCAAGCTCGAAAGCCTCTTCGGGGTCTTCGATGCGATAGAGGTCGAAGTGCCAGATTTCGAGATCGCCGCGAACGTACGTCTGGACCAGCGTAAAGGTGGGGCTGGGGACGTCCTCCGTTTCGCCTGGTAGGGCATTGATCAACGCCCGGGCAAGGGCGGTCTTGCCAGCCCCCAACGTGCCGTCAAGGGCGACGATATCGCCGGGCTTCAGGACAGGTGCCAGACGGCCCGCGAACGCGGCGGTCCCGCTTTCGTCGGCGACGTCGAACGCCACAATGATGTCTGGCCGATCACCCATGCCTCAGTTTGTATATGGCACCGCAACACCGAACAAGACTTGAACCGTCCGCCGGGCGCACCCATCCTAGGTGAGCACCGCACAAAGGATCAGATCACGTGACGACCCCGCCGCCTTCAGAGCAGTTCGATACCGACGTCGCCATCGTCGGCGCCGGTCCGGTGGGCCTTTTCGCCGTGTTTGAATGCGGCATGCTGGGGATGAAATGCCGTGTTATCGATGCGCTCGAGGATATCGGCGGGCAATGCTCGGCGCTTTATCCGGAAAAGCCGATCTACGACATTCCGGGGTTGCCCGAAACGTCGGCGGCGGACCTGATCCGGAACCTTGAGCGTCAGATGCAGCCGTTCGAGCCGCATATTCATCTCAACCAGCAGGTGACGGCATTATCCGGCGAGGCCGGTAATTTCCGACTGTCGACGTCAGCGGGGACCGAAATAACGGCGAAGGTGGTGATCGTCGCCGCCGGTGTCGGCGCGTTCGGGCCGAAGCGCCCGCCGTTGCAGGGGATCGAAGATTACGAGGCTCAGGGGCCCGGACTCGGCGTCAAATATCTTGTGCGCACGGTCAAGGACTTCGCCGGGAAGAGGGTCGTGATCGCGGGCGGCGGCGATAGTGCCGTCGACTGGGCGGTTCAGCTATCGGGCGTTGCCGACAAGGTGAGTGTGGTCCACCGCCGCGAGCGGTTTCGCGCCATGGACGAATCGGTGCGTCGCATGAAGCTTCTGGCCGACGACGGGATGATCGATCTGGTGACGCCTTATCAACTCCACGCGCTCGAAGGGGACGGGGGTACGCTGCAGGCGGTGATCGTCGCCGACCTGGATGGGGAAGAGCGCACGCTCGACGCGGATGTCCTGTTGCCGTTCTACGGTCTCGCCCAGAGCCTGGGGCCGATCCGGGATTGGGGCCTGAACGCCGATGGCGCCGGTATTCCTACCGACCCCGCGACGGCGGAGACAAACGTGCCGGGGATCTATGCAATCGGCGATGTATCGGACTATCCGGGAAAGCTGAAGCTGATCCTGACGGGATTCTCCGAAGCTGCGTTCGCTGCGCATCACGCCTATAAGACGGTGTTTCCGGACAAGGCGCTGCATTTCGAATATTCGACGACTAAGGGCGTGCCGCCGGCAAAATAGATCGCGTCTGACAGGTTGCGATCAGTTTTGCTGTTCACAATGGGACTCCAACAAGAACAATGGAGTCATCCATGCACGCGCGCCCCGCTCTCGCCTTGCTGATTTCGCTGATTTTCACGTGTTATCCGGCGTATGCCGGGCATCATGGCGACGCCCAGCGCGGTGCCGTCCTGGCCGAAAAGTGCGAAGGCTGTCACGGCGGCAACGGCAACAGCCGGATCGACGGCTTCCCAAATCTTGCCAACCAGAAATATTTTTATCTGGTCAAGCAGCTCCGTGAGATGCGCACGTCGGCGCAGGGCCGGACGGGTGTTATCGACAAACCCGAACACGACTACAGCGAACTGCTGCGCCAGCGCCGCAGCAACGAGATCATGGATGCCTTCGTGTTCAATCTGACCGACAAGGATATCGAGGATCTGGCCGCTTATTATTCCCGCGAACCCTGTAACGCCAAGTCCGACGGTGCCGTATTGACCGCGCCTCAGTTCGACATCCGCTGTCAGGTCTGTCATGGCGAACGTGGCATTGCGTCCAACAGGAATGTCCCGAACATTGCCGGGCAGGATGCCGCGTATCTTGAACAGCAGTTGCTGAACCTCAAAGGTGCAAGCGAAAACGATGGCGCTCAAAAACGCCGCGCGTCGATCATGGAGGGGCAGGTCCGCCACCTGAGCGAACAGGATATTCGGGATATATCCCTTTACTATTCCCGCCTTCCCTGCCGATAAACGAACAGATTCACATCAGGGGAGAGATATGGCCATCGATATCGCGCGCGCCCGCGCGGAAACGCCGGGCACCAACACCGTAATTCATTTCAATAACGCTGGTGCCGGTCTGATGCCGTCGCCGGTGATGGACGCCGTGATCGAGCATCTGCAACTGGAACAGGATTTCGGTGGCTACGAGGCCGCAGCCCGGGCGCAGCCCCTTATCGAGCGCACCTACGGCGCCGTCGCCCGTCTTCTGAACGCACACCCCGACGAGATCGCGTTGATGGAGAACGCCTCCGTCGCCTGGCTGCAGGCGTTCCACGCCATGCTTGGCACCATGAGCGCAGGTGACAAGATCGTCACCGTTGAGGCGGAATACGCGTCGAACTATATCTCGTATCTGCAGGCCGCGAAGACGCGCGGGATCGAGGTTGTCGTCGCACCGAGCGACGCCGCGGGCGCCGTCGACGTCGACGCGCTTGCAGACATGATCGACGAGCGCGTGAAGATGATCGCGGTCACCCATGTGCCGACCAACGGTGGGCTCGTCAATCCGGCCGAAGACATCGGTCGGGTCGCACGGGATGCCGGGGCCTGGTATCTGCTGGATGCCTGCCAGTCGGCGGGGCAAATTCCGCTCGATGTGGAAAAAATCGGTTGCGATGCGTTATCTGTCACCGGCCGCAAGTACCTGCGCGGCCCGCGCGGCACCGGCTTTCTTTATGTTCGCCAGGGCCGGATTGCAGAACTGGAACCGGTGTTCCTCGACCTGCATGCCGCGAAGTGGACCGGGCGCGACAGCTACGAGATCGTCCCGACGGCGAAGCGTTTCGAGAATTGGGAGTTCTATACGGCCGGCGTGATCGGGCTCGGTGTCGCCGTCGATTACGCGCTGATGTGGGGGATGGACGACATCCATGCGCGCATCACGCATCTCGCCGATACGTTGCGCGCGTCGCTCGACGCCATCCCGGGTGTGACCGTGCGCGACATCGGTTCCGAAAAATGCGGCATCACGACCTTTACAAAGGACGGGATCGAACCGGACGCGATCAAGGCGAAAATCGCCGAGAAAATGATCAACGTTTCGGTATCGCGCGTCGGCTCGACGCGGATCGATATGGAGAACCGCAGTTTGACGGAAGTGGTGCGCGCATCGGTGCACTACTACAACACCGAAGAAGAAATCGAAAAGCTGTGTGAGGCTGTCGAAGCGCTTTAGCGCGGGCCGCGCACCTGGGCGTCGGTGAAGTAAGACAGGATACGGCCGAAGTAGGGACCGTCGTAGCCAGGATCGCAGGCGTCCACACCGTCCATTTCACCCGCAACCAGACCCTGCTGACCTTCGTCGCTGGCCAGGATGCGCGCGATGGCATCGCTGCCGCCCGAGCTTGAAATGCCATGGCGGATCATTTCCATGCGGATCGGGGTTTCCAAGGCCGGGCCATAGGCGATCTTGTTCATCTTCGCGATTTCGCGGGCGACGCCGACCAGATAGGCGATATAAAAGCGCAGACCCGCCGGGTCCTGGCGGCCGGGCGCCTGATCGCCGAGATCGCGCTGCAGGATGCGGACGGTTTCGTTGAGCTTGTCCAGTGCGTCGTCGAGCGCGAACGCGCCGGGCGGCGGCTTGGACACGGACCGGCGTTTCATGCGCGCACGCGTCTTGCCGGCGTTCAGCATGGCGCGGGCCAGCATCGTGATCACACCCGCCAAAATCACGACGATGCAAAGAGTTTGAAGGTCCAAGTTCATTCTCCGCTTACGGCCCTATTCGGCCGCGTGTTCGTCTACGATAGCACGATCCGCCTCGCCGGGCGCAACCCCCTCCGTTTCGCCGTCACCGGCCGGGATCCGACAGACCACGGTGGCGCCGCGCGACTTGTTGGAACGAATTTCGATGGTGCCGCCGTGCAGTTCGACGAAGCGTTGGACGATGGTCAGGCCGAGGCCCGGTCCGCCGCCCTGGTGATCGTCGCTCTTGATCCTCTGGAACGGCTGCATGACCCGGTCGCGTTCGTCCTTCGGAATTCCGGGGCCGCTATCAGAAACCGAAATCTCCACCATGCCGCCGTCGCGCCGGGCGGCGAGGGTGACGTGGCCGAGTTTGGGAGTGAAGGTGATGGCGTTGGTCAGCAGGTTGAAAACGACCTGGGTCAGGCGCTTGGCATCGGCCGAAATCCAACCGATATCGGGCGGGCAGTCGAAGTCGACCTTGATGTTCTTTTTCTTCGCCTGTTCCTTCACGACGTTGAACGCGTCGACCAGGATCGCGTGCGGATCGACGGTGTCCTTGTTCAACTCCATGCGTCCGGCTTCGATGGTCGCAAGGTCGAGGATGTCGGTCACCACGCCCATCATCTTCTCGGACGTGTCGACGATACCGTTCGTGTATTCGAGCTGTCGCTTGTTCAACTCGCCGAACATTTCCTGGCGAAGGATATCGGCGAAGCCGTGGATGGTGTTCAAGGGCGTCCGGACCTCCATCGCCACGTTGGCGATGAATTCGGTTTTCATGCGATCCGCTTCGGCCAGCGTGCGGGCGCGCTGGCGCAGGGCTTCCTCGACGCGGAAGCTGTCGGTGATGTCCCCATAGCTGACAAGGGATGCGCCGTCAGGCAAAGGCACGTTGGCGAACGCGAGTACGCGCCCGTTGATCAGATCGACGCGCCCGCTGTTCAACGTGCGGTCGAGGATTTCCGAAGCGATCCGCTCTCGGCGCACCGACCATTTTTCGTCGTTGGCGGCCATCTTCATGCCGATGGACTGGATCACGTCGGGCAATCTGGCGCCGGGTTCGAACGCGGTCTCGTCCAGGTCCCAGAGCTTCGCCAGCTGCGGATTGGTGAGCTGAAGGCGTCCGTCGGCGCCGAATACGGCGATGCCTTCGCGCATGTTCTCGAGCGTCGTGCTGTGGACCTGCCCCGCCGATTTGAGGGAGCGCTGCATGTCGAGGCGATCCGACACGTCGTCGCAGGCGATCACCAGACCGCCGTCGTCCAGGGGCGCGAAGCGGCGCTTCATGGTGCGGCCGTCGGGAAGATGCAACTCATCGCCGCTGACACCCTTGAGGGTTTCGAAGCGGTTCAGTTCCTCGTTCCGGAAGTCGGCGAAGTTGGCGACTTCCGGCAGGCGCCGAAGCTCTCTGAGGCGCATCAGCAAATCGCTCATCGACGGGCGCGTCTCAAGCCAGTCGGGGTCGAGACGCCAAAGCGCCGCGAACGCGGCGTTTGCTGCGATGAGATTGGTGTCGCCGTCGAACACCGCGACACCCGATTCCAGCGGCCTGAGCAATTCGCGGGGTGTCGGCCTGGACGGCGTGGAGACAGTGACAGTTTCGACCGACGTCGCCGTTTCAGGCATATCGACGGCGAAGCCGATGGTCCCGCTTTTCTCGCCCATGCCGGGGGCGAGGGGCGTTTCGGTGATCCTGACGCGGCGTGTCGCCTCGTTCTCGGTGATGTCGGCGGTGTCGGAGACGGTCTTGCTTTCATTCCGGGCGCGCCGGCCGGTGTCGTCCGAAAGGTCGCCGATGCGCTCGGCGGCGCGGTTTCGGAACGCGAGTTTGAGGTCAGAATCCCTGAGCCAAAGCGGGATCGGCAGGGTGTCCAGGAGCGCCGTCAGATGGCGGTCTTCAAGACCGGACGCGTTGCGTCCGGCGGCCGGGCCCTCGGCGGCGGCGTGGACGCGGCGCATCCAGACGATATCGGCGACCGCTTCGCCGCCGGCGCCCGTCGCGCGCGACCCCAGCGCCTGAAAATACTGGTTGCCGCGTTTGAGGGTGACGTCGAAGGGCGTGCCCTTGGCGCGGAGCAGACTCACGCCTTGTTCAAGTTTTTGAAGCTCGTCTTCGTCGAAACAGGCGCGGATATCGTCGTAGCGGGCAAGAGTGCCGCTTTCGATTTCCAGCATCTCGGCGAGGCGGCGTGAACAGCTGATGCCGCCGGTGGCGTGATCCCACAAGAAGATACCGTCCGGCGCGGCCGCCAGGATGCCGCGCGCGCGGGTTGCGATGGCGTCGACACGGCGGCGCTCGGCGGACGCATCGCGGGCCCGGGCGCGATAGACCAGTGCGAACGGCAGCACGATCAAGGCGCCGACGACGACGCCGAGCATCAGCGGCATGGCATTGGAAGCGGTTTCAAACACGGGTGAAGTTTACGCGCGATCAAGGCCCGGGCCAAGAACGCCGTGCGCCCTGACATGCCTTATCCGGTGGACAATCCTTCGATGTTGTCCGCGATCCGCATCAGGCGGTCGAGGGTCATCTGCCAGCGTTGGACACTGGCGAATTCCGCGACCACGGAGGTGAACCACGTGTCGTTCATCACGCTTCGGGCGGCGGGGATAAACGGATAGTCCGGTAACAGCCCCTTCAACGCGTCGGCCTGGAATGGGACCGCGCCGGCATAGCTGCCGTGTGCGATCAGCGGCTTGCGGGCGCCGGAACTATCGATCACCACCCACTTGTCGCTGGCGTCGATGTAGCGCGGCAGGTTATCGAGAGATGCTCTGAACGATTTTTCGATCAATTCGTCCGAGACGTCGTCCCCGCCCTTGAGGATGCGGGCGCGCACCCGTTCGCGGCAGAGCTGAATTTTGGGGAGCGCGAGATAAATCATGCTGACGCCCCAGCCGCGGCGCCGGAGGCGGATCGCGGCGGAAAGGGGTTTCCGGCTCATCAGGCGGGTTTCGACGATGAAACTGCGCCCGCCGGTCTCGGCGATCTCGAGGCGCTTGGAGACCGGAACGATGCGCTTCATCACCGCTTCTGGGAGGTCGTCGGCGGCGTCGAAGCCGCGCGTGTCGTCGGCGTCGATGTGACGCGTGGTGCCGATGTCGCGTGGAAACAGACGCTGGGCGAGCGTGCTTTTGCCGGACCCTGGCGGCCCGGCGATGATCCACATGCGTCGGTCGGTGTTCATTAGCGTATATTGAAGAGCACAAACAAAAACGTCATCCCAAACTTGATTTGGGATCCATGATCTACCGGTTTATGGACCGGCGTTGGCATATGGATCCTGAATCAAGTTCAGGATGACGAGGCGTCGTGAGGGCGTGGCCGCCCTCACATTTGCTTAATAGCGATACGTTTCCGGCTTGTGCGGGCCTTTAACGTCGACGCCGATGTAATCGGCCTGCTTTTGCGAAAGCGTGGTCAGCGACACGCCGAGTTTCTCGAGGTGCAGGGCGGCGACCTTTTCATCCAGGTGCTTGGGCAGCACATAGACGTCGTTCTTGTAATGACCGTCCTTATTGTTGGCGTAGAGTTCGATCTGCGCCAGCACCTGGTTGGTGAAGCTGGCCGACATCACGAAGCTCGGGTGGCCTGTGGCGCAGCCGAGGTTCACCAGACGCCCCTGCGCCAGCAGGATGATGCGGTTGCCGTCCGGGAATTCGATCTCGTCGACCTGCGGCTTGATCTCTTCCCATTTCATGTTCTTGAGACCGGCGACCTGAATTTCGCTGTCGAAGTGGCCGATGTTGCAGACGATGGCACGATCTTTCATGGCACGCATGTGCTCGACCGTGATCACGTCGACGTTGCCGGTCGCGGTGCAGAAGATATCTGCACGCTTGCAGGCTTCTTCCATGGTGACGACTTCGTAGCCTTCCATCGCCGCCTGCAGGGCGCAGATCGGGTCAGCTTCAGTGACCATGACGCGGCAGCCGGCCTGACGCAGGCTTTCCGCGGAGCCCTTGCCGACATCCCCGTAACCCGCGACACAAGCGACCTTGCCGGCCATCATTACGTCGGTGGCGCGGCGGATTGCGTCGACCAGGCTTTCGCGGCAGCCGTATTTGTTATCGAACTTCGATTTGGTGACCGAGTCGTTGACGTTGATGGCCGGGAACATGAGCGTCCCCTTCTTGGCCATTTCGTAAAGTCGGTGGACACCCGTCGTGGTTTCCTCGGTGACGCCCATGATGTCCTTGGAATGATCCGAATACCACGTCGGGTCTTCCTTCAGCTTCGCCTTGATCGCGGCGAACAGGACTTCGGCTTCTTCGGAATCGGGGTTGTCGAGGACGGAGAGGTCTTTCTCGGCTTCCTTTCCAAGATGCATCAGCAGCGTCGCGTCGCCGCCGTCATCGAGGATCATGTTGGGGCCGGTGTTGTTTTCCCAATTGAAAATTTCGTGGGTATACTGCCAGTAATCTTCCAGCGTCTCGCCCTTGACCGCGAAAACCGGCGTGCCCTTTTCGGCGATGGCGGCAGCGGCGTGATCCTGGGTCGAGTAGATGTTGCAAGATGCCCAACGGACCTCGGCGCCGAGCGCCTGAAGCGTCTCAATGAGGACGCCGGTCTGGATCGTCATGTGCAGCGAACCCGCGATCTTGGCACCCTTCAGGGGCTGCGATGCGCCGTATTCCTCACGCGTCGCCATCAGGCCGGGCATTTCGCTCTCGGCAATATCAAGTTCTTTACGGCCCCATTTGGCGAGGCTCATGTCGGCGACCTTGTAATCCGTAAATGCGTTCATCTCGTTCCGCTCCATCGCTGGCATCTGTATCTGAAAATTCATCACTTAAAGACATAAAGATTTCTTTATATCTTTGCGTTGACGCGGTTTTTAACAGGCTGGAAAGGGCGGGGCAAGCGGAAAAGCAGTTCAGACGGCGGCCGAAATAAGTTGCCGTACGTCGGCGAGCCGGGCGGCGACGCGGTCTGCCTCGGGGTCGGCCTTGACCCTGTAGACTTCAAGGGCGGCGGCAAAACAGGACTCCGCCGATTTCAGGTGTTTCGGGTCGTTGGTGTGTGCTGCCAAGGTACAAAGCGATTCTGCCAATTCCGCAGATGTGATGGCGAATTCCAAGGGCGCGTGTTCGCGGGTATAGACGGAGAGGACTTCGCGAAACTGGGTGATCCCGTCGTTCAGGCTTTCGACGCGCCCGGGAATCGATCCCAGTTCGCTTGAAATTTCGCCCTTGAGCTTGGCAATCCGGGCCCAGGCAAAGGGGAAATTCCGGGCATTATAGAACGAAAGGGCCTCGCAGACCGCATCGATGGCATCGTTCGCGTACTTCTTGCCGGTCTCTGGATCGTCGGTATACCGCCCGAGGTGCCAGTTGATCCGCGCCAGGCGGGACTGTGCCCGGGCCCAGTCCTCGATGGCGAGGGTCTGGTATAGAAACGGCACGGCGGAGTTCAGCAGATCGCGTGCCGCCTCGAGCAGGCTGACGTCGGACCTGATCTCACCCAGGGCTTCCTTGCAGTCCGCGAGCAGCAGGTCGAGCCGCGCCCTGTCCAAATCTTCGGTCGAGTGCCGGGCGGCGCTGGAAAGGGTGTCGACGGCATCCAAGACCGGCTCGACGCTTCGTGTTCGATAGCCGAGCCGGATATGCATCGCGGCCCTGGCGCGCAGCACCCGGGCAAGGCGGCTTGGGTCCGATTGTCCGATCTTGGCGCATAGCCGGGTGTTGAGGTGAATGGCGCGCCTGAGCGCGGTGATATCGTCGTCGTCGGCGCGCCCGAGGGCGTAAAGGCGGGATAGCGTTTCCAGCACGTTGAGGTTCTGGTCCGGGTCCGCTGACGTATCGCACGTCATCTCCAGCGCGCGGATCAGATGCTGGATCAGGTACTGCGGTGTGGGCCGGTTTCGAGCGATCTCGACCAGCGCTGCGGCGAGCGCCTGAACCATCGGAACGGCAATATCGCGTTCGGCGACGGGCAACGGGACCTGCGCCCGGAAACGGGCCGCGAGCCGGTTCTCGTGGGCGACTTTCGGGTAGGGGGCGATGGCGGTGTGAATTTCCAACACGTCATCGCCGACATTGCCCCAAATGACGGCATCGGTGCCGGTGTCGACGAGAAACTGGTTGAGCGCTTCCCGGTCGAAGCGGCCGAAATCGGCATTGTCACGGACCAGCATATCAGGCGCCGCGACGGCTGCGGGCTCGATCGAGGCCAGGACCTCTCTCAGGCGCGCCTGGATGACGCCATCCGGGTCGCCGTTGATGCTGGCAACATAGAGGAGAGGCATACTGGTCTGATCATGGTGCTGTACGATATTCATAACGACCCCGCTTGGCGATTGTTTCATCCATAGGGACGGTTATGGAAGGGGCAGAGGAAATTTTTTCGGTTCAGGCCCCGAACCGTTACGCCAAAGCGTTGAAATCGTCGATCATCATGGCGATGCGGCCGGCATCCGACTGTTCCATGATCTGAAGGGCCCGTTGCGAGGCCGCCAGCGCGTCCATATCGCGGATGCGCTTCTTTACCAGCGGGATGTTGCCCGCCGTCATCGACAGGTCGTTAAGGCCGAGCCCGACCAATAACGCGGTGTAGCGCGGATCGCCTGCGATCTCGCCGCAGATCGAGATCGGGATACGCGCCCGAAGCGCTGCCTGGGTGGTGAATTGGATCAACCGCAGCACCGCCGGGTGAAGCGTGTTGAACAGATGCGCGACATGTTCATTCGCGCGGTCGACCGCAAGGGTATACATCGTCAGGTCGTTGGACCCGATGGCGAAGAAATCGCTGGCACGCGCCAGCGAGTCGGCGGCGAGCGCTGCGCCCGGCACTTCGATCATCACACCGACCGGCGGCAGCGGGTCCGGCAGCTTGCGGCCTTCGTTCTTCAGTTTCTCCGCTTCTTCGGCGAGCAACGCCTTGGCGCGCTTGACCTCGCCCGGCGTCGTGACCATCGGCAAAAGGATGCGGACGTTGCGCTTCTGAGCGACGCGTAATATCGCGCGGAACTGGGTTCTGAGCGTGTCCGGATTGGCGAGCGACAGGCGTATCCCCCGCAACCCCAGCGCCGACGCCGCCGCCTCGTCGATGTCCGACAAGAGTGCCGGGGCAGGTTTTTCGCCACCGATGTCGAGCGTGCGGATCGTTACCGGCAGCGACTTCATCGGGCCGACGATCTGTTCGAGGATGGCTGTCTGTTCTTCCTCGCTCGGGATGTCGTCGCGGTTCATGAACATGAACTCGGAGCGCAGCAAGCCGACGCCCTGTGCGCCGGATATCCCTACCGCTTCCATTTCGACGGGCAGTTCGACGTTGGCCATCAGCTGGATCTCGGTGCCGTCACGGGACACCGCAGGCTGATTCCTGAGCCGGTCCAACGCACGCGCGCTGCGGCGCTTTTCGGCCTGGCGCTTTTCGTACTTCTTGATTGTTTCCGGCGTCGGGTTGACGACGATCCTGCCTGCGTAGCCGTCGACGATCACCGTGTCGCCCTGGTTGATTCCGTCCAGCAGGTCGGCGGCACCCAGCACGGCGGGCAGGCCGAGTGCGCGGGCCATGATCGCGGTGTGGCCTTCGTTCCCGCCGAGTGCAGCGGCAACAGCGGCGACGTTTTCCGGGTCGATCTGCGCCATGTCGGCGGGCGACAGTTGCTCCGCGACGACGATGCCGCCCTTGGGCGGTTTGGGCGGCGCTTTGCCGGGAGCGCGGACGAGGATGCCGATCAGCCGTTTCGCGACCTCGCGGATGTCGTCGAGACGGGCGGCGATGTAGGCGTCTTCCATCGCTTCGAAACGTTTGGCAAGCGTTGTGAATTCGCGCTCGACGGCGGCTTCGGCATTGATGCGGTTTTTCTCGATGCTTTCTCGAGCGCCGCGCACCAGGCGTGAATCGTCCAGCATCGCCAGATACGCATCGAACAGGTAGACGAGTTCCTCGCCCGCCGATCCCGGCATGCCGCGGGCGCGTTCCTGCAGGCTTCCGATCTGCCGGCGAGCAACCCTGACCGCACCGTCCAGGCGTTTGACCTCCGCCGCGACCTTTGTTTTGGCAACGTTGTAGGTCTGCACCTCGATACGGTCGCCGAAACGCACGAACGCCTGACCCACGGCGATGCCGTGCGCAGCACCCAGGCCTTTGTAGACCCGTTCCTTGGGCTTCTTCTGGTTCGGGCGTTTGTCGGCTTTAGGCGTCATCGGACCGGTCTTCTTCGAACTTGTCCTCTATCAGAGCTTCGATCGCGTCGAGAGCCGCCTCCGCATCCGTCCCTTCGGCGCGGACGATGATCTCGGTGCCGGTGCTGGCGGCCAGCATCATCAACCCCATGATCGAACGGCCGGCGACGCTTTGGCCGTTCCGTTCGACCTCAATGTCGCATTCGAAGGTGTTCGACATCGCCGCGAACTTGGCGGCGGCGCGCGCATGCAGGCCACGCTTGTTCAGAATCGTGAACGTTCTTTCAAGGCGGCCGTCCGACATCGATAACTCAGGCCCCGCCCTGGGCGAGCAGTTGCGAGGCGATGTTGATGTACTTGCGTCCGGCGTCCTGGGCTTCCTTGGCGGCGTCGGCAAGCGTGCCTTCGTCGCGGATAGAACCCAGCTTGATCAACATCGGCAGGTTGACCCCGGCGATGACCTCGATATTGCCCTGATCCATAATAGAGATCGCAAGGTTGGACGGCGTGCCGCCGAACATGTCGGTCAGCACGATAACGCCGTCGCCGTCGTCGACGTCGCCGGCCTTGGTCACGATTTCGGTGCGCCGCTGTTCCATGTCGTCGTCCGGGCCGATACAGACCGTTTCGACGTTTTCTTGCGGGCCGACGACGTGTTCAAGCGCGGATACCAGTTCGATGGCCAGGCGGCCGTGGGTGACGAGCACCAGTCCGATCATTGTCGGTTATCCTTCTACCCTATCTCTTTTAATTATTTTTGTTCGTTGGCGGAATTGTGATCAGATTCTCAGGCTTTGTCCAAGTCCCTATGGCGAATCTGCGCCCGCCATCCATTTTCCTTAAGCCATGCATGGAAGCGTTCGGCAATGAAAACCGAGCGGTGACGCCCGCCGGTGCAGCCGAATCCGATGGTCAGATAGCTTTTCCCCTCGGCCCGGTAACGCGGCAGAAGCGGCCCAACCATTCCCGTCAAATGGCCGAAAAACCCCTCATAGGCGTCGTCTTCCATGACGTAGGCCTGGACTTCCCGGTCGCGGCCCGTCTTGGGTCGGAGCGCCTTGTCATAGTGCGGGTTGCGGAAGAACCGGACGTCGAACACCAGATCCGCGTCGCGCGGCAGGCCGCGCTTGAACGAAAACGAGGTGACAAAGATCGCGAGGCCGGGATCGCCCTCGTCCCCGAACGAATGCTCCAGATGCGCTTTCAGATCGCCAAGCACGAAATCGGTGGTGTCGATGACCTGGTCGGCGCGCGCGCGGAGCGGTTCCATCACACGGCGCTCGCGGCGGATACCGTCGATCACCGGGCGGTCGGCGGCGAGCGGATGACGGCGGCGCGTTTCCTCGTAGCGGCGGCCGAGGACTTCGTCGTCGCAGTCCATGAACAACAGCGCGACCTCGATGTTCCCGCTGGCGGCGATGCGGTCGAGCAGTTCCAGAAGCTTCCCCGCGTCGAAATCGCGAGTGCGGATGTCGACGCCGATGGCAAGTGACTGGCCTTCGCCGTCGCTGCTGTCGCCGCCTTCGAGGCCCGGGATCAATCGGCCGATCAGGGACAGCGGCATGTTATCCACCGCTTCGAAGCCGATGTCTTCGAGCTGCTTCAAGGCAGAGCTCTTGCCGGCGCCGGAAACGCCCGACACCAGCAGTACCTTGTTTTTTGGTGTATCTGTGGCCATCACGTCTGCAGCATATCCTCATCCGAGGCCCGCAACGCAAGACGGATTTTCGCCGGCGCCGACGCCTGAAACGGATCGAGCGCGATACGGCGCACCGCGACCCCCATGAAATCCATCGTCAGCCGATCCGGCAGACGTTCCATAACTTCAGGTTTCACCAGATCGACGACCAGCGATAGCGACACTTTTGTTGCAAAGGGCATGCGCACGATGCCGACGCCGCGCACCTCTAACAGTCCGGCCAGGTTCGCGGGCCCCGAAAGCCGGACGTCGCCTTGACGGACGTCCAGATCGACCCGGTCATCGGCGATCAGGACAGCGCCGCCATCAATGAGGCGCAGCGCGAGGTCCGACTTGCCGGCCCCCGACGGCCCCAGTAACAGCACGCCCCGGTCGTCGATGGCGACGGCGCTGGCATGAAGTTGTTCAGTCGGGTTGTTCATTCGCTTGCCGGCAGTCTGACGATAAACCGGGCGCCGACGACGTTGCCCTGGCTGTCGCGGCGGTTGGTCGCCTCGATCACGCCTTCGTGGACGTCGATGATCTGCTTCGAGATCGAAAGGCCCAAGCCCGAATGCGTACCGAATTTCTCTCCCTCGGGGCGGGCTGAATAGAAGCGGTTGAAGATGTCCTTCTCTTTCCCTTCGGGGACGCCGGGACCGTCGTCATCGATGGTCGTCACCAGCCAGCCGTCGTGACGGCTGAGCGAGATACGGATCGAGCCGCCGGGCGGCGAAAACGTATTTGCGTTCGCGATCAGATTGCGGAACACCTGAACGAGCCGATCCTCGATTCCCTGAACCTCGAGGCCGCCGTTGCTGACGATTTCGAGCTGCACGACGGCGTCCTCGTCCCTGTCGGCGGCTTTGCGCAGATCGACGATGGCGCCAAGCACACCGGCAAGGTCCACGGTTGCGAACTCGGTACGGCTCAGTTCCGCATCGAGACGGGACGCGTTCGAGATATCGCTGATCAGCCGGTCGAGGCGTGCGACGTCGTCGGTGATGATCGACATCAGCTTTTCGCGCTGTGCCGGGTCGCTGACCCGGCCCGCGGTTTCGACGGCCGAACGCAGCGACGTCAGGGGATTCTTGATTTCGTGCGCGACATCGGCTGCGAAACGTTCGATGGCGTCCATCCGCAACCACAAGGCTTCGGTCATTTCCTTCAGGCTGATCGCAAGATCGCCGATCTCGTCGCGCCGCTTGGTCAGTAGCGGAATGGTTTCCTTTCTTCCCTTGTCGTGACGGATGCGTTCGGCGGCGATGGCGAGACGGCGGATCGGCCGGGCGATGGTGCCCGCCAGATAGAGCGACAAAAGGATGGTGATGCTGAGGGCAACGGCAACCACCTTGAGGATATCCAGGCGCACGTCATGCAGCGCGGTTTTGATGTTTTCGCCGTCGCGCGACAACATGATCGCGCCCAGAACCTGTTTGTAGCGCTGCACCGGAACGGCTGCCGATAGCACAAGGTCGTCGCGGCCGGCACGTCTGGCGGCGACGGCGCTCTCGCCGATCAATGCGGCCTGGGTTTCCGGAAAATCGCTCGCCGATTGAAGGGGGTTCTCCTTGTATTTCGGTAGCGGGCCTTCGCCGGAGATCGCGCGTGCGAAGGCGTCGTATTTATCTAAAAGGGCATCCAGAAAGTCGAAGTCGTCCTCCGGCGGGCGCAAAATCTCGATCTGTACGGCGCCTCCCGCACCCCCAAGGCGACGTGAATCGACGATCAGCGTCCCATCGGCTCGGAATAATCTGGCGCGGGTGTCGGTGATGTCGACCAACCTGCGGGTGATCTGATAGGCGATGTCGGATACGAGGTACTGGCCGCTGGGCTGTTCGGAAACGACCGCGCCTTCACCCAAGGCGGCGGCGAACATCTGGGCCTGCACTTCGAGCGACTGTAACTCGTTGTCGATCAGCGAACGGCGGTATTCACCCAGATACAGGAGGCCGGCGACGAGCGTGCCGATGGCCAACAGGTTGACGGTGAGGATGCGCCGGGTGAGGGGCGATATGAACGGTTTCGACGCGCCATTGCGCGTCGCCGCCCGAGGTTCGCTATCCTGCCCCCCCTTGGCCATATTCCCCCCAACATCGCAGGTTATAAAATGCCGTTGATGCGTTATGCCTTATAGCGGTAGCCGACGCCATAGAGTGTCTCGATCTCGGAGAATTCGGGATCGACTTCACGGAACTTGCGGCGCAAGCGTTTGACGTGGCTGTCGATGGTGCGGTCCTCGACATAGATGTTTTCCCCGTAAGCGGCATCGATCAGCTGGTCGCGGTTCTTGACGTGACCGGGGCGGCGCGCCAGGGACTCGACCAACAGGAACTCGGTCACGGTCAGGGTGACTTCCTTGCCCTTCCACATGCAGAGATGACGGTCGGGATCGAGCATCAGTTCGCCACGGCGCAGCACATTGGCGCCGTCTTCGCCCTCAACCGCGGGTTCGATGTCGCGGCGCCGTAGAATGGCGCGGATGCGTTCGATCAAAAGACGCTGCGAGAAAGGCTTCTTGATGTAGTCGTCGGCTCCCATGCGGAGCCCCAGAAGCTCGTCGACCTCGTCATCTTTCGATGTGAGAAAGATCACCGGCAGGGCGTCCTTTTTGCGGATCTCACCCAGCAACTCCATCCCGTCCATATGCGGCATCTTGATGTCGAGGACGGCAAGATCGACCGGATGCTGGCCCAGGCCTTCCAACGCGGCGACGCCGTCCGGGTAGGTGGCGACATCGTAGCCTTCGGCCTCGAGCGCCATGGAGACGGAAGTCAGAATATTCTGATCGTCGTCGACCAGCGCAATTTTCTGATGCATGGGCTTGGTTCCACTCATGGTTTAAAATTAATCCTCGCTTCTGGTACGGGCCCAATATGGCCAAATTATATACGAATTACGGCGAAATAAGGCAGCATCGGTGTATTATCCGATGCAAACCGGGATCGCGGAACTTATGTAAGTTTAGCGTAAAACAACCAAAACATCGAACGCCGACAATCGTAGGGAGGAGAGCATGATCAGAACCACCGTCGCCGGCAGTCTGCCGAAACCGGCCTGGCTCGCGGAGCCGGAAAAACTCTGGGCGCCTTGGCGCATTCCCGACGAGCTGCTTTTCGAGGGCCAAAGCGATGCGGCGCTGGCCTGGATCAAATGCCAGGAAGACGCCGGGATCGACATCGTTTCCGACGGCGAACAGTTCCGGAAGCACTTCGTGCACGGCTTCCTCGAAAAGATCGAGGGCATCGACTGGAACAAGATGACGACGATGGGTATCCGTAACGACCGTTACGATGCCGACGTGCCGACGGTGACGGGCGAGGTCAAACGCACCGGCTCGGTGCACGGTGCTGGCGCCAAGTTCTGCAAGGAACACACCAACGGCCAGTACAAGTTCACGCTACCCGGCCCGATGACGATCTGCGACACCATCGCCAACGGCTATTACGACACCCGGCCCGACATGGCGCGCGCCTTTGCCAAGCTGCTGAACGAGGAAGCGAAGGAACTCGAAGCCATGGGTGTCGACGTCATTCAGTTCGACGAACCCGCTTTCAACGCGTTCACGAAAGAAGCGGCGGATTGGGGCGTTGCGATCCTCGAAGAAGCGGCGGACGGTCTCAAATGCACGACGGCGGTGCATATTTGCTACGGCTACGGGATCCAGCAGAACTTGGATTGGAAAGAGACCCTCGGCGATGAATGGCGCCAGTACGAGGATTTCTTCCCCGCCCTCAACGCGTCGAAGATTCAGCAGGTCTCTCTCGAATGCGCCGACAGCCATGTGCCGCACGAGGTAATGGGGATTCTGAAGGACAAGGAAATCCTCGTCGGGGCGATCAACGTCGCGACGGAAGAGATCGAAACGCCCGAGAAAGTCTGTGCGACATTGACTGCCGCCGCCGAATTCGTCGATCCGGAGCGCATCATCGCCTGCACCAACTGCGGCATGGCGCCACTGCCGCGCCACGTCGCGGAAGGCAAGCTTCAGGCGCTGGGCGCGGGTGCGGAACTGTTCAGACAGTCGCTGTAGCTTCCGGCACCAACAGTTGAATTCGTCATTCCGGCGAACGCCGGAATCCAGGGGTCAGGGTGCTGCCCTCTCTCCAGCATGGAGTATGTGCCCCTGAATCCCGGCCGTAGCCTGTCCCGGCGCAGGCCGGGGCCGGGGTGACGGGGCGTTTGATTTAGGCTCCCGCCTCGCGGAGTTTCCGACGCCTTTTGCGCGACAGCATGTTGAGGCCCTCGACGAACGCCGAAAACGCCATTGCCGCATAGATGTAGCCTTTCGGCACGTGAAAGCCGAGGCCGTCGGCGATCAGCGTTGTGCCGATCATCAACAAAAAGCCGAGCGCCAGCATGACGATGGTCGGGTTGTCGTGGATGAATTTCGATAGCGGGTCGGCGGCGGCCATCATCACGCAGACGGCGACGATCACGGCGGCGAACATCACAGGCAGATGCGTCGTCATACCGACGGCCGTGACGATGCTGTCGATCGAAAACACCATATCCAATAACAGAATCTGGAAAATCGCCGCGCCGAAGGCCATCGACGCCTTTTTCTTATCGAATTGGTCCGTTTCCGGATCGGGATCGACGTTGTGGTGAATCTCCCGGGTTGCCTTCCACACCAGGAAAAGTCCGCCCGCGATCAGGATCATGTCGCGCCACGACAGTGCGAAACCGAAAGCTTCGATCAGCGGTTCCGTCAGGCCAATGATCCACGTGATCGTCGCCAGCAGCAGCAGCCTGAGGATAAGCGCCAGGGCGAGGCCAATCCGGCGCGCTTTGGATTGCTGGTCCGGCGGCAGCTTGTTGGTCAGGATCGAGATGAAGACGAGATTGTCGATCCCGAGAACGACTTCCATCGCGATCAGGGTGGCGAGCGCAACCCATACCTCAGGCATGGCGGCAAGTGTTAACAGATGCTCCATGGCACCTCTCCCGGTTAGTGGTGATCAGGCTCGGTCATTGGCCTTCAGATCACCACCCCGGGCAGGGTGCGTCAACGAGAGTGCCGTTAGTGCGTTTGTTTGAGGGCCTTGCCCGGCTGTAACACCGGTACGTCGATGGTGATCTCGCCGGCCTTCTCGAACGTCAGCGTCAATTTGAAGGATGTCGTCGCCTTGAGGGGGGCTTTCAGGCCCATCAGCATGACGTGCAGCCCGCTTGGCTTCAACTCGACGGTTTTGCCGGCGGGAACCTTCAACGCCATCACATGCGACATCTTCATGACGCCGCCTTCCATGGTGGTTTCGTGAACCATGGTGTTGCCGGCGGCCGGTGACGAGACCGAGACGAGCGTGTCGTCGGTGCCGCCCTTGTTCTCGATCTGCATATACGCGACGCCCGACTTGGCCGTGGGCGGGGTCGCGCGCGACCAGATGTGGCTGATCGTCAGATCGCCGATCTTCGAGTGCATATGGCTGTCGGCATGAAGGGGGGAAGCGGTGACGAGGAGAACGAAGAGGGAGAGAACGGTGATTGGAATTCGCATTGTACAGGGCTCCTTTTACAGGGAAAATATGTGGAAATACCGATTAATCAAGAGCGATTGTTGACGCATTTGATCGCGCTCCGCAGAGTCGCCGAAACCCGCTTGGAGACAACGCATGACCGAACGCAGAAACGCCGACCTCGCCCGACTGCTGGTGCGGCGCCGTGGTGTCGGGATGCTGGCGACGGCCATGGCTGACGGTGGCGCTCCCTATGTGTCGCTGGTGACCTACGCCTGCGATCATCGCGGTCAGCCGCTGTTCCTTTTCTCGGGGCTTTCGGACCACACCAAAAACATCGCCGCCGATGCGCGCGCGTCGCTCTTGGTGGAAAACGCCGCCCGCAACCGCAATCCGCAGACAGGCCCCCGCCTAACGCTGATGGGGACGGTCAAGCGCGACAAATCGGCCGAGACCCGCGCCCGGTTCCTGGCACGTCACCCGGATGCATCGCTTTATGCGGGTTTCGGGGATTTCGGTTTTTTCCGCATGACGGTTGAGCGCGCGCACTGGGTCGGTGGGTTCGCGCGCGCCGTCTGGTTCGATGCAAAGCATGTTCTGACGCCGAAGAAAGTCGCCGACGAAATGGCCGCGATCGAGGGTGGGGTGGTGCAACACATGAACGCCGATCACGCCAACGCGGTGCGCGCGTATGCCGATTCGTTACTGGGCCGCCGGCCCGGGAACTGGCGTATGACCGGGTGCGATTCCGACGGTGCCGATCTGATGGCGGACGGGCGGTATGCGAGGCTCGAATATGACAATCCTGTAACAGATTCAAAGACCTGCCGTGACACCCTTGTTACGCTGGCCAAGCTGGCGCGCGCCTGAGCCGATATAAAAGCCCGGAAACCCGCCAGTTTGTCTTGATTCCACATGATTAACTTGTCTAAGTTCGCGGCCTTCGGAGCATGAACAGGCGGCTTGTAACAAGACTGCCGAAATAGGAGCGAGGAAACGGTGCAGAACATCGGTCATCGATACAGCCGCAACGGGCTGGAACAACAGGGTCTGGGCAAGGTTGCCAAGGCTTATTGGAACTTCTCGGCGCCGCGGTTGTGCGAAGAGGCCATTCGCCGCGGTGAAGCGCAAATGGGCCAAGGCGGCTCCTTGCTGGCGCTGACCGGCAGCCACACCGGCCGTTCGCCGAACGACCGCTTCGTGGTCGAGGAAGACTCCACTGCCGGTGAAATCTGGTGGGGCGACGTCAACCGGCCGATCTCGGAGGAGAACTTCGAGAAGCTTCTGGCGAAGATGACCAAGCATTACGAAGGCCGCGACGCCTTCGTTCAGGATTGCTATGCCGGCGCCGACCCGACGTACCGCCTGCCGGTCCGTATCGTGACGGAAAACGCGTGGCACAACCTGTTCGCCCGTAACATGTTCCTGCAGCCGGCGGACGAAGAACTGGAAGGTTTCGAACCGCAGTTCACCGTCATCCAGGCGCCGAGCGTCACCGCCGACCCGGCGAGTGACGGCACCACATCGGAAACGTTCATCGTCCTCAACCTGAAACGCCGCATGGTGATCGTCGGCGGCAGCGCGTACGCGGGTGAGATCAAGAAGTCGATCTTCTCGGTCATGAACTTCATGATGCCGCCGAAAGACGTCCTGCCGATGCACTGCTCGGCCAACATGGGCCCCGACGGCGACACGGCGATCTTCTTCGGCCTTTCCGGCACCGGCAAGACGACCCTTTCCGCCGACAGCTCGCGCACTCTTATCGGGGATGACGAGCATGGCTGGAGCCCGAACGGCATCTTCAATTTCGAAGGCGGCTGCTACGCCAAGTCGATCAACCTGACCGCCGAAACCGAGCCGGAGATTTTCGCGACCGCATCGCGTTTCGGCACCATCGTCGAAAACGTGATGATGGATCCGGAAACCCGCGCATACGATTTCTTCGACACCACGCTGACCGAAAACGGCCGCCTGTCTTATGACGTTTCGGAAATCCCGAACGCGTCGGCCAACGGCCAGGGCGGTCTGCCGAAAAACATCGTCATGCTGACGTGCGATGCGTTCGGCGTTCTGCCGCCGATCAGCCAGCTGACGCCGGAACAGGCGATGTATCATTTCCTTAGCGGTTACACCGCCAAGGTCGCCGGGACCGAGCGTGGTTTGAAAGAACCCGCGGCGACGTTCTCGACGTGTTTCGGTGCGCCGTTCATGCCGCGTCATCCGACGGTCTATGCGAAACTGCTGCGCGACAAGATGGCGGCGCAGAACGCCAAGTGCTGGCTGGTCAACACCGGCTGGTCCGGTGGTGGATACGGCGTCGGCGAGCGGATGCAGATCGCTTACACGCGCACCATGCTCAATGCGGCGCTCGACGGCCGTCTTGAGCAGGGCTCGTTCCGCCAGGACCCGAACTTCGGCGTGCTCGTGCCGGAAGCCTGCCCGGGGATCCCGGACGAGGTCCTGAATCCGAAGAGCACCTGGGCCGACGGCGCCGGTTACGACGCCCAAGCGCAGGACCTGCGCAAGCGCTTCGAAAACAACTTCACGCAGTTCGAAGAACACGTCGACACCGACGTCAAGGCTGCCGCGATCCGCGCCGCCGCCTGATTTGGTTCGATACCGTTTTCAAAAGGCCGGTCCCGTAAGGGGCCGGCCTTTTTTTGTGCTTTAACGACTGGAGGTATCGCGATCGGGCGGATAATGAGTCCGATGCTCCGGGAACGTGACGGATACCGTCGTTCCCTTGCCGATCTGACTGTCGATAGTGAGTTCTCCGTCCAGAAGTTCGACCAGCAGTTTCGTGATGGCGAGACCGATACCCATGCCGTTATGCGTATGCTCATGACCGTTCCGCACCTGACCGAATTTTTCGAGGATTCGCGGAATGTCTTCTTGGGCGATGCCGATCCCGTTGTCATTGACCGAGAGAGTCAGTTTGCCGTTTTCGTCAAGGCGGGCCGAGACCTGGACGACGCTGTTCCGGGGTGAGAACTTGAGGGCGTTGTCGATGAGATTGATCATGACCTGTCGGATACGGAATTCGTCCGTTTCCAGGAGCGGTATCGTATTCGGGACATCTACCTCGATGCGGATGCCGGCGTCACGGGCGCGGTTCCGCAGCATGGTTTCGCATGCATCGAATACGCTCGGTAAGTCGATCATCTCCCAGGTGATCTGCAGTTTGCCGGCTTCGATACGCGAAATATCGAGCACATCGGTGACGAGGTTGAGCAGATGGCGGCCGGACAAACTGATGTCCTGTGCATATTCCCGGTACTTGCTGCCGATGGGGCCGAACGATGCTGCGTGGATCATGTCGGCGAAACCGATAATCGCATTGAGTGGCGTTCGGAGTTCATGGCTCATGTTGGAGAGAAAATCGCTTTTCGCCTTATTCGCCTGCTCTGCGGCCATCAAGGCGGCATCCCGTGCTTTTTCCGCGCGCAACTGCGCTTGAATCATTTCATCCTGACGGGCAATCGTTTCGGCCAGTTTCTCGTTTGCGGCCGCGAGCGCGGTCTCCCGGTCGGCGACGGTTTCCAGGGTAGTGCGTAAATCCGTGTTCGTGCGTGCGAGTTCTTCCTGAGTACGTTCGAGCGAGGCATGGCTGTCCTCTACGCGTTCCACTGCGTACCGTAAAGTGTCGACCACAAGTCGGCGTCTGCCGTCCATTTTGATGTCTGGGGAATACCGGTCGAGTATCTCCTCCAGATTGGCGGCAAGGCCGCGAAGGTCTCTCGTCAGAAGCCGGGCCAACAGAACGCTGGTAATCAGCATAATGACCGCCGCAGCGATAAACAGGCTGGTGAACAGGTACGCCTGTTCGAGCATTATCTTCTGCTGATCGGCGATTTGCTTCTGCATACGCCGTTCATGTGCGTGGCTCAGACCGAGAAGCGATGCGCTCAGGATATGAAATTCGGTCGCTGCGTCGTTCATGGCCTGCTTGGCCGACGCGGGGTCGACGATGGCCGATTTCAGTGCGGTCGTTATGTTAACCTGGTAAGCGTCGAGGACTTCGCCGATACCATCGGCCACCAGACGTTCCTTGGAAGAGAGAAATCCGGAACTCAGGTCCGTCGAGACCATCTTACGGATTGCCTGAATGCGGAACAGAAACTGCTCCGGGATGTCGCCAAGTTCCTCGGGATCGATATCCGAGGTAACCGAGGCTAACAGCTCATGAATTCCTGCGTGCGTGGCGGCGAGTTTGCTCTCGATCTCATCAAGTATACGTCCGGTAAAGCTCTCCTGCTCGCTGAGCGTCTCCAGCCTGCCTAGTTCGTCGCGCGTTTTTCCCATCAAGACAATTGCAAGGACGACGATCAAGACAGCACCGGTAATCGGCGCCATCATGAACTTCAATCGCAGGGATCTTAACGTCAGCCAGTGATGCATCGTGCGGCGAATTACCCCCTGAAGCCAAACGATAGCGTGTCGAATTCGTTTGCGATGTTCCCGTTTGTCTGTTGCGACGGGCGGCGCGGCGGCGGCATCGGGAGCTGCGGCGAGTAGATATGTCTAGGCGAACTTGGAATCCCTCGCCTTTCGAGATGCTTCGCCTGCCGTTCGGGGTGAAATTATAAAGTTCATAGCCGAGTTCGGAATACGTAGTTCCCGAGATGCAGGCCGTCCGGCGATTGCAAACCGGCGCGCGCAGCAGGTTGCATGCCCTGCATTCGTATGGGATCGTTTTTGTAATCGGGGCCGAAGTCCCCATATCCAACTAAGTCCAAAACCTAGGGGAGGTTTCAAAGGTGACGAAAATCAACATTCAATTCACGCTGTTTTCGGCGTTCTATTCGCCGCTGATTTCCACAATGTCCGGCGGTTTTCTGGAGGCCGAAGGCCTGGAGCCGGATTGGTCGATCTCGCCGCCCGGCAAGTCCGCCATCGAATCGCTGCAGGACGGATCCGCGCATGTGGTGCAGACCGCGCCGAGCCAGTCGTTCAACTGGTTGAAAAAAGGTGAGATGCCGCCGTTCAAGCACTTTGCGCAGATCAACGAGATGGACGGCTTCTTCATCACCGGCCGCGAGCCCGATCCCGATTTCACGTGGGATAAACTGGAAGGGGCCGAGGTCGTGATGTTCAAGGCCGGTCAGCCGAATGCGATGTTCAAGTATGCGTGTTACAAGGCAGGGATCGATTACGACAAGATCATTCCCGTTACGCCTGGCGGTGCCGGCGACATCGACAAGGCGTTCCGCGACGGGCAGGGACAGTACGTGCAGCAGCAGGGGCCGTTTCCGCAGCAGCTTGAAGCCGACGGTGTCGGCCACGTGGTCGCGCAGGTTGGTCCGAAGATCGGCCCAAACGCGTTCTCAAGTCTCGCCGCGACGCCGGAATGGCTGGAATCGGACATGGCCAAGGCGTTCATGCGTGCCTATCGCAAAACGCGCCAGTACATGAACGACACGCCCGCCGCCGAAATCGCGAAAGCCGAAAAGCCGTTCTTCCCGGACATCGACGAAGCGGTCCTGGCGGACTGCATCGGCACGTACCAGAAGCTCAGCTGTTGGACGCCGCATTGCGAAATTACGAAAGAAGCGTTCGACGTCGCGCAGGATGTCTTCATTCATTACGGTGCGATCACTGAGCGCTACAACTACGAAGACGCGATCGCGCAACCGCCGTCTGACTGATCCGGCTAAAGTTCGGCTGTAAATCACCGTGACGCGCCGGCCGGAATAGGGGTAACTCCTATCTTGGCCCGCGCGGACGGGGCGGCTATCATCATCCCAATCTTGGGGGCCTTGCGGGAAGGAAACGTATGCTCTGTCACGTTCTGGCCGAGGAGGGAGCAAGGACCTGGCTGGTGTTCCGTCGGCCGGTGGCGTCCGCTAACGGGCTCAGGTTCACCAATCACTATGTGGTCTGCTCCAACGATCAGGCGATCCTGATCGATCCGGGCGGGGCGGCGGACTTCGGCCCGCTTCTGGCGGCGGTCGCGGACAACATCGCGCTCGACAACATCGCCGGGATCATCATCACCCAACGCAGTTCGCAGGGATCCGGCTCAATCGGCATGTGGGCCGAAGCGTTGGGCTACAGCCTGCCGATCTATGCCTCCGACATGATCGCCACCGATCTGCTGCATACCGATGCCAATCTCAACATCGAGACGATCTCGGAAAACGGCGGCGAGGTCCCGATGGCGGACGGGTCCGGCCTGCACCTGATGCCGGCGCCTTACTTGCCGACGGCGGCGTCGATGTCGATCTACGACCCGGCGGCCAGGGTTCTTTACACCAGCGATATCGGCACTGCCGAGGGTGTCTGGGCTGACGACGCAACGCCGTTCTGCGAAAAGCTCTCGCTCATCAGCCACGCCATGAACGCGTATCACCAGACCTGGCTGCCGTCGGCGCCGGCCCGGGACGACTGGCTCTCCAGGATCGATGGTCTTGAGGTTGAGGTCATTGCGCCGCGCGCGGGGCCGTGCTTCCACGGCAGGGATATCGAGCATTTCAAACGCTGGCTGGCTTCGATCGACCTTGGCGTGCTCGTCGCCAACGACACACCGGCTTATCTGTCCGAAACCACCTACGCGCCCGAACACGGCCGCGAGGACCCGGACATTATGATGACGCCGCCCTCGATGGACGACGACACGGGTGACGTGTCATTCATGGACGAGCGGGAACAGGCCGTCTACGAAACGGATGATGACGAGGACGATGACGAGGACGATGACGATGACGAGGAATACGTCGATATCGAGGATGAAGAAGTGTCCCGGCTCGTCGATGCGCTCGGTGTCGAGGCGGGCGATCCGGATGACGACCTGGCGGCCGATTATGACGAAGACGACGAGTTCGACATCGTCTATGTCGACGAGGACGGGAACGAGGTCGACCCGAGCGAGGTCGACGAGGAAGACATCGTCGCCGAAGAAGAAGTGCTCGAAGGCAACGACGAACAGCGTCTCGATTTCCCGCCCGGCCAGATGTACCGGCTGATCACCCGAAGCGATTTCGACGGTCTGGTGTGCGCAGTGCTGCTCGAGGAACTGGATCTGATCAACGATATCCTGTTCGTGCATCCGAACCAGATGCAGGAAGGCGAGATCGAAGTCTCGGAAACCGATATCTCGACGAACCTACCGTATACGCCGGGTATCTTCGCCGCCTTCGACCACCATCTGTCGGAGATCACCCGTCTCGGCAAGCACTACGAAAACCATATCATCGATCCCCTGGCACCGTCTGCGGCGCGGGTCGTCTACAACTATTTCGGCGGTAAAAAGCAGTTCCCGGAGATTTCCGAAGAAATGATGGCGGAAGTCGACAAGGCTGACGCCGCACAGTTCACCGAGGATGAGGTGCTGAACGCACAGGGCTGGCCGCTGCTGAGCTTCATCATGGATTCTCGAACCGGTCTCGGCCGCTATCGTGGCTTCCGGGTGCCGAACTACGAACTGATGATGTCGCTGATCGACTACTGCCGCCGCTACGACATTGACGAGGTGCTGGAACATCCGGACGTGAAAGAACGTGTGGAACTGTACCGAGAGCACGAGGAGCCGGCGAAAGAGCAGATCAAGCGCTGCACCACGGTGCACGGAAATCTGGCGGTCATCGACTACCGGAACGAAGAGCAGATCTATGTCGTCAACCGGTTCATGGTCTATGCGCTGTTCCCTGAGTGCAATATCTCGATGCATATCCTATGGGGCCGGGGTGAGCAGAACACCGTTTTCGCGGTCGGTAAGTCGATCTTCAACAGGACGTCGAACACCAATATCGGCGATTTGATGCTGACGTACGGGGGCGGCGGCCATAAGAATGCCGGCACCTGCCAGGCCGACAACGCGCTCGCCGATGTGGTCCG
>JAGLED010000035.1 GCA_023145215.1 Rhodospirillales bacterium | reverse complement strand
GTCAAGCACGCCAACCCGTGCGGTGTCGCCGTCGGCGACAACCTGACAGACGCTTATAAACGTGCGCTCGCGTGCGACACCGAAAGCGCCTTCGGCGGAATCATCGCCTTTAACCGGGCGCTGGACGCGGCAACGGCCGAGCTGGTGGCGGATCTGTTCGCCGAAGTCATCATCGCTCCCGAAATCAACGATGACGCAAAGCCGATCTTCGCCGCGAAGAAAAACCTGCGTGTGCTGGAAACCGGCTCGATGCCGGCCGCCGACGCAGCCGGGATGACGGTGCGCTCGCTATCGGGTGGCTATCTGTTACAGACCCGCGACGCCCTTTTGACGTCGGACGATCTCAAGGTCGTCACCAAGCGCGAACCTTCGGCGGAAGAGATGAGAGACCTGATGTTCGCATTCACGGTCTGCAAGCACGTCAAATCGAATGCCATCGTCTACGTCAAGAACGGCGCCACGGTGGGTGTCGGCGCCGGCCAGATGAGCCGCGTCAATTCGTCCCGCATCGCTGCCTGGAAGGCCGCAGACGCGGCCCGGGTCGCCGGTGACGACGAGAGCTGGGCCATCGGTTCTGTCGTCGCATCGGACGCCTTTTTCCCATTCCCGGACGGCCTGCTGGCCGCCGCCGAGGCCGGTGCGACGGCTGTCATTCAGCCGGGCGGCAGCGTCCGCGACGACGAAGTCATCGCCGCCGCCGACGAGAAGGGTCTCGCGATGGTGTTCACCGGGATGCGCCATTTCCGACACTAGGTTTTATACAGGCTCACAGATGAAACTGGATATAGAACGAGTCGTCTCGACGCTATGCGAGGTTGCCCCGCCACCGGCGCCCCTGCATGAGCCCCGTTTCGGCAACGCCGAAGCCGAAATGGTCGTCAACTGTCTCGAAGATGGGTGGGTGTCTTATTACGGCGCGTACGTCAACCGCTTCGAGGAAGAGCTGGCCGCTTTCTGCGGGGTCAACCACGCGGTCGCGACCGTCAGCGGGACATCGGCGCTACATGCCATCATCCATATGATGGGGATCGGCCACGGCGACGAGGTACTGGCGCCGGCGCTGACCTTCGTCGCCTCGATCAACGCCATTGCCTACACCGGTGCGGTGGCGCATTTCGTCGACGCCGAGGACACGACGTTCGGCATCGACGCCGGAAAAGTCGCAGAACATCTGCACCGGGTTTCGGAGCGCCGGGACGGCACCCTTTACAATAAAGAAACCGGGCGACGCATCGCGGCGCTGATGTGCATGCACGTGTTCGGTCACCCGAGCGACCTGGACGCACTGACCGGCGTCTGCGAGGAGTTCGGTATTCCGCTGATCGAAGACGCGGCCGAGGCGCTCGGCTCTTTTTACAAGGGCGCGCATGTCGGCAATCGCGGCTATCTCTCGGCGCTCAGCTTTAACGGCAATAAAGTCATCACGACCGGCGGCGGCGGCGCCATTCTCTGCAACGACGATGCGCTTGCCGAGCGCGCCCGGCGCATCACGACCACGGCACGGGTGCCGCATCCGTATGAGTTCAGCTTCGACGAAGTTGCTTTCAATTACCGAATGCCCAACATCAATGCGGCAGTCGGTTGCGGGCAGATGCTGCTTCTTCCCGGTTATCTGGAGAAGAAGCGGCGCCTTGCCGTCCGGTACGCGGAAGCGTTCTCCGAGGTCGAGGGGATCCGTCACGTCAGCGAACCGGCCGATTGCGTCAGCAACTATTGGATCAACGTCCTGCTTCTCGATCCGGGGTACGAAGATAATCGGGTGCCGGTTTTGGAAGCCGCGCATGCGGTCGGATTGGGCGCGCGCGCCGCGTGGATTCCAGTGTCCCAGCTTAAAATGTATGCGGACTGTCCAAGAATGGATTTGTCGGTCACCGAAAATCTTTATGACCGCATCATCAATGTGCCGAGCAGCCCCCATTTGGCGGACGGCGAATGATCCTCGGCTATTAGAATGTTCCGCCGCCGCATCACCAAGATTAAAGGGCAAACGCAAGAACGATGACTGAAAACTCCAAGTACTACGCCGATGCAGACATGAAGTTCGACATCGCCATTGTCGGCGGTGCCGGCCATGTCGGGCTGCCGCTGGCAATCACCTTTGCGACCAAGGGACAGCGGGTGCTGGTCCAGGACATCAACGAGGACGCATTGAAGATCATCGCCAGCGGCGAATTGCCTGCGTTGGAAAAAGGCGCCGATGTCCTGCTGCCGCAGGTATTGAAGGATGGCAATCTGTTCGTCACCTCCGATCCGGCGATGGTCGGCAACGCGGACACCGTGGTGATCACCATCGGCACGCCGGTCGACGAGTTCCTGGATCCGGTACACAAGGCCGTCAAACAATGCATCGACGATTTGTCACCCAACCTGAAGGACGGCCAGTTCATTGTCATGCGCTCGACCGTTTTTCCAGGCACGACCGATTGGTTGAACACGTACTTCAAGCAAATCGGGAAGGATCTGTTGCTGGCGTTTTGTCCCGAGCGCGTCGTACAAGGACTTTCGATCGACGAGTTGCAGAACATGCCGCAGATTGTCAGCGGAACGACGGAGGAAGCCGCGAAACGCGCGCATGCGCTTTTCAGCAAACTCACGGACGATACCATCGAGCTGACACCGCTCGAAGCCGAACTCGCTAAACTGTTCAACAATTCGTACCGCTATATCTCCTTCGCGATCACCAACCAGTTCTACATGATGGCCAATTCGGCGGGTGCCGATTACCACCGCATCATGGACGCGATGACCCGCAACTACCCGCGTGCGAAAGACATGGCCAAGCCCGGTTTCAGCGCCGGCCCGTGCCTTTTCAAGGACACCATGCAACTGGCGGCCTTTGCGCCCGATCAGTTCAACCTGGGCCGCGCGGCGATGCTGGTGAACGAAGGGATCGTTCTTTACATCATCGATCGCCTGAAACAGCGATACGACCTGGCGGACATGACGGTCGGGCTCCTCGGGATGGCCTTCAAGCCGAACAGCGACGACATCCGCGCCTCCCTAAGCTACAAGCTGAAAAAGCATCTCGTCATCGCCTGCCGCGACGTGCTGACAACCGACCCGCTGGTCAGCGTCGATGACGAGCTGGAACCCCTGCAGCATGTCGTCGACAAGAGCGACGTCCTGATCCTGTGCGTGCCGCACAGCGACTACAGGAACCTGGATACCGGCGGCAAGACCGTCATCGATATCTGGGACTTCCTTGAGGACGGGATCAACGTTTTCTGAGGATCGCGGACGGCCCCGGGCGTACCGTTCCGGCGGCCAGGTCAAAACCTTTTAGGCTGAGGACGTATCGCGGGCGAGAAACATGCCGAGCGCATCTTCGGAGGTCGGCATGCCGAGCAGCGCGGAGATTTTTTCCACGTTCACGTCGTAGCGGGTCGTGATTTTCTCGTCGTGTTCCGGAAACGCCGCCGGATCGATACCACGCTTGCCGGCGATCATTTTTTTCAGGGCGGGGATACCGATCGGCGCCGACGCCGCGACGTTGAATATGCCGCTTTCCCCCGCCGTCAAAAGAGCCTCGATCGCGCGGCCGAGTGTCGAGGTATGCAATAACGACAGGGTGCTTTCTTCCGTCATCCGCAACGGCTGATCGTTGAGCAAATCGAAAACGGGGTTCTTGCGCAAACCCGGTCCGATCAGTGTCGCGCACCTGATCACAAGCGGCCGCGCCGCGTGATCGAACACCATCTTTTCCGCCAGCACCTTATGGCGCCCGTAGGTATCGATGGCCTCCAAATCGAGCTCGACGTCTTCATGGCTGAGCTCGGGCGCGCCCCGGCCTTCGCCGTAGACGTCCACAGTCGACAAATAGACATAGGCATCGCACGAGACCGCGCTCAGACGCGCCTCGACCGACGCCACGCTTCGCACATAATTTTCTTCGGGGTTTTCGTTCGCCCAGAAACGCCGGCCTTCGCCGTTACAGTCAAGCAAGACATCGACCGGACCGGCCGGCAGTGGATCTTGCCGCCCGATCCGCGTGCATGCGTGCCCCGCGTCCGACAAGAACGTGCTCAACGCATTGCCGATGAACCCATGCCCGCCGATCACAGCTACGTCCATCATAGCCCCGATACATCCCCGGTGAATATGTTGATAAGCGAGCACGGGCCCGGCACATCGGTCATCAGAGCGTTGATCAAATCAAGAAATCCATCTGTTTCCATTGAGCGGCTTCCGCATAACGTATCGGCTTGCCTGTGCCGACCGCAACCACAACCCGCGCTGAACACAGACATCGCCGCCGGACGCCGGTCTCGCGCATTAAACGGTTCTTTCGTCATGACCATAAATGGTTGGCAAGTTACCATATGGACGATATCAAGTCGTGCGTTCTCCCCGGGCATTAAGGTAATTCCATGAGCAAGAAAATTGCTGTCACCGGCGGCACCGGATTTATTGGTTCTGCGCTGGTGCGCCGTCTGGTGGCCGACGGACACCGGGTGCGGGTCTTCGATAACGATTCCCGCGGCAGGGCAACGCGCCTCGACGATATCAGGAAGGATATCGAAATCGTCCATGGGGATATCCGCGATGCAAGTGCCGTCGCGGACGCGCTGGAAGGTCAGGATGCGGTCTGGCACCTTGCTTACGTGAACGGCACCGAGTTCTTTTACGAGAAGCCGGACCTGGTGCTGGACGTCGGCGTCAAGGGCATGACCAATGTGATCGATGGCTGCCGCGCACAGGGGGTCGCTGAGTTGATCTACGCGTCCACGTCCGAGGTCTATCAGACCCCCGCCCTCGTCCCGACCCCCGAAGACGTGCAGATGGTCGTGCCCGATCCGACCAACCCGCGCTATTCGTACGGGTCGGGAAAGATCATTGGCGAGATGATGGCTCTGCACATCGCGACGCGGTTCATGGACAAGGTGCAGATTTTCCGGCCGCATAACGTGTACGGCCCCGACATGGGTTGGGAGCACGTGCTGCCGCAGTTCGTCCTTCGGATGCAGAAGCTTTGCCGGGAATCGGATGCCGATCCGCTGCCGTTCCCGATCCAGGGCGAAGGCCTTGAGACGCGCGCCTTCAACTATATCGACGACTTTATCGACGGCGTGATCCTGATGTCGGAGAAAGGCGCGACGGGCGAAGTTTATCACATCGGCAACCCGGAAGAGATCGCGATCCGCGACGTGGCGCACATGGTCGGCGCCTACTTCGGCCGCACCCTGACGCTGGAACACCAGCCCCTGCAAAAAGGCGGCACGCCCCGCCGCTGCCCCGATATCTCTAAGATCGCGGCGCTTGGTTACGCGCCGAAGGTGATGTTGGCGGAGGGCTTTCCGATCCTCGCAGACTGGTATATCGCCAACCAATGACCTCAGACCGGGTTTTCCGGATCACCTGTCAGGTATCGTTGCTTGCGATGCTGCTGCTGATGGGTTTGCGCATTTTCCACGGCTTTTCCCTGACGGAGCCGCTTCAGTATATTTCAAGCGGCGACGAACAGGCATCCCTGTACGCGATCTGGAAATACGCGAACGGGCTTGATGTGTTCACGGATCCGACGCGCAGCCCGTATGCGATGTCATACTTCAATGCCCTCTTCTACACGGTGTACGGCGCATGGACAGCGGCATGGCAAAACCTACTCTCGCTACCCGACGCCTGGATTCCGACAATCGCCCGAACGCTGACCTTGCTCGGTGTATTGGCCGGGTGGTTCGGACTGACGATCGCGTTCCGTTTCGTCGCCTCGCAGCACGTATCACCCCGATATCCTGCGATTAAGCCCTTGGCGGCACTTGCCGCGGCGGTGGTTTTCGTCGGGCCGCTGATGGGGTTCTGGGCTTTCACCGTACGCCCCGATGTCTGGGCGCTGGTCTGCGAGGTGCTGGGGCTGCTTGTGTTCCTCAGAACATATGGCCGCAACAGAATCTTGGCGGTCACGCTTGCCGCGGGAATCTTTTTCATCGGGTGGATGTTCAAGCAATCGACGCTTGGCGCGGTGTGCGGTGTCGGACTGTTCCTGCTGTCGGAACGCCGTGCGCTCCCGCTCGTTCTGTATTGCGCCGTGTTCTGGGGATTGTGCGGCTTCAGCATCATCGGGGGAAGCGATACCTATCGGGAAAGCCTGTTTTTCTCCAAGATCGCACTTGCCTATTCGCCCGGGCATGCGCTCGGGGTCTGGGCGAACACGGCGGCAAAGGCGCTTCCCGTATACCTGCCACTGCTGTTTCTGTTTCATGTTTTCGTACGTCACGCGGACTACCGCCGGCGGTTTGTTTCCGATTGGATCGCCCGGTTCTTTCTGACGGGATTCTTTGCCGCCGCCGGTATCATGTTCGTGCTGACACTGCAGGATGGCAGCGCCGAAAACTACACCCTCGCACCGACCGTCTTTGCGGCGGGGCTCCTTATACGCGGCCTGGTCGTTGCAGACGGCACGCCGCCAGAATCCGTGATCGGCCGCGTCGGGCTCGGCGCCACCGCCTTGCACACCGTTTTATGCATCCTTGTCATCGGTAGTGCCGTCGGCGTTCTTGACGCGGCATCGAAGAACAATACGAACTGGACCGAAATGAAGGCATGCATCGCGAAACTGCCGAAGCCGATATTCGTTCAGGATACCTACCTTTCACTGCCGTGGATGACGGAAAGCGCCGAGCCGTTCGTGCTTGCCCACACCTATGCCCGGGCCCGCGAACTCGGCGTGCCCCACGAAAAAGACGGCATTGGCGGCCGCATCTCGGCCGGCGAATTCAAGACACTCGTACTTTTTACCGATCAGGCGGAAACAGGCTACGACGGCGCCCGGCTCGACAATTACGAACTGCGGTCCGAACGATGCGGCGATATGTTCGTATGGTCCCGAATTGAGCCTTGAGTTCTGCGCCGGGTCTGGCACAAATGCCTATCAAATCCCCTAACGCCAACGACATTTGAAAGCCTCGTAATGGCCAATTACCGTGCATCGAGAAGAGACACCTGCCGTATTTGCGGCAGCAGCGATCTGGTCCGGTACCTATCGCTGGGCGATCAACCGCCGTCCAATTCGTTCATCGCCGAAGCGGACATCAAGGACGAACAGGCGTTCCCGCTCGATGTCTATCTGTGCACGTCATGCGGGCTGTCACAACTTCTCGACATCGTGTCGTCTGAGGACATCTTCGACGACTACGCCTATCTGTCGTCGACGTCGCGCGCGCTTTGCGATCACTATCAGGAAATGATCGACAACATTCTCGATCTTTTTAAGCCAGCACCGGGTAGCCTCGTCGTCGACATCGGCTGCAACGACGGCATCACGCTCAATTGCTATCCGGCCGAAACCTACAAGACGCTCGGCGTCGAACCGTCGAGCGCCGGACAATACGCCCGCGACCGGGGTTTCGAGGTCATCGACCGCTTTTTCAACGAGCCGTGCGGCCGTGACATCGCCAAGACGCACGGCAAAGCCAAGATCGTGACCGCGACGAACGTCTTCGCACACGTCGACGATATCATCGGGTTCGCAGCCGGGGTACGTGAACTGCTCGATGACGACGGCGTGTTCGTGATCGAGTTTCCGTATCTCGTCGACATGATCGAAGCCCTCTATTTCGACACCATCTATCATGAGCATCTCTCCTACCTCAGTCTCGCCCCGCTCGACCGGTTGTTCTCGGACATCGGCCTCCGCGCATTCCGCGTCGAAAAGACGGATGTGGGCGCGTCCGGACCGGCGCTGCAGCTTTTCGTCTGCAAGGCCGGGGCCGCGTACCAGGACCATGCGAACATCCTCGAGATGCGCGACGCCGAGACCTCTTGGGGGATCAAGCGCATCGAGACCTACGAGCGGTTCGCGGATCGGGTCGGCGACACGGGCGAAGCACTGGTCGCAATGATCCGGGACATTCGGCAGAATGGCGGCAAGGTCGCCGCCTACGGCGCGCCCGCCAAGGGCAATACGCTCCTGAATTTCATCCAGGCGGACACGTCATTGATCGACGTGGTAGCCGAGAATAACGATCTTAAGATCGGTAAGGTTACGCCGGGAACCCATATTCCAATCGTCTCCGATGAGGCCTTCATAGCCGGCGGCTATTCGCATGCGCTGTTGCTGGCGTGGAACTATCTCGACTTCTTTCTGCAGAAGTCGGCGTTCATCAGACGGGGCGGCAAATTCATCGTTCCCGTCCCAAAACCGGATATCCGCCCATGACCGGACGCGACGACCGCCGGATCGAACTCGAGATCGTGGTTCCCGTGTACAACGAGGGAAAGAACATCATCTCGCTTCTGGAAGATGTTCGCCGCCATGTCGAAACACCGTACCGTGTGATGATCTGCTACGACTTCGACGAGGACGACACACTCACCGCGATCGAACACTACGAACACCGGGATCACGCGGAAATCGTACCGGTCAAGAATACCGGCCGCGGCCCCAACATGGCGGTCGTGACGGGGCTGCGTCAGTCGACGGCACCGTTCGTGTTGACGCACATGGCGGATGACGACTTCAATGCCGACATCATCGACAAGATGATCGACCGGGCGAAATCCGGCGCGTCGGTCGTCGCCGGCAGCCGCTTTCTACCGGGCGGCTGCATGAACGGCTGTGCCTGGCATAAGAGGGTTCTCACCGTCTTTGCGAACATTTCTATGTTCATCGTCGGCCGCGCGCCAATCCGCGATGCGACGAACGGTTTCAAACTTTTCACCCGCGAACTTCTGGATTCCGTCGAACTGGAATCGACCGAAGGCTTTACCTACGCCATCGAACTGGTCGCCAAGGCGCATCGCCTTGGTCTGCGTCTCGATGAGGTTCCCGCTAAATGGTACGAGCGCCGCGAAGGCGAGAGCCGGTTTCAGATCATCCCGTGGATCAAGCCGTACCTGCGCTGGTACTTCTTCACCTTCGCCACGACCTGGCTCGGGCGTGGTCCGGAGACGATGAAAACCGGAAAATAAGCTGGATGGGCCGCGTCAGAATTTCCGTTCGGAAATCAGGCCCGCATCCATCTTCTTGAGGCGCAGGAACTGCGCCAGCACGTGCATGATCGATTGGTGCACGTCCTCGATGACGCCGTAATTGTCGGCGTCCACGTGCAGATGCACGTCCGCCAGCTCGGCGGTCCTTCCCCCCGAAAATCCCGTAAACGAAATGACGCCGACGTTGTTTCCGGCCGCCCACTTGGCGGCACGGACGACGTTTTCGCTGTCGCCCGACGACGACACCGTGACCAGCACGTCACCGGGATGCGCCATGGTGCGGAGCTGGTAGACGAACACCTCGTCGAACGAAATGTCGTTGGCGATCGCGGTCAGCGTTTCCACCGTCGACGACAGCGAGACGACGCGCGGCTTGATCGCCGTGTCGGTCTGTACACCTTTCAGATGATCGCAGTGGAAGTGGTTCGAAATCGCCGCCGACCCGCCGTTCCCGCAGACATAGACCGTGCCGCCCTGCGCGTAGGCGGCATCCAGAATGTCCGCCGCCTTGGCCAGCAGCTCGCGGTCGATGGACGCGAAACCCTTCGCCACCTGTTGCGCGTAGGCGTCGATGAAATCGCTGATGGCGTCGAATTTGTCGTCGGGGAAGGTCATGGCTTCCTATATCCCGTTTACCCCCGTCAGGCAACCGGCCCGACGATCAGTGTTTCGGCCGATAGTGCACGCCGCGCAAGAGCAGACCGCCGGCAACCAGGAAAACCAGAATCCCCGCCATCCCGGCGCGCTGGCTGTCGAAGGCGACGGTCAGCGCGCCCACCAGCATCGGCCCCAGAAACGCGGTCGCCTTCCCCGATAGGGCATAGAGCCCGAACATCTCGGTCCGGATCTCGGGTGGCGCCAGATGCGCCATCAGCGACCGGCTGGCCGATTGCGCCGGCCCCATGAACAGCCCGAGCGCCAGACCGATCCCCCAGAACCAGGTCACGTCGGTAATCAGCAGGATGGCCCCACCCAGGAACGTCAGCGCCGTCAGCGACACGAAGATCACCCGGATCGGCCCCCAGCGGTCGTCCGCCCAGGCGAAAGCGAACGCGCCTAGGCCTGCCGTCACATTGATGCCGATCCCAAACACGATCAGGTCGGCGAAGCTCATCCCGAAGGTGCCGGCCGCATAAATGCCGCCGAACGCGAACAGGGTGTTCAGGCCGTCCGTATAAATCATCCGCGCGATCAGAAAGCGGAACACCACGGCGTGACGGCGCGCCCGGCGGAATGTGTCGGCAAGTTCCCTGAAGCCGCGCTTCACCGCTTCGATACTGCCGATGTCCGTCTGTGGTTTGTCCGGGCTGAACAAAAAGATCGGGACCGCGAACACCGCAATCCACACCGCGACGAACGGCCCGGTGATGCGCAAGTGCTCGGCCTGTTCCTTGTCGAGACCGAACAGCGGCGTTTCGGTCTGAACGAACAGCAAAAGCACGAGCACAAGACAGACCAATCCACCGGCATACCCGGTGCCCCACCCCCAACCGGACACCCGGCCGATATGGCTGTCCGGGACGAGCCGCGTCAGCATGGCATTGTAGAATACCATTCCGGTCTCGAACGCCGCGTTCGCGGCGGCAATCAACAGCAATCCCCAGACCATCATATCGGGATCCGGCGCCACCACCCAAAGCGCACCAGAGAATCCAATGCACGCCACCGTCGTCACGAACAGCCAGGGCTTACGCGGCCCGGTATGGTCGGCGATCGCGCCGGCGATCGGACTGATGACGGCAACGAACAACGCTGACCAGCCGATGGCCTGCCCCCAGAGCGCGGTTCCCGTCACTTCGTCGGGCGCGACACCCTTGGTGAAGTAGGTCGCGAATACGAACGTGATAATGACGGTCGGAAACGCCGAGTTTGCCCAGTCGTAAAGACACCAGGCGGCAATCCCCAAACGGGAGGACCGGCCGGACGGAGAGGCATCTGCCGGGTTAGTGCTTGGCACCGTCCACCATGGTCCGAAGCTGGCGGCTGGCGACCGCGATCATCGACAGGTCGTTTACCTCCACGTTCCACAATTCGCCCAGCATCTGCTCCGTCGGCTCAACCAGCACCGGGTTGGCGTCGATCCACGCGTCCACCGCCTGATGCGGCGACATACCTTTTTTCGAGCTGTCGAGCACGGCTTCGGTGAGATGAAGCTGGTGGCTGTAGATTTCCTCGACCAGCGCCGCGATGGCAAGCTGCTGCCAGTGGCTTGCCGACTCGAGCCCTTCCGCGGCGGCGCGCAACCGGCCCATGCGGAACCGCGTGCCGATGGCGAAGTAGCTTTTGGCAACGGTCAGTACGTCCGTCTTCCGCTTCAACGACAACTTCACGATATCGCAGCCGGAGTAAAGGTTCACCAAATTGGCGACGCGTAGCGCCAGGGCTTCGGAAACGCCGTGTTCGATATACGGGGTCGCGCGAGTTCTGACGTCGCTGACGTAGTGTTTCGGCAGTGTCGACGACAGGTGCTGCGCAAGCCGGCGCATGCCGTCCGCGAACGCGCCGCAGTTGGAGCCGATATCGAGATTGTTCTCGCCGTGGCGCAGGAACCAGAGCGTCACCCATTCGAGAAGATGATGCGTGTCGATCATCATCGAGGTTTGCGTCGCCGCCGGTACTTTGTTGTCCAGCGCTTCGATCTCAGACCAAAGCTTCGGCATCTCGAAGATTTCCTGGGCGATGAACCACGCCCGGGCGATTTCGGGGACACCCAGACCCGTCTTTTCATGGATCTCGTTGACGAAGGTCCCGCCCATCCGGTTGATCATGTTGTTGGTCAGCCGGGTCGCGACGATCTCGCGGCGCAACCGGTGTTTCGAAACCTCGTCCCGGTACTTCTCGCGCAATGGCGTCGGGAAGTAGCGCACCAGGTCATCGAACAGATACGTGTCGTCCGGCACATCGGACGCCAGCAGTTCGTCGTAAGTCCAGAGCTTGGCATACGACATCAACACCGCGATTTCGGGCCGGTAGAGTGCGTGACGTTGCTGAGCGCGCTCGGCCATCGTCTCGTCGTCGGGCAGGAATTCGACGGCACGGTTGAGACGGTCGGCGCGTTCCAGCATCTTCATCAGACGGTGCTGATTGTCGAGCGCCGCCAGACCGCGCGCCTGAATGAGCGTGATCGCCTGGCTCTGGTCGTAGTTATGGCGCAGCACCAGCGAGGCGACCTCGTCGGTCATGCTGGCCAGCAACTTGTTGCGCTGCGGCTCGTTCAGATCGCCGTTTTCCATCACCTGGCCCAGGAGGATCTTGATGTTGACCTCGTGGTCGGATGAATCGACACCCGCCGAGTTATCGATACTGTCGGTGTTCAACCGCCCGCCGTGCTGGGCGAATTCGATCCGGCCCAGTTGCGTCGCGCCCAGGTTGGCGCCCTCGCCGATGACCTTGGCGCGCACCTCCGCGCCGTTGATGCGGATTGCGTCGTTGGCCCGGTCGCCGACGTCGGCGGCGGATTCATGACCCGCCTTGATGTAGGTGCCGATGCCGCCGAACCACATCAGATCGGCGTCGTGCTTGAGGATCGTCTTCAAAAGCTCGTTCGGCGTGACGTTGTCTTTCTCGATCCCGAACAGCTTCTTTATTTCCGGTGAAAGCTTGAGCGACTTGGCGCTGCGTTCGAAGATCGCGCCGCCCTTCGACAAAAGACGTTGATCGTAATCGGTCCATGACGATCGTCCCATGTCGAACAGGCGCTTGCGTTCTTTCCACGTCTTCGCCGGATCCGGGTTCGGATCGACGAAGATATGCAGGTGATTAAACGCGGCCAACAGCTTGATGTGCTTCGACAGCAGCATCCCGTTGCCGAACACGTCGCCCGACATGTCGCCGACGCCGACGCAGGTGAAATCTTCCGACTGGGTGTCGATGCCCATTTCTCGGAAGTGCCGCTTCACCGATTCCCACGCACCGCGCGCGGTGATTCCCATTCCCTTGTGATCGTAGCCCTGACTCCCGCCTGACGCGAAGGCGTCGCCGAGCCAATGGCCGTAATCGATGGAAACCGAGTTCGCGATATCCGAGAACGTCGCCGTCCCCTTGTCGGCGGCAACGACGAGGTAGGGATCGTCACCGTCGAGGCGGACCACTTCCTTGCGCTGCACCACTTTCGGGCCGACGATGTTATCGGTAATATCCAGAAGTCCGGACAGGAAAATCTTGTAGCACGCGATCCCTTCCTGAAGGAACGCGTCGCGGTCGCCCGGCGGCGTCGGCTGCTTGCAGACGAAGCCCCCTTTGGAGCCGACCGGCACGATGACCGCATTCTTAACCTGCTGCGCCTTGACGAGACCGAGAACCTCGGTCCGGAAATCCTCGGGCCGGTCCGACCAGCGAAGTCCGCCACGCGCGACATAGCCGAAGCGCAAATGCACCCCTTCCACCCTGGGGCTGTAGACCCAGATTTCGCGGAACGGGCGCGGCAGCGGCATTTCCTCGACGTTGCCGGAATCGATCTTGAACGAAACGTAGGACTTGTGGCCGCCGTCATCGGCGCTCTGGAAGAAGTTCGTCCTGAGCGTCGAATCCAGCATGTTGAGGAAGCGT
Source organism: Rhodospirillales bacterium (assembly GCA_023145215.1). Lineage (GTDB taxonomy): Bacteria > Pseudomonadota > Alphaproteobacteria > Rhodospirillales > Casp-alpha2 > UBA4479. Next base: position 11,036 of record JAGLED010000035.1, on the reverse strand, counting down.
CTCAGGATCCGGTCCTCGTCGGCGCTGGCGACGTTTTCCAGTTTCTCCAAATACGTCTTGCGCAGCTTCGCCGGATCGGCGCTTTTCTTTTTCCCGCTTTTCTTCACGCCCGACGGATCGAACGTGGCGTGGAACATGTCGACCAGCAGCCCGGCGAAATCCGGATGCCGCGCGATGGTCTGCTCCATATAAGCCTGGGAATAGGGGATCCCGACCTGACGCAGATATTTGCAGTACGCCCGCAGCACGACGATATCGCGCCACGCCAGCTCCGCCCCCACAACGAGCGCATTGAAGCCGTCGCTTTCCGCATCGCCGTGCCAAACGCGTGAGAACGCGTCTTCGAAATTATCGCGCGCCTTATCGACATCGATGGCCGCGCCGGAGCGCTGCTCCAGTCCGAAGTCATGAATCACGAGCCGCGAGAATCCGGCATCGGCGACGCGCACCTCGTGCGGGCCGCCTTCGTTGATGACCTTGAAGCCCATGTGCTCGAACACGGGCAGAACATCTGAAAGGGCGATCTCGGTCTCGGGGTTATAGAGTTTGAAGCGGACGGTGTCCTGTTCCGCGTCGGCGGGCCGGTAGAGATGGAACCCGATCCCGCCTTCGGCGGCGATCCGCTCAATCATGTCGAGATCGAACAACACTTCGTCCGACGAATACTGGGCCTGGTATGCCGGTCCGAACGCATCCTTGAAGCGGGCGTGCAGTTCGTGCGCCCGGGCTTCGCCCTTGTGCTGTGTCAACGCATCCAGCACTCGGTCGCCCCACGAACGGCTCGCTTCAGCAATCTCGTCTTCCAGCGCCTTGGTGTCGTACTTCGGCACCTTCCGGCCCATCATCTTGATGATCAGGTGCACCCGGGCCAATGGGGAATCGCCGAGCTGCGTGAAGAACGCCGCCGGTTCGCCACCGAACGCCGTCGCCAGGATATGCTGGATCTTTTGGCGCAGTTCCGTGTCGTAGCGGTCGCGCGGCACGAAAACCATGCACGACAGGTAGCGCTTGAAGACGTCTTCGCGGACGAACAGCGCGACGCGCTGACGCTCCTGTAAATGCAGGATGCCGGTCGCGACCTTGAGCAGATGATCCTCGGAAATCTGAAACAGCTCGTCGCGGGGATAGGTTTCGAGGATATTCAGCAGCGCCTTGCCGTCGTGGCTGTCGCGGGAATACCCGGCCCGGTCGACGATGTTCTGCAGACGGCGGCGCAGCAGCGGAATGTTGCGCGGCGACAGGTTATAAGCGACGGAAGTGAACAGGCCGACGAACAGCCGGTGGCCGACGACTTTGCCGTTCCTGTCGATCTTCTTGATACCGATAGCGTCCATATGCACCGAACGGTGCACGACCGAGCGCTGGTTGGTCTTGGTCACACTGAGAAGATCGCGCTGGCCCAGGAACTGGGCGATTTCAGGCGACAGCGTGTCCTTCGATTGGAACGATTCGAACACGGTCACAGACGGATCGCGGAGCACGCCGAGGCCGGAACTCCGGTCGACGGTCACGCGCGTTTTCTTGCCCGATCCGGCAATCTTGAATTCCCGAAACCCCAGAAACGTAAAGTGGTTGTCATGCAGCCAGCGCAGCAGCTCGCGCACTTCGGCGGATTCCTCCGCCTGCACACCACGCGGTTCCACCGCCAGTTCCTCGATGATGCTTTCCATGCGCTCGCGCATCGGTCGCCAGTCCTCGACCGACGCCCGCACGTTTTCAAGGATACCCTTAAGATCGGAAGCGATTTCGCGCAGCTGTTTGTCGGGTTGCTGGGCGATCTGGAAGTGCATGAAGCTCTCGGGCTTGGCATCGATTTCGACGTGGCCACGTTCGAGGATATCGATAACCGCGCCCGCCTTGTTGCGCCGGACTTTGCAGATCGGGTGAATGACGAGGTGGATCGGCAACTCGCGCCGGGTCAGCTCCGCCGATACCGAATCGACCAGGAACGGCATGTCGTCGGTAACGATTTCGACGACGCTGTGGTTCGTCGACCAGCCGTCGGTCTTCTGATCGGGATTGTAGACGCGGATGTTGGCTGTTCGGGGCTTGCGTGTCTTGCCCGTTTCCATGTGCGTTCGGGCGATGGCGACGAGTTCGGGTCCGGAGAGATCGTCCAGATCCTGCGCGGGGACATGCGCATAGTATTCCGAGATAAACGCGCGAAGCTGTTTACCCTTTTTCCCCTTCTCCGATTTTTGCGCAGCATTGAGGGCGGTCGTCACTAACGCGCCGCCGGCCAGGTCGGTATTCGGCATTGGATGCTCCCTTCCTCGTCTCCCAAGTCGAGGTTGAAGGGGAAGGCTATCTCATCCTGGGTATCAGGGAAAGTGACGCTTGGATAAAACGGAAGGGACCGACCGTGAGATCAGAATCTGAACGACAGGCTGATGGCGCCGAAACGGTCCGACTCTCCCTGGGTATCGAATTCACGGGTACGCATGACATGTGTGAATGCCAATCGGACGTTCTGATAGGTGACCGCTAAACCGGCGACGAAATCACCGACCAAGGGTTTCTTATCGACGCTATGGCTGTCGGCGAATGTGTTTCCGTCCAAAAAGATGTTGCGCAAAACCCACCGGCCGTCGACGCCGGCGAACGCATACCATGAAAATTTCTCGGCCGGGTTGATGGCGCCGAAGCCCGAAAGGCTCGGACGGATCAGCGGCGGGCCGTAGTCGACATAGAGTTCCTGGCCGACCCGCAAGGTGATGCCGCCATTGAGGTGCGTGTAAACGTTGCCGAGCGATGCGCCCACGTGCGGGATGGCATCCGCTTCGAGACCGTAAAACCGGAGCGCCTTGTGGCGCCATTTGCGCTCACCGATCAGGTTAATGCCCGGTTCGTTCTTGAGCTGGTTGTCCCAGCCCTTTGAGGTCGAGACGCCGATTAGCTTGTGATACTCGTTCTGCACCTGCTTGCCCAGGGCGGCCGGGCCGACCACGCCGATCTCCAGCGCCATCTTGTCGAGGGTCTCGGTGAAATGGTCGCCGATGCCTTTGCCGGTTTCGGCGTAGAGGGACCCGGACGCGTAGAGCCACCCCGCATACGGGCGGTCGTCGTTGATCAGGTTGCGCGCTTCGGTATCGGAGGGCGTATAGATATTGTGTCCGAGTTCGAGACCCAGACGACCGCCGCGGACGTCGGCCAGCGGGTAGAGGAGTTGCAGCGCGTCACGGACTTCGGGCAAATGGTCGCCGTCCTCGGCCTCCGACACCCAGCCGAGACGAATGCCGTTCGAATAATGCCGGTCGGTGTTGGCGATGCGGTCGTTCTCGACGTTCAGCGTCCATGTACCGGCGAACGACGGCAATGAAGCGATGATTGTTAGAATACCGACGAGACCGGCCCAGGTTCCGGATCGAAATTTGTGCATTCGCAATAAATAGCGCGTGCGCATTGCCGTTGGAAGCATAGATATCAAAGCTTATGATGGTTCGACTTTGTATTGAGGGCTGAGGAGGGCCGTCACGATGAAACCTTTGGATATTCTGGCGACAGCCATCGCCTATGTCGTCGCCGCCGACGGTCAGACAACGGTCGAAGAAAAAGCCCAGCTCATATCGATGCTCGGCAAGCATGTCTCGAGCGGCGACATCTCTCAGGGGGATCTGCAGAAAATGACGCAAAGCGCTTTCAGTAACGCCGAGAAGATCCCGCTCGAGAAGTTTCTGACCGTCGTCGGCGGCAGCCTTTCGCAGGGACAGAAAGCGGTGTTGCTATTGAACCTCTATGACGTCGCCGCGGTCGACGGCTCCATTGCGCTTGGCGAGAAAAAGGTGATCGAGGCGTTCGAAAAGGCGCTTCACATCGACGAGAATTCGATCGCCAAGGCCCGCGATATCATTGCCTACAAAAACGACACCGCCGTGTTCACCAATCCGGCGCACCCCAAAAACGAAAAGACGCACAATTTTTGTGTCTGACGAAGCGGGCCCGATTTAATCGGAAGCGCTGTCCGCCAGAACGGCTTGCCGGTATTTGACCATGTAGGCCGTGTCCGAACCGGGTGGCTTGAAATCGATTTTCTCCAGATCGAGATCGAGCTCGCCGTCATAGGCGTCGACGAAATCGTTGGTCACCAGAATTTCGTGCGGGCCGGCCGTATCCTCACCGAGCTTGGAAGCTGAATTGACCGCGTTGCCGAAAATCTCGTTCGAGCCGAGCCTGAGAATGCGGCCATGGCTGATCCCGAGACACAGGATCACATGTTCCTCAGGCGGCTTCGACATACTGAATTTCTGCGCCGCGTGCTGCATGGCGATGGCGGCGTCAAGCGCATCCCTCGGGTTGTGAAACAGGATCATCAGGCTGTCGCCTTCGCGCTTGATGATGAACGCGTTGTGGTCGTTCAGGACCGGTGCGAACAGCTTTTCCGATTCGACGATAACCTGAATGAAATGAATGATGCCGAAGTTGGCGGCATTGCGGGAGAACCCTGAAAGGTCCGTGAACATCACGCTCCAGGTCTCGCCGAACGTATCCCAGATCTTGCGATCGATCGCTTCCTGATCCGCGCCTTCCTCAGCGCGGCGTTCGAGCATACGGATCAATCGCTCGTGACTGTTTTCCATGAACAGGTTTCTGAAGTACGGCATGCGCTTTCGACCACCTTATAATAATGGATCAACAAAATCCGCCCCGGCGCGTTTATCCCAGAAGCGCCGCCAACCGGTCCGGCAAACCGCCGGCCTTTGCTTCGATCGCGCGCAGGATCAACACCTCGTTGGCGTCGGTCTTGCCGTCCTTGGAAATGTTGGCTTCGAGCCAGGCCATTTTTTCGTCCGGCACGCCACCGTCGTCGTCGAGCACGAACTTGACCGTGGCATCAACGAGCAGTTCGGCGAACGCCGGATCCATATCGCCGCCGGAAAGCACGGTGTTGAGATCCAGCAAAAGCCGCACCTCTTCCTCGCCGGGTTTCTCCGCATCGACGATGCCGCGCAGCATCTTCACCTCGGATTGGTCGATCACGCCGTCTTCGTAGACGTGCATCTTGATCGCTTGCAACTCGCTTCTCACGGCTTTACCCCCTCCTCGGTCGGCGAATCTCGGACGGCTATCTTGTACAGAAATCCACCGCGAAGCAATTGGCGCCAATGAAAATACTGCCGGGCATCGACACAGTCCCGGCCGCCGGACGTCAATCATGCAACATCGGCCATCAAGTCGGTGGACTCTGATCCACAGCCTGGCGGGTTCGATCCGGATGAAAACGAAGAATCGGAGAGAATGGAGCGGGCGATGAGATTCGAACTCACGACATCAACCTTGGCAAGGTTGCGCTCTACCCCTGAGCTACGCCCGCGCCGGGGGTATGTTTCGGCAGCGCCGAAAGCAGCCGGGATAATACGCATCAACGTCGCGTTTTCAAGCGCGAAATGTCAAATTTCTTAAGAGTTTGCAATCACCCGCGCCTGCCTTGCCGATGTCATCGCATCGCCCTACCCTCCGGACCGCCATGATGACGCAAGAAACCCTGCTGGCGCGCCTTTCCGAGCTCGGTATTTCGGGCCGAACCGTCTCCCATCCACCGGTCTACACCGTCGAGGAAGCGAAGGCGCACCGCGACGACCTGCCGGGCGGACACACCAAGAACCTGTTCCTGAAGGATAAAAAGGGCCGAATGTTCCTTGTGACCGCCGACGAGGACAGGGATATCGACCTGAAAAGTCTGCGCGACAAGCTGGGATGCAAACCCTTGTCGTTCGCCAGTGCCGAGCGTTTGATGACGTATCTGGGCGTCGAGCCGGGATCGGTGACGCCCCTCGCCGTCGTCAATGACAGCGAAGGCGCGGTCACCATGGCGCTCGACCGGTCGTTGCTCGCGCACCCTTGGATTAACGTGCATCCCTTGGTCAACACCGCGACGACGGCGCTTGTCCCCGCCGATCTTGTCAGGTTCCTCGAAATCTGCGGCCATCCGCCGTTGATGATCGATTTCTGAAATCCGGCCGGCCCCCTTGCCGTTCCGGCCCTTGTCGTCCATTTATAGGGCAAGAGTTCATATATTCAGGCGAACGAGCCAGAGGAAGACGTTATGGAGTTTGTGATCAATCCCGACGGCAGCATGTCCCCGAAGGAACCGGGTCAAGGCCAGGGCCAGGGTCAGGCCCAAGCCCCAGGTCAGCCACAGGATCAGGGACCGCAGCAAAGCATGGACGGCGGCGCGCAGGCACCGCAGCCGGGTATCGTTGTCGACCCGACGTCGGCGGACGGACTGGACGCGAAACCAGTCGGCGGCCAGCCGGGCGGCATGGGTGGCGATCTGGTGATGGAGTCGGACACCCAGAACTTCATGCAGGACGTCATCGAAGCATCGAAGAACGTCCCCGTGATCGTCGATTTCTGGGCGCCCTGGTGCGGACCGTGTAAGCAGCTCGGCCCGATGCTCGAAAAGCTGGTCCGCGAAGCCGGCGGCACCGTGAAGATGGTGAAGATCAACGTCGACGAGAACCAGCAACTGGCGGCGCAGATGCGGATCCAGTCGATCCCCGCGGTCTATGCCTTCAAGGATGGCCAGCCGGTCGACGGCTTCATGGGCGCGATGCCGGAAAGCCAGCTCAAGGGTTTCATTGACAAGCTCACCGACGGCGCCAAGGGCTCGCTCGACACGGTCCTCGATCAGGCCGACGCCGAACTGGCGGACGGCGATCCGCTGCAGGCGCTGGCGCTTTACGGCGAGGCGCAGCAGCAAAGCCCCGATAACGAGCGTGCCGTCGCCGGCATGATCCGCGCCGCGGTCGCCGCCGGCGAAACCGATACCGCGCGCGACATGATCGAGGGACTGCCCGAGGCCTGGAAAATGAAAGGCACGATCGCAGCCGCGATCAATGCGTTCCAACTGGACGAGGAAACCGAAGACAGCGGCGATATTCTGGAGCTGCAGCAGAAAGTCGAAGCCGACCCCGCCGATCATCAGGCGCGGTTTGACCTGGCACTGGCGTTTTACGCGGCCAAGCGTAACGAGGCGGCGATCGACGAGCTCCTTGAGATCATTCGCCGCAAGAAGGACTGGAACGACGGCGCGGCGCGCGAGCAGCTGATCAAGATTTTCGACGCGCTGGGGCCGACCCATGAGTTGACGACCACGGGCCGGCGGCGCCTTTCTTCGGTCTTGTTCTCTTAAAAAGAAGGAGCGCGCAGATGGTCGACCGTCAGCGCACCCTGACACCGGAAACCCTTCCGGACGCAATTCCCGTATTTCCGCTGCCGGGCGCGATGCTGTTGCCGGGCGGGCAGCTGCCGCTCAATATCTTCGAGCCGCGTTATCTGAACATGGTCGAGGACGCCCTGAAATCCGACCGGCTGATCGGCATGATCCAACCGGTGGCGGAGAAAGACGAGCGCATGATCGCCGACGGGGTCAAGCTTTACGATATCGGGTGTGCCGGCCGGCTCACCCAGTTCATGGAAACCGACGATCATCGCTATGTGATCACCCTGACCGGATTGATCCGGTTCCGCGTTGCCGAAGAGCTGGACATGCTGGACGGCTATCGCCGGATACGGCCGGACTATTCCCCATACATCGAAGACATGACCCGAGCCGACGACCGGGAGACGGACGCGGTATCGGACCGCGACAAGCTGGTTGCCGCGATGTCGAAGTATTTCGACATCAAGGGGATCGAAGCGGACATGTCGAATATCGGCGATGCCCCGGATGCGCTCCTCGTCGACACGCTGGCCATGACCTGCCCGCTCGAGCCCGGCGAGAAGCAGGCGCTTCTGGAATGCCCCGATACCGACAAGCGCGCCGAACTGCTGACCAGCATCTTCGAGATCGCCGCCCATGGCGACGGCCCCGGTGCCTACGACATTCGCCAATGACACCCGCCTGTAACAGCCCGGACCCGAGACATGACCACACCCAATTCCACCGAGATCGACCCGAAGCTTCTGGAGATTCTCGTCTGTCCTTTGACCAAGGGGGCGCTGCGTTACGACCGCGAGCGCCAGGAACTGATCAGCGAGAAGGCCGGGCTCGCCTATCCGATCCGCGACGGTATCCCGATCATGCTCGCCGACGAAGCCCGCGAGATAGATGACACCGTAAAAGGCTGAGTCCATGAGCGACTACAACCAGCAACACCATCCGAGTGAGATCCGCCTAAAGCGCGAAGAAAAAATCCTCGAGGTCGATTTCGACGACGGCGTGACGGCGCGCCTGCCGGCGGAACTGCTTCGGGTCGAAAGCCCGTCCGCCGACGTGCAGGGACACGGTCCCGGTCAGAAGAAAACCGTCGCCGGTCGCCGCCACGTCGGGATCATGGGCGTCGAACCGGTCGGCAATTATGCCGTCCGCCTCAAGTTCGACGACATGCACGATACCGGAATCTTCACCTGGGATTATCTCTACGACATGGGCGCACGCCAGGATGAAATGTGGGCGGACTACCTGAAAGCGCTGGAAGAAAAAGGCCTCAGCCGCGATCCGTGACGCGGCATCGCTTGACCGCACCGTCGCCGGTATCGAGCGTCGCTTCCTTACCGTTTATCCAGAATAAGAAGTTGCCGTCGGTCAGGAGCCCCGCCGCATCATCGTCGGCAGGTCGCCCATCAGGCCCATGGCCGAGCGCATCAACATCTTTTTCAGCGGCGGCATCTTGTTCACCATGCCGAGGCCGAAGTCCCGCGCGTGGCGGATCGGTGCGATGTCGTTGGAAAACAGCCGGTTGAGGCCGTCCGTCACCGCCAGCATCAAGGTGTTGTCGAAACGTCTCCAGCGTTGATAACGCTGCAGCACCGCCGCCGATCCGATGTCGAGGCCGAGCCGTTTCGCCTCGCCGAGCACATCGCAGAGCGCGGCGACATCGCGATATCCCATGTTGAGCCCCTGGCCCGCAATCGGGTGCATGCCATGATCGGCATCGCCGATCAGGACCAACCGCTCTGCGACCGACGTGTGCGCGAACTGCAGGCCGAGCGGATGGCAGAACCTGGGGCCGACGACCTCGATGCCGCCCATGAAATCGCCGAAGCGTTTGGCGAGTTCCGCCCTGAAGACGTCGTCCGGCAATCCCACCATCGCTTTGGCCTGATCGGCCCGCTCGGTCCAGACGATGGACGACCGGCAGCCGGGTCTTTCGTCGGTTCCCCTGAGCGGCAGGATCGCGAACGGCCCCGCCGGCAGGAAATGCTCGTGCGCGACAAAGCCGTGCGGGTGTTCGTGTTCGACCGTGCAGACAATGGCTTCCTGCGGATAGCGCCACGACGTGATGCGAATACCGGCACCTTCGCGGATTTTCGAGCCGCGCCCGTCGGCGGCGATGGCAAGGCGTGCGTCGACGGTTCGGCCATCGGCGAGTGTCGCCCGGACGCCGCCCGGGTCTCGTTCCAGCCCCTCGACCCGCATCGGCGCGATGAATGTGACGCGTTTGTCGTTTTTAAGTGCCGCCAGCGCGGCGATCCGGATATGCCGGTTTTCGGCCAGGTAGCCGAGCGGGCCCGCGCCGACGTCTTCGTGATTATAGTGCAGAAACAACGGGGACCGCCCGTCGGCGACGCGAATGTCCATGATCGGTGCGACCTCGGGTTCCAGATACGGCCACACGCCGATCGCACTCAGTAGCCGTTCCGACGCGGCGGCAACCGCGGAGGCCCGGCCGTCGAAAGCCGCGTCGCGGGCGTCCTTCGGGTCGGTGCCGTCGATCACGACGACCTCGAAACCGCTGGCGGCGAGGGCGCGCGCCGCGACGGCGCCGACCAGGCCCCCGCCGACAATCAGAATGTCGGCGTTGAGCGATGCTGATTCGGATGCCTTGCTGGACATGGCATTTAGGTGCCCCGGCGCGGGCCGCCTTGTCCAGTCGAATCTACGCCTTAATATTGCCTAATTTCTAGCCATGCCTCGTATATGCATAAAAAATCATCATATTTTTGTGCGCTTTTCGGCCACCCCAACGCAGATAACTCCTCTAACATATTGAAATCGTTCAAAAGTATATCCTCCGAGAAAACTGGCACGAACCTTGATTATTGAAGGCAGCGGCCCGACGGGCCCAAGCAACGTGCAAGGGGGCAGCCGTTTAAGAGGAGCGAACGGCACACCCGCAAATCAACGGAAGGAGTTCAACATGAAAATGATCATGGCGGTCATCAAGCCGTTCAAGCTCGAGGAGGTCCGCGAAGCGCTGACTCCCCTCGGCATTGAAGGCATGACCGTATCCGAAGTTAAAGGTTTCGGCCGTCAGAAAGGTCAGGCCGAAATTTATCGTGGCGCGGAGTATCAGGTGAACTTCCTGCCGAAAGTGAAAATCGAGATCGCTTGCGTCGACGACCTGGTCGAGCAAGTGGTCGAGACGGTTCAGAAAACCGCGATGACCGGCAAGATCGGGGACGGCAAGATTTTCGTCTACGCCCTCGACAAGGCCGTCCGGATCCGAACCGGCGAGACCAATGCGGAAGCGCTCTAGGAGGAATGAAACTATGAACTTTGCTCGCATGAAAAAGCGCACGGCAGCGATGGCTGCCCTGGCCGCGATCGCCGTCACGATGACGGCCGGTCAGGCTTCGGCGGAAGTCACCACCGAGAGCGCCTTTGTCTTCAACACCTTTGCATTCCTGATCCATGGCGTCCTCGTGATGTTCATGGCCGCCGGCTTTGCAATGCTCGAATCCGGTCTGGTCCGTTCCAAGAACACGGCCACGATCTGCCTCAAGAACATCGCCCTCTACTCCGTTGCGGGCATCATGTTCTACCTGATCGGCTACAACATCATGTACGTCGGTGTGCCGGAAGGCGGCTGGATGGGCACGTTCAGCCTGTTCTACAACCCCGGCGCGGACGAACTGGCGCTGATCAACGCCGACGAAGCGACGCCTGAAATGGTCGCAGCCGTTGCCGACACCGGTTACTCGGTGGCGTCCGACTGGTTTTTCCAGATGGTGTTCGTCGCGACCGCGGCCTCGATCGTTTCGGGTACGGTTGCCGAGCGCATCAAGTTCTGGCCGTTCATCATCTTCGTGGTCGTGCTTTCCGCCATCATCTATCCGGTCCAGGCATCCTGGGTCTGGGGCGGCGGCTGGCT
>JAGLED010000034.1 GCA_023145215.1 Rhodospirillales bacterium | reverse complement strand
TTGGGCTTCCGGCCCCGGCTGGAATTGTTGGTCAGCGCCACATACGCTTCGGGCTTGTTCGGATTGACCGCGACCCATTCGGGCCGGTCCATGGTCGTCGCCCCCGCCTTCGACGCGGCGATGCGGGTAAACACGCAGATATCCGCTTCCGTCATGCCGACGCTTTCGGGTTTGAGCGGCAGCCATTCCCCCGAAAAATCGTCGTGAAACCTGGCGACATAAATGGTGCCGTTGTCGAGCAGATCGCCGCCGTCCGTTTCGCCGGCGTAGCGGCCTTCGGAAACGTAGCGGTAGAGAAACTCGCCCCGTTCGTCGTCACCCATATAGACGACGACGTGCCCGGTACCGTCGTTGACGACCAATGCCGCGTTCTCGTGCTTGATGCGGCCGAGCGCGGTACGTTTGACCGGTACGGTTTTCGGATCGCGCGGATCGATCTCGACCACGTAGCCGAAGCGGTTGGCCTCAAACGGGTGCTTCGAAAGATCGAAGCGCTCGGCGACGCGGGCCAGATCATAACCCCGGTCGTTCTGTCTGAGACCATAACGCTTCTGCGCCTCGTCCGGCTGATAGGCGGGGTCGCTGGCCCGGAAATAGCCGTTGAAGTTCTCCTCGCACGTCAGATACGTACCCCAGGGCGTGCGCCCGGACCCGCAGTTGTTGAGGGTGCCGATCACGGTCTTCCCATCCGGGTCTCCGGCGGTCCGGACCGAAGCGTGCCCCGCCGCCGGCCCGGCCAGGCGCATCGCCGTACGCCCCGTGATGCGGCGGTTGAGGGGCGCGTCCCGCACGACTTCCCACCCCGCCGCGCCGTCGCGGACCTCAACGACGGAAACCCCGTGCGCCGCCATACCCTTGATCACGTCGTCGTCGGTTTCCGGCAGGCACGATGCCCGGTTGCCGAAGATTACCTGCTTGTTCACGTACTCATGATTGACGCAGAGGATCGTCCGGCCCCGGTCTTCGAACAACTCCATCCCGTCGTTATTGTCGCCGAACGCCAACGACTGCGAACGCGCCGTCCCACGCGTGGCGGGATCGAACGGCACGCCTTTCGACCATAGCGGATCGCCCCACGCCACCAGCACGCGCCACGAAAAACCCTCGGGGAGCGTCACGGTATCCAGCGTGTTCGCCGGGACCGGGCGGAAATCGAACACGGGATTGCCGGCCCTGGCGCGGGGCACGAAGCCGCCCGCCGATAAAACGAACGCCGCCGCGCCGAACGAAACGCCGCCGCGCAGCACATCGCGCCGGCCGACCGCACGTTTCAAAACGTCCCGGAAGTCCGTAGCGGGCGATTCTTCCGGTCTCTGTCGAGGGGTGCCGTCGGGCATGAGCGGATCCTTTCCAAAGCGCATTCTAGCCGCCGGCAGCGTGGCTGAAAATCGTTGCCGGCGGATGACGGCCGGTTGATGGTTTCGGGACACGTCGAGGATTTATCCTCGCGGAATGCCGATCCGGACCTTATATAGAGGTTATGGACACGTTCTTGCCGTTTCTGATGGGCTTCGCGATGTTCGCGACCCTGATCATCCTGGTCGTCGGGCTGATCGGGTTCGCGCGCAACGGACCGTTCTATAAAAAGCACGCCAACAACCTGATGCGCGCGCGGGTCATCGGCCAGGGTGTGGCCCTGATCCTGTTTGCGCTGATCATGTTCCTGGCGGCGAAATAATCCGAAAATTGCCGACGTAAGGGGGACGCATGGTCACGCTCACGAAAATCTATACCCGCGGCGGCGACACGGGCGAAACCTCGCTGGGCTCGGGCGACCGGGTCAAGAAGCACGACATCCGGGTCGCGGCTTACGGCACGTCGGACGAGACCAACGCCGTCATCGGGCTGGCCCGCCTGCACACCCCGAAAGACGACTTCCCCGAAGCCGACGCGATGCTGGCCAGGATCCAGAACGATCTGTTCGACCTGGGGGCGGACCTGTGTACGCCCGAAGGCGGCAAGCGCTCGGAAGGCGCGCTCCGCATCGTCGATCAGCAGGTGACCCGCCTCGAAAACGAGATCGACGCCATGAACGCCGAATTGGAACCCCTGAAATCCTTCATCCTGCCCGGCGGAACCCCGGCGGCGAGCTATCTGCATCTTGCCCGTACCGTGGCGCGCCGCTGTGAGCGCCTGCTGACCGAACTATCCGAACATGAAGACGTCAATCCCGCCGCCATCAAGTACGTCAACCGCCTGTCGGACCACCTGTTCGTCCTCGCCCGCCACTTGAACGACAACGGCAAGAAAGACGTGCTGTGGGTGCCGGGCGGCAGCCGCTAGCTTTTAACCACGCCCCTCACCCTGTCCCTCTCCCCAAGGAGAGGAAACGATGCCGCAATGCCCTCTCCCACGGGGAGAGGGAGGGACCCGCATGCGGTGGCGCGCGGGAGGGTGAGGGGTAATCACGCAAAGGCCGCCTAAGTATTCCCCGAAACAGCCCCCGAAACCGGCGGAAATCCGGTCGTTTCCGTTCATGTTTTTGTCGCAAACGTGGCTTGACCCTCTTTTGGCCAAGGCCTAATGTTGCGCCTGCGAAAAGACCCGTGCACCTGCACTCAAAAATACTCCACAACAAGCAAATCCGGGCATTTCGCTGGGTGGAGCACCAAGAAGTCGCGATCGCGGCGTGAGGAGAACCGATGAAGGCACTCGTTGCTGTCAAGCGGGTGGTTGACTACAACGTCAAAATCCGCGTCAAGCCCGACAACTCGGGCGTTGAATTGCAAAACGTCAAGATGTCGATGAACCCCTTCGACGAAATCGCCGTCGAAGAAGGCGTGCGTCTGAAGGAAGCCGGCAAGATCGAGGAATTGATCGCCGTTTCCATCGGCCCGGCGCAGTCCCAGGAAACGATCCGCACCGCGCTCGCCATGGGCGCCGACCGCGGCATCCTGGTGGAATCCGACGACGAAGTGCAGCCGCTCGCGGTCGCCAAGATTCTGAAGGCCGTTGTCGACAAGGAAAGCCCCGATCTGGTGATCGTTGGCAAGCAGGCCATCGACGACGACAGCAACCAGACCGGCCAGATGCTGGCCGCCCTGCTGGACTGGCCGCAGGCGACTTTCGCGTCCAAGCTGGAACTCGGCGACGGATCGGCGGAAGTGACCCGCGAAATCGACGGCGGTCTGGAAACGATCAAGGTTAAGCTGCCCATGGTGATGAGCACCGACCTGCGCCTCAACGAGCCGCGCTATGCGTCGCTGCCGAACATCATGAAAGCCAAGAAGAAAACCATCGACACCATGTCGGCCGCCGATCTCGGCGTCGATGCGGCGCCGCGCCTGAAAACGCTGAAGGTGGAAGAGCCGCCGAAACGCGAAGGTGGCGTCAAGGTCGCCGACATCGCGGAACTCGTCGACAAACTGAAAAACGAAGCGAAGGTGATCTGACATGGCCAACGTACTTCTGATTGCCGATCACGATAACTCGGCGCTGCGTCCGGGCACCCTCAACGCGCTCGCCGCGGCAAGCAAACTGGGTGACGTCACCGCGCTGGTCGCGGGCAAGGACTGCGCCGACGCCGCCGCCGAAATGGCCAAGGCCGAAGGCGTTTCCAAGGTGTTGCAGGCGGAAGGCGATCACTACGCCTACTCGCTCGCGGAAAGCGTCACCGACCTCGTTGTCGGGCTCGCCGACGATTACGACTACATCGTCGCCCCGGCGTCGACGTCCGGGAAGAACATCACCCCCCGCGTCGCCGCCAAGCTCGACGTGCAGCAGATTTCCGAAATCGTCGCCATTGAAAGCGAAGACACCTTCGTGCGCCCGATCTATGCCGGTAACGCCATGGCGACCGTGCAGTCGTCGGACGCCAAGAAAGTGATCACGGTCCGCGCCACCGCGTTCGACGCCGCCCCCGCCGAAGGCGGTTCGGCATCGGTCGAAAGCATCGACGCGGCCGCCGCCAGCGATCTTTCCGAATTCGTCAGCCAGAACCTGACCAAATCCGAGCGCCCGGAACTGACCAGTGCCGGGATCGTCATTTCCGGCGGACGCGGCATGCAGTCGGGCGACAACTTCTCGATGCTGGAAGACATCGCCGACAAGCTCGGCGCCGCGGTCGGTGCGTCTCGCGCCGCCGTCGACGCGGGCTTCGTGCCGAACGACTACCAGGTCGGCCAGACCGGTAAGGTGGTCGCCCCCGATCTTTACATTGCCGTCGGCATTTCAGGTGCAATCCAGCACCTCGCCGGCATGAAGGACAGCAAGGTCATCGTCGCCATCAACAAGGACGAAGAGGCACCGATTTTCCAGGTCGCCGACTACGGCCTGGTTGCCGACCTGTTCGACGCGGTGCCCGAACTGTCCAAGGAACTCGACAAATAAAAACTTAGGGATCTGAACACTGAGATGGACAAACACGTAACCGCTGCTTTCGATAGCGAGGAGAAGACCATGTCAATAAACATAAAAAAGATCGGCGTGATTGGCGCCGGGCAAATGGGCAGCGGCATCGCACACGTGTGTGCGCAGGCCGGCTTCGACGTGCACATGCTCGACATTTCCGACGATGCGATCGCAGCCGGTATGGACAAAATCCAGAAGGGTATGACCCGTCAGGTCAGCCGCGGCGAATTGAGCGAAGCCGACGTCGACAAGGCGATGAAACACATCACCACCGGCACCGACTATGCCGGCTTCGGTGACTGCGACTTCGTCGTCGAAGCGGCGAGCGAGGACGAGGACGTCAAGAAAGCGATCCTCAAGCAGCTTTGTCCGGTACTGCGTGACGATGCCCTGATCGCGTCGAACACGTCGTCGATCTCGATCACGCGCCTGGGCGCGCAGACCGACCGCCCGGGCAAGTTCCTCGGCATGCACTTCATGAACCCGGTGCCGCGCATGGAACTGGTGGAACTGATCCGCGGCATCGCCACGGACGAGGACACCTATTCCACGATCCGCGAACTGGCCGCGAAACTCGGCAAGAAATCGGTCAACGCCGAAGATTTCCCGGCGTTCATCGTCAACCGCATCCTGCTGCCGATGATCAACGAAGCGATCTACACGCTCTATGAAGGCGTCGGCTCGGTGGAAGCCATCGACACCGCCATGAAACTGGGCACGCACCACCCGATGGGGCCGCTGGAACTGGCCGACTTCATCGGTCTGGACACCTGCCTCGCCGTCATGCACGTGCTGCACGACGGGCTGGCGGACACCAAGTACCGCCCCTGCCCGCTTCTGGTGAAATACGTCGAAGCCGGCTGGCTCGGCCGCAAGACCGGCCGCGGGTTCTACGATTATTCCACGGATACCCCGGTGCCGACCCGCTAAGCGGCGCACCGCACGATTTCAAAAAGGGCTCCGGCATCGCCGGGGCCTTTTTTGTTGCGGATATTCGGACGGTGCATGGTCCGCTTCTGACCCAAAGCTGCCATCGGTCAATCGCGATGGTCATCCGTTACTTTGATACAGATACTAGGCAACGGCTCGCGAGTTGGTGGTTGCTCGGCAGGTGTGCGGTCGAGCTAGACCGGAAGTGGACGGTCTCCGCATGGCCGTATGACGCCGATTGGCCACTTTGATTGATAACGACGCGCTGTCCCATCCCTGACATCACACAGGCCCGCGAGGATCCGTCATTTGACACGAGATAGGCACGGTAACCCGGAATGAAGTTCTTGCCCGGTTTCGGGGGCACGTGCGTATCGTAATTAGGTTCGCCCTCGTGATACTGCACATGGATGAATTTGTCACCCTGGCCTCCCGTGCGCCCTTCGCTGCCGCCGTCCGCGTGGCCGAACGGCGATACGGGTTCGGCAAGCTGTCCGGGCTGCACGTCTGTTGGTGCGATGGGTTGGATACGCGACGGCAACGTCGTTCCTGACCTTGCCGCCGTGCCCGCCCCCTTTGGCGCTTGCAGGTGCTGTTTGAGCTCCGGCAGATACAACGGGTTTTCCGGCACGATGTGGTTGCTGTAGTTCACCATTTTCTCACCATGACCGGGGTTTTGGCCAAGCCCCGGGCTTTGAGACGACACGGTCCCGCTGCCGGTACCTGCATCGGGTGTGGCAGTTGATGTAGGTGGCGTATTCGTTGCGCCGCCTGTACTTTGGGTAGAGGTAGGCGTCGGGGTCGTGACGGTCTGTGTGTTGGGCGTCGGGCTCGAAGGCGTATTCGCGCTTGTTGGCGTCACAGGCGCAATGACTGGCGCTGGCGTCGATACCGTGTTGGCGTGCGTAACCGTGTCGATGGTGACGGGCGTTGGATCGGGTTTTGCGGGCACATGGGTACCTGAACCGCCGGCGCAGTTCGGATTATGCGCTTGGGGGCCGGAGTTTTTGCAGCCCGGAGGGTTTCTGGTCTTCGCGGCGGCGTCTCCGACCGAAACCGCACAAATCATTGAAGCTGCGATGAAAAGAATGGTCGATCTCATGGTTTATCTGCTCCCATCACCACGTGAACTGGGTTTGGATATAAAACGCGACGGTGCGGTCCAGGTCCGATTGCTCCCCGTCGTGGACCGGGGCTGCGAGCCAAGCGTCGAAGGATAGGCCGTTGAAGAACGTGATTTTCGAACCAATGCCCATACTCACGACTTCGTTCTGACGCGGCCGAGACTCCGAGATATTATTCGCCGAGTTCGCAACATACGTGGCGTCCGTGAACACGTAGGGGGTAAAGATTGGCGCGCCTAGAGCGAGAGGCTGAAACGTCTCAGCGATCTCGACCGTCAGATCGGCCCCGTGGTTGCCTGCGTACTTGAAAGGCTCAAACCCACGTTGCCGTCCGCTGCCGCTGAAACTGAACAGTTCGAAGCCAGGGACATTGCGGCTGCCGATTTGGCCAGATCCCTCGATCCGCATTTCGGCTGTCTCGAAAAGTTGCGGGAGCCAAAAAATGAGTCCGCCACCTGCGCGGACATGAGCGAACTTGGTGTTCGTATCCGACAACTCCGTTCCAGCGGAGCCCGTCACGCTCCAAGACAATGTCGTCCCGTGATCACTGTGAAAGCTCTCGAAGAACGCGGCCCGTGCTACGCCATAATCTTCGGAGCCGGCATCGCCATTGTCCTCACCCCGATAATCTAGCTCTCCATATATGTAGTCGGCGACCTCAACATGCCTGTTGAAGGCGTGACCAAAAACGAATGCGCCGCTCGTTGTTTTCGCGTCGCTCGATTGTTCGGCCTCGAACTGATTCTCGCCTGTTGATGAGAAGTGGGAAAGACGGGTTTCGATATAGGTGCCGAGATTGTTGACCGGAAACTCGTGCGAGAGATTTATTCCGTACCCTTCGGCCTCCGTGTCGGTATCGATGGCGCTCAGATCGATGCGCAGAATGTCGCCGCCCAAGAGCAAGGTATAGAACTCTTGGTGGATAGCGATCTCGCGGCTCTCAAATCGGCGTGTTGGCGTGTTACGTGCTGATAGCACCCCCGATTGGCGGCTTTGTTCCCCGCTGACTACGGCGCGATAATGCCCAAGGTCATCTATTCGTTCCATTGCGATGGACGCCTTCACGCCCGGAATATCATCGATCAGGGCAATGGCGTGACTAAGTTGATCGGTTGTCGGCGACGTTCCGACCAAATGATCCACGTAACCATGGATTACAGGGGCGACACGGTCGTTGAACCCCTCGACCGTGACTTCAACAATTTCACCGAACGTAACGTATAGGTGATCTTCAACGACCCGAACCTCGGCCAGCGGATAGCCCTGGTTCTCCAACTTGTGCAGAAGCGTTTGCGCCGCATCCTGTGCAGCGGCCGGCAATTGGACAGTTGTGACTCCATCGAGGTTCGCGGGAAGGCCGTGCACCTTCCATTCGGTCAGTGTTTCAGCCTCTACAAAATTCGGGAGGGTTTGAATGCCAAGAGTTACGGCTAAAAATAGTAAAAGTCTGCATAGCCGCTGAGGCAAAGAGGATAGCACCTTGGACACTATTTTCTCCCCAGAATCGTTCTTATAGGTGACGCCTTTTTCACCCTTAACCGCATGATATACGCATTTTCGCTCCATTTGGTTCATCGCAAGTTCCCACGGACGCAAACGACATCCGGTTTTGGCTATAAGCAGACATCTTCCACTTCGTCACCCCGGACGCGGCTTTCCCCCGAGCGCATGCGAGGTAAGGAAAGCCAGCGATCCGGGACCCATCGCGACGGCAGGCCAAGACGAACCATGGGCCCCGGGCCGCAAGGGTCGCTGCCGAACGCGTGACGCGTCCGGGCGACACCTAACGCCCGGGATGACGCGCGAAATAATAGCTGGAGTTGGCAACATCTCCGCCAAGCCACCTCAGCCCCCCTTTACAAACTGAAACACTTTCTCACGCCCTTTTACGCCCCCGAAATACGGCTGTGACGTCAGTCTGCGATCCTCCCAGCCTGAAAAAGGCTCAAATCAGGCCTGGGAGCATAAAATGGATCAGTCGATCAAAGCTTACGACTTCTCGGATATCTCGGTGCTGGTCGCCGAGCACAATTCCTACATGCGTCAGACGATGCGTTCGATCCTGCGGACCTTCAACATCGGCCAGATCGAAGAAGCGCGCACCCCCGATCACGCCTGGGATGCGTTCAAACTGCACAAACCCGACGTGGTGTTCGCCGACTGGGCGCCCGGCTTCGACGGCATGGGCCTTTTGAAACAGATCCGCCGCGACGAAGACAGCCCGAACCCGTTCGTGCCGGTCATCATCGTGACGTCGATGTCGGATAAAGAGCACGTGCTGACCGCCCGCGATCTGGGCATGACCGAGTTCCTGGCCAAGCCGTTCTCGCCCAAGCTGATCTATCTGCGTCTCCGGATCATCGCCGAGCAGCCGCGCTCATTCGTGCGCACCGGTAACTTCTTCGGCCCGGACCGCCGCCGCCGCCAGATCCATGTTGACGAGAACCGCCGTGAGAAAGGCCGCAACGATAACGGTGATAGCGGCGCGGAATCCCGCGAGCGCGAAGAGATCGCCTGAGGCGGTTCACCGCCATCCGCTTTCGTCATTCCCGCGAATGCGGGAATCCAGCTTACCATTATCAAGCCATTCCTGGATCCCCGCCTGCGCGGGGATGACAATTTCCCGGACAAGTCACCGATCACGACCCAATCCGCCGCGAATCGTTGCGGGACAAGGGCTTCGGCCGGCCACCGGACAACCCCCGTCCGGTCCCGTGTGACAGTTGCGTGATGACGCCATTGCAGACGCGTTGCAGCGCGTGGGCGGCAAAACCCGAACCCCCTGATATTCCCGGCTTTTTTCCGAACCGGCGTCACAATTTCGACATCAATCCGGCACTTAAGCTTCCTTTGAACGGCGGCAGGCCCTCTGTCACATCTTCCCGGATACCGCCGTCTCGTCCCCGGCGCCTGTGCCGGGAAAGGAGGGACCATGAAAGACATCATCGATAACGGCGATCTGCTGGTGTATCTCGCCGACAACCCGATCGAGATCGAATGCGCGCAACGGCTGCGCTATCAGGTCTTCTATGAAGAGATGGGCGCCGTGCCGTCACTGGCGCAGCGCCGCGCCAGGATGGACGAAGACCCATTCGACGACGTCTGCGACCACCTTCTGGTCGTCGACAAGGCGCGCTCCAACGGCAAGCCGTTCGTCGTCGGCACGTACCGGATGCTGCGCCGGTCCGTCGCCGAGAAAAGCGAAGGGTTCTATTCCGGCGACGAATTCGACCTGACGTCGCTCATCAACTATCCGGGCGAGATCGTCGAGCTTGGACGCTCGTGCGTACACGCGGATTACCGCTCCGGCGCGGCGATGCAATTGTTGTGGCGCGGCATCGCGGACTATCTGGATACCCACGGTATCGAGATGATGTTCGGCTGTGCCAGCTTTCCCGGCACCGACACCGACGCCATCGGGGCGGGCCTGTCGTACCTGCACCACTACCATCTGGCGCCGGAGGAAATACGCCCGCGCGCGCAGGAAACCCGCTTCGTGGGGATGGACCGGTTCGCCGCCGATGCGCTCGACCGGCGCTCGGCGCTTTCCGAACTGCCGCCGCTGATCAAGGGATACCTGCGCGTCGGCGGGGTCGTCGGCGACGGCGCCGTGATCGACGAACAGTTCAACACAACCGATATATGCGTGATCGTGGAATGTACCAGAATTACCGAGAGATACCGTCGCCACTACAAACCATCTGGGAAATCCTAGACGACTACGCGGCGACCAAAACATCGATTGTCAGGGCGGCGCTCCGCGCCGGCGCGTTCGTCGCGGTGACGGCCGCCCTGGTCGGCCCCTACGCGTTGGCGGGGCGGACGTTCCCCGCCGCCAAACGCCCGATCGCTAAACTGTGGTTCCGGGCGTGCCAGAAGATCTGCGGCCTGCGCGTCCGGGTCAGGGGCCTTGCGCACACGGGCGGGCCGACGCTCATCGCCGCCAATCACGTGTCGTACCTCGATATCATCGTTTTAGGCGCGCTCACGGATGCGCGGTTCGTCGCCAAGAAGGACGTCGCCGGCTGGCCGCTGTTCGGCATGCTGGCCAGGCTCGCCGACACGATCTTCGTATCGCGCGAGCGCAGGAACGCCGCCTGCGACGGGGACGAACTGAAGACCGCCCTCAAGCGCGGCGAGAAGATCATCCTGTTCCCCGAAGGGACGTCGTCGAACGGGCAGAACGTCCTGCCTTTCAAGTCCGCGCTGTTCTCCGCCGTCGAGCCCAGGCACGTCGACGCCGATGTGGTCATGCAGCCGGTCTCCATCGCCTATTCGCGCTATGCGGACGGCCGCAGGCTCAAGGGCGAGCTGAGCGATCTCTACGCATGGTACGGTGACATGACGCTCGCCGGACACTTGATGAGCGTTTTCGGTTTGAAGGGATGCGTCGTCGACGTCAACTTCATGCCGCCGATCCGACCCGCCGCGTTCCCGGATCGCAAATCCCTGGCGCACGCGTCGGAGCGCGCCGTCAGGCAAAGCCTGCTGGTCTCGCACACGGGCTATTGATTGGGGGCTATTGATCGGGGCTATTGATCGGGAGACGTCGAATGGGACTTCTTAACCGCGCCGCGTCACTTGTCGTAGAACAGTTGATAAAGCACCCGCGTGATGTCGCCTTCGAGGGGGAACGACAGCATCCCCATGACGTCGTAGCCCAAAAGCCACGGCATCAGATAAAAGCGGATCATGAAGAAGAACCACGCCACGTAAAGCGGCACCAGCGGCTCGACCAGGAAGCTCGGCGTTATCGGCCGGAATATCCGTAAGATCGGATCGGTCAGCTTCACGAACAGGCGCATGAACGCGAACGAACTGTCGATCGGCAGGAACAGGTTCATGGCGACCCGGCCGATCAAGGTCCACATCACCATCCCGAGAATGTAATCGAGCGCGAGAACCCAGACCGGGAAAGGGGCTAACGGATCGTACATGGCGGCGGGCTGACCTTCCTCAATCTGGACGGTCTGAGGAAATCACAGCCGTCCTGGAATGACAATCGGGTTTCGGCGGGACCGGGTCGGATCGTGCGCAAAACGAAGGGGGGCGGAATGACCCGCCCCCCGAACGTCTTTGTGATCGGCAGTCCCGACTTAGTGGGATTTGCCGAGGATCGCTTCACCCGAAGGCACGCGGACTTCGTCCACCATGGCCTGGGTTTCGGCGTCGGGTTCCGGCGTCGCCAGCGTGACGACCACCATCGAGACCAGGCTGACCGCGGCACCGATGATGCCGAAGCGCAGGTGGTCAATACCCATCCACGGTTCCATACCGCCCCAGCGGACGAGATAGAGGTAGATGCAACCGGCCGCGAGACCGCACACCATACCGGCGACCGCGCCCTGACGGTTGGCCCGTTTCCACCAGACACCGAGGACCAGCCCGAAGAACAGCCCGGACATGGCGAAGTCGAAGGCCCATGCCACGGCGCCGAGAATCCCCGTCAGCTTCAAGCTGGCGATGAACGCACCCAACGCACCGATACCGATCAGCAGAATCCGCGCCACGATGAGGCGGTGCCTGGTATCGGCTTTCGGGTCGATGATCTTGTAGTACAGATCGTGCGACAGCGCGTTGGCGATGGCCAGCAGCAGACCGTCCGCAGTCGACATGGCTGCCGCCATACCGCCCGCCGCGACGAGACCGGAAATCACGTACGGAAGACCCGCGATTTCAGGCGTTGCCAACACGACGATATCCGCGCGCATGAAGAACTCGTTCAACTGCAGGATACCGTCCTTGTTGCTGTCGACGATGTACAACATGTCCACCGAGGCCCAGTTCTTGACCCACGCCAGATTGGCCACATCGTTGAACGACTTGCCGATAACGCTGGTGGCAAGGTTCGGATCGATGAGCTGCAGCTTCGTCAGCGTGGCCAGAGCCGGCGCCGTGAAGTAGAGCAGGAAGATGAAGAACAGCGACCACGCCACCGAACGACGGGCGTCACGGACGCTGGGCGTCGTAAAGTAGCGCATCAGGATGTGCGGCAGCGAAGCGGTACCCATCATCATACAGGCCGCCAGCGTGACGAACTTCCAGCTGTCCATAGCATCGCCCGGTGCGAAGTGCGGCGTCGACAGGATGCGAACCCCGCCGAACGGCGGTTTGTCGGTCGCGGCGGTGCCGAGGCCGATCATCGGTTCGAGTTCCTGAATACGTGCGACCGCATCACCGTACGAGAAGTGCGGAATCAGACCGAAGTCCTGACGGTTGGACATCCAGATGACCGGCACCAGATAGGCGATGATCAGCACGATGTACTGCGCCACCTGGGTCCAGGTCACCGCCCGCATCCCACCCAGCATCGAGCACAGCAGGATACCGAGGAGACCGAACCAGACACCCGCTTCGAACGGAATGTGCAACGCCCGCGCCGCGATGGTGCCCGACGCGTTGATCTGCGCCGTCACGTACGTGAACGACGCCAACACGAGGACAACGACCGCACAGAAGCGTGCGAGGTTCCCGCCGTAACGGGTCCCGATGAAGTCGGGAACCGTATAGCAGCCGAACTTCCGCAGGTACGGCGCCATCAACGAGTTCACCAGCACGTAACCGCCGGTCCAACCCACGATAAAGCCGAGATAGCCGTAGCCGCCGAAGTAGATGCCACCGGCCAGCGCCACGAACGAGGCACCGGACATCCAGTCCGCCGCCGTCGCCATGCCGTTGTAGACGGCGGGCACTTCGCGCCCGGCAACGTAATAGGCATCGACCTGCATGGTTCTGGATAGCCAACCGATCAACGCGTAGATCGCGATTGTGAAGGCCACGAACAGAATGCCGATGGTGTCAGCACCAACGCCCATCTGCTCGAGCAGCGCCATGATCAGAACGAAGACAAGGAACCCACCGGTGTACATCGCGTACACGCGGCCTAGGTTTTCGAGAAATCCACCTTTCATTGTTCAGCCCCCCCTATTCGCCGGAAAGGCCGGCTTCATCGTCGATTTTGTCCTGCATCTTGTTCTGGATAAAGATGAGTGCGACAAAAACGATCAACGAGCCTTGAACACAGAAATAGTACCCCAGCGGGAAGCCCAAGAACGACATGTCGTTCAACGCGCCCGCGTTCCACGGCAGCACAAAGGCGAAGATGAACCAGATCACGAGAACCCCAAAGGTCAGGTTCCTGGTTTTTCGCCAATGCTGCTGACGGATTTCATTTATGTTATCAGCCATAATGATTGAATCCCCTCAGACATTTCATCCCCAATGCGCATTTACACAAATGCGACTCTTTCTATACTGCACTAAATGGATTTTCGCGCAACTAGTTCGGCAGTCGTCGGGAGTTTTCGACTTGACAACCGCAAACACACGCGCCTTACCGACAAGAACCGGGGGGTAGCGGCATGATCGGATTCGAGTATTCAAAGCTTCGCGACTACTGGCGGCTATTTGTATCTGGCTTCAACTTCCGCCGCCATGCAGGGCGAATACATGATATTGAAAGTATTGAGGAATTCGTCACGACGCGGAGCGCCTTCATCGCCCAGAAAACGCTCTACGGCTATGTGAAGACGCGGATGGGAACGAAGTACCCGGAGATGTTCCGCGACGACAACATTATCGGCTCCGTCAACATCGCCAAGATGCACGTTTTCGACGCATGTCTGTCCGATCTTTGCATCTGGGCGGTGGCGCGGGCGTTCGAACACGATCCGATGGCCGATTCG
>JAGLED010000033.1 GCA_023145215.1 Rhodospirillales bacterium | reverse complement strand
GCGGCGATCGCCGCGTCGAGCATCGGCTTGTACTCGACCACGCGGGTGGGTTCGATGCCGCACGAGGCGGACACGATCACCGTCGGGCGCACGTCGTCGATGCGCACCGCCAGTTCGTGTGGGGCGAAGCCGCCGAACACCACCGAGTGCACCGCACCCAGCCGGGCGCACGCGAGCATCGCGATGACGGCCTCGGGGATCATCGGCATGTAGATGACGACACGGTCACCGGTCTCCACGCCCTCCGCCTTCAAGGCGCCCGCGACCCGGGAAACTTCGTCCAACAGTTCGGCGTATGTGTATTTCTTGACGGTACCGCCGGTCACCGGACTGTCGTAGATCAACGCAGTCTGTTCGGCGCGGCCGCCTTCGACATGACGGTCGAGACAGTTGTAGCAGGTATTCAGTTCGCCGCCCTTGAACCAGCGATAAAACGGCACGTTGCTGTCATCCAGGACCTTGTCCCATTTCCTGGTCCACGTGATCGCCTCGGCGGCGTCACCCCAGAACCCTTCCGGGTCTTCGATGGATCGGGCGTAGGCTTCCTCGAAGGCGTTGGTCATCTTTGTCTCTCCCTGCCAGGCGCATTCGCTTGTAACCGCGCTCTTTAACTTGTCGATTGTCTTCGGCATTATGCAAAAAAACAAATTCGCGTGCACGATTCAAACACGCGTTTCCATGGGAGCCGCAGCATGAGCGACGTGAATATCTACGACATTGATCTGGATCAAACCCCGGCCAACTACACGCCGTTGTCGCCCTTGAGCTTCATCCGGCGCTCGGCCGCCGTCTATCCGGACGTGACATCGCTGATCCATGGCAAGCGGCGCTATACCTGGAAAGAAACCTACGCGCGTTGCAAGCGGCTGGGCTCGGCACTCGCCAAACGTGGCATCAAGAAAGGCGACACCGTCGCCGTCATGGCGTCGAATACGCCTGAAATGTACGAATGCGCCTTCGGCCCGGCGATGATCGGCGCGGTGGTCAATACCCTGAATGTGCGTTTGGACGGCGACATCATCGGGTTTTCGCTCAATCACGGCGAAGCGAAAGTGCTGATCACCGACACGGAGTTCTCGGCCACCATCAAAGTGGCGCTCGAGAAGATCGGCCGTGATATCATCGTCATCGACATCGACGACCCGGAATACGACGGCGAAGGCGAAAAACTGGGCGAGATGGATTACGAAGCGTTCCTCGCGACCGGCGATGAGGATCTGGAATGGGACCTCCCCGATAACGAATGGGATGCCATCAGCCTTAATTACACATCTGGCACGACCGGCGATCCCAAGGGCGTCGTCTACCATCACCGGGGCGCTTATCTGAACGCGGTCTGCAACGTCCTTGGCTGGAACATGACGCATCACCCGGTCTATTTGTGGACACTGCCGATGTTCCATTGCAACGGCTGGTGCTTCCCGTGGACCATCGCCGCGCTGGCAGGCACCAACGTTTGCCTGAGACGCGTCAACGCGAAAGAGATTTTCGCCGCCATCGCCGACCATGGCGTCACGCATTTCTGCGGCGCGCCGATCGTGCTCAACTTCGTCATCAACGCGACGGATGAAGAGCGCCGACCCTTCGATCACAAGGTCGACATCATGACGGCCGCAGCCCCGCCGCCAGCGACGACGCTTTCAAAAATTCAGGAACAGGGCTTCAACGTGACGCACGCCTATGGCCTGACGGAGACATACGGTCCGGCGGTGATGTGCGCGTGGAAGGAAGAATGGAATGACGAGCCGATCGAGAAACAAGCGTACCTGAAGGCGCGCCAGGGCGTGAAATACCACATGCTCGAAGACCTCTGCATCATGGATCCGGAAACCATGCAGCCCGTCCCCCCCGACGGCGAGACCATGGGCGAAGTGATGTTCAAGGGCAACATCGTCATGAAGGGATATCTCAAGAACAAAAAGACCACGGACGCTTCGCTAACGGGCGGCTGGTTCCACTCGGGCGATCTCGGTGTGCTGCAGCCGGACGGCTATATCCAGCTCAAGGACAGGTCGAAGGACATCATCATTTCTGGGGGCGAAAACATCTCGTCCATCGAGGTAGAGAGCGTGCTCTACAAGCACCCGGACGTGATCTCGGCAGCCGTCGTCGCCAAGCCCGACGACAAGTGGGGTGAGACGCCGTGTGCGTTTCTTGAAATGAAAAACGGATCGACGGCAACGCCGGACGACATCATCAAGTTCTGCCGCGACAATCTGGCGCACTACAAATGCCCCAAGAACGTCGTCTTCACGGATCTGCCGAAAACGTCCACCGGCAAGATTCAAAAGTTCAAACTACGCGAGCAGGCAAGGGAAGTCTGAGTTCGCCCGCATCCTGGGTGACGAAAAATCAGGTATCCGTCATCCGGAACTTGATTCGGAATCCATAATCTTCCGAAAGAAAAAAACGCCATAGGCCCTGAATCAAGTTCAGGGCGACGACGGATAACCATCAATGTCCTGGCAAAAAACAACAAGGCCGCCCCTCGCGGGATGCGGCCTTGATTGTTTTCAGGTTTTCATCGGGGGCCTCACGCGGCACCCATACTGTGTAGTTCGTCTTTGATCTTCAGCTTCTGCTTTTTGAGGTCGTGAATGGTGGTGTCATCAGGAAGGCTTTTCTTTTCTTCTGCTTCGATCAGGTCTTCCAGGTTGTGATGCCGCGTCAGCAGTGCATCTACCCGCTCCGACTTACCCATCGTAACGTCCTCCTTTTCTGATTTTCAATTACGTTCCCAATTCCAATTTTCTCTCCCAGCATGATGTAATGTTATCGTAATCCAGATTCAAATACCACATTGAACCGGTTCATTACCGGTCCCTTTTCAACCATCGTTACCCATGCAGATATCGAGTCCACGCGCCGTGCGCATACGGGAACCGTTTAGATTCACGGGCTTAGCCTTGCCGACAACTTCGTCCAGGGCGACGTCGCGGATGCCGCCGTCCCAGAACGAAACCATGCGCCCGGTCGCACCCGTCGCCAGCAGGTCAACGGCGTGCACGCCGAACGAAGACGCGAGCGCCCTGTCGAAACTCGACGGCGTGCCGCCGCGCTGCACGTGACCAAGCACCGTGACCCGGGTTTCCGCGCCGGTCGCCTCGTGCAGTTCCTGTCCCAACCGATGCCCGATACCGCCGTAAACGACGCTTCCCGATTGTTCGACGAAGTGCGAATCGCCGCCCATGGGGCGCGCGGCCTCCGCACAGACGATGAGCGCGTGATTGCGCCGCTCTTCCAGCAGAATGTCGCGGAGCTTGGTCGCGACGGCCCCGATCGAATAGGGAATTTCCGGAATAAGAATGACGTCCGCCCCGCCCGCGATGCCGGCGCTGAGCGCAATATGGCCCGCCTGACGGCCCATCGTTTCCATGATCATAACCCGGTGGTGGCTGGCCGCCGTCGGCTGCAAGCGGTCCATGGCCTCGGTAACGACGCCGACCGCCGTATGGAACCCGATCGCAAATTCAGTCATGGGGACATCGTTGTCGATGGTCTTGGGGATGCCGATAAACGGCACCTCTGCCATTTCCATCAAACCGTGCAGAATGCGCATCGAGCCGTCGCCCCCAATGCCGATCAGCCCGTCAATGCCCAGGTCATGGATCGCCTTGACCACTTCGGCCGAACGGTCGCGCGTGCCGCCGCCCGGAATCGGATAATCGAATGGATTGCCCTTGTTGACTGTGCCAAGCATGGTGCCGCCGCTCCTCAGCACGGCGCCGGAAAACAGATCGACCCCCAGGTTCATGGTACGGGGCGGACTTGCGAGCAGGCCTTCCGTGCTGTCGAGAATTCCGACGACTTCCGCGCCGTAACCATGCACCGCGCGTTTGACCACGGCCCGGATCGCGGCGTTCAGTCCGGAACAATCGCCACCGCTGGTGAGCACACCGACCCGTTTCAAGCTATATTGCGTCAGAGCAACCTCCTATTGCAGCCGAGCGGATTATGTTATCCACTGTTCATCATAACCTAATCCTCTGAGCACCATGAACGACACCGATACAGATGCACTTAGAAAGCAGTTGGACGATCTTCAACTGGAACACCGGGATTTGGATGACGTCATCGAGCATCTGATCCAAACGCGGCCGTTCGACCAGCTCCAGATTCAGCGTCTCAAGAAGCGCAAATTGTCGCTGAAGGACCAGATAAGAAAGCTCGAAAGCCAGCTTTTGCCCGACATCATCGCCTGAATTCAGGCGTTTCGAAGCAAATCCGCGTCCGCCGCGCGAATCGTGGCATCCGCCGAGCTACCGGCGCTGATTTCCGCTGCGCCGGTGATCAGGCGAGGGACCAATTGCGCCCCACCCTCCGAGAGCGGCGATGCAGACAGCGAGCGGGTTATGCCGACAGCACGCTCACGGGCTGTAAGGGTATCCGCGCCCAAGAGAATCACGGCGAAATCGCTACCGCCCAGGCTGCCCAACACGTCGGTGGGCTGGAGGAGACGCGAAATCCCTTGCGCCACATGCACAAGGAATCTGTCGAGCGCGGCGCGACCATACTGGCGGCGGACGTCGTCGGCATTGACGACATGCAGAACAGCGATCGACGGCAACGCCGCCAAGTCATTTAAGTGATTGAGAACATGGTTCAATTCACGAAGGAATTCGCGCCGGCCCGGCACCGGAAGGAAGGCGTGAAGGGCCAGATCCTCGCGTAAGTTCTGCTCGCGTTCGCGCGCCATCTCAAGCTGGCGGCGCAACGGCTCGATCTCCGCCGCAAGACTGTCCAGCACACGCTGCGCGGCAGGCGTGATTTCGGCGGCCAGCCCCTCGATCTCGAAGGCGTCGCCGTCGCGCGGGCGTTCCTGCTCGGCATCGTCCCGTTGGTCGTCGGGATGACGCTCCCGTCCGGTGTTTCCGCCGGATTGATTCTGTACAGGTGCAATTCCCTGGGTCCGGTTAACGTCCATCGACTTAACCCCCACTTTTACGGATGCCAGAGTATACCACATATGGTTAACGGGGTGTTGACGATCCCCTTGCACTGGGCGCGGCCAGACCTATAATGCCGCGCTTTCCCGCTCCAGCCATAACGGAGAGCATCAGATGGCGGCGCAACGAAATCCTGACGTCGGGATCATCATGGGAAGCCAGTCCGACTGGGAAACCATGAAGAACGCAGCGGACACGCTGGACGCCCTCGGCGTCGCGTATGAAACCCGTATCGTCTCCGCGCACCGCACCCCGAAACGGCTCTACGAGTATGCGGAAACCGCCAAGGACCGTGGCCTCAAGGTGATCATCGCCGGTGCCGGTGGAGCCGCGCACCTGCCCGGTATGGCAGCCGCCATGACGACGCTGCCGGTGTTCGGCGTGCCGGTCGAAAGCAAGGCGCTCAAGGGCATGGACAGCCTGCTTTCCATCGTTCAGATGCCGGGTGGGGTACCTGTGGGCACGCTGGCGATCGGCAAGGCTGGCGCGATCAATGCGGCCCTGCTCGCTGCCTCCGTGGTTGCGCTTGGCGATGCCGACGTCGACCAGGCCTTGCAGCAATGGCGTCAGGCGCAAACCGACGCCGTGGCCGAAGAACCCAAAGACGATGTCTGATAACGACATGAAGAACAGCCACCCGCTGGCACCGGGCAGTACCATCGGCATCATGGGCGGTGGGCAGTTGGGACGCATGACCGCGCTTGCCGCCGGCCAGTTGGGCTATAAATGCCATATTTTCTGTCCGGACGAAGACAGCCCGGCGTCGCAAGTATCGGCGCAAACCACCGTTGCCGCTTACGATGATATCGATGCGTTGAAGAGCTTTGCCGAGCAGGTCGACGTGGTGACGTTCGAGTTCGAAAACATCCCGCATGAGAGCGTACAGTTGCTGGCCGAACATGCCGTCGTCCGTCCCGGTTGGAAGAGCCTGGCGACCGCGCAGGACCGCCTCGTCGAGAAGGAATTCATTAACAAGATCGCGCCGACGACACCCTTCAGACGCGTCACCTCACCCGCAGAACTGGAAGCCGCCGCCGACGAGATCGGCCGTCCAGCGGTCCTCAAGACTGCACGCATGGGCTATGACGGCAAGGGGCAGGTGCTGATCGCGCCCGACTGCGATTACGATGCCGCATGGGCGGCAATGGGCGCCGATATCGGCATTCTCGAAGCCTTTGTCGACCTTTCCCGGGAAATCTCGGTGATCATCGCGCGCTCGCCGGGTGGCGGTGTGGCGACGTACCCACCGGTCGAAAACCGGCACGTGAACCACATCCTGGATACCACCATCGCGCCTGCCGTGATGTCGCCGGAAATGGCGCAGGAAGCCGTTTCCATCGCGCATGCGATTGCCGACGGGCTTGATCTTGTCGGTATCCTGGCGGTCGAGATGTTCGTCACCCGCAAGGGACAAATCCTCGTCAACGAGATCGCGCCCCGCCCGCACAATTCCGGTCACTGGACCATGGACGCGTGTCCGACCAGCCAGTTCGAACAGTTCGTCCGCGCCGTCTGCGGCCTGCCGCTGGGCGACGTGACGCCGCACCACGATGCCGAGATGAAGAACCTGATCGGCTCGGCTGTCCGCGGCTGGGCGGACCTGATGTCGGATGCCGGCGCACGCCTGCACCTTTACGGCAAGAAGGAAATCCGCGAGGGCCGCAAGATGGGCCACGTCAATCGGATCTATCCGCGCGGGCACTGGAAATGACGCCAGCGGCGGAGAGCCGGGACCCATTTTCGAACGGAAACGGTCGGAGATATCTATAAATAGATCCCGGATCGAGCCTACGGCCCGTCCGGGAAAGCGGAAGAAAACCGAAAGAAGCCCTACATCACGCTCTGACGGATGCCTTCCTCGATATCGCTCATGGAGAGCCGGTTCTGCTTGAAGGTCTCGAGCAGTTCAATTTCGACCACCACGGAAGGCTCAAGCTCGGCCATGATCAGGCCGCGGACGAAACTGATCAGTTCCTGCGACTGGCCCGGATAGACGAACAGATTGGTGATCAACTCGCGGCGGATTAACGGCGGGAACTTGATAACCTCGACCGACAGCAGCTTCTTGACCTTCATCGGTATACGTGGATTACCGAAGATACGGTCCAGACAAAAACTGTAGATACCGAAATCGAGCCGCCCGGCGACGGCCTTGGTGAACTCCTGGAACTCCTCCAGGAACGCGGGCGCGGAAATCTTGTTTTCCAGAAGTTGCCGCACCACGCCCAGAAACGCCCGGTAACGAAGCCGCGCAGGCGAGAGTTTGTCGCCGAGTTCCGCCTCGATCGCCTTGATCTCGGCCTCGCGGAAGGAATTCTCGAGGATATGTTTCGCGGATTTGGTGACGACCGGGTCAAGCGCCTGCGACTCGATCAACTGAAACAGGCGCTCATAAGACCGCCGTTGCTTGCGGCTGATGCCCCCGGACCGGCCGAGCGGCAGAAGCGCCGCCTGCGCCACCAGCGGATCACGAGAGTAGATCGTGGCGATTGCTGCTGCGGCGGCGTTGCCCATGTCGTTTTCGCGGAAATCGTCTGTAATAACGAAGCGGCTGCCATCGTGCACGGTCAGGTAACGGCCGAGCTTGGAGCAGGCCAGAAAATGATCCGCCAAATCCGGCTGCGCCGTTCCGCGTTGAGCTTGCTGAAGCGCCATGGGCATCTCCGGTTAACCGCGAAAATCATAGCCGACGCGCACCGGCGATGCGAGTCCTGCAGCTTAAACGCTTACCATGCTTCAAAAACCGGAAATCCGCGGATTCCAGCGGACGCGAATTCGATTCGTCGGCGATTCTCAGGATACATCGGCCGACACTCACAAAACCGTGTTCGCACGTGACTGGCAGAGGCCAATTTCCCGCCCCATATGTTTCTCAGCGATGGGAAATCCTCGCAGCCGGAACTCCCCCTTCCGGCGCCGCACTTACAAACAGTGCGATCTCACCCCTGATTGCGGGGCACGGTCCAAGGACCGTGCCCCGTTTTTCTTTCAAGGTCACGCGGGACGCCGGAACATCCGGAACGGGTTCGGCAAGCGGCTCAGTTTGTTCCTGAAACGGGCCTGATATCCGGGAATTTTAAGGACGTCGGCAATGCGGCGGTCAAGATACCCCCATGTATCCCCATGCCCTTCTGAATGGTCGGCGTGCCAGTACAGTACCGTCGTCGTGTAGACGGGGAATAATAAACCGCGCTTGGTGTAATAGTTGAAATCCGTGGCTTCGTCGCCGGCCCAGTACCAGATGCGATTGCACGTCTCCCAGGCCAGACGGGCACCCAAGGCCTTGTGTATCGGCAGTGCCAGATATGCCATCAAGCGGCGATGCGCCTCTTTATAGGGGGCGCAGGCCTCGATCCGGGCGCGTACACCGGCGGTGACGCGCTCGCGGACCTTCATCGACGCCCCATCCATCTTATCGAGTGCCGCCAGCATCTTGCGGTCGAAATAATCGGACGCATGCGCCGCCATATCCGCCATCCCGCCCGGAAATGCCCGGTAGGCAGCCCCTTCACCCAGTCCGGAGTCGGCTTCGGCCTGTTCCAATGCCTTTTCCGTCCAGCCGTCGAAGGGAACGTGCGGCAATGCAGCTTCAAACAAGCGATCGCGCAGTTTCTGGTCGTCGACGCGGGTGCGTTCATGCAGGTCGTTCTCGGCGGTCACGGGCATGATCTTTCCTTTCGGCGAATCCTAACCTATTCGGACGGTTTCGTCATTTCCTCGACGTAGCCGAAGCTCGCGAGATCGGTCATCCGCATGGGGTAAAGAATGCCGTCCAAATGGTCGCATTCGTGTTGTATCACCCGGGCGTGGAACCCTTCGGCCTCGTAATCCAGTTCGTTCCCGTCCAGATCGAGGGCCTGAACGCGAATATGACGGGGCCGGGCTACTTTGCCCGACATACCGGGCAGAGAAAGGCACCCTTCAACCCCCTCTTCCGTGGTTTCGTCCAGGACCGTGATCTCGGGGTTGATCAGCACCGTCAGGGGTTGGCCCTCACTGTCGTTTGTACGGCTTTCAGGGACCATGTAGATCACCATACGAAGCGGTACATGCACTTGCGGGGCGGCCAGACCGATCCCCGGCGCATCCCGCATGGTATCCAGCATATCCTGCGCCAGGCGCCGGATTCCCGGCTCAGTGGGGTCTGAAACCGGCCGGGCGACGCCCATCAGGGCCGGATGCCCCATGCGTGCGATTTTCAAAACCGCCATTTTTCCTTCCTTTTCAAGCGCCTCGCGTTATCCGAATGGTTAAAAAAATAACGCAATTCGCCCTTCACAGGGCCCCTAAGCTTTGATATAAGGCCCGTCACTCGCAGGGATGGCCCTGCGAACATGGCCGTTGTGCCCTATTTGTAGATAGTTGGAAAGAGACAGACACCCGTGCAAGTCACCGTTCGTGATAACAACGTCGATCAGGCTCTTAAGGCGCTCAAAAAGAAAATGCAGCGCGAGGGCATCTTCCGTGAAATGAAACTGCGCCGTTCGTACGAAAAGCCGTCCGAACGCCGTGCGCGCGAAAAGGCCGAAGCCGTCCGCCGCGCCCGTAAGCTCGAGCGTAAGCGCATCGAGCGCGAGGGTTTCTAAGCACACGCCATCGACCGTCCCCTCGGGGATGCCGAACATGACGAACCGCCCGAGATTTCTCCCGGGCGGTTTTTGTCGTGTTTGGGGATATGAATTTGGTGTCTCCGCACCCGGGCGCGCCATCGACGGCAACCGGAACCGGCGCTAAAAGACACCATGCAACGCGACTTGAAACCCCTCTCCCTGCTTGAATTCACCACCATGGTGGCGCTGATGATTTCGATCGTCGCCATGGCCACCGATATCATGATGCCGGCCTTGGGCGTGATCGGCAGCGAACTAGGGGTCGAGGACCCGAACGACGCGCAGCTTGTGATTTCGTCGCTGTTCGCGGGCTTCGCCGTCGGGCAGCTCGTCGCCGGACCGCTTTCGGACGCCATCGGCCGTAAACGCACGATCTATATCGGTTATGCGATCTTCATCGTCGGCTGCCTGACGTCGCTCTATGCCACGGACCTTATGACCATGCTCGCCGGGCGCATCCTGCAAGGTCTGGGCGCGGCGCCGTCGCGCATCATCACCGTCGCAATCGTCCGCGATAGCTACCACGGGCGGCCAATGGCGCGCGTCATGTCCATCGCCATGGCGGTATTTATCCTGGTGCCCGCCGTCGCCCCCAGCATCGGCCAAGGCCTTATCATCGCCGCCGACTGGCACGCGACGTTCCAGTTCCTGATTGGCATGGCAGTGATCTGCTTTTCCTGGTTCGCACTGCGCCAGCCGGAAACGCTGACGCCCGAGAAACACCGCCCGTTTTCGCTCAAGGCGATCTATGGCGGAATCCGCGACTTCGCTTCCAGACGCATGGCGGTCGGCTACACGGTCAGCGCCGGGATCGTGTTCGGCGCGTTTCTCGGCTATCTCAGCTCGGCGCAGCAGATTTTCCAGACTACCTACAAGCTGGGCGAGCTGTTCCCGATCTATTTCGGGATTGCCGCGCTCGCCATCGGCACCGCGTCCATCGTCAATTCCAAGCTCGTCATGAAACTCGGGATGCGCTACCTGAGCCGCCGCGCGCTGATCGGCATTATTTTCGTCTCCGGCGCCATGCTGATCGGGGCCGCAACCCAATGGCAGGGTATACCGCCCTTGCCGCTATTCATGGCGTGGCTGATGTGCACGTTCTTCTGCGTCGGCATGCTGTTCGGGAATTTCAACGCGCTGGCGATGGAACCGCTGGGCCATATGGCCGGCCTCGGCGCGGCGCTGGTCGGCGCACTGCAGTCGTTCATCTCGTTACCACTGGGTTGGGCCGTCGGGCACTTTTATGACGGCACCGTGCTGCCGCTGGTGACCGGCTTTGCGGTGCTGGCGACGCTGTCGATCCTGATGATGTCGTGGACAGAGCACGGTCAGGAGCCGGAAGTCGGGTAACACCCCGCAGATCGTCACTTAGGGGAATATCCCTACAGGGTTCCATCTCCCTTGGGAGAAGGAGGACAGGATGAGGGGCCATCGATCATGCCCCTCACCCGGCGCGCAAGCGCGCCACCCTCTCCCGAGGGAGAGGGTGCGAGGCCTATTCCAGCGAACCGACGATGTCTTCGGTCATCTCCTTGGCGTCGCCGAACAACATGATGGTGTTGTCGGCATAGAACAGCGGGTTGTCGACCCCGGCATAGCCCGGGCTGAGCGAGCGCTTCACGAACAGCACCGTCCCCGCCTTCTCGACATCCAGGATCGGCATACCCGCGATGGGCGACGACGGATCGGTCTTGGCGACCGGGTTGGTCACGTCGTTGGCGCCGATGACGTAGGCGACGTCGGCGGTCGAGAACTCGTGATTGATCTCTTCCAGTTCAAACACCTCGTCATAGGGGACGTTGGCTTCGGCCAGCAGCACGTTCATGTGCCCCGGCATACGGCCCGCCACCGGGTGGATGGCGTACTTAACGTCGATGCCTTCTTCTTTCAGCTTGTCAGCCATCTCACGGACCGCGTGCTGCGCCTGCGCCACCGCCATGCCATAGCCCGGCACGATGATGACCTTGGAGGCGTTGTTCATAATGAACGCCGCATCCGGGGCGGCGCCCGACTTGGCCTGCTTGTCCGGGTCGCTGGACGCTCCCGCACCGCCTGCACTGTCGCCGCCGAAGCCGCCCAGCAGCACGTTGATGATCGACCGGTTCATCCCCTTGCACATGATATAGCTGAGGATGGCCCCCGAAGAGCCGACGAGCGCGCCGGTGATGATCAACGCCGGGTTGGCGAGCGTAAAGCCGATGCCGGCGGCCGCCCACCCCGAGTACGAGTTCAGCATCGAGACGACCACGGGCATATCCGCGCCGCCGATCGGGATAATGATCAGGAAGCCGATGGCGAACGACAGGATCAACAACGCCCAGAACGCCGCATAGCTCTCGGACTGGCAGAAGTAGACCAGCAACGCCAGCATGCTCAGCGCCACAACGAGGTTCAGCAAGTGCTGGCCCGGGAACGTAATCGGGTTCCCGGACATGATGCCCCGCAGTTTTGCGAATGCGATCACCGAGCCCGAGAACGTAATCGCGCCGATGGCCATCCCAAGCCCCATTTCAACGAGGCTACCGGCGGGCAGCGACCCGGCCGACCCGATCTCATAGGCTTCGGGGTGATAAAGTGCCGCAAGGGCCACGAACACCGCCGCCAGGCCGACGAGAGAGTGGAACGCCGCCACCAGTTCGGGCAGCGCGGTCATCTCGATCTTTTTGGCGACCACGGTGCCGATCGCACCGCCGATCAGCACGGCGACGGCGATCCAGCCGTACGAAACCACGTCCGGATGGGCGATGGTGGTCGCAACGGCGATAACCATCCCGATGATGCCGAACAGGTTGCCGCGGCGCGCGGTTTCAGGGTTGGACAGTCCCTTCAGCGCGAGAATGAAGAGGACCGCAGAGATAAGGTAAAAATATCCGACAAGTGTACCGCTCATGTTCCCGCTCCCCTATCTCTGCTTCTTTTTGAACATGGCGAGCATGCGCTGCGTCACGATGAAGCCGCCGAAAATATTGATCGACGCTAATAGCACCGCGAAAAAGCCCATGACCTTGGAAAAGTCCATGATATCGGGCCCAACCGCCAGAAGACCCCCGACGATGATGACCGAGGAGATCGCGTTGGTGACGCCCATGAGAGGCGAGTGCAGCGCAGGCGTAACGTTCCAGACCACGTGATAGCCGACGAAGCACGCCATCACGAAGATGATGAACAGCGAGAGGAATTCCGCCCCGCCACCCGACGCCGCTGCCACGTCGCCACCGTTGGCGACGACGACCTGGGTCGCCGAATGGGCGAGATCGCCGGCCTGCTGAGCCAGTTTCTCGAGGCCCGTGGCCAGTTCGGCCGCTTTATCCGCAAGGGTCGCTTTATCCATGATCAGGCCCCTTTCCCGTCTTCGGTTTTCTCTTCATCGTCCTTTTTCGCCGCTTTCTTCGGTGCGGGCTTCTTGGCCCCGCCCTTGGCGTCGAGCGCTTCCGCCACCCGGTCGGAGACGACCTTGCCGGCCTTGCAGACCATCGTCCCCTCGACCGTGGCGTCTTCCTCGTCGAACGCGAATTCGCCCTTTTCCTTGTCGAAGTGCGGCGAGACGAAATTGAACAGGTTCTTGGCGAACAGCGCCGACGCGGTTTCCGCGAGCCGGCTCGGCAGGTTCATGCGGCCGTCGATAATGACGCCGTTGTTCGTGGTCGTGACCTCGCCCGGCTTTGTCAGTTCGCAGTTACCGCCGGCTTCCGCCGCCATATCGACGATCACCGCGCCGGGCTTCATGGCTTCGACCATGTCCTTGGAGATCAGTTTCGGTGCCGGCCGGCCCGGAATCAGCGCCGTGGTGACGACAATGTCCTGCTTGGGCAGGTGTTCACGCACCTTCTGTTTTTGCTTTTCGAAATACTCCGGCGGCATTTCCTTGGCGTAGCCGCCTTCGGTTTCAGCCTCTTTCTCCATCTCCGGGTCGACTTCGAGGAATTTACCCCCCAACGAGGCCACCTGTTCCTTCGTCGCGGGGCGAACGTCGGTCGCCGACACGGCGGCGCCCAGGCGCTTGGCCGTTGCGATCGCCTGTAGCCCGGCAACGCCGACCCCCATGATGAACGCCCGTGCGGGCGGGACCGTACCGGCCGCCGTCATCATCATCGGCATGGCGCGGCCGTACAATTCGGCGGCGTTCAGGACCGCCTTGTAGCCCGCGAGGTTGGCCTGCGACGACAAGATGTCCATGGACTGCGCTCGCGAGATCCGCGGCATCAGTTCCATCGCGTACCCGGTCGCACCGGATTTCGCGAGAACCTCGACCCCTTCCGGATCCGTCAGTGCCGAGAGGTGCGCGCACACCGCCTGCCCCTTCGACAGCTTGCCGCTTTCGGTCTTGTTCGGCGCGGTGATCTTCCAGACCATGCCTGCATCCTTCACCGTCGCGGCGAAGTCCTTGGCGATCGACGCGCCGGCATTCTTGAAGGCGTCGTCCGATATCGATGCGCCGTCGCCGGCACCCGATTCCACCACGACCTCACAGCCGAGATTGATCAGCTTTCCGATGACCTCGATGGACGCGGCGACACGGTCTTCACCCGGTGCGCGTTCCTTGGGTATCGCAATTTTCATGACATCCTCTCTCAGACCCGTTCTTCTTGTTTTCGCAACCTTTTTACCGTCTACGCGGTGACGGTCATAAGCAGTTATGACGGTTGCGGGATACTAGCGCAAGTGGCACCCCGAACCTGCTTTTTCAAGAGTCTGCAATGAAATCCCCGACGGCACCGGTGCCGCTTGCCCTATGGGCCGGAACATAACGTTATCAAGGCGTAACCGGTCGCCCCGGTGCAAGCCGGGGGCCAGGGGTCTGCGTCACCTTCTGGCCCTGGGGGATTCCGGACTTCGCCGGAATGACAATCATCAGCACAAGCAACATCCTCATCCCAAACCTGATTTGGGATCCGTACCTTGCTCCAACTTTTCATGGGTCCTAACCTCTGATCAGGACGACGACTAAAAGTAGTCAGTCCGGCCTTTTGGCAACCATGTCGATCTCAACCAATGCCCCTTTTGCAAGGCCGGTTACACCGACGCAGGTTCGGGCCGGCAGACGGTCGGCCGGGAAGTAACTTTTGTAGACGTCGTTCATTTCTTCGTAATCACGCTCGAATTCGGTGATGAAGACACGCACGGACAGGACATGCTCCAGCCCAAGGCCGAGTTCCCCCAGCACGATGATCAGGTTGTCCATGACGCGGCGGGTCTGCGGGCCGACGCCGTCCGGTAGCGGTTTGGTATCGTCGTCCGGGTCGGTCGGCATCTGCCCGGTCAGTTGCACCCAGCCGTCGCACTCGACCGCGTGAGAAAACGGCGCGACGTGTGTCGGCGCGGCGGCGAAATTATGAAAGATCGGTCCCGGCATGCGGCCCCCCTTGTTTAACGGTTTCCGTCAGCTCTTGCGTTCGATGTCGTTGTCCTGAAGCACGTTTGTGCGTTTGTCCGGATGACCTTTGAAATCGTTCCTGAGTTCGTCAACGAGCCGCTCGATCTCGGCCAGTTTCTCCATCCCCGCCTTGGTCATTTCGTCTTCGTCGAGGCGCGTCAGATACAAACGGAAGCCCTGAATGTGATACTGAATCGCGTTCAGGTAATCCGTCACCGAACGGGCACGTCGCATGTAAGCCTGGTGGACGCTGCGCAGACTGTTCACCAGGATCTTCATGATCGCGCGTAAGAACGGGTCGGATTTGGCGAGCTTGGCTTCCAGCGTTTTCGCGGGAATTTCGACGACCACGCTTTCTTCCTTGGCGACAGCGTATGCCATGCGCCGCGAACCGTCGATGATCGCCATCTCGCCGAAAAGTTCGCCCGGCATCAACACCGCGAGTTCGACTTCCTCGCCCTCGACGAGCTTGAAAATACCGATGCACCCGCTGTCGACGATGAACGCGGCATCGCCGGGGTCGCCGTCCTTGAACAGCAGTTCACCTTCCTGCAGGAACTTTTTTTTGGTGCCGCCACCTTCGACGAACATGTTATTCCCTCAATTGAGCATCCGGTTGAGTGTAAGCAGAGGCAGCGCCCTCAACAAGCGCACGTGAATTAACCGGACGTCTCGATGTCGACGTCCTTGAGAGCCGCCGCCTGGCGGTCCTTGAGCTTGCCGACGTCGAATCCCTCGATCAGTTCATGAAACGTCTTGTGCCAGTTGATCTCGGCCGCCAGATGGGTGAACACACTGCCAAGACCGATGGCGGCCCTGTCCATCAAAACGAACTCACGGGGCGGGGTCACACCCCCGACTTCCTTAAGTTCCGCATGAACCTTGGCAGCGACACCGGCACCGTACTGGACGCCGCTCTTCTCCTGAATGGTCTGCACCTTGTCTTCCAACAACGGTGCGTAGAGGAACGCCGCCCATTGATTCAGGATGCCGATGACTTTTTTGTCGAGGTTCTTGAACCCCCAGGTTTCGTACGCATGCACCGCGAGATCGTGATCGTCATTCAAAAGGGCGAAATAAAGATCGATCACGGCACCCACGAACTCGGGCGGGAAGATGCGAATGCAGCCGTAATCCAGCAGATTGATCGAGCCGTCATCACGGGTCGAATAGTTGCCGAGGTGAGGGTCGCCATGAATGACGCCGTACTTGTAGAAGGGCACGTACCACGCTCGAAACATGCTGAGCGCCAGCTTGTTCCGCATTTCCAGCGGCGCCTCCCGACTGTCCAGAAGCGGCTGACCGTCCAGCCATGTCATCGACAGCAGCCGTTTTGTCGAGATATCCGTCAACGGCTCGGGGACATGCACGCAGTCCTCTCCTGCCAGCATATGACGGTATAGCAACATATTCCTGGCTTCCCGCTCGTAATCCAACTCTTCGCGAAGCCGTTCGGAGAGCTCCATGTGGATTTCGCTCGGATCGATGGATTTGTCGTAGCGGCGGTAGATCGAGAACACGATCTTCAACTGCCGAAGGTCCGCCTCGACTGCCGAGGACATGTCGGGATACTGGATTTTGCAGGCGAGATCGCGCCCATCCAGAGACCTTGCCCGGTGCACCTGCCCAAGCGAAGCCGCCTTGCAGGCATCGCGCTCAAACGTGTCGAAGCGCTTTTGCCAGCCGGCGCCCAGCTCTGATGTCATTCGGCGCTTGACGAACGCCCAGCCCATCGGGGGTGCGTTGGTCTGCAGCTTGATCAGTTCCTGGGTGTATTCCTCAGGAAGCACGTCGGGCACGGTCGACAATATCTGCGCGACCTTCATCAGCGGCCCCTTGAGACCGCCAAGCGCTTTGTGAATTTCGCGGGCGTGCTCGGCCTTATCCAGCTTGATGCCGAAGACCCGGCCGCCGACGGCCTTTGCCGCAACGCCGCTGACGGCGCCGCCGACCCTCGCATAGCGGCGGACGCGGCCGCCGAAACTGTTATCTTCACTCATAGGACCCGTGGTTCCCGTAATTCGGCGCTCAGCTTCCCCGGCCGAGCCCCTCTCCGGCCAGCCATTGGGCGATATCTTCCGCCACCCGCTGCCAGCCGGTTTCCAGCATCATCCCGTGCCCCATTCCCTGATATATATGGGCTGCGCGGCCGCAAATGGAACCCGTCCAGTGCACGTGTGCGGGTGGAATGAGCGGATCGTTCCCGGCCCCAACGACCTTGATGGGTGTGCCCCATACCGCCATCACGTTCGGCAGGTACGGCGCGTAAAGCCCGGCGACGGCAAGCCGGCTTTCCGCCTGAAAACGGCCGATGTAGCGCTCCGCCACCGAATGCGGCACCGCGTCGGAAAACAGCGATGCATGCAGGGTGTCGACACTTGCCATCTGGCCGGCATGCACGGCGGCGACATCGATCGCCAGTGCCGGGTTCGACATCAAAAGCTGCATGGCGGGTGCGGCAAGTCCGGTCGGCGGCACCGGCGCCATCATCACCAGTGCGGCGACATTGCGCACCTCCGCCGCGCGCCAGGCCAGATACCCCCCCATGGAATGTCCGATCAAGATCGGCGGCTGGTCGAAACTATCGACCGTGGCATAGACCGCGTCCAGATAATCGGTGAGGGTGAAATTCTGGAGTCGATCATAGTCCGGCCGC
Source organism: Rhodospirillales bacterium (assembly GCA_023145215.1). GTDB lineage: Bacteria > Pseudomonadota > Alphaproteobacteria > Rhodospirillales > Casp-alpha2 > UBA4479. The sequence goes on along the minus strand of JAGLED010000033.1, from coordinate 15,141 downwards.
CCGCGCCGCCCCGGCAGATCGATCGCCGAAACGTCGAAACCGGCATCCGCGAACCACGGCATGAAATGCTCGTCCCAGCACCAAGCGCCCGCAAAGGCGCCGTGGATAAACAGGATCGGCGGTGCGCCGTTCGGTTTCTTTGCTTTCCTGGAAACGATGTGAACGTCCATACCGGCGCTCATTCAGGAAGGTCCTGCTCAAGCTCATCGATAAACCCGGATATGACGTCGAGCCCCAGATTCCAGAACGCCGGGTCGGACGCATCCAGCCCGAACGGCTGAAGCAGCGCCTTGTGCCTGAGCGTCCCGCCGGCGGCCAGCATGTCGAAGTACTTTTCCTGAAACTTCGGATGGCCATCCTGATATAGCCCGTAAAGTGCGTTCACAAGGCTGTCGCCGAACGCATAGGCATACACATAAAACGGTGTATGCACGAAATGGGGAATATAGGCCCAAAGCGTGCTGTAGTCCTCGTCAAGCCGTATGGCGTCGCCAAGGCTTTCGGCCTGCGTTTCCATCCAGATATCGCCCAGTTGATCGGCCGTCAGTTCACCGGATTTACGGCCGTCATGAACGCGTGTCTCGAAACAATGGAAGGCGATCTGACGGACCACGGTATTCAGCATGTCCTCGACCTTGCCGGCCAACAGCACCCGGCGTTTTGCGGCGTCCTTCTCAGCGTCCAGGATGGCACGGAACGTCAGCATTTCACCGAACACCGACGCGGTTTCCGCAAGCGTCAACGGGGTGTTCGAAAGCAAGGTCCCCTGCGGTGCGGCCAGCACCTGATGCACGCCATGGCCCAACTCGTGCGCCAGGGTCATCACGTCCCGCGGCTTGCCGTAGAAGTTCATCAAGACATAGGGGTGGGCGGACGGCACGACCGGGTGCGCGAAAGCACCTGAGTTCTTGCCGGGTCGGGGCTCGGCATCGATCCAGCCTTTGTCGAAGAATGTCTCGGCCGTTTCCGCCATTTGCGGCGCAAAACCCGCATAGGCGCCAAGGACGGTTTCGCGCGCCTGATCCCACGAAAACCGCCGCTCCTCGGTTTTCGGGAACGGTGCATTGCGGTCCCACCAGTTCAGTTCGTCGACGCCGAACCAGCGTGCCTTGAGCGCGTAATAGCGATGGCTGAGCCGTCCATAATTCGACGTGACCGCATCGGCGAGCGCATCGACAACCTCGTCCTCGACCTGGTTGGCAAGGTTTCGGCTCGAAAACGGGCGTGGGAAATCGCGTTTGGTATCCTCGATCTCCTTATCCTTGGCGATGGTATTGGTCACCAGCGAGAACAACCGAATGCGCGATTTCAGCCCCGCCGAAAGACTATGCCCCGCGCGTTCGCGAACCTTCTTGTCGCTGTCCGAGAGGCGGTTCAGGACTTCGCCTAGCGTCAGGCTTTCCTTGCCGTACACGAACCGCAGTTCCGCCATGGTTTCATCGAACAGCCGCGCCCATGCCGAGCGGCCCGTCACCGACTTGTCGTGCAGGAGTTGTTCGAGATCGTCGGCAAGCTGATAGGGCCGCATCAGACGTTCGGCCTCGATCCAGGGGCGGTATCGCGCCAACGCCGGGTCGGCAAGCTTGTCTTCCATGGCCGCATCGTCGATGCGGTTCAGTTCCAGCGTGAAGAAAAGCGTCAGCCCGGTGATGTCGTTGACCCGTTCCTGGCACGACTGATGAAAACGTGAAATATCCGGATCCGCGGTATCGGCGGCGTGAAGCAGCTGCGCGTAGCTGATGACCTTGAAAGCACGCTCCAGAATTCCCTCATAAACCTCGACTGCGGCGCCCAGTTCGGCGCCGTTCATTGCGTCAAGGCAGCCCTGGTGGGCACGCTGGAACGCCCGCGCATCGGCTTCGGCGGCGGCAAGGTCGGCTTCCAGCGCGGCGTCGTCAGGCCCCTGATAGAGGTCGGCAAGGTTCCAGACCATCGATTCCGGGGCTGTTTGAGGTTTCTGCGCAGTCGTCATGGTGTTTGGATACCCGTCTCAAAGAATTTATAAAGTCACTCGGCGCGGTTTTGCCAACATCACGAAACACCGATGTCGGTATGACCGCAAGGGAGGACAAAGAAAAAATGAACGTCGATCAGTGGCCCAATCTTGCCACCATGTTTTTCGAACAAGCGGCGACCTATCGCGAGCAGCCGTTTTTATGGAAGAAACGCGACGGTGTCTATGAAAGCCTGACCTGGTCGGACGCCAACGCGCGCGCCATCGCCTTGGCGCGGGGCCTGCTGTCGCTCCGGGTTCAGTCCGGCGACCGTATCGTGCTGGTATCCGAAAACAGACCCGCATGGCCGATCGCCGACATCGCGATCATGGCGGCCGGCGGCATCACGACACCCGCCTATACCACGAACACCCCCGCCGATCACCGCCATGTCCTGACCGACAGCGGTGCCAGGGGCGCTATCGTCTCGACGACAAAGCTCGCCGAAAAGGTGCTGTCTGGCGCAGACGGATTGGATCATGTCGAGTTCGTCATCGTGATGGAGGATCTGCCCAAGCACAACGGTGGCCCCAAGGTGCTGCGCATGGCGGATATCCTGGAAACAGGTCAGGCTCGGCACGAGAACGTGTACAAGATGGCGGAGCAGATCGACCGCAGCGACACCGCGTGCATCATCTACACGTCCGGCACCGGCGGCACGCCAAAGGGCGTGATGCTCTCGCATGGCTCGATCCTTCACAATTGTGCCGGCGCGGTGGACGCGCTGCTCGACCTGAAGCTGGAGCGCGAAATTTTCCTCTCGTTCCTGCCCTTAAGCCATTCCTACGAGCACACGGCGGGTCAGTTCTTCCCGATCGCGATCGGCGGCGAAATCTATTATGCGGAAGGCGTCGAGAGCCTGTCGGCGAACATGCTCGAAGCGCGGCCGACAATCATGACAGCCGTCCCGAGGCTCTACGAAGTGCTGCACCAGCGGATCATCCTCGGCGTCGAAAAATCCGGCGGCCTCAAGAAAGCGATGTTCGAGAGGACACTCGCGCTCGGTAAGAAGCGTTACCACGACGGAAAACTCGGACTGGTCGATTGCGCGCAGGACCGGGTGCTCGACAAATTGGTCCGCGATAAGGTACGCGGCCGGTTCGGCGGACGGCTGAAGGCACTGGTCTCAGGGGGCGCGCCGCTTAATCCGGATATCGGCCTATTCTTCACTGCACTCGGACTTCGTATCCTGCAAGGGTATGGCCAAACGGAATCCGCCCCGGTGATCTCGGTCAATCGCGCACCCGATGCCCGGCTTCACACGGTCGGTCGGCCCCTTCCCGACACCGAGGTCCGGATCGCCGACGACGGTGAAATCTGCGTGCGTGGCGAGCTGGTCATGCAGGGGTACTGGAACAACGAAGACGCCACCAACGAAGCGATCAAGGATGGATGGCTGCTTACCGGCGATGTCGGCGATTTCGACGACAACGGGCATTTGATGATTACCGACCGTAAGAAGGACATCATCGTCAATTCGGGCGGCGACAACATCGCCCCGCAGCGCGTCGAAGGCATCCTGATCGCGGAGCCGGAATTTTCGCAAGCCATGGTGTATGGGGACAAACGCCCCAATCTCGTAGCCGTCGTCGTTCCCGACGAGGGCTGGCTGACGGAATGGAAGCGCGCCAACAAAAAGAAAGGCGATTTGGCAGACCTGGCCAAAGATAAGGAACTCCACAACGCCCTCGCCCCTGCCTTCGGACGCGTCAACAAGTCGCTCAGCAACATCGAAAAAGTGCGGCGCTTCATCATCGCGTCCGAGCCGTTCAGCGTCGACAACGAGCAATTGACCCCGACCATGAAGGTGCGCCGGCATGTCGTCAAAGCCGTCTACGGGGACCGTCTCGAAGCGCTGTATAAGTCCTGATGAATGGGCGCTGACGTGACCGATATGACTTCCGTTGTCCTGTTGGGGTTCGTCGGCAGCCTGCTGGCCGGGCTTTGCACCTCGATCGGCGCGATACCTGCGCTTGTTTTCGGACGACCCGGCGAACGCACGGAAACCCTGATGCTGGGGTTCGCCGCCGGGGTGATGCTTGCCGCCAGTATTTTTTCGCTGATCCTCCCGGGGCTGGACGCGGCCGCCGCCGTGTTCGAGAGCGAAAACGCTCAGGCCGGCCTTGCCGTCTGCGGGATTTTGCTGGGGGGTGCTGCGCTCTGGATGATACACCAGTTCGCGCCGCACGAGCACTTTATCTCAGGCCCTGAGGGTGCGGATCCGAAAGATCTCGCACGGATATGGCTGTTCATCATCGCCATCACGCTGCACAACTTTCCTGAAGGCATGGCCGTCGGCGTCGGCTTCGGCGGCACCGATATCGACAACGGCCGCGCGCTGGCCGTCGGCATCGGCATTCAGAACATTCCCGAAGGGCTGGCGGTCGCCGCCGCGCTACTGACGCAGGGATATTCTCGGTTCCGCGCCTTTCTGGTGGCGTCGCTGACCGGCCTGGTGGAACCCGTCGGCGGGGTCGTCGGCGCCAGTGTCGTCAGCTTTTCAGAATTCATGCTGCCATGGGGACTGACTTTCGCGGCGGGCGCCATGATCTGGGTGATCTCGGATGAAATCATTCCGGAGACCCATCGCAACAAGGTCGCAATCTACGGCACCGTCGGCATCATGATCGGATTCGTCAGCATGATGTTCCTGGACGTTACCCTGGGCTGAGATCGCCTAAATCTGCGGGTCGGGCCGGGCACGCAGCGCCTGCTTGCGTTTGCGCTCGCGGATAGAGATGTAAATACCAGTCGCGACGATCACCGCGATACCGCACCACGTCAGTTCGTCCGGAAAGTCATCGAACCAGAGATAGCCGAGCACCACGGCGGCGACCATCTCGAAGTATCCGAACGGCGCCAGCAACGAGGCCGGGGCCTGCTCGTAGGCTTTGACCAGCAACCAGTGGCCGATCACCGCCGCGAAGATGATCATCACAATCAAGCCCGTCGCGCGAAGATCGGGGAATTGCCAATGCGGAATGATGAACGGCGTCAGCACCGCCGCCCCGACCACGGACTGATAAAATACCGTGACCCAAGGATCGCTGCTGCCGCTCAGTCGGCGGGTCAGCAGATTGAACAGCGCAAAGCACACGGACGCTGCGAGCACGTAATACACCCCGGCCGGCACTTCCTGAAATCCGGGACGGATGATCAGTAACGACCCGCAAAACCCGATCAGCACCGCCAAAAATCGCCGGATACCCACCTTCTCGTTTAACAAAACCGGCGCAAGCAATGTGATCAAAAACGGATAGACGAAATAGACGGCAAGCGCATCGGCCATCGGCATCGTCACGAGTGCCGAAAAGAACAAGACGGTCGCCGACGCCAACATGACAGCGCGGAAGACCTGCATCTTCCAACCGGGACCCGTCATTTGGCCGATAGTGCCGGTTTTAAAAAGAATCGGAGACAATAGGACAGCGGACAAGGCGAACCTCGCCCACGCGACCAGCACCGGCGCATAGCCCTGCCCGCCGAGATCCTTTGCCGCCACATCCATCAATGGAATGACGGTGAACCCCGCGACCAGAAACGCCGCCCCCTTGATCAGGTCGGCGTCAGCGTCCGATCGCAGCACTTAACCGTTACCGTCGAGAAATGATTTGGCCCAGCGTATGACGTCGTCGGGCGCTTCCTCGGGCAGGAAGTGACCACTGTTGGCGATGCCCTCGCCGTCCACGTCGTACGCCGCCCACTTCCGCCAGATGTCGAGCGGGCTTTTCGATTTCGGCCCGCCCTTGGCACGCGCGTCGCCCCATAAGCACGTGATCGGGCACTGAATTTTTCGCCCGGCATTGAAGTCTGTGGCGTCGTCCTCGTCGTCGCATGTAGCGCCCGCCCGGTAATCCTCGCAAGTGGCACGGATCACGTCAGGATTTCGGAACGCCCGTTTATACTCATCCATCGCATGCGGCTCGAACGTAAAGTCCGGTGCGGCCCAGCTTTTGTGCAGCCACGCGATCCATCCGTCCGGGTCGAAACCGATCATGGTTTCCGGCTGCGGCGCCGGCTGCGCCAGGAACATCCAGTGGAAACTTCCCAAGGCCGAGTCCTTGTTGGTGGAAACCCACATTTCGTGGGTCGGCACGACGTCGAGGGACATGTAGTGTTCGACCCGGTCCGGGTGGTCGAGCGCAAGCCGGTAACCGACCCTGGCGCCCCGGTCATGGCTGATCACCGAAAACTCATCGTGCCCCAGCGCATGCATCAACGCCACGACATCGTTGGCCATGGTGCGCTTTGAATAATTCCGGTGTTCCGGATCCGACGGCGGGCAGTCGCTGTCACCATATCCCCGGGTATCCGGCACGACGACGGTATGTGTCTCGGCTAGCGCCGGCGCGATATGACGCCAGATGATGTGCGTCTGCGGATACCCGTGCAAAAGCACGACGGCCGGCCCTTCGCCCGCGTAACGAACGTTGAGGCTCACGCCGTCGACGGCGATGCGGCTTTGCTCGAACCCTTTGAACATCTCTTCTTCCCCTCGGTCTCAGGCAGCATTCATAGCCCGTAACCGGCGCCCCTGTCAGGGGTCTTTGCGGATTTGTCTCGTTATTCGCTGCGCCGGCGATTGGCGACGTAGATGCCGGATAAGATCAGCGCCAAAGCGGCAACCGCTTGAAGGCTTACATCCTCGTTCAGCAACAGCGCGCCCCAAAAAACACCGAACACGGGCACAAGATAGTTCTGGAACGCCACGAACGAGGCTTCCCGCTCGCTCAACAGCTTAAAAAGAATCAACGTCGCCAGCGCGGTGGAGAGCACCCCCAGATAGAGCGGCGACCACCAACCCTCGAACGAGAATTCAGGGATGGTCCATCCTGACAGCCAAAAAGCGATGGGGGCCAGTTGTAAGGCCGCGAACACCAGCATCAACGCGGCGCGCCCAATCAGGGGCGCGGGCGGCATGCGCTGCACGATGATCACGGAAATGGCGTAGCAGACCGCCCCCGATGCGACGGCAAGCTGGTGTAACAAACTGCCGCCCAGACCCTTCAGTGCCGCCGGCCCGACGAGAACGACGATTCCCGCGAACCCCAGCAATATCCCCAGAAGCTTCTGCGGTTTAAGTCGGTCGCCTGGCGTGAAGAAATGCGCCAGCAACAAGGTCGCGAGCGGCATAACTGCCATCAGGATTGCGGCCCGGCCGCTGGCGATGCCGTCGACGCCCCATGTAATCAGGAAGAACGGTAGGCTATTACCGAAGAACGCAAGCACGAAACAGTACGCCCAGGCCACACTGCCGCGCGGGTAGCGTGTCCGCGTCAGGGCCGCGAAGATTACCATCGCCAACGCCGCGGCGATCAGACGGATCGCGGTCAGCGGCAACGCGGGCATGTACTGAACGCCGATCTTAATCACCAGGAAAGAGGTTCCCCAGATCATCGCCAGCGAGATCAGCAGGATCACATGGCGGGGAAGGATCTGGCCGTATGTTCCCGGCGCCGGCGCATCAGCCACTTTGATTACCGTGGTAATTGCGATACCAGTCGACGAACTGCGGAATACCTTCCTTGATCGACGTGGTGGGTTCGAAACCGAGATCACGGCGACTCGCCTCGATATCGGCGAATGTTTCCTTCACATCGCCTTGCTGCATCGGTTTCAGGATCACCTCCGCCTTCTTGCCGAGCGCCTCTTCAAGCGTGGCGATGAAATCGGTCAGTTTCTCGGCCCGGTGATTGCCCAGGTTGTAAACCCGCTCCGGCACGTCCGCATCCGGAACATGGTCGAGAACGGCCATCACGCCCTTGATGATATCGTCGATGTAAGTGAAGTCGCGCCGCATGTCGCCTTCGTTGAAAACCTCGATCGGCTCACCCGCCAGAATCTTGCGGGTGAAAATCCAGGCTGCCATGTCGGGGCGCCCCCATGGACCGTATACGGTGAAGAAGCGAAGCCCCGTCGCGGGAATCCCGTAAAGCCGGGAATAGCAATGCGACATCAGTTCGCCGGCACGTTTGGTTGCGGCATAGAGCGATACCGGCTGGTCGACGCGTTCTTCCACGGAAAACGGCAGTTCCTTGTTGGCCCCGTAGACCGAAGACGACGATGCATAGACGAAGTGCTCGCAATTTTTCAGATGTCGGGCCGTCTCCAGCATCACCAGATGACCTTCGACATTGGAACGGGTATAGGCGAAGGGGTTGATCAGCGAGTACCGCACCCCGGCCTGCGCCGCCAGATTGACGATCCGCTTGATATCGGGATGGGCCTTCGCAATCGCTTGCATCGCGTCGTTGTCGGCAATATCCGCTTCGACAAAGGTAAAGCCGTCCAGCTTATCCAGTTCCGCCAGGCGCGCACGCTTCAACGCCGGGTCATAATAGTCATTGACGATGTCGACGCCGACGATCCGTTCGCCGCGTTCTGCCAGCGCCCGACACGTATGAAACCCAATGAAGCCGGCAACGCCGGTAACGAGGACAGTCATCGACCAACTACTCTTCGAATCCTAAAGTTCGACCGGTATAACCGTTGAGGGCTGCGAAATCACTCGGAATTATGTTCCGCGCACAATCGGTTCAGGCGAATAGATGTTCGCGTCCCGTGTCCCCGTGTTGCACGATTCTTGCGTTCTATAGGTCAGCAAAGATGACCTATTGTTCTAAGGGCACAGGCACACTACCTTTCAATCAATGGGAGGTACGGGTGCAGACATGTCATTGATACGTGCGACCCTTGAAGACAAGTACACGCTCGAAAACGGCCGTGTCTATCTGACCGGCACTCAGGCCCTGGTCCGCCTGACGCTGATGCAGAAAGCGCTGGACCGGGCGCACGGTCGCAATACGGCGGGTTTCGTGACCGGCTACCGCGGTTCGCCGCTGGGTGGGCTGGACCAGGAATTCGGCCAGGCCGGACACCTCCTCCGCGATAGCGACATTAAATTCCAGCCTGCCGTTAACGAAGATCTCGCCGCGACAGCCCTCTGGGGCTCTCAACAGGTCAACATGTTCGAAGGCGCCAAGTACGACGGCGTATTTGGAATCTGGTACGGCAAGGGCCCCGGCGTCGACCGCACGGGTGACGTCTTCCGTCACGCCAACATGGCCGGCACGGCTCCGCATGGCGGTGTCCTCGCCCTCGCCGGTGACGACCCGGCGTGCAAGTCGTCGACAGTCCCGAGCCAGAGCGAATACGCGTTCATGGATGTGATGATCCCGTTCTTGCACCCGGCGAACGTGGAAGAGATCCTCCGGCTTGGACTGATCGGCATTCAAATGTCGCGTTATTCGGGTCTGTGGGTCGGGCTCAAGTGCATCACCGACAACATCGACACGTCCGCATCCGTCGATATCGGGCCCCATCTCTATGACTTCGTGATGCCCGAAGACTTTGAAATGCCGGAAGACGGCCTGCACATCCGCTGGCCGGATGCGCCGCTCGATCAGGAACGCCGGCTCCACCGCCACAAGATTTATGCCGCGCTCGCCTTCGCCCGCGCCAACAAGCTCAACCGGATCACCATCGACAATCCGCAAGCCAGGCTCGGGATTTGCGCGACCGGCAAGGCCTATATGGACGTGCTTCAGGCACTGGAAGACCTGGGGATCGATGAGGAGCATGCCGCCGAAGTCGGTATCCGACTTTTCAAGATCACCATGCCCTGGCCGCTGGAACGCGAATCCGCCCGGCACTTTGCCGAAGGTTTAGATGAAATCCTGGTTGTCGAAGAAAAACGCGCCGTCATCGAAAACCAGTTGAAAGAGCAGCTTTACAACTGGCGCGAAGACGTCCGCCCGCGGGTTGTCGGCAAGTTCGATGAGAACGGCGAGTGGATTCTGCCGTCGGCGGGTGAGTTAACCCCTGCCATGATCGCGCGCGCCATCGCCAAGCGGATCGAGAAGTTCCACACGTCGGACAGGATCAAGGACCGGCTTGAATTCCTGACGCGCAAAGAGCAATCGCTCGCATCCGGTACGCCGGACATGAAACGCATCCCATATTTCTGCGCCGGGTGCCCGCACAATACATCGACCAACGTGCCGGAAGGCTCGCGCGCCGCCGCCGGGATCGGCTGTCACTACATGGCGATCTGGATGGATCGCGAGACCTCCACTTTCACGCACATGGGTGGCGAGGGCGCGAACTGGATCGGTCAGGCTCCCTTCACCGAAACCCAGCATATCTTCACCAACCTGGGCGACGGCACGTATTTCCACTCGGGCCTGTTGGCGATCCGCGCCGCCGTCTCGTCGGGCGTGAACATCACGTACAAGATTCTCTATAACGACGCCGTCGCCATGACCGGTGGACAGACCCACGACGGCGCGCTCAATCCCGCCATCATTGCCCAGCAGATCAGGGCCGAAGGCGTGGAACGGATCGTCGTCGTCACCGACGAACCCGACAAGTACCCGTTGAATTACGGCTTCCCGCCCGGGGTCGACATCCATCATCGCGACGACCTTGACCACGTGCAGCGCGAACTGCGCACCGTGAACGGTGTATCGGCGCTGATCTACGACCAGACCTGTGCCGCCGAAAAGCGCCGCCGCCGAAAGCGCGGGCTTTATCCGGACCCGGCCAAGCGCGTCTTCATCAACGAACATGTGTGCGAAGGATGCGGTGACTGTGGCATCGCATCCAACTGTGTCGCGGTCACGCCGAAAGAGACCGAGCTCGGCCGCAAGCGCGCCATCGATCAATCGGCGTGCAACAAGGACTATTCGTGCCTGGACGGCTTCTGCCCGAGTTTCGTCACCGTCGAGGACACACAGGTCAGAAAACCGAAAGCCGTAGGGGACGTGCCCTTCCCGGCTTTACCGGAGCCCGCAACCGTCGATCTCAGTGATCCCTATAACGTGGTCGTCACCGGCATCGGCGGCACGGGCGTCGTCACCATCGGCGCGATCCTGGGCATGGCGGCGCACCTGGAACAAAAGGGCGTGTCCGTGCTCGACGTTGCCGGTCTCGCGCAGAAGAACGGGATGGTCTATTCGCACCTTCGTTTCGCCGCCGCGCCGCACGATATCCATGCGGTCCGCATCTCGGCGGGCGGCGCCGATCTGATGCTCGGTTGCGACATGGTTTCCGCGTCCGATCCGGAAACGCTCGGCAAGTTGCGCTCCGGCAATTCGCGTGCGGTTGTGAACGAGCATCAGACCATGACGGCCGACTTCACCCGGCACCCGGACATGATGTTCCCGGAAGAAGGCATCAAGCGCACGCTTCGCGAAGAGGCGGGCGAAAACGCCGTCGACTTTTTCGAAGCGAGCCAGCTTGCCCGCAAACTTCTCGGCGACACCATCGCCGCCAACATGATGCTGGTCGGGTTCGCTTACCAGAAAGGCCTGTTGCCGGTATCGGTCGCAGCCATCGAGCGGGCGATCGAGCTGAACGGCGTCGCCGTCGAATTCAACAAGCAGGCATTGCTCTGGGGCCGCCGCGCGGCACACGACATGAACGCCGTCGAGGCGGTCGTCGGCCGCTACGACGACAAACCGAAGGCGTTCGAACTGGAAGGCTTCATCGAACGCCGCATCGCCGATCTGACCGCGTATCAGAACAAGGCATACGCCAACCGTTACGCGGACTGGATCGAACGCATCAGAGCCGCCGAAAAACAGGCCGTTCCCGGCTCCACCGCCCTGACGGAGGCAGTCGCGCGGGGCCTGTTCAAGCTGATGGCCTACAAGGATGAATACGAAGTCGCCAGGCTCTATACCGACGGCCGGTTCGAGAAAGCCGTGCGCGAGACGTTTGCCGATGGCGGCAATATCAAGTTCCACCTTGCGCCCCCGTTGCTTGCCGAGCGCGATCCGGACACCGGACACTTGAAGAAAAAGGAATACGGCGCCTGGATCATGTCGGCGTTCCGTTTCCTGGCAGGGCTCAAGGGGCTTCGTGGGACGGCGTTCGATATCTTCGGATACAGCACGGAACGCAAAATGGAGCGTCAGCTGATAGCGGATTACGAGAAGCAGCTTGCCGAAATCGCCGACAACCTGAGCGCCAAAAATCACGCCGCCGCCCTGCAACTGGCCGGCCTGCCGATGCGCATGCGCGGTTTCGGGCACGTCAAAGAGGCGAATGTAAAGGCGGCTAAGGCGTGTGAAGAGGACCTGATCGCAACGTTCCGCGACCCGGGCCGCGCGCCGCAAGCGGCGGAATAACCCTTAGCCCATCAGCACCCATAAAAGCGCGGGCATGACGGCGAACGACGCCAATGTCGAGATAATGACCGCGCCCGCGACGGCTTTTCCATCGGCGCCGTAGCTTTCCGCAAGCAGGAACGTGATCACGGCGACCGGCATCGAGCACATCAATACCAGCGTGCCGTACGCCGCGCCCGTGAAACCGAACAACATCGCCGATCCGAAGCCGACGGGAATGCCAACCCCCAACCGGCAGAAAGATATAAACGCGGCGCGTTTGGCGCTAACGATCTGCAACGTCGCCAGAGAATATCCGAGCGTGATCAACATCAGCGGTATCGAAAAGTTCCCCAGCAACTTGGTCGTCGACATCACCGCTTTCGGCACTTCTATTTCGCCGACGACGAACACGCCCGCCGCGATAAGCGCATAAATGAACGGCCGTTTGACGACATCCCTGAAATTGTACTCGTTCGATGCAACCGCGATTCCGACCGTCAGCAACAGGATGACGTTGACCACGAAATAAGCGATGCCTAGCGCAAGCCCCTCCTCGCCGAATGCCAAAAGACAGAGCGGCAAGCCCATGTTTCCGGTATTCGCAAAGGCAATCGGATTCAGGTACGTGCGTATCGGCAAACCTGTCAGTTTCAGGATCGCCCAGCCGATCGCAAAAAAGAACACGCTGGTGACGAATGCCGCCAATGCCATTTCCATGAACAGCCCGCCACCGACGTCGACATTGACGAGTGTGGAAAAGACCAGCGAGGGCACCCCGACGTTGGATACCAGACGGGTCACCATCTCGCTGTTGAACGGCTGCTTCTTTTTCGCCCAGACAAACCCAACGGCTGCGCAGACGGCAACGGGGGTTACGACATCAAGCAGAATTCGGGCGAGGTCGGCAATCATACGGCCCGCCTCCGCCCCATGAACGTGTCGGCGGAATATATCGCCAACGCCAGCCAGATCATGCAGAACGTGATCTTGTGTGCGTCAGTGAACACCTCGTCGTATAGAAAGACGGCGACCAGAAACTGCATCGTGGGCGCCAGATACTGGAACAAACCAACAGTCGCGTAACGAAGACGCCTGGCCGCTGCTGTGAACATGATCAACGGCGAAGCGGTGATCACGCCGCCGAAGACGAGCAACAGATCATACGAAACGGAGGTGGCCCCGAATGCCCCGACGCCATTCCACCCGAGGTACATGAGATATCCGAGTGCCGGCAAGACGACCACGAGTGTCTCCACGAACAATCCCGTCGCCGCGCCGGCCGGTGCCGTCTTTCGCACATAACCGTAGAACCCGAACAGGAGCGCCAAGGATACCGCGATCCAAGGGAACTCTCCGACGCCGAGCGCGAGCACGCCGACGCCGGCGGCGGACAAGCCGACCGCGACCCACTGTGCATGCGACAGTCGCTCGCCCAACAGCAGCACGCCAAGCACCACGTTCACCATCGGATTGATGTAATAGCCCAGGCTGCCCTGCAGGATGTGGCCGTTGGTCACCGCCCAAATGAACAGCATCCAGTTCCCGGACAACAACAGCGACGACACGCAGAGCCACATCAGCAGCCGCCGGTTTTCAAGGATCGCCAGGACTTCCCGCCAGCGTCCAAGAAACTTGAGCATCAGCCCGACCAGGATCGCCGACCAGACAATCCGATGCGCCAGAATTTCGGCCGGTAGCGTCGCCTCCATGATCTTGAAGTAGATCGGCAACACGCCCCACGTGCCGAATGCACCGACGGCGTAGAAACCGCCGATCAGGGCCGTGCGGTCGGGAAGTGGTGCTGGACCACCAACCGGACCATCGGTCGTCTGGCTCATCCAGACGCCCTATTCGACCCAGGCGATACGCAGAATATTGGTCGCCCCGGGGGTGCCGAAAGGCACACCTGCGGTAATGACGATAGGATCACCCGGTTCAGCGAAGCCTTCCGTCTTGGCGGCATGGATCGCCTTGGTGACCATTTCGCGGAACGTGTGGCAATCCTGCGTCTGCACCGAATGAACGCCCCAAATAAGGGCCGAACGGCGCGCCGTGTCGACCCGGGGTGTCAGCCCCAGGATCGGAACCACCGGACGCTCGCGTGCGGCGCGGATCGTCGTCGACCCGGTTGTCGAGAAGGTTACCACCGCGGCCGCGGAAATCGTGTCGGCGACTTGCCGGGCTGCCGCCGTGATCGCATCCGCAGCCGTCGCTTCGGGCGCGCGGCGTTCATTCTCGCGCATCTCGCGATAGACCGAATCCTTTTCGACGCGTTGGATGATGCGGTCCATCATCGCAACACTTTCCATGGCGTAATCGCCAACCGCCGTTTCCGCCGACAGCATCACCGCGTCGGCGCCGTCGTATATGGCGGTTGCAACGTCAGACGCTTCGGCGCGTGTCGGTGTCGGTGCGTGGATCATGCTGTCCAGCATCTGCGTCGCCACGATGACCGGCTTGCCGGCGCGCCGGCAGGCACGAAGGATGCGTTTCTGCAAAAGCGGCACGTCTTCGGGCGGCACTTCGACGCCCAGGTCCCCGCGCGCTACCATGATCGCGTCGGAGAGATCGACAATCTCGTCCAGGCGATGCAGCGCCTGGGGTTTCTCCAGCTTGGAAATCACGTGCGCACGGCCGGCGATCATCTTTTTCGCCTCGGCAATATCTTCCGGGCGCTGCACGAAGCTCAAGCCCACGAAATCGACCCCCAGATCGAGGCCGAAACGCATGTCTTCGATATCCTTCGGCGTTAGCGGGCTCACGTCGAGGATCACGCTCGGCACATTGAGGCCTTTGTGATTCGAGAGTTCGCCGCCGATCACGACTTGCGTTTCGGCCCAATCATGACCGTGTTCAAGCACCTTGAGGCGCAAACGCCCGTCGTCCAGCAACAAGTCTGTGCCCGGCTCGAGCGCATCAAAAACTTCCGGGTGCGGCAAACAGGCCACTTCGGCACTGCCAATTTGCTGCTTGGCTTCGAGGCGGTATTTCTGGCCGCTCTTGAGCTCGACGCTGCCGCCTTCGAAGTCGCCTCC
>JAGLED010000032.1 GCA_023145215.1 Rhodospirillales bacterium | reverse complement strand
TTACGCTGCCGCCTTCGAAGTCGCCGACGCGGAGTTTCGGCCCCTGCAAATCGAGTAAGATCGCGACGGCCCGGCCGTACTTCTGTTCCAGGCCGCGAACGATGTTATAGCGCTCGCGATGTCCCTCATGCTCGCCGTGCGAAAAATTCATCCGAAAAACATCCACCCCCGCTTCGAACAGCTGGGAAATCTGCGCTTCGGTACTACTGGCGGGCCCCAGTGTCGCGACGATCTTTGCGTCTCGGTTACGTCTCATCAATCACACTTTATGTCTGTGCCGCGCACGTTGGCTAGCGGAGATCGGCGTTTACAAGGAAAATTCACAGTCTTACCGTTGCTTAAATGATTCGTGGGCGCAAGCGTGTTGTTGCGTTCGCCCGCCACCACATCGGGGTGCGAACGGCATGGCCGGCAAGTTTCTAAAACGTGCGCTGCTATCGATTTTCATCGACAAAAGCGCGCGTGACAAATTGGACGCAATCGAGGCGGTAAAGCGCGGCGAACGCCTTCCAAAGCCGGATGCCGCGCCGCCCGCGCCAGCCACGGACGACGATGACATCCTCCCGGAAACCCTGGTTCGTCAGGCGATCGACAGCGCGTCCCAGGAGCTGGAACGCAAAAAGAACCTGCCGCCCGGCCGTGCCCAGCTGATTGAGCAGGCATTGGCGATTCACGACGACAAGTCGCGGCTTTTGAACGACTTGCCCGAAGAGCAGCGCGAAAAGCTCATTGTCATGGCGATGCATACCTTCGGCTCTTCCTTCGACGAGAAGAAAACCGCCGACACCCAGCAAGCGAAAAAGAAACGGAAGAAGACGTGAGCGATACCGATCAACTCGCGAACGGCGTGCTTGAGGGCGATCGCCGCGCGCTGGCCCGCCTGATTACCCGGATCGAATCAACGCGCACCGACCATCGCAGCGAAGCCAGCGAGGCCATCGCCCGATTATTGCCCGAAGCCGGCAAATCGATCCGCATCGGCATTTCCGGGGTGCCGGGCGTTGGAAAATCATCCTTTATCGAAACGTTCGGTTTGCATGTCGTCGAACAGGGCCACAAGGTCGCCGTCCTGGCGGTCGACCCGTCCAGCCCCAAGCACGGCGGCTCGATCCTGGGTGACAAGACCCGGATGGAAAAACTCGCCCGCCACCCGGGCGCTTACGTCCGCCCATCGCCGTCGGGCGGATCTGTCGGCGGGGTCGCCAGACGGACCCGCGAAACCATCATGGCGGTCGAGGCCGCGGGCTTCGACGTAGTGCTGGTCGAGACGGTCGGCGTCGGGCAGTCGGAATACGCCGTGGCCGATCTGGTCGACATGTTCGTTCTGCTGGTCGCGCCGGGGGGCGGCGACGACCTCCAGGGGATCAAGAAAGGCATCGTCGAAATGGCCGACCTTTTGGTGGTCACCAAGAACGACGGCGATCTCCAGAAAGCCGCGAACCGGGCTTATCAGGATTACTGGTCCGCGCTCAGGATGCTGGGGGGCGGCAACGCTGTCTGGAAACCGGAGGTGATGCGCTGCTCTGCACATACGGGTAACGGCATCCCGGAGGTATGGGAGAAAATCGAGGCCTACCGCGACACCATGACCGAGGCCGGTCTGATCGACGAGCGGCGCGCCGAACAGGCGGCAAGCTGGATGTGGGAAGAGGTCACGTCGACCCTGCTGGCCGCGGTCCGCAAGAAAGGCAGCCTTGGCCAAGAAATGGAAGAAGATGTCCGGTCGGGGAAGCGCACCGCAGCCGACGCTGCTGCCGAAATCCTCAAGCAGTTCGACCTCAAGGATTTGTAATACTTGGCAGTCTTGACGCTCCCGGTGGCGTCGGGCAGAACACCATCGGACAGTTGAACCGGGCCCTGCCCTAAAACGGAATAGGAGACTGAAATGCGCCGCCTTCTGGGCACTGCCGTTCTCGCGCTCTTCACAATATTTGCCATGACCGACAAAGCATCCGCCGCCGATCTTGAAAACACGCTTTACATGCAACTCGAGGACGGCCGCGTCGTCATCGAGATGCGCCCCGATATCGCGCCCAAGCACGTGGCACGCATCAAGGAACTGGTGCGTCAGAAATTCTATGACGGGCTGACATTTCACCGCGTCATCGACGGTTTCATGGCGCAGACCGGGGATCCCGACGGGAACGGCACCGGTGGTTCCGGGCAGAACATTCCGGCCGAATTCACGAAATTCGAGCGCTTCTACCGTGGCACCGTCGGCATGGCGCGCGCCCAGAACCCGAACAGCGCCGATAGCCAGTTCTTCATCATGTACGCGCCCAGCGAGTGGCTAGACGGCAAGTACACGATCTGGGGTGAAGTCATCGACGGGATGGAATACGTCGACGCCATCAAGAAAGGCGACGACTCCCAGAACGGGCTGGTTCAGGACCCGGACAAGATCATCACGCTGCGGGTTGCCGCGGACGTTCAGTAATTACCTGGAAAGTTCCCGCATCGCGCCCTCGAGCCCGTCGAGGGTGAGCGGGAACATCCGGTCCTCCATCAGTTCGCGGACCATACCGACGGATTGCGTATGGTCCCACCAGTCCCGTTTGACGGGATTCAGCCAGATCGTCTTCGGGTAGACCCGCAACAGCCGCTGCAGCCACACAGCGCCCGCTTCCTCGTTCCAGTGTTCGACGCTGCCGCCGGGCATGGCGATTTCGTACGGGCTCATCGACGCATCTCCGACGACGATCACCTTATAGTCGTGCGGATAGGTCCTGAGCACATCCCACGTCGGCACGGTGTTCGAGTGACGGCGGCGATTGTCACGCCAGACCCGTTCGTACAGGAAGTTGTGGAAGTAGAAATATTCCATGTGCTTGAACTCGCCGCGCGCCGCGGAGAACAGCTCCTCCATCACGCGGATATGCGGGTTCATCGACCCGCCGACGTCGAAAAACAGCAGCACCTTGACTGCGTTGTGGCGCTCCGGCCGCATGTGAAGGTCCAGATACCCCTTCTTCGCCGTGCCGCGGATGGTACCTTCGAGGTCGAGCTCGCTCGGTGCGCCTTCGCGGGCGAACTTGCGTAGCCGCCTGAGGGCGACCTTGATGTTGCGCGTGCCCAGTTCGAGCGTGTCATCCAGGTTCTTGAATTCGCGCTTGTCCCACACCTTCACGGCACGGAAGTTGCGGTTGCCGTCCTGGCCGATACGCATCCCTTCCGGATTGTATCCATAAGCGCCGAACGGCGATGTGCCGGCCGTACCGATCCATTTGGAGCCGCCCTGGTGGCGCTTGCGCTGTTCTTCGAGCCGCTTCTTCAGCGTCTCCATCAGCTTGTCCCAGCCGCCCAGCGCCTCGATATGTTTCTTCTCGTCTTCCGTCAGGAGTTTCTCGGCCAGCTTGCGCAGCCACTCTTCCGGGATCTCGTGGGCCTTCGCATTATCACCCTCGACGGGTTCCAATCCCTTGAAGACCTCACCGAAAACGCGGTCGAATTTGTCGAGATGACGCTCGTCCTTCACCATCGCCGACCGGCTCAGGTAGTAGAACCCCTCGATATCGAACTCGGCGTATCCGCCCTCGACGGCCTCGATCAGCGTCAGGTATTCCCGGAGCGAGCACGGCACGCCGGTATCGCGGAGCTTGAGGAAAAAATCGATGAACATCAGTTTTCGTCGCCGTCCGGGTTTTCCTTGTTGACCATCTGGACCCTAAGAGGAATGGCGGACTTGATGTGAAGGTCGCGCTGTGAAAACGGAAATTCAACCCCGTGTTCGTGATAGGAATTCCAGACGTTCAGCAGAACATCGGACTGCACGTTGGCGACACCTTTTTGCGGATCATTGATCCAGACGCGCAACTCCAGGTTAACGGAATCACTGCCGAACTCCATCAAGCGGCACACCGGCGCAGGACTTTCGAGCACGCGCTCGACACCCTCCGCCGATTCGACGGCCAGTTTCATCGCCAGCGGGACGTCGGATTCGTATGCGACCCCGATCGGCAGCTTGAGACGGATCAGGCTGTCCGAATAGGACCAGTTCTCGACCCGCTGGCTGATCAGGTCCTCGTTCGGGATCAGGTGCTCGGTGCCGTCCCGCGTAATCAGCGAGACGTAACGCGCACTTAAGCGATTGATCCAACCGAACGTGTTGTCGATGGCGATGACGTCGCCCGGCTTCACCGATTTATCCATCAAGAGAATGACGCCCGATATCAGGTTCGAGATCACCTTCTGCAGGCCGAAACCGATCCCGAGGCCGACGGCCCCCCCGAACACCGCAAGCGCGGTCAGGTCGATGCCGATGCTTTCCAGCGCTGCCAGGATGGCAATAACGATCAGAATGACCTTGGTGAACTTGCCCAGCAGCACGCGCGCCGACGGCGATAAGGTCGATGAACTGTCGAGCCTGTGTTCGATGATGCGGCTGATCGCGCCCGCGACCCAAAGCAGCACCATCAGCACGAGACCGGCCTTGATGATCCCGAGCACGGACAACCGCACGTCGCCCATGTTCAGCCCCATGTTGTCGAGCGTCCGTATCGTCGGATCTAGTAATCCGACCAGATTGAGCGCCGCGACCGACCAGGCAACGACCGCCAGCGTCCGTGACCAGCCGGGATCGCGGATAAAGCTCGATGCAAATCGGATCACGACCCACGCCGTCAGAAGCGAGACCACGCTTTCCATCAGGCGGTGCGGCCATTCGGCACCGATCGCGGCGAACACCGTGAACCACTGGATCACCAGCCACACGAACGCAAAGCTGAGCGCCGCCTGCGCGCGAACCTTGTGTTTAAGCCAGCCCGGGCATCGCGGATGGTCGGCAGTGCGCTCAATCAGCTTGGCGAGATGCGGCGCAATGACCTTCGCCAGCAGCATGGCGCCGACGACGATCGCCGCCTGCACCGCGGTCGGCCAGATAAAGACATGAGCCAATAGCCAGTCCCACGCTTGAAGCGCGAGTTGCTCTAACCTGGCTGGGTCGAGGTACTTATCCATCGCCTTCTATGAAAGCACGCTTGCAGGGAAACGCCAATCGCCGTGCCTATTCACCGCCCTTCGCGGCGATTAAGAAACGCCAGGCGTTCCAGCATGTGGACGTCCTGCTCATTCTTTAACAGTGCGCCATAGAGCGGCGGGATCAGGTCTTTCTGATCGCCGGATTTGAGGACTTCAGGCGGGATCTCCTCGATCATCAGTAGCTTGATCCAGTCGAGCAGTTCCGACGTCGATGGGCGTTTCTTGAGGCCCGGCACGTCGCGAAGCTCGTAGAACACCTCCAGCGCCCGCTTCACCAGGCGCTTTTGCACATCCGGGAAGTGTACGTCGATGATCGCACGCATGGTGTCTTCGTCCGGGAACTTGATGTAGTGGAAGAAGCAGCGGCGCAGGAATGCGTCCGGCAGATCCTTTTCATTGTTCGACGTGATGACGACGATGGGCCGGTTTCTCGCCTTGATCGTTTTCTTCGTTTCGTAGACGTGGAACTCCATCCGGTCGATCTCGAGCAGAAGGTCGTTCGGAAACTCGATATCGGCCTTGTCGATTTCGTCAATCAACAGGACCGGGCGCTGTTCGCTTTCGAATGCTTCCCACAATTTTCCCTGCACGATGTAGTTCGAGATATCGTGCACCCGCTCATCGCCCAACTGGCTGTCCCTGAGTCGCGCCACCGCGTCGTATTCATAAAGCCCTTGCTGCGCCTTAGTGGTCGACTTGATGTGCCACGGGATCAGCGGCGCGCCCAAGGCCTCGGCGATCTCTTCCGCGAGTACGGTCTTGCCGGTGCCGGGCTCACCCTTGACCAGAAGCGGGCGCTCTAGCCCGACCGCGGCGTTCACCGCCACTATCAGGTCTTCCGTTGCAACGTAAGTCTTCGTGCCTTCGAAACGTTTCGTCATCTGCCTTCCGATATGCCGGTGGCGTCATTCCGCCGGTTGTGGTTTCGGCAGTATGCGGAAGATCAGCGACTCGTTGCCGGGTTCGGGGTCACGCGGGACCATGAACGCGAGCACGAGCGAGACTGCCGCCATCGCCGTTCCCGACAGGAAAACATACGCAGGCGACGTTAGCCAGAGGAACCCGAAGGCGGCCGGAATGACGATCGCGACGATATGCGAGATCGTGAAGCTTACCCCTGACGACGATGCAATATCGGCGGGGTCGGCGATCTTCTGGAAATAGGTCTTGATAGCGATCGCCATGGCGAAAAACACGTGATCGACGATGTACAGTATGACGCCCATCCAGGCTTCGGACGCAAAGGCATAACCGGTAAAGACGACGACCAGGCCGGTGTACTCGATGATCAGCATACGGCGTTCGCCAATACGCCCGATCAGGCGTCCGATCTTGGGTGCGAGATAGATCGTCATCGCCATATTGGCGAGGAACATCAGGCTCATCTGACCGGCGGAAAAGCCGAACTTCTGGACCATCAGGAAACCCGCGAAGACGACGAAAATCTGCCGCCGGGCTCCGGACATGAACACCAGCGCGTACCACAGCCAGTAACGCTTGCGAATGACGATTTGTTTCGACTGTTCGACGGTGGCCTTGAACTCCGGGAACCCGAACCACGCGTAAAGCGCTATGGCGAGCGTAACGCCGCCGCCGATCAGATACACCCATTTCAGGTCGAACCCCGCCGCGTCCAGCATCAGATATACGATGCCGAACGAGATAAGCGCCGCGAACGAGCGCGCGCTGACGATCTTGCCCATCACTTCGGGGGCGGACTTCTTGTCGATCCACTGCAAAGTCAGGGACTGGTGCAGGCTCTCGAAATAATGGAAGCCGACCGACATTACGAATGTCGTCATCATCAGCCCCCAGAACGACGGGTAGAAGCCCGTAATCATGGTGCCGATACCGAGGATTGCCAGCGACGCGACGGTGAACCGCTGCTCGCGGAACCAAATGAGCAGCATGATGACGGTGAAACTCAGAAAGCCTGGCACTTCACGGAACGATTGGATGAAGCCGACGCCGTCGCCCTGCAAATTCGCCATGTCGTGGGCGAAGTTGTTGAACAGCGCCTGCCACGTGGAAAACGAGATCGGCATGGCGATCGCCGTCAGCACGAGAAAAACCTCACGGCTTTTCAAGCCGTCCTTGAACAATCCGCCTTGCGTCATCGAAAAGGTCCTTGGTTATGACAGCATATATCAGCAATTTTCGAAGACTTTACCAGCGCCCCCAGACGGCTAATATGGGTCATAATGACAATAAATAACGAGGAACGGACAAGTTCATGACGGCGCATGACCGTATTCTGCCGCCCATCCCCGATATCGACCGGGGTCAAGGCGTCATCCTTGCCCGGCCGCGTGAATGCCCGGCCGACCATATCATCGACTGGCACGCCCACGACCGTGCCCAGCTTTTATATGCCGTCCGCGGCGTCATGCGGGTAACGACCGAAAACGGTGTCTGGGTCGTGCCGCCGCAGCGCGCGGTATGGATTCCCCCCGGCGTCTCACATCACGTCCAGGCGCAGGGCACACCGCTCTCCATGCGCTCCCTCTATATCCGCCCGGACGCGCTTCAGGGGCTGCCGGACAAGTGCTGCGTGGTCACCGTATCGCCGCTGATGCGCGAACTGATCATCGCGGCGATGGGGATCGCGGACGACCCGCCCGCCGACAGTGCCGACGCACGGCTTGTTCGTGTCCTCTTGGACCGGATTGAAGGATTACCGATTGCGCCCCTTCACCTGCCGATGGTCACTGACAAGCGGGCTCGAAAAATCACCGACACACTGATGGACGACCCGTCGGACAGGAGAACGCTTCAGGACTGGGCGCAGGAACTGGGTGCCAGCGAACGCACGCTTGCCCGGCTTTTCAGCCGCGAAACAGGCATGACGTTCGGGCAATGGCGCCAACAGGTGAAATTGTTGGCTGCACTTGCCCGGCTTGCCCGCGGCGAGAGTGTGACCGCCGTCGCCTTCGATCTGGGTTATGCATCCCAGAGCGCGTTCATCGCCATGTTCCGGCGCGCGCTCGGCCGGACGCCCGGGCGTTATTTCGCGGAGTAGCTGTTCAGAGGGCGGTTACTGGACAGCCGCCTTGATGGCCGCCAACGCTTCTGCAGCCTTGCTGCCATCCGGACCGCCGGCCTGCGCCATGTCCGGGCGGCCGCCGCCGCCCTTTCCGCCGACCGCTTCGGACCCGGCACGCACCAGGGCCACCGCGTCCAGTTTGCCCGTCAGATCGTCGGTCACACCAACCACCAGCGATGCCTTGCCGTCGGTGTTGGAAACGACCGCGACCACACCTGAACCGATCTGCTTTTTAATATCGTCGACGAGGCCCTTGAGTTCCTTCGCCGGCACACCGTCGAGCACGCGGCCCGAGAATTTCACGCCATTGATCTCCTCGACTGCGGCACCGCTATCGTTGGCCGCCTGACCGCCGCCACCCATGGCGAGCTTCTTACGGGCGTCGGCCAACTCGCGTTCCAGCTTGCGGCGTTCCTCGAGCAAAGATTTGACGCGGGCCGGCACATCGGCCGGCTGACTGCGAAGCTCCTTGGCCGCTTCGTTGAGCGCTTTTTCGGTCTCCGCGAAATAAGCGCGGGCGCCCGCACCGGTCACCGCCTCGATACGGCGCACGCCGGAGCCCACCGCAGCTTCGGAGAGGATCTTGAAGACCCCGATATCGCCGGTGCGTTTCACATGCGTGCCGCCGCAGAGTTCTGTCGAGAAGAAATCGTCGTCGGGATCGGCACCCATCGAAACGACACGCACCTCGTCGCCGTATTTCTCACCGAACAGCGCCATGGCGCCCGCCTCAACCGCAGCTTCCGGGTCCATCAGGCGCGTCGTCACGTCAGCATTCACGGCAATCTGTTGGTTCACATCGTTTTCGACGGCAATCAGCTCATCGCCCGCGACCGCCTTCGGATGAGAGATGTCAAAGCGGAGCCGGTCAGGGGCCACGAGAGAGCCTTTCTGCGTCACATGATCGCCCAGGTGGCGGCGTAGCGCCTCGTGCAGCAGGTGCGTCGCCGAGTGATTGGCGCGCAGCCGCGAGCGGCGGTCGTGATCGACTTCCAGACGCGCCTCGTCGCCGACCTTGACCGTGCCCTTTTCGACCTTGCCGATGTGCACGTGAAGATCGTCGACGCGCTTTTGCGTATCGGTGATCGTGATGACGGCGTCCTCGGTCGTAATCGTACCGACGTCACCCATCTGGCCACCGCTTTCGCCGTAGAACGGCGTCTGGTTGAGAACGACGGAAACTTCCGTCCCGGCGCCGGTCTCGTTTGCCGTTTTGCCGTCGACGACGAGCGCGGCGACGCGGCCTTCCGCGCTTTCGGTGTCATAACCCAGGAAATCGGTCGCGCCGACGTCATCGCGGACAGAGAACCAGACCGCATCGGTCGCGGCGTCGCCGGACCCGGCCCAGGCTTTGCGGGCTTCTTCCTTCTGGCGTTGCATGGCGGCGTTAAAACCGTCTTCGTCGACGGCGATTTCGCGTGCTTTGAGCGCATCCTGCGTAAGATCGAGGGGGAAGCCGTATGTATCGTAGAGTTTGAAAGCGGTTTCACCATCGAGCGTCGCGCCGGCGTCCATGCCATCGGTCGCGTCGTCCAGCAGCTTGAGACCGCGGTCGAGCAACTGCTTGAAGCGGGTTTCTTCGAGCTTGAGGGTCTCCGTCACCAGCGGCTCCGAACGCTTGAGGTCCGGATAGGCGTCGCCCATCTCACGAACCAGGGTCGGCACGAGACGGAACATCAGCGGATCGTTGCACCCCAGCATGTGCGCATGACGCATGGCACGGCGCATGATACGTCGAAGCACATAACCGCGGCCCTCGTTCGACGGCAAAACGCCGTCCGTGATGAGGAACGAACTGGCACGCAGGTGATCTGCGATGACCCGGTGCGACACGCTTTTCGGATCGGTGCCCGACGTGTCCGCCGACGCCGCGATCAGCGTCTTGAACATATCCGTTTCGTAGTTGTCATGGGTGCCCTGCATGACGGCGGAAATCCGCTCAAGCCCCATGCCGGTGTCGATGGACGGTTTGGGCAGATCCACGCGTTCGTCCAGCGTCACCTGCTCGAACTGCATGAACACGAGGTTCCAGATTTCGATGAAGCGGTCGCCGTCTTCATCGGGCGAACCCGGCGGGCCGCCCGGAATGTGATCGCCGTGATCGAAGAAAATTTCCGAACACGGGCCACATGGACCGGTGTCGCCCATGGCCCAGAAGTTATCGGACGTCGGGATGCGGATCACCTTGCTGTCGGGAAGTCCGGCGATCTTTTTCCAGAGTTCGGCCGCGTCCTCGTCCGACGAGTGCACGGTGACCAGAAGCTTTTCCTCCGGCAGACCGAATTCCTTGGTAACCAGGTTCCACGCGAGTTCGATCGCCAATTCCTTGAAGTAGTCACCGAACGAAAAGTTGCCGAGCATCTCGAAGAACGTGTGGTGGCGCGCCGTGTGACCGACGTTCTCCAGGTCGTTGTGCTTGCCCCCGGCGCGCACGCATTTCTGCGACGTCACGGCGCGGTTATAAGGACGCGTCTCGTTGCCGGTGAAGACATTCTTGAACTGCACCATGCCGGCGTTGGTGAACATAAGCGTCGGGTCGTTCCGCGGCACCAGCGGCGACGACGCCACGATCTCGTGACCGTTGGCAGCGAAATAATCGAGGAACGCGCGGCGGATATCGTTGACTGTCTGCATGCTCTTAAAACCAGGCTCCGGACAAGCTGTTCATGCCTCAAGAAATGGTGATTTCCGAGGTGGACGCAAGGTTTTAGCGGTTAGGCGGGCATGTGTCGAGGGACAGCAGCCCGAAGCCCCCTGCCCCTGAAAAACGTCACCCCGGCATGAGCCGGGGTCCAGTCGGGCGATGGCTGGATTCCGGGTTTAACCGGAATGACGATTTCGGGTTAAACGGTCACTCGACCGCCGCTTCCTCGCCACCCTCTTCGGCAGCTTCAGCTTCTTCGGGATTTTCCGGACCGGTCATCATTTCGTCGGACAGCAGACCGGCATTCTGGCGGATCATGTTCTCGATCTTCTTGGCGTATTCCGGGTTCTCGCGCAGGAAGGTCTTGGAGTTTTCACGGCCCTGGCCGAGACGTTCGCTCTCGAACGAGAACCAGGCACCGGATTTTTCAACAATGCCGGCGGTGACACCCAGATCGAGCAGTTCGCCCATCTTGGAGATGCCTTCACCGTACATGATGTCGAATTCGACCTGCTTGAACGGCGGCGCGACCTTGTTCTTCACGACCTTGACGCGGGTCTGGTTCCCCACCACTTCGTCGCGGTCCTTGATGGCGCCGATACGACGGATGTCGAGGCGTACCGAGGCATAGAACTTGAGGGCGTTGCCGCCGGTCGTCGTTTCCGGGCTGCCGAACATGACGCCGATCTTCATCCGAATCTGGTTGATGAAGATGATCAGCGTGTTGGAGCGCGCAACCGACGCAGTCAGCTTGCGGAGCGCCTGGCTCATGAGCCGTGCCTGCAGGCCGACGTGGGCGTCGCCCATCTCGCCTTCCAGTTCGGCGCGCGGCACGAGGGCGGCGACACTGTCGACCACCAGGACATCGATGGCGCCGGAACGGACCAGCGTATCGGCGATTTCAAGCGCCTGTTCGCCGGCATCCGGCTGCGAGATCAGGAGATCGTCCACGTTGACGCCAAGCTTCTTGGCATAGGACGGGTCGAGCGCGTGTTCGGCGTCGATGAAGGCGCAGGTGCCGCCGGTCTTCTGGGCCTCGGCAACCACATGCAACGCCAGTGTCGTCTTACCGGAGCTTTCCGGACCGTAAACCTCGACGATACGGCCCTTCGGCACGCCCCCGATACCGAGCGCAATATCGAGGCCGATGGAACCGGTCGAGATGCTCGCGACCTCCATCACCTCGCGCTGGCCCAGGCGCATGATCGATCCTTTGCCGAACGCCCGTTCGATCTGACTGACAGCGGCGTCCAGGGCTTTGTTTTTATCCACGTCGCTATCCTTGTCCACGACACGTAAGGCTGGGTTGCTCATCTCTCGTCTCCGTTCTTTGCATACTGGGTTGCCTGTTTCAACGTCGTCATTTGTACTCTCTTTGTTCTCATTGTCCAGATTTATTTTAAATATCTGATTAACAATGATAATTTTAAATATCGTTCCGATTGTGTTCCGGCGTTTCGGACAAATCGTCCGTCCCCCGAAAATCCCGATTCCACATCCTTTTCCGGGACTCGGGTACGCCGTCGATACATATGAACGTAGAGCACATGGGTGACAGTTTCGGTCACATATGCGTTCAATGCGTTCAAACTTCTGAAAAAGGCTATGTGTGGATCAGAGAGATTTTTCTACGCCACAGGGAGAATTCGTCATCCTGAACGCGATCAGAGCGACGAACCCGGGGGACCTACCCCTCCAGGACTTCCTTCACCTTGGCAGCGAGGCCCTTAAGGGTGAACGGCTTACCGAGAAACGCGATGTCCGGATCCATATCCGGGCCATTCCGGAACACGTCCTCCGAGTAGCCCGACATAAGAATTGTTTTCACGCCGTCCAGTTCCTGTCGCGCCAGGTTGACCAGGGTGTGCCCATCCATCCCCGGCATGACCACATCGGAGATGATAAGGTCGATCTTCTTGTCGGCATTGGCGATGACATCGAGGGCGGTTTCGCCGTCCGTCGCCTCGAGCACCTCGTAGCCCTTGTTGCGGAGCGCGCGGGCACCGAACAGGCGCACCGCGTCCTCGTCCTCGACCAGCAGAATGACGCCCTGTCCGGTCAGATCGCCCTCGATTTCAGGTTTCACAGGTTGCGCGACCTTCGCCTTCGCCTCGCCCTCTCTCTTGTGAACCGGCAGATAGATGGTGAAGGCCGTGCCCTTGCCGACCGCACTGTCGACAAAGATGAAACCTTCGGCCTGATGAACGATACCGTAGACGGTCGAAAGCCCCAGCCCCGTCCCCGCACCGACATCCTTGGTCGAGAAGAACGGTTCGAAAATGCGCTCGAGGTTTTCCTTGGCAATGCCGGTCCCGCTGTCGGCGACGGTGATTGTCACATATGGACCGGCCGGCAGAATCTCGTGACCCTTGGGTGTCGGCTGATCGAGATTCTCGGATTTCGTTGAAATGCTGATGGTGCCGCCGCCCGGCATCGCATCACGCGCGTTGACGCAGAGATTGATGATGACCTGATCGAATTGTCCTTTGTCGAACAGCACCGGCCCCAGGTTGCGGCCGTGGTTCATGCTAAGTTCGACCCGCTCGCCGATCAGACGGCCGAGCAGGTTGGAGAGGTCGCCCAGCGCCTCGGTCACGTCCATGACCTCGGGCTCCAGTTTCTGCTTTCTCGAAAATGCCAGAAGTTGTCGCACCAGATTGGTGGCCCGGTTTGCGTTCTGCTTGATCTGCATGATATCGGCGAAGTCCGGATCGTCAGGCCCGTGCCGTGTCAGCAAAAGATCCGAGAAACCGATCATTGCCGTCAGCAGGTTGTTGAAGTCGTGCGCAACACCGCCCGCGAGTTGCCCCACCGCCTGCATTTTCTGCGATTGGGTAAACTGCACTTCCAAATTCCGATGCTCGGTGGTGTCGGTAAAGTGCAAGACGAGACCGGTCGTTTCGCCGTTCGCATCCGAAACGCCCGCTATCGACAGACTGACGGACAAATCCTTGCCGTCGGCACGGTCGAGACGGGCTTCCATGTGCGCCCCGTGCCCGACCCCCATGATCGATTTTGATAGGGCCCCCTGAACTTCGTCCCGGTCCTCGCGCGCGATCAGGTCGGCGAACGGTTGCGAGACATCGTCATCGGACTTAAAGCCCAGCAGGCGCCGGAAGGCAGTGTTACAGCCGCTGATGTTTCCATCCATATCGACGAACGCAATGCCAACCGGGGCGTCGTAATAAAGCCAGCGCAATCGTTCGACGAGCATATCCAACTCGTCTGAGCCGGTTTCGGTAATATCCGGCTCGATTTC
>JAGLED010000031.1 GCA_023145215.1 Rhodospirillales bacterium | reverse complement strand
TTGGTCTTCGGCGTGATCGCCGCTTCGAGCTGTTCGGCCGTAAGCTTGAAATCCGCCTCCTTGGGGCAGTCGATAATGACCGGCTTGCCGCCGAACAGCACCGCGATATCCGGATAGCTGACCCAATAGGGCGCGGGGACGATCACCTCGTCACCCTTGTCCAGCGACGCCATCATGGCGTTGAAGATCACCGGCTTGCCGCCGCAGCTGACGTGGATTTCGTCGCGCGTATACTCAAGATCGTTGTCGCGCTTGAACTTGGCGATAATCGCATCGAGCAGTTCCGGGGTGCCGTTGACGCCGGTGTAGCGGGTCATGCCCTCGTCCAGCGCCTTTTTGGCCGCGTCGATGACGTGCTGCGGGGTGTCGAAGTCAGGCTCCCCCGCGCTCAGCGAAATGATATTGCGGCCTTCGGCGGCGAGGTCGCGCGCCTTTTGGGTGATGGCGATGGTGGGGGATGGCTTGATGACGCTCAGACGGTCGGCGACGATGGACATCGATGAACTCCGCAGGCTGGGTTGTTCGGGTTGGTCTAAAAACGGCGGAACTTTAGGCCGTGCTCCCGGTCTCGGCAAGCTTTGCCCCGATTTCATCTTATTTTCCGCGAAATCACGCCAAAATGCCGGTGTTTGATCTCGGCTCCGTCACCTCCAGGGAGCCCGCGCGTCATGTCGCCTGTCATGTCATTGTTCCGTCCGTCATTTTTTATAGTATTGTTCTTAAACGGTTTTTCCGTATCCAGCGCTACCGCCCAACCCAACCTGCCGCCTTCCGTCATCGACGAGGGCGGTTTGTTCTTTCCGGGCGACAAACCGGGGGCGGTGACGCCAGCACCCCTTCTGAAGACCGAGATCGACGCCACCGTCAGCGGTCCGGTCGTCCGTTACAGGCTGCGCCACACCTTCGTGAACACATCCAAACAGTGGAACGAGGCGATTTACACGTATCCGTTGCCGGCGAACAGCGCCGTGGATCGCTTGAAGATGACCATCGGCGAACGGGTCGTCGAGGGCCGCATCGAAGAGAAAGGCGAGGCGCGGCGGCTGTATAACGATGCCAAATCGAACGGCCAGCGGGCCAGTATCGTCGAGCAACAAAGGCCCAACATCTTCACCACGTCGCTGGCCAATATCGCGCCGGGCGAGGATATCACCGTCGAGATCGGTTTTCAGGAAATGCTTCGGATGCGGGATGGCGGCTTCCGCCTCAGGATGCCGCTGGTCGCCGGGCCACGGTATATCCCGGGCGAGGCCGTCAGCGGTTTCAAGTCCACGGGCTGGGCGCCACCGACGGACGACGTAGTGGACGCCCACCTGATCACGCCGCCGGTCCGGACGGTCGAGGCGGGGCCGGGTAATCCGGTGTCGCTGAAGATCGACCTGGATGCGGGGTTCCCGCTGGCCGCGCTTGAAAGTCCAAGCCACGACCTCGCCATTGAAAAGCTGGGCGACGGCAAGGCGCGTATCGCGCTCGCAGATACCGTCCCCGCCGACAAGGATTTCACACTGATCTGGCGGGCGCGCGCCGACGATGCGCCGGCGGCCGGGTTGTTCACCGAAACGGTCGACGGCACCCGGTACGCGCTTCTGATGCTGAGCCCGCCTGCAAGCGGTCGGCCACCTAAACGTGTGCCGCGCGATCTGGTGTTCGTCGTCGATACGTCCGGATCCATGCACGGCGCGTCCATCGATCAGGCCAAGGCGGCGCTCAGGCTGGCGTTGGACCGGCTGACGCCCGATGACGGTTTTCGCATCATACGATTCTCCAACACCATGTCGTCGTTCCGGCCCGCACAAGTCATGGCGACGCCCGAAAACATCGCTGCCGCCAAAGACTACGTCAGCGCCCTCGACGCCGACGGCGGGACGGAAATCGTCAAGGCGTTGTCGCATGCGCTTGCGCAGCAACGTTCCCGCGACCGCCTGACGCAGGTTGTGCTGCTGACCGACGGTGCGGTCGGCAACGAACAGGCGCTTTTCGACGTGATCGACCGGCGGATCGGTGCGGCAAGGCTGTTCACCATCGGCATCGGCACCGCGCCAAACGGTTACCTGATGACCCGTGCTGCGCATGCCGGGCGCGGCACATTCACGTTCATCGAGAGTGCCGATGAAGTCGCGGCGCGAATGACGGCGCTGTTCACGATGCTTGAGACACCTGCGTTGACGGATGTCACGCTGGACTGGCGGGGTGGTCATGTGGAAACCGAAGCCTGGCCGAACCCGGTGCCCGATCTTTATCTGGGCGAACCCGTCACGATACTGGCGGCGCTTGGTGACGGGACCGGTTCGGTCGATGTGACCGGCCGCCTCGGCGGCAAGGTCTGGCAAACGCAGGTCCCGGTGATACACGGCCAGGACCGGCCGGGCATCGCCGCCCTCTGGGCACGCCAGAAAATCCGGGGACTGGAGGACCGGATGCGCCGGGCCGAGGACCGCGAGGCGGTTAAGGCCGATATCATCAACACCGCACTGGCATTCGAACTGGTAAGCCGGTTCACGAGCCTCGTCGCCATCGACGATTTCAAGGCGCGGCCGGATAGGCTGCCGTTGGCGTCTGCCGAAATCCCCACAAATATGCCGGAAGGCTGGTCTCGCGAGCACGTGTTGGGTGAACTGGCCGCGCCGGCGCCGCAGAAGACCCGCGCCTTCGACCGCTCCAACCCGCTGTTGCGCCAGACCATGGCCAGCAGCGCCAACAAGCTGGCCGGTGTCCCACAGACGGCCACGCCGGCGCCGCTGGCACTCTTGATCGGGATGCTGCTTGTGGTCGGCGGATGGGCGATACGCCGGTTCGGGGCCCGGCGCGCATGAACCGCCCGACGTCCCGCCGTATGCGCGAGATCACCGGGATCGTTCTGATCGCGGCCGGGATCGTTTTGGCGGGGTACGGCCTCTACATCCCGGCTAAGGCGGCGCTGGCGCAGGTGCTGCTGGAACGGGCCTGGGCGGCGGCGACCGCGTACGGGGCCGCTCCCCGGCCATGGCCTTGGGCCGATACGCGCCCCGTGGCGCGGATTTGGGTGCCAAGGCATCAGGTGTCGTTGATCGTGCTTGCGGGCGCGCATGGTCGCTCCCTGCCGTTCGGGCCCGGGCACGTCGACGGCACCGCTTATCCCGGCGAGCATGGCCATAGCGTCGTCGCGGCGCATCGCGATACCCACTTCGCGTTCTTGAAGGACGTCCGGATCGGCGACCGGATCGAAGTGCAACGGCCGGGCGCTATGGAAACGGGTTATGTGGTGGTCGAAAAGGTCGTCCTGGATGTGCGGAAACAGGATATCGTCATCGACCCGGGGGCCGATCTCCTGACGCTCGTGACCTGTTATCCGTTCACGGAATGGAACCCGGGCGGACCGCTTAGGTACGTGGTGACCGCGGTTGCCGTTCACGACTCGCCTAGCGGCGGCGCGTCCCCTATATAAGGGGCATGGACACGCGCCCCGTATTCATTCCCGAAGCCCGGCCGGCATTTTCGGAAGCCGCCGACTATAAGCTGACGTCGCCCTTCGAGCCGTCGGGCGACCAGCCGAAGGCTATCGAGGAACTGACAGGCGGCCTATACGCCGGAGAGCGCGAGCAGGTGCTTCTGGGTGTGACCGGGTCCGGCAAGACCTTCACCATCGCGCACTGTTTGCAGAACCTGAAACGTCCGGCCCTGGTGCTGGCGCCCAACAAGACCCTCGCGGCGCAACTCTATTCCGAGATGAAGGATTTTTTCCCGGATAACGCGGTCGAGTATTTCGTCAGCTATTACGATTACTATCAACCTGAAGCCTACGTACCGCGCACCGACACGTATATCGAGAAGGATGCCTCGATCAACGAGCAGATCGACCGCATGCGTCACGCGGCAACGCGCGCGCTGTTGGAGCGCCCGGATACGATCATCGTCGCGTCGGTTTCGTGCATTTACGGTATCGGCGCCGTCGAAACCTATTCCGAAATGACGGTGAAGCTGAAGCCGGGTACCACCATCGAGCAGCGGGAATTGATGAAGAAGCTGGTGCAGCTTCAGTATCAGCGCAACGACCAGAATTTCTATCGGGGATCGTTCCGGGTGCGTGGCGATCTGATCGAACTGTTCCCGAGCCATATGGAGGACCGTGCCTGGCGGTTGTCGTTCTTCGGTGATGAGCTAGAGGGGATATGGGAGATCGATCCGCTGACCGGTGAGAAGACCGGGGCGCTGCCGGAGATTACCGTCTACCCGAACAGCCATTACGTCACGCCGCGCCCGACGCTGATGCAGGCGATCCCGCAGATCCAGGCGGAGATGAAGGAACGGCTGGAGGAACTGCGCGCCCAGAACAAGCTTCTGGAGGCGCAGCGGCTGGAGGAGCGCACCACCTTCGATATCGAAATGCTGGAAACGACGGGTCACTGCGCCGGGATCGAGAATTATTCCCGTTATCTGACCGGCCGCAATCCGGGCGATCCGCCGCCGACGTTGTTCGAATATCTGCCGGAGAACGCGATCCTGATCGTCGACGAGAGCCACGTCACGGTGCCGCAGATCGGCGGCATGTACCGGGGCGACTATAACCGCAAATCCACGTTGGCCGAGTTTGGCTTTCGGCTGCCGTCGTGCGTCGACAACCGTCCTCTCAAGTTCGAGGAATGGGACGCGATGCGTCCGCAGACGATTTTCGTCTCGGCGACGCCGGGCCCGTGGGAGATGGAGCGCACAGGCGGTGTCTTTGTCGAACAGGTGGTCCGCCCGACCGGCCTGATCGACCCTGAATGCATCGTCCGCCCGGTCGAAACACAGGTCGACGATCTTTTGGGGGAATGCCGCGACGTCGCCGCCAAAGGCATGCGGGTGCTGGTGACCACGCTCACCAAGCGCATGGCCGAAGACCTGACGGAGTATCTTCACGAGCATGGGGTTCGGGTGCGCTACATGCACTCCGACATCGACACGCTGGAGCGGATCGAGATCATTCGCGACCTGAGATTGGGCGCGTTCGACGTGCTGGTCGGCATCAACCTGCTGCGCGAGGGCCTCGATATCCCCGAATGCGCGCTGGTCGCCATTCTGGACGCGGACAAGGAAGGCTTCCTGCGCTCCAAAACCTCGCTGGTGCAGACCATCGGGCGTGCCGCCAGAAACGTCGATGGCCGTGTCATTCTTTACGCCGACAAGATGACCGACAGTCTGGAATACGCCATCGGCGAAACCAACCGGCGGCGCGAAAAACAGAAGGCGTACAACGAAGAGCACGGCATCACGCCGGCGAGCATCAAGAAGAACATCTCGAACGCGATCGAGAGTGTCTACGAGAAAGATTACGTCACCGTGGACACGGGCGTTTCCGGCGAAACCCAGCACGTCGGTCACAACATCCAGAAAGTCATTCAGGATATGAATGACCGCATGCAGGCCGCCGCCGCCAACCTTGAGTTCGAGGAAGCGGCAAGACTACGCGACGAAATCCGCCGCCTTGAAGCGCACGAGCTCGGCCTCGACAAACCTGGCGTCTCCAATAGAGCCCGTGCCAAGTGGGAACCGGAAGGTAAGAAGAAAAAGCGGAAGAAGGGGCGCTAGCCTGTAGGCGGCTCGAGGATCGCCATCTTGGCCAAGCCGCCCGTCATATCCAAGAAAGCGGGCCCCAAACCGAAAATGTAACCGCCGCTTAAAAAATCAGGCGCGTACCCGGTGACGACTGGCATAATATCGGCACGCTGCAGTTACACGTAACTGCAATACAATGCATCGCGCGATGATGGGTGTTCTTTCTGCATACGGAGCCTTCCATGACCGAGGAGAAGCATCTGGCAGACGTACCCGACTGGGGGTATTTGCTTGGCGAGTTCAATAGCGCCTATCGGTTCAGATCGGCGGGCGGCAGTAAGATCATTCGCAGCCATATGCGAACCGTTCGCGAACGATTGTCGCGATGCGTCGCCGGAAAACCTGAAGTGCGCTTCAGTGAACCGAAATCTCTACCGGTGTGCGCACATCTGGGGCGCGCGATAGATAATGGCGAGCGCGACTCCATGTCCTCGATGGTACGCGCCATCGAAAAAGTCAAAGACAGTCTGGTTTGGCAATACGGTTACGAAAAACTCCCGCAACATCTGACCAATCGCTATGCCTTTGCGGATATACTGTCGCCGAATGGCCCCGTTATCTGTGACGATTTGACCCTGGGCCTCGTTCTGTTCGCGCCCAAGACCACCTATCCCGCCCATGCGCACAAAGGCATAACGGAGAGTTATATCTGTCTGTCGGGCGCAACCTCCGAGAACGATGCGGGCGTCTACGTGCCCGGGTCGATGATCATCAACGTACCCGAACACAAACACGCCATCACCACTTCGGACCGCGAACCGGCGTTGCTGGCCTACGCCTGGACGGGTGCGACCGACGATCTTGCGCATCAAACGATGGTATTCAGTCGACGCCAAAAGGGAGCGTGAGCCCGAGTTCAGATCGCTCAAGCGGCTTGACGTCTGATTTGGCTCACAAGCGGCACAGGGGAAGCTTCCCACGGCGCGATTTGGATCGTGTTTGCGGTGACGATGGTGACGAGCCCCTACAAGAGATCGTCTGCCCGGCATTTTCCGCTTTCGATTCCTCAACGTTGTAAATTTTCAATAGTTTGCCCTACATTATTGGTATGTCTGGATATCGTACCTCTCCGATCGATGCGCCGGCGGCATGGTACGGCTCGAGCTTGGCGAGTCGTGACGACTGGCGCTATACGCTGACAGCGGAAGATATCGACGAACTGGACGCGGCACTTGATGGTGTGCGGGGCCGCTCCTGGCAGGATGTCACGCGTGACGACTTCCCCTTGCCCCGGCTGGGAAAGAGACTGCAGGAAATAGCGGAAATCATCGATGCCGGCCTGGGTATTTTCCTGCTAAGCGGCGTGCCGGTCGAACGGATGAGCGGCGATGAAGCGGCTTTGGCGTTATGGGGAATGGGCCAGCATGTTGGCGTGCCCCAGCCGCAAGATGCCGAAAGGACACTTTTGCACCATGTCCGGGATACAGGCGCCAAATTCGAAACGGACCCGAACGTCCGGATTTATCAGACAAACGCCGAACAAGTGTTTCATAACGATGGCGGCGATCTGGTCATGCTGCTGTGTCGGCGTAGCGCAAAGTCCGGCGGCGCGAGCCGGATGGCCAGTGCGGTCACCATGTTCAATGAAGTTGTGAAACGTGATCCGGAATTGGCGATTGTCTTGCAGCAACCGTTTCATTTCGATGCCCGCGGCCAGCAGCTACCCGGCCGGCCCAGAACGCAGGAAGTGCCAATTTTCGTTTGGCACGGCGACAGGTTGAACGCGCTTCACAAGCGTCATTACATCGAAGCCGCACAACGATTTGAGGAGGTTCCCCGTTTAACGGAGAAACAGATCGCGGCACTCGATTTGCTGGACGAACTGTTCGAGGACCCGGATATCACTTTTTCCTTTGAAATGGCGCCTGGGGATATTCAAATCGCTGGAAATTTCAGCATTTTCCACGCGCGGGAGTCCTTCGAGGACTACGAGGAATTTGAGCAGAAGCGACACATGCTTCGGCTATGGCTTGGCTTGGAGGACGGACGCCAACTGCCACCTATCTACCGTGAAACGCGCGAGTTCGGTCCGTTGTTCGATATTCCAGGGCGGCTCGCCGGATAGCTTTTTACGGCCGTCGTTCGCTTATCCGCTCATCACCGCCGTTTTCCGATACACCACTGATAGATTATTGGCCGGCATTTGGACGGTTTCGACGTGTTCGAGGCCGCGTGAGGCGGCTTCGCGCACAACCTCGTCCAGGTCGCGGATGCCCCAACTCGGGTCCCGCATTTTCAGTGACCGGTCGAACGCCTCGTTGCTGTCTGCGGTATGGGCGCCGTTGATCCTGTAAGGGCCGTACATGAACAGAACGCCGCCTTCGGGGAGGATGCGCGCCGCGCCATCCAGCAGTCCCATACAGACCTCCCACGGCGAGATGTGGATCATGTTGGAATTGACGATGGCGTCCGCCTGATTGACGGGCCAAGGGTGGTCCGTGGTGTCGAGATGAACCGGTTCCAGCAGATTGTCGAGCGACGCTTCCGCGCGCCACGCTTCCTGCGATGCGCGGAACCCCGGGTCGACGTCGCTCGGCTGCCAGTTCAGATCGGGAAGGGCCCGCGCGAAATGAACGGCGTGCTGACCGGTACCGCTCGCGACTTCGAGCACCACCCCCCGATCCGGCAACACGCGCCTCAGCACGTTCAGGATCGGATCCTTGTTGCGCTCGGACGATGCCGAGAGCAGTTTCAGGTATTCGCCACGTTCCATGAGGCGGAGGGTGCCGCCCTGAAACTGGCGATACAAGCTAAATCCGCAGATTTATCATGGTTGTTCCGCCGATGACCGTGTGATACCCAACCGCATGCTTGCGAAAATAAAATCCTTTCTGATCGGGGATGAGGCGGCACCCGAAACAGTCGGCGACGACACCGAGGCGATGGCCGCGGCGGCGGTCGCGGTGCTGGTGGAGACCGCGCTGCTGGATGGGGATTTCGATCAACGCGAGCGCGACGCGATCATCGGCATACTGGTTGATCGTTTCGGATTATCGGCGGATGATGCGGAAGATTTGATCGACGCGGCGGTGGCCCAGCATCAGGATGCCAACCGGGTCTATGCCGCGACGCGCCAGATCCGCGATGCGTTTTCGGACGTCGAACGCATCGATATGATGGAGATGCTGTGGGAGGTCGTCTACGCAGACGGTGTATTGCACGACTACGAGGCGAACCTGGTGAGACGTGTCGCGGGGCTTCTGTATGTGGCAGATCGCGACAGCGGCATGGCCCGAAAAAGGGTTTTGGAACGCATGGGTTTGGATAGTACCGAGTGAGGACTCAATAGATGACGTATATCGTTACCGAGAATTGCATTAAGTGTAAGTATCAGGACTGTGTCGAAGTCTGCCCCGTCGATTGCTTTTACGAGGGTGAAAATTTCCTGGTGATCCATCCGGACGAATGTATCGATTGCGGTGTCTGCGAGCCCGAATGCCCGGCCGAGGCGATTATTCCGGATACCGAGCCGGGCGTCGAGGAATGGCTTGAAATCAATACGAAATTCGCCGCCGTCTGGCCGAATATCACCCGCAAGGGCGAGCAGTTGCCGGATTCCGAGGAATGGGACGGCAAGCCGAATAAAAAGGAACTGCTGAGTGAAAACCCGGGCAAGGGCGACTAACTCTCTATAAAATAAAGATAATTTTAGCGCGGGGCGGCCGGATCGGCGGTCCCGCGCTGCTCTTTTCTGCAGCGCAAAATTGTGGTATCATATTACTTGAAAATGACCGTGCGTTCGGGGCCCGATGGGGGCCCCATTTCAACGTCTGGCCGAAGGTTTGCATCCCTCATCCGCGCCGTTTCGGGGCGGGTGAGTTTTGATAAGTGAGAGATAAAGAACGAATTATGGCTGAACTGCTATTCAGTCCCGGTGATTTCGTTGTCTATCCGACGCACGGCGTCGGTAAGGTCCTCAGCGTCGAGGAAGAGGAAATCGCCGGTCACAAGCTGGAACTCTTCGTGATCAGCTTCGACCGCGACCGCATGACGCTGCGGGTGCCGGTTGCCAAGGCCGCGAATTCCGGCCTGCGCAAGCTTTCGTCGAAAAAGCGCATGGATGAAGCCATCCAGACCCTTAAAGGACGCCCGCGTGTGAAACGCACCATGTGGAGCCGCCGTGCCGCCGAATACGATCTGAAGATCAATTCCGGCGATCCGGTGTCGATCGCCGAAGTGGTCCGTGACCTGCACCGCAATGTCGGTCAGCCCGATCAGTCGTTCTCCGAACGTCAGATTTACGAACAGGCCCGCGACCGTTTGGCGTCCGAACTTGCCGCCGTCGAAAAGACCGACGTCGACAAAGCGACGACCAAGCTCGAACAAATCCTGGAAGCGGCCTGAAGCCGGTGACGGCGCCGTCGGAAACGACGGTGTCCGGGGGCTCCGGCAAGGGGCCCGGTGGGGCGTTGCCCGACAAGATCGTTTCCGGTGGCCAGACCGGCGTCGACCGCGCCGCGCTCGATGCGGCGCTCAAACTAGGCCTTAGATGCGGCGGCTGGGTGCCGCGCGGGCGCCGTGCCGAAGACGGCCCGATTCCCGGCGAGTATCCGATGCAGGAAATGAAGAGTTCGGCCTATGCGGCCCGGACCCGTCAAAATGTCATCGACAGCGATGCGACACTGATTCTGACCCGTGGCGAGCCCGTTGGTGGCACCGCCGAGACGTTGGTGATCGCCCAGGAACTGAAAAAGCCGTATCACATCATTGACCTCAGGCGCACGCACTCACCGCTTGCGGCGTTGCGCTGGCTGGAAGCCAAAAGGCCGAAGGTGCTGAACGTCGCCGGGCCGCGCGAAAGCGGGGCCGGCGGAATCTACGACGAGGCCTTCACGGTTCTCGCCCACCTGTTCCAGTTGGCGGCGGGCTCGAAACCCTGACACCCGTCAGTTGCTGACGATCTTGACCCGTTCGCCGGCGGCCAGTCCGTCCGATATCACATTAAGATTAAGCGTTCTGAACCAGTCGTCGTTGAACTTGCCGAGCGGCATCTGCCGGGCGAACGTGGCAGGCGTAT
>JAGLED010000030.1 GCA_023145215.1 Rhodospirillales bacterium | reverse complement strand
TCATCGGCACCGTGGCGCTGCCGGAAGTGGAAAAGCGCGGCTATAATGAGCGGCTGTTCCTTGGCACCATCGCCGCCGGCGGCACGTTAGGGATTCTGATCCCGCCGTCGATCAACCTGATCATTTATGGCCTGCTCACGGATACGTCGGTGCCCGAGCTCTACCTCGCCGGCTTCCTGCCGGGGCTTTTGCTGGCAATTCTGTTCATGGCCACCGTGGCCATCGCCTGCATGTTCCGCCCCAAGTGGGACGGCGATCCCGTGCCGCAGGACTGGGGCGCCAAGATCCGCTCGCTGTCCGGCCTGTTGCCGCCGCTGCTGATCTTCCTGGTCGTGGTCGGTTCGATTTACGCCGGGGTCGCGACCCCCACCGAAGGCGCGTCGCTCGGCGTGATCGCATCGCTGATGCTCGCGGCGCAGAACCGCACTTTGACGGTCGACATGCTGAAACGCGCGTTCGAGGGTACGATGCGGACCACCGCGATGATCATGCTGATCATCCTGGCGGCGATCTTCCTTAACTTCATTCTGGCGGCGGTCGGCCTGACCCAGGCGCTCGCCGATTTCGTGACCGGCCTTGGCTTAAGCCCGATGCAGACGATGTTCATGATCGTCGTCTTCTACATCATCCTCGGCTGTTTCATGGAGACGCTGTCGATGCTGCTGACGACGGCGCCTTTGATCGCGCCGGTGGTGGTGCAGCTCGGGTTCGATCCGGTCTGGTTCGGGATCGTGCTGATGGTGCTGCTGGAAGCGGCCCTGATCACGCCACCGATCGGGATCAATCTATATGTCGTGCAGGGTATCCGAAAATCGGGCGGCCTCAACGACGTCATGATCGGCACATTGCCCTTCGTGTTGGCCATGTTCGCTATGGTTGGGCTGCTTCTGGCCTTCCCCGATATCGCGCTCTGGCTGCCGAAACTGTTCTACTGACTTTTGACCTTTTGAGGGGTTTCACGCTCGACGTGTGCCCGGAGTAATGGAGACTGTTGCCATGTGGCAAATCTGGATCGACCGGGGCGGCACCTTTACCGACCTCGTGGCCCGCAAACCGAACGGCGAGCTGATTTCGCACAAGCTGCTGTCGGAAAACCCGGAACAGTATGAAGATGCGGCGTTGCAAGGCATCCGCGACATGCTGGGTCTGGACAAGAACGATCCGATCCCGCCCGGCAAGGTCGACGCGGTCAAGATGGGCACCACCGTCGCCACCAACGCGCTGCTCGAGCGCAAGGGCGACCGCACGGCGCTGGTCATCACCAAGGGCTTCGGCGATGCGCTGCGCATCGGCTACCAGAACCGCCCCCGCCTTTTCGACATGAACATCAAGCTGCCGGAACTGGTCTATGAGCGGGTCCTGGAAGCCGATGAACGGATGGCCGTCGACGGCGAGGTGCTCAAGGCGCTGGACGAAGACGCGCTGAGAAAGGGACTGCAGGATATCTACGACGACGGCATCCGCTCCGTCGCGATCGCGTTCCTGCACGGTTACAAGCACACCGAACACGAGATCAGGGCAGGCGAGATCGCGAAGGACGTCGGCTTCACGCAGATTTCCGTCTCGCACCAGGTAAGCCCGCTGATCAAGCTGGTGTCGCGCGGCGATACGACCGTCGTCGACGCTTATCTGTCGCCGATCCTCAGACGATACGTCGACCGGGTCGCCGCCGACCTGGAGGCCGGCGGATCCGACGGCCCGCGCCTGATGTTCATGCAGTCGAACGGCGGCCTGACCGACGCCAAGCTGTTCCAGGGCAAGGACAGTATCCTGTCCGGTCCCGCAGGCGGCGTTGTCGGCATGGTCCGGACCGCGCAAATCGCCGGTTTCGACAACATCATCGGCTTCGACATGGGCGGCACGTCGACCGATGTCGCGCATTTCGACGGGGAATACGAACGCTCGCTTGAAAACGTGGTCGCGGGCGTACGCATGCGCGCGCCGATGATGAACATCCACACTGTCGCCGCCGGCGGTGGGTCGATCCTGATGTTCGACGGGGCGCGGTTCCGCGTCGGGCCGGAAAGCGCCGGCGCCAACCCGGGTCCGGCGTGCTATCGCCGTGGCGGCCCGCTTGCGGTCACCGACTGCAACGTGATGCTGGGCAAGATCCAGCCGCAGTTCTTCCCAAGCGTGTTCGGCCCCAACGCGGACGAGCCGCTCGACGGCGACGCGGTAAAGACCAAATTCGACGAGCTGGCGGACCGCATCGCCAAGGACACCGGCGAAGAAAGACGCACCCCCGAGGACATCGCCGAGGGGTTCCTGACCATTGCGGTCGAGAACATGGCCAACGCTATCAAGCAGATTTCCGTGCAGCGCGGTTACGACATCACCAACTACGTGCTCAACTGCTTCGGCGGCGCCGGCGGTCAGCACGCGTGTCTGGTCGCAGATGCGCTCGGCATGAAGACGGTCTTCGTCCACCCCTTCGCGGGCGTGCTGTCGGCTTACGGGATGGGCCTTGCGGACATCCGTGCGCTCCGCGAACGTTCGGTCCAGGAACCGCTTGATGACGATGCGGTCGCGCGCGTCATCCCGATCCTCGACGAGATGGCCGCCGACGCCGAGAAGGAGGTCAAATCCCAGGGCATCGACGACAAGAACATCACGGCGTACCGC
The DNA here is from genome assembly GCA_023145215.1 of Rhodospirillales bacterium. GTDB lineage: Bacteria > Pseudomonadota > Alphaproteobacteria > Rhodospirillales > Casp-alpha2 > UBA4479. The sequence goes on along the minus strand of JAGLED010000030.1, from coordinate 4,650 downwards.
CGTGTGCACCTTCGCTACGACGGAACGGACAGCGCGCTGGTGGTGTCTCTCGACGACGCCGCCAAAATGGCCGCCGAGTTCGAAGAACTGCACCGGCTCCGCTTCGGGTTCGTGCCCGAAGGCCGCAAGCTGGTAATGGAAGCGCTCGCGGTCGAAGCCGTGGGGGCAACGGAATCCATGATCGATCCGGAGATGACGGAAACGTCCGACGGCAAGCCGATCCCGCCGCGCGATACGGTTCAGATGTATTCCGCCGGCGAACATCACGACACGCCGGTCTATGCGCGCGAGTCGTTCATGCCGGGCGACAAGGTCGACGGCCCTGCCATCATCACCGAGGAGACGGCGACCACGGTCGTCGAACCGGGCTGGCAGGCGTATCTCAACTCGCGCGGTCATTTGATCCTCAAGCGGGTCAAGGAACGCCCGCAGACCTTCGCCGTCGGCACCGAGGCCGACCCGGTGATGCTGGAAATTTTCAACAACCTGTTCATGTCGATCGCCGAGCAGATGGGCGCGACCCTCGCCAACACGGCGTATTCGGTGAACATCAAGGAGCGGTTGGATTTCTCGTGCGCGATCTTCGACATCGAGGGCAACCTGGTCGCCAACGCGCCGCACATGCCGATCCATCTCGGGTCCATGGGCGAAAGCATCAAGACGGTGATCCGCGAGAACGCCGGGCAAATTAAACCCGGCAACGTCTACGCCCTGAACGCCCCCTACAACGGCGGCACCCACCTGCCGGACGTCACCGTAATCACGCCGGTGTTCGATCAGGAAGGCAAGGATATCCTGTTCTATGTCGGCTCGCGCGGTCACCAGGCCGATATCGGCGGCCGCACCCCGGGCTCAGCCCCGCCGGATTCGACCCACATCGAAGACGAAGGAGTCTTGATCGACAACTTCCTTTTGGTCGAGGAAGGCCGGCTTCGCGAAAAGGAAACGTACGATCTGCTCAAGTCCGGCAAGTACCCGTGCCGCAACCCGATGCAGAACATGGCCGACCTGACGGCGCAGATCGCCGCCAACGAGACCGGTGTGCGCGAACTTCGCAAGATGATCCAGCACTTCGGTCTCGATGTCGTGCATGCGTATATGGGCCACGTGCAGGACAACGCCGAAGAAAGCGTGCGCCGCGTGCTCGACGTGCTGTCGGATGGCGAGTTCACCTATCCGATGGACAACGGCGACACCATCCAGGTGAAGATCACCGTCGACAAGGAAGCCCGTGAAGCCCTGATTGACTTCACCGGCACGTCGCCCCAGGGCAATCACAACTACAACGCCCCCCTCGCGGTCTGTAAGGCGGCGGTGCTGTATGTGTTCCGCACCATGGTCGACGACGAGATCCCGTTGAACGAGGGATGTCTGAAACCGCTCAAGATCAAGGTGCCGGAAAAATCGATCATTAGCCCGGAATATCCGGCAGCTGTGATCGCCGGCAACACCGAGGTCTCGCAGTGCATCACCGATGCGCTTTATGGGGCGCTCGGCGTTCTCGCGTCTTCGCAGGGCACGATGAACAACTTCGTCTACGGCAACGACGTCTACCAGAACTACGAGACGATCTGCGGCGGCACCGGTGCGGGCGCGACCTTCAACGGCTGTGACGCGGTCCACTCGCATATGACCAACACCCGGATGACCGACACGGAAGTGCTGGAAAACCGGTTCCCGGTCCGGGTCGAGGAGTTTTCGATTCGCAGAGGATCCGGCGGTGAGGGCAAGCACCACGGCGGCAACGGGGTGGTCAGACGCATGCGGTTCCTGGAACCGATGACGGCGACCGTTCTTTCCAGCCATCGTCATACCGATCCGTGGGGCATGAAGGGCGGCAAGGCCGGCGCACGGGGTGAAAACGCCGTGACCCGCGCTGACGGCAGCGTCGACAAACTTCGCGGCAACGACGAAACCGAGATGAATGCCGGCGACGTGTTCGAGTTGAGGACACCGGGCGGCGGCGGATACGGGACGCCAGAGTAAAGCTCCAGCGTCCGCCCGGGCGGAAAAATCCTGCGGATTCAGCGCTTTTTAACGCTAAATCTTGTATGCAGAACGGCAAACCGGTATTTTTTAACCGAATCGCTGCCGCTGATCGTACGCGGCTGCAGGACGGGGAAATCAGGAGCTGGGATTTGCCCTTTAAACGGCTGACTATTTGTTCTTCCGTGACGGCCCTTCTTTTGGGCTTGTCGACGCATGCCGGGGCCAATCCGATCGAGATCGAGCTGACCGGCCTTCTGAACAGCCATCCGCAGATCAAGGCCGCCGAGAAATCGCTGCAATCGTCACGGCAGGGCGTGGACGCCGCCGTCGCCGATTTTTATCCGACCGTGAGCGTCACCGGCGACATGGGCTACGAGGATATCGACAGCCCGACGACACGGAGCGACAACGCACCTAATGCCACCGACTTCGGCCGGACGCGGAATACCGCCTCGCTGACCGTCTCCCAGAACCTGTTCAACGGGTATGCGACCGCGTCCGCCGTTCGGTCGGCGCGCCTCAACCGGGAACTGGCGCAGATCTCGTACGAAGGGACGCGGCAGAACACGATCTTCGAAGGCATTCAGGTTTATGTCGATGTGTTGCGCCAGCGCCGCCTGATCGAACTCGCCCGTGAAAACGAAGCGACCATCCAGCGCCAGCTCAACCTCGAAGACGAACGCGTGCAGCGCGGTTCCGGTGTCGCGGTCGACGTCCTGCAGGCAAAATCACGTTTGCAGATCGCCAAGGAACGCCGGGTTAACTTCGAAGGCGCGCTCGAAGACGCAATCAGCCGCTACACGCAGGTCTTCGGCCATCCGCCGGATGTCGAATCGATGCTCGACCCGGAGCCGCCGGTCGACCTGATTCCCAGCGAACTTTCCAAATCCATCGACATCGCCGTGATCGAGAACCCGGCGGTCGGCAACTCAGGGACGACGGTCGAGGTCGCCCGTGAACGCCGCCGCACGGTCAGGGCCGAATTGTTCCCGTCGGTCGATCTGGAAGGCTCGTACAACTACGAGAAGCACAACAACGCGACGCTGGGGACGCGGCGCGATTATTCGCTTGTCGTTTCCAGCACGTGGGAACTGTTCACCGGCTTCTCGACCCGTGCCTCCATGGCACAGGCGGCGTATGACTATCACGCATCGAAGGATCAGCACGAATACACGGTCCGCAAAGTGGTCGAGCAATCGAAACTGGCGTGGCAGTCCCTGCTCACGGCGCGCGAACGCCTCGAGCTTCTTGAGAACGCCGTCAACATCGCCTCCGAAGTGTTCGAAAGCCGCAAGAAGCTGCGCGAAGCCGGCAAGGAAACGGTGATCAACGTTCTCGACGCAGAGAACGAGGTCAACAACGCGCAGATCAACTACACCTCGGCCTTCTACGACGAGCGTCTCGCGGTCTACCAGCTCCTGCTTGCGATGGGCCGGCTGGACTCGAAGAACCTGGCACTCGGTTTTTAGGGCGCGCAGATGTCCCTTCTGGTCAGCTTCGACGACATCAAGGACGCCCGTGCGCGGCTACATCCCGCCGTCCGGCGCACCCCGATCATCCCGGTCGCCCGCGACAGCCGCGAAATCGGCAACGAGCGGCTTTTCGTCAAATGTGAAAATCTTCAGGTCACGGGCGCCTACAAAGTGCGTGCCGCCTTCACCATGCTCGACCGGCTGACGCCGGAACAGAAATCGAAGGGTGTCATCCTGACGTCGAGCGGCAATTTCGCCCAGGCGTTCGCTTTTGCGGGACGGCTTCTGAACGTGCCCATCGCGGTCGTCATGCTGCGCGAAACCAGCGCTTATAAAGTCGCAGCAACCGAGGGGCACGGCGCCGAAGTGATCTTCTGCGACGATGCGCTCGGCCGCCAGCCGATGGTGTTCGACGTTGCCGAGCAACGCGGCATGACCGCCATCGATACCTGGGAGGAATACTGGATCACCGCCGGTCATGCGTCGCTGGGTCTCGAGATCTGCGAAGATTTCGAAGACCTTCAACAGGTTCTGGTGCCGGTGTCTTCGGGCGGCGTCGCCGGGGGCACGGCGGCCGCGGTCAAGAACCTGCGCCCGGACGTGAAGGTCATCGGCGTGCAGCCCGAACGGGCTAACGCGGCGTATGTGTCCCGGCAGAAAGGCGAAGCCACGGCCATCGACTATTGGGACAGCATTGCCGACGGCCTCTCCGCCAGGCGTCCCGGGGAGCGTCCGTTCGCGCATATTCAGGAATACATGGACGATATCGTGCTGGTGTCCGAGAACGACATCGGGCGCGCTTTCGTGACGCTGCTCACGCGCGCCAAGTTGCTGGGCGAAGCGGCCGGCGTCGTCGCCCCGGCGGCATTCCTTTCCGATAAAGTGGATACGTCCTTGAAGACCGTCGCCGCATTGACGGGCGGCAATCTCACGCAAGAGAGCATGCAGAAGCTCTACGCCCTCGCCGAAGGCTGATCCAGTCCCCCAGACGCAGAAAGACCCGGCCAAAGGCCGGGCCTTTCCTCGGGAACGCCGGGGTAACTCCGACGCCCTGGGGGAAATCAGGAACCCCCGTTGAGCGCAGAACCGGCGAGGGTCTCTCCCGAAACAGGTTTATCTGCGTTGGCGCGGGCAAGGCAGTGGACCGCCCTGACACGCTTTTCGACATCGGCCGCGTAACCGGCGAGCG
>JAGLED010000003.1 GCA_023145215.1 Rhodospirillales bacterium | reverse complement strand
ACCATGCACGTGCGAGCGGAACCCACGCTCGGCATATTCTTCGCAGAAGACGATTCCGGACCGGCCATCGCGCAAGCTCTGCGTGACTTGGGCCACGTCCTCGCCGATGGGGGAAACGATCCCCATACCCGTTACGACCACACGTCTCATAAAATCCTCACTTCACTGTCCTTGACGTCCCGAAAATCAACCTTCGGGCGTGAACAATGTCACCTTAAGACCTGACGCTTCATAGGCAACATCGCCGTCGACCTTCATGACGCCATCGGCGATGCCCAATGTAATCCCTCTATTCATCACACGCTTGATGTCGATGTGGTACTCGACCAACGACTTGTCCGGCGTTACCTGATCGGAGAATTTGACTTCACCGACACCCAAAGCGCGGCCGCGACCCGGCGCACCGGTCCAACCGAGGTAAAACCCGACCAGTTGCCATAACGCATCCAACCCCAGGCAGCCCGGCATCACCGGGTCACCCTGAAAGTGACAATCGAAAAACCAGAGATCTTTCTTAACATCGAACTCGGCTTCGACGACGCCCTTGTCATAGGCACCGCCGTTATCCGCGATATGCGTGATGCGGTCGAACATCAGCATCGGCGGAAGCGGAAGTTGTGCGTTTCCCGGACCGAACAGTTCGCCCCGCCCGCAACTCAGTAAATCCTCATAAGAGTAGCTTGATTGCTTGGTCAAAAATCAGCCCCTCACCATTTAACGTCGGCTCCCGGGTCCATGCTGTTTCCCCGGTTATTCTTATAGCGCATCAATAAGCGAAATCCGAGAGTGGTGCACGAAAAAAACCAGCTTAGAGCCCCGGCGCAACCGGCCTTCCGGATAACGAAACGGGGCGGCGATCCATCGATCCGCCGCCCCGCTGATACGCTATTCGCCGGTCAGGCGCGCTTCTTGCGTTCGCCGACCTGTTCGGTGATATCCTCACCGGTTTCCTGGTCGACCACACGCATCGAGAGCTTCACCTTGCCGCGGTCATCGATGCCGATCAGCTTGACCTTCACCGTGTCGCCTTCGTTCACCACGTCAGTCACTTTCTCGACACGGCCTTCGGCCATCTCGGAGATGTGCACGAGGCCGTCACGCGGGCCCAGGAAGTTCACGAAAGCGCCGAAGTCGACGACTTTCACGACCTTACCGTCGTAGATCACGCCCACTTCCGGCTCGGCGACGATGTCGCGGATCCAGGCGGCGGCGCGGTCACCGGCTTCGGCGTCGACAGCGGCGATACGAACCGAGCCATCGTCTTCGACGTCGATCTTGGCGCCCGTGGTTTCGCAGATTTCACGGATAACCTTGCCGCCCGGGCCGATGATGTCGCGAATCTTCTCCGGATTGATCTGCATCGAGGTGATGCGCGGCGCATTGCCGCTGACCTGTTCGCGCGCGTTGGAGAGCGACTTGGCCATTTCACTCAGAATGTGCAGACGGCCGTCCTTCGCCTGTGCGAGGGCGATCTTCATGATCTCCTCGGTGATGGACGTGATCTTGATGTCCATCTGCAACGAGGTGACGCCGTTTTCGGTACCGGCGACCTTGAAGTCCATGTCACCGAGGTGGTCTTCGTCACCCAGGATGTCGGAGAGCACCGCGAAGCGCTCGCCTTCCTTGATCAGACCCATGGCGATACCGGCCACGGGACGTGGCAGCGGCACACCGGCGTCCATCAACGACAGCGAGGTGCCGCAAACAGTCGCCATCGACGAGGAACCGTTGGACTCGGTGATGTCGGACACCACGCGGATCGTGTACGGGAATTCTTCCTTCGACGGCATGATCGGGTGCATGGCGCGCCACGCGAGCTTGCCGTGACCGACTTCGCGGCGGCCGGTGAAGCCGAAACGGCCGGCTTCGCCGACAGAGAACGGCGGGAAGTTGTAGTGCAGCATGAAGCTCTCGCGGTAGTTATCCGCAAGACCGTCGATGATCTGTTCGTCCTGGCCGGTGCCGAGAGTCGTCGTCACCATGGCCTGGGTTTCCCCACGGGTGAACAGCGCCGAGCCATGCGCACGCGGCAGGATGCCGACTTCGCAGGCGATCGGACGGACGGTCGCGGTGTCGCGATCGTCGATACGCTTGCCGGTATCGAGGATGTCGTTACGCACGATGTCCTTTTCCAGGCCCTTGAACGCATCGCCCAACGCAGAGGCCAGCAATTCCTGATCCAGGCTTTCGTCGGCGGCGAGTTTCTCCGCGACAGCCGCTTTCACTTCCGCGATCTTCGCCTGGCGCTCGGATTTGACCTTGATCCCATAGGCTTCACGGAGCGCGTCGGACGCTTCGGCTTTGACGCGGTCGACGATCGCATCCAGGCCTGCCGGCGGTTCCGGCACATCGATCGGTTCCTTGGCGCAGGCTTCGGCGAGTTCGATGATCGCATCGATCACCGGCTGGAAGCCCCTGTGACCGAACATCACGGCGTCGAGCATCTGCTCTTCCGTCAGTTCGCTGGCTTCCGATTCCACCATCAACACGCCTTCCTGCGTGCCCGCAACAATGAGGTCGAGATCACTCTCGGCCTGTTGCGCCAGCGTCGGGTTCAGAACCATTTCACCGTCGATGCGGCCGACACGCGCACCGCCGATCGGGCCCATGAACGGCAGGCCGGAAATCGTCAGTGCGGCGGAGGTCCCGATCATCGCCAGGATGTCGGTTTCGTTTTCGAGGTCGTGCGAAACAACGGTGCAGATGACCTGCGTTTCGTTTTTGAAGCCTTTTGCGAACAGCGGCCGGATCGGACGGTCGATCAGTCGCGAAGTCAGGGTTTCGCGCTCAGACGGGCGGGCTTCACGTTTGAAAAAACCGCCAGGTATTTTACCGGCGGCGAACGCTTTTTCGACGTAATGAACGGAGAGCGGGAAGAAATCGAGACCCGGTTTCGGGCTTTTCTCTCCAACCACGGTGCAGAGCACCTTGCTCTCACCAAGGGTCGCCATGACGGCGCCGTCGGCTTGGCGGGCAATCTTACCGGTTTCCAATACCAGTTTCTGACCGGCCCACTCGATTTCTTTTCGGAATTCTTTAAACATCTTTCTTTTCCTCATCCTACAAACAGCGCCATGCCATCCGGCAACGGCGCAACCCGCGACCACCCCGGTCGCGGGCGAAGCGCAGAGCCACAAACATCTCTCAGCGGACTGAAAATGAAGCGGCTCGCGCCGTCAGCGGTGTGGGCCCACCATGGGCATACACCGCAAGATGCCGCATCAGCGGCGCAGACCCAATTTCTTGACCAGGCCTTCGTAACGCTTCTCGTCCTTCTTGCGCAGATAGTCGAGAAGCCGGCGGCGTTGACCCACCATCATCAGCAGGCCACGGCGCGAGTGAAAATCCTTACCGTGCGTTTTCAGGTGTTCGGTCAGATTGGAAATCCGTTCCGTCAGAACGGCCACCTGAACCTCGGGGGAACCCGTGTCGCCGTCTTTGACGGCATATTCTTTGATAAGCTCTTGCTTACGTTCGGCGGTAATCGACATCGTGTACTCCTAAGTTAGATGTTCATCACACGGAACGGTCGAATTTCGCCGCCCGAAATGCGCGCCAGTGCCAACAGCGTGCCGTTCGCCGTCACCTGGACGACATCCCCTTGCGAAACACCGCGAAGGGGGGACCGCTGTGCCACAGGTAAAACGGGAACACCTTGTCCCAGTTTAAGCCTGCGCGCTTCCTGCTCTGTCAGGGCTAGTGCCGGGATGTCGTCCAGCACTGTCTCGACGGGAAGCAGATATTGCTCTAGAAGCGCCGCCGCATGTTCGCCTTCATCAGCTTCGAAAGCGTCCAATTTTACAGCCTTTTCAATAGAAAAGGGGCCGACGGCGGTGCGTCTGAGGCGCCTTATATGGCCTTCACAACCCAAGTGCAAGGCCAGATCTCTGATCAACGCGCGGACGTAAGTCCCCTTGCCACAGCGCATTTCGAAGTCGGCATGATCGGCATCGGGGATGTCGATAAGCCTGAGATCGAGAATCTCGACCTGGCGCGGCTCGATTTTGACGTCTTCGTCCCGGCGCGCCCGTTTGTAGGCGCGCTCGCCATCGACCTTGATCGCCGAATAGACCGGCGGCACCTGACTGATCGTGCCCGTGAACGCGGGTAATGCAGCTTCGATCTCATTTCGTGTCGGGCGTTTGTCCGAGCGGCGGGTCACCTCACCTTCGGCATCGTCGGTGTCCGTGCTTTCACCCCACCGCGCCCGGAATTCGTAGGTTTTATAGCCGTCCATGGCGTACGTCTGGGTCTTGGTGGCCTCGCCGAACGCAATCGGCAGTACGCCGCTCGCCAACGGATCGAGCGTGCCCCCATGACCGACCTTGGCGGCGCTGGTCAACCACCGGATCCGCCCGACACAACCGTTCGAGGACGGCCCTTCCGGCTTGTCCAGGACGAGCCAGCCGTTAATCGGCTTCCCTTTTCGTTTTCGCGCCATTATTCGCCGTTTTCCGCATCGTCGTCGGCAGCGATATCGCGCCGGACGAGCGGGTCGTTGAGGACATTTTCGATGCGCTGGGCTTCGTCGAAGCTGAGATCGGCCTCGAAGCCGATGCGCGGGGTGTACCGCAGCTTAACATGCTTGCCGACCCAGCCGCGCAGGAACGCAGACGCGCGATTAAGCGCCTGGACGATGGGCTTCGCGTCGCCGCCGCCGAGCGGCACGACGAAAGCCGTCGCGTTCTTCAGGTCGGGCGAAAGGCGAACCTCGGTCACCGTGATGGCAACGCCTTTGACCGCGGGATCGCGGAGTTCACCGCGTTCCAGGGCCTGGGCCAGGGCGTGACGCACTTCCTCGCCGACGCGCAATTGACGCTGCGACGGAGCACGTGCGGGTTGACGGCTCATGGGTTCAGATCCTCAAGCTGGAAGGGCCGCGATCAAAGCTCGCGGCTGACTTCCTTCATCTCGAAGCACTCGATCTTGTCGCCGACCTGAATATCGTTGTAGTTGGCGAACGCCATGCCGCACTCATATCCTTCCTTGACTTCGCGGACATCGTCCTTGAAGCGCTTGAGCTGGCTGAGTTCGCCTTCGTGCACAACAACGTCGTCGCGCAGCAGGCGGACCTTGGCACCGCGCTTGACCATGCCTTCGGTGATCATACAACCGGCGATCTTGCCGACCTTGGAGATCGAGAACACTTCACGGATTTCGGCATAGCCGAGAAGCTCTTCCGAAACATCCGGCGACAGCATGCCGGACAGCATCTTCTTCACGTCGTCGGTGAGATCGTAGATGATCGAGTAATACCGGATATCGACGCCATCCCGTTTGGCCGCTTCGCGGGCCTGCGGATTGGCGCGGACGTTGAAGCCGACAACCAGCGCGTTCGATGCGCGGGCCAGCGTCACATCCGACTCGTTGATGCCGCCGACACCGGAGTGCAGCACCTGCACCTCGACCTCGTTGGTTCCCATCTTGGCCAGCGCGCCGATGATCGCTTCGAGCGAGCCATGCACGTCCGCCTTGATGACGACGGGCAGCATTTCCGCCTCGCCTTCCTTGATCTTCTCGAACATCTGTTCGAGCGTGCCGCGTGCCGCGAGCGACGATCTCGCGTCGCGGTCACGGCGCTGACGGAACTCGGAAACTTCACGGGCCTTGGTTTCGTCGGCGACCACGATGACCTCGTCACCGGCCATCGGCGTCCCGTTGAGACCCAGCACTTCCGCAGGCTCGGACGGGCCGGCCTTGTCCATCTTATTGCCGTGCGCGTCGGTCAGTGCACGCACGCGGCCCCATTCGGACCCGGCGACGAAGATATCACCGACGTTGAGCGTGCCGCGCTGGATCAGCACCGTGGCGACCGAACCGCGTCCCTGCTCCATTTTCGACTCCACGACAACGCCCTCAGCCGGACGCTCCGGGTTGGCCTTAAGATCGAGCAGTTCCGACTGCAGCTGGATCGCTTCCAGCAGCTTGTCCAGATTCTGGCGCTTCAATGCCGAAACCGGCACGCAAAGGACGTCGCCGCCCATGTCCTCGACCTGAATGTCGTGGCTCAGGAGGTCGGTCTTGATCCGGTCCGGATTGGCGTCCGGTTTATCGATCTTGTTGACCGCGACGATGATCGGCACACCGGCCGCCTTGGCGTGGTGAATGGCCTCGATCGTCTGCGGCATGATGCCGTCATCGGCGGCAACGCAAAGCACGACGATGTCGGTTACCTTGGCGCCGCGGGCCCGCATTTCGGTAAACGCGGCGTGGCCCGGCGTATCGATGAACGTAATCAGCGCGCCGTCCTCGGTCTTCACCTGATAAGCACCGATATGCTGCGTGATGCCGCCGGCTTCATGGTTGGCGACATCGCTTTCGCGGAGCGCATCGAGAAGCGACGTCTTGCCATGATCGACATGGCCCATGACGGTCACAACCGGTGCGCGCGCCACCGCCGCTGCCTCATCGTCGGTGGCGTCGATGACGAGATGATCTTCCACATCGGACTCGCTGACGCGCTTGATCCGGTGACCGAACTCTTGAACGATGACCTCTGCCGTATCGGCGTCGATGCTTTGGGTGATGGTCGCCATGACGCCCATTTCCATGAGCTTTTTGACCACGACACCGCCGCGTTCAGCCATCCGGTTGGCCAGTTCCTGGACCGTGATGGTTTCCGGCACCACCACATCGCGGATAACCTTACCGCCCTCGGAGCGGCGTTCACGCTGCTTTTCCCGGTCACGGTCGCGCTGACGCTTGACCGACGCGAGCGAGCGGCGGTGTTCTTCCAGCTCTTCGAACGATTCCGCTTCCGCGATGGTCAGCTTGCCATGACGGCGGCGTTCCTCGCGGCTCTTGCCGGGCGACGGACGCTTCGCATCCTGCTTGGCGGGGCGGCCCTTGCGCGCGGCCTTGTCCTCGCTGTCGTCGTCCTCGCCGGAACTGGCGGCATCCTCGCGGGCTTCCTTCGGCGCTTCCTTGGCGCGCGATTTGCGCTCTTCCTCGAGCCGCTTGGCTTCGAGTTCCTGTGCCTCGCGAACGGCCCGTTCCTCTTCGGTCTCCTCGGGCGCTTCCTTGGGCAGGTCTTCCTCAGCGACGCGGCCAAGATCAGAAATCTGCGGCTTTCCGCGACCGGCTGGCTTGCTTTCCTCCACGCCCTGACGGGCCGATTCAAGGGCCCGCATGCGGGCTTCGCGTTCGCTGTCGGTCAACTTGGAAACGCTGGTTGAAGAAATTTCGGTTTCCGCAGGCACCTCGACCGGAGCCGGCGCCTCCGCCTTCTCGACCGTGGTCTCTGGCGCTGCATCGGTGAGCTTGGCGCCGCGCAGACCTGCCTTGACCTCGGACATGTCGCCCGATGTGTCGGTCACGAACGTGCGCTTGCGCTTCTTCTCCACGGTCACCATCTTCGAGCGCCCGTGCGAGAAGTTCTGCTTCACCTGACCGGTTTCGACGGTCTTGTTCAGTTCAAGCCGGCCCGGTTTGGAGAGGCCAAGCGGCTTTTTGCTATTTTCCGTCTCTTTCGCGTCACTCATTTGCTTACGTCCATTCCCTCCGGTCGGAGACCGGTCAATCTCTCACACTCTCTCTTCAGCGACGCGGCAAGTCCGCCACGCTGTATCGTCAGGAACGACACCACGCCTTTACCTGCCGCTACGCCCAATTCGCTGCTCTTCAGTCCACTGACGACCGGCGTTTTGCGCGCCGCGTATATCACGTCGTGACGCGCGCCGCCGGCATCCAAGGCAACAACGACAAGGCCAGCAGCGTTGCGTTCGAGCACTTCCAGCACCCGGTCATAACCGAATACCAGAAGGTCGGAACGACGGGCCAGACCGATAATGTCCCGGCATTTCTTCACCAGCAGCGCCTCGACCCGGCCAGTCAAGTCGTCCGGCACCGAAACCTGCGCCTTGGCCGCGCGGGCGAACAACTTCTTGGTGACGGCCGTCTCAAGCGCGCCGCGATCGGCACTGAGCCAAATGCCACGGCCCGGCAGGCGTTCGCCCAAGTCCGGTACTATAGCATTATCCGGCCCGACAACGAACCGGATCAGCCCGTGCTTGGGCGCCGTCTCTCCAGAAACGATGCACCTGCGCTCAGGCTCCCTGGTCTTCGGGTTCGTCATTTCAGCCAATGCCGTCATCTATACCTGTCTCCCGCCCCTTACTCGGCAGGTTCCTGTTCGGTTTCCTCTTCGGCGTCTTCGCTAACCGCGTCATCGGCGAACCAGTGCGCGCGCGCCGCCATGATCAGCTCGTTCGCCTGGTCCATGTTCATGGATCCGGAAGGCGCAATTTCGAGCAGCTCATCGCCGGCCAGATCGGCAAGATCGTCGCGGGTCTTAACCCCGTTCTCGCCCAGGGCCACCATCAACGATGCGGTCATGCCTTCAAGGCCGGCCACATCTTCCTCGACGCCAAGCTCCTTGCGCTTCGCGTCCATTTCTTCCTCGCGATTGGCGAGGTGGGCGCGGGCACGGGCCTGCAGTTCGGCGGCGACATCCTCGTCGAAGCCTTCGATGTCCGTCAGGTCTTCCAGCGGCACGAAGGCGACTTCCTCAACCGACGAGAAACCTTCGGTCACCAGCAGATGAGCGATCACGTCGTCGACATCAAGGGCATCCACGAACATCTTCGAACGGTCCTGGAATTCCTTCTGGCGGCGCTCCGATTCTTCCGCCTCGGTCAGGATATCGATATCCCAGCCGGAAAGCTGCGACGCCAGACGCACGTTCTGGCCGCGACGCCCGATCGCCAGCGAAAGCTGCTCGTCCGGCACCACGACTTCGATCTTATTGTTGTCCTCGTCGAGCACGACCTTGGCGACTTCCGCCGGGGCCAGCGCGTTGACGATGAACGACGCCGCATCCGGCGACCACTGGATAATATCGATCTTTTCACCCTGCAGTTCGCCGACGACCGCCTGCACGCGCGAGCCGCGCATGCCGATACACGGACCGACCGGGTCGATCGAGCTGTCATGCGACACGACGGCGATCTTGGCGCGCGAGCCCGGATCACGGGCGACCGACTTGATTTCGATCACGCCGTCATAAATTTCCGGCACTTCCTGCGCGAACAGCTTGGCCATGAAATCCGGATGCGTGCGAGACAGGAAAATCTGCGGCCCGCGCGGTTCCTGGCGGACGTCCGCGATGTAGGCGCGGATACGGTCGCCGTTGTTGAAATGCTCGCGCGGAATCGACTCGTCGCGGCGCAGAATCGCCTCGGCGCGGCCGAGATCGATGATCGCGTTGCCGTATTCCATACGCTTGACCAGACCGTTGACGATCTCGCCAACACGATCCTTGTATTCTTCGAACTGGCGCTCGCGTTCGGCCTCGCGAACCTTCTGCACGATGACCTGCTTGGCGGTCTGCGCGGCGATACGGCCGAAATCGATCGGCGGCAGGATGTCGACGATAAACTCGCCCGCCTTGGCATCCGGCTTTTTGCGCTGCGCTTCCGTAAGGAAGATCTGCGTCACCTCGTTTTCACGCTCGGCGCCGTCTTCCAGAACCTCGATATAGCGTGCCAGCATGATCTCGCCCGACTTGCGGTCGATATGCGCACGGATATCGTGTTCGTGGCCGTATTTGGAACGCCCGGCCTTCTGGATCGCCATTTCCATGGCCTCCAGCACCTCTTCGCGTTCAATGCCCTTGTCCCGCGCCACCGTATCGGCAACGACGAGCAGTTCCGGCCGGGCGTGTACGTCGCCGGCTTCCATAAGCGTCTCACTCATGAGCTTTGTCTTCCTCTAGCTTGGCAAGCATCTCATCCGTAATAATAAGTTTGGCTTTGGCGATGGCGGCATGCTCGAGCCTGATCTGCTCACCGTCCATCTCAATCAGTACGTCCGACCCGTCGGTACCTTCGACGCGGCCTCTGAATTTCCGTCGCCCGTCGATCAGGGTTTTCATCTCGATCTTGGCGTCGAACCCGGCGAAACGGTCATAATCGCGGAGACGAACCAAGGGCCGGTCTAGGCCGGGCGAGCTGACCTCCAGGGAATAAGCCCCGGGGATCGGATCTTCGACATCCAGCACCGCCGACACCGCGCGCGAAATATCGGCGCAGTGATCGACGGTCATTTCGCCGCCGTCGGCGGGTTCGGCCATCACCTGCAGCACAGCGTTGTTGCCGCCGCTGAGCATCACGCGCACGACTTCGAAGCCCATGCTTTCGATGGTCGGCGTCAGAAGCTGTTCCACACGTTCTGCAAGCAAATCTTCGCTCACATTGATCCTTTCGCGCTGCCCGGGCGGCTCCAATGAACGCCTGCAGGCATTAAAAAAGGCGGGCCGTTGGCCCACCCATCAATCTCTGTACATCGTCAGATTAACGAGCGCCCCCTGAAGGGCACGCCCGATATATCCAGAATGACCTCAAAAAGCAAGG
>JAGLED010000029.1 GCA_023145215.1 Rhodospirillales bacterium | reverse complement strand
CCTCGCCCCGCAGCCAAAGGTTCTGATCGTGAAACACGAGAATTGAATCGCGGCTGACGAGGTCGCGGGCTTTCACCGCGCGTTCTTCCCACATCGCGATATATTGCCGCCAGTCGCCGTCGTAGGCGGCCTGGACATAGCGTGTAATGGCCTGGTTCGACACCTTGCCCCAGACCTTGTTTTCCGGCACCGACGGGCAGTCCGCCGACGCGCTCGCCGCCATGACGAGCAGCGCACATGTGAAAACGGCCAGAAGGGCAATACGCCAATGGATGGTCGCGGACGTCATTTACACACGACCTCGGCATCATACTGGAAGGGACGGTCGTACCAGGACGGCTCGACGAACAGGCCGATACTGGCTTCGCCCGGGTTCTTCATCCGGAACGACGCTTTCTGGCCCTCGGCGAAGCGCATGCTGCGTTCAGTAATCTCGCGGGCGCTTCCGTTTTCGATTTCATAAATCTTGAGCTTGCCGAGTTTCGGCCACTCGTCGCCGCGGTTGACGATCTGGAACGTCGCCATGTTGTTGACGCAGGCGCTGACGATCTCGAGATTGACGTTTCCGCCCGCCGCCTGGGCAAGGTTGACGTCATTGATCTCGACGCCCTGACGTTCGCTCAGCGGCACCGGCAGTTTCCGTTGCTGGGCAGCGGCGACACCGACGACGCCGACAACGGTGGCGAAGATCGTGATTATGGCGAGCAGTCTGTACACAGCGGTCATTTCCTTAAGCTCCGGCGGTTTCAACCCGTCGTTGGCTTAAGGAATAGAGCCGCTATGTAATATGCATATGTCGCCGTCGTTAGCGAATGTTACAAAGTGTAAAAACCGCGCTCAGACGCGGTTTCAGCTTTGCAGCGCCGCCACGAAACGACCAAGCAGACCGTCGATCTTGCCCTGTTCGATCCAGCGGAAAACACCGACGATATCGAGTTCCTGGTCGATCCAGATCAGGTTCGATCCGGCGCCCAGCGCGAAGAAGCTGGTTTCCGGCGCTTGCGGGAAATAGGCCTTACCGGTGTTCAGCCACCACAGGAAACCGTACACCTTGTAAATATCGATCGGGGTGCGCATCTGGCGGACCCAGTCGGCGTCGAGAACCCGCTTGCCGTCCCATTCGCCGCCGCGCGCGATCAGCAGACCGAAACGCGCGTGATCGAACGTGTCGATCCACAGACCGCCGCCCCAGTGCGTACCGCCCGGCACCGACACCATGGGTTTGCCGTCGATGGTGACTTCGGAATTCTTGTAGCCGTGCCACGACCAGCCGTCCGACGCGCCGATCGGGTCCATGATCCGTTCCTTCGCAACGTCGGGCAAAGGCCTGCGGAACAGGTGCAGCAACGCCAGCGAGAGCACGTTGACGCGGACATCGTTGTACTCCCAGAACGTGCCCGGGGTCTCGAGCGGGCGTTTCTGACCCTTCCGTTCGTTTTTCGAATCGGCGCCGACCTCACGGTAGTGATCGACTTGATCGGGCTTGTCGAATAGCGTGCCGGACCATTCGCTGGTCTGGGTCAGCAGATGCCGCCACGTGATCTTTGAATTGTGCTCGCCCTGGAACTCGGGAATGTCGACGTCGCCCACGACCGGCGCATCGATGTCCTTGATCAGACCGTCACCGACGGCGATGCCGCAAAGCACAGCCAGATAGCTCTTGGCGATCGAAAACGTCATGTCGACCCGTGCCGGATCGCCCCAGCTCGCGGCGATCTCACCGCCCCGAAGAAGAAGTCCGGACGGTCCGCCACGTGGCTTCAGCGGCCCCAGGAACGCGTTCCACGGCTCCGGTTCGATCTGCGTCAGGCCGGGCACGTTGCCGGCATCTTCCAGGTCGCGGGGCCACGGGCTCTCGCTCGCTTCGGCGAACGCCAGCGCGTCTTTCAGCTTTACGGCGTCGAAGCCGAGGTCCTTAGGGTCACGGGTCTGCCAGTCGCCGGTCCCGGCCCGGGGCGGCACGTACGTCGAATTCGTCACTTGGATCATCCTCTTGGAATAGAATTTGCGGAACACAAAATACCACAGGCGCCCCGCCAACCAAGGACGGAGTTTTATATACCGCTGAACAAGAACTTTGCCTATGATGACTAGATAAAATCAGGGGGGCTCAAATGAAGCGCTGTATTGGACTGGGATTTGCTATCGCATTTCTTTGTATTGCCGGCCTTCCACCCGCCCAGGCCGAGGATCTCCGCTTCTTCAAGATTGCGTCAGGATCGCGCGGCGGCACCTATTTCCCGATCGCATCGTTGCTTGCCAAGGTGATCTCGAACCCGCCCGGGTCGAAATCCTGCGAAGCCGGCGGCAATTGCGGTGTGCCGCACCTGACCGCCACGGCACAAAGCAGCAACGGTTCCGTCGATAACGTCGATGCGCTTCTGGCCAGGAAATACCCCTCGGCGATCGCCCAGGCGGACGTGGCGTACTGGTCTTATTCCGGGACGGGCCCGTTCCGCACCCGCCAGCCGAACACGTTGCTCTGCACGATTTCCAGCCTTTATCCCGAAGACGTGCATTTCGTCGCCAGTGCGGATTCGCGTATCAATGGGATGACGGATATTTCCGGCAAGCGCATCGCGCTCGGCAAACTGAACTCTGGCGCGCTATTGGGGGCGCAGTTGCTGGTGCGCGCTTATGGATTGCAGGAAGGCAAGGACTTCACCCCGTCCTTCGTCGATTTTCTAGGGGCTCAAGACGCCTTCAAAGCCGGCCAGGTCGACGGCTTCATCACCGTCGCCGGCCATCCGTCGAGCGCCATCGCCGAGATGATCAAATCGTATGGGGCGAAACTCGTCCCTATCGTCGGCAAGGGGCGGGACGTCCTCACTGAGAAATCCCCCTTCTACACCGCGTCCACGATCCCGGCCGGCGTTTATCCGGGACAATCGAATGACGTGGACACGGTCGCCGTACCGGCGCTCTGGCTGTCCAGGACCGACCTGGATCAGAATTTCCTCTATAAAGTCACCAAGGCGTTCTGGGAAAATCGTTTCGCCCGCCAGATCCTCGACGGTGGACATCCCAAGGGCAAATCCATAACCTTGGCATCATCGTTTGACGGTGTGCCTATCCCGCTCTGTGTCGGCGCACAAAACTATTACAAGGAAATCGGCCGGCTCAAATGACGTCTCCGAATAATCTGACAGCGACCGACGCGGCGAAAGCCATCCGCGCCGGGGAATTGACATCGCGCGCACTGGTGGATGCCTGCATTACCCGTGCAGAGGCACGTGACGCCGATGTCGGCGCCTGGACGTATCTAAATCCCTGCATTGCCCGCGATCAGGCCGACAACTGCGATCACGCGATATCCCAGGGCCTCGGCCTTGGCCCGCTGCACGGCGTCCCCGTCGGCCTCAAGGACATCATCGATACCGCCGATATGCCGACGGAAAACGGCTCGCGACTGTACGAAGGCCGCCGCCCCGTCGCCGACAGCACCATCGCACGGCTGCTGCGCGACGCCGGTGCCGTGATCATGGGCAAGACGGTCACGACCGAATTCGCATTATCCGCCGCCGGCAAAACCAAGAACCCGCACAACCCGGCGCACACACCGGGCGGCTCGTCGTCCGGTTCCGCCGCCGCGGTCGCCGATTTCCAGGTGCCGCTATCGGTTGGGACACAGACCGGCGGCTCGATGATTCGCCCGGCGTCGTTCTGCGGCATTCATGGTTTCAAACCGACGTTCGGCTCGATCTCGCGCGCGGGCATGTTCCCGCTGGCGCGTCCGCTCGATCATCCGGGGATCTATGCACGCTCCATCGAAGATATTGCGCTGATGGGCGATGTGCTGATGGTCAAGGACCCGGCCGATCTCGACATGCGCGGGCATCCCCATGGCAAACTCGTGGCGGCGCTCGGCGAACCGGTTACGGCACCGCCGAAAATCGCCTTCGTCCGCGGGCCGATGTGGAAATATGCCGAACCGTATCTGGAAGATGTCATGCTGGGTGCGGTCAAGGCGCTCGGCGGACACGCCAGTGAGGTCGAGATGACCGGCGTGTTCGATGACGCCCTCACCTGCCAGGAAACCGTGATGATGGCGAACGTGCAGGCCAATATCGGCGATTACTGCCGCGAGCACGCCGACATGGTGCGCGACGAAACCAAACGCCGTGCCAAGGCCGGCGAAGGGATCAGCGCCGACGCGTACATTAAGGCCATCGAATTCCGAGATACCCTCAGCGCCGCCCTTGACCGGATGTTCTCGAGTTACGACGTATTGATAACGGCAGGCGCGCCCGGCGAAGCCCCCAAGGGACTGGAAAGCACCGGCAATGCCGTGTTCCAGAAGCTTTGGACGCTCACGGGCGTGCCGACGGTGACGCTGCCGAAGCTCAAGGGACCGAGTGGACTGCCGATCGGCCTTCAGGTCATCGGCCGCCACGGACACGACGGCGATCTGCTGCGCCACGCCCGCTGGATCGAGGAGGCATTTTGACGGCTGACGTAAACAAGGACCGGCTCTGGAATTCACTGATGACCCTCGCCGAGATCGGCGGGACGGCCAAGGGTGGGGTCCGGCGCATCGCACTTTCCGACGAAGACAAGCGCGCCCGCGACCTGTTCTGCGACTGGGCGCGCGATGCCGGATGCGATATCCGCGTCGACAGCATCGGCAATATTTTCGCCCGACGGCCGGGCCGCAGCCCGGACGCCGCCCCCATCGCCACCGGCAGCCACATCGACAGCCAACCGGCCGGCGGCAAGTTCGACGGGGCGTTCGGCGTGATGGCGGGACTCGAAGTGGTCCGCGCGCTCAACGACGCCGGCATCGAAACCGAAGCCCCGATTGAAATCGTCGACTGGACCGACGAGGAAGGCGCGCGCTTCGCCGCCGGTTGCATCGGATCCGGCGTCTTTTCAGGACACCGCGATCTCGACAAGGCGCTGGCGCTTTCGGATTCCGACGGCGTCACCGTCGCAAAAGCGCTTGAGGACATCGGCTATGCAGGGCCCGAACCCGCGGGCAGTAGCCGCTTCGGTGCCTATTTCGAAGCGCATATCGAGCAAGGGCCCATTCTTGAGGCCAAAGGTCTGCCGGTCGGCGCCGTGCTCGGCGCGCAAGGGCAGCGCTGCTTTGTGATGACGGTCGAAGGCGTAGACGGCCACGCCGGGACGTTACCGATGGCGAAGCGCCAGGATTCATTCGTCGGCACGGCGAAGATGACGGTGGCGCTCAGCGAACTGGCGTCCACTTACGATCCACCCGCGGTCATCACTGTCGGCCACGTGCGCGTCATGCCGAATTCCCGCAACACGATCCCGGGGAAAACCATCTTCACCATCGATAGCCGGCATCCGGACGCCGCAACATTGGAACGAATGGAAGCCGACATGACGCGGATCTGCCAAGAGATCGCGGACGCGTCGGGACTGACGTTGGGTGTCGAGGCCGTAACCCGCGCCGAACCCATCGTCTTCGACGAGAACTGCGTCGAGGCGGTCAGGGAGGCCTGCCGCAAGCGTCAGATTCGCTTCATGGATATTCACTCGGGCGCCGGACACGACGCCTGCAAGGTGGCCAGCGTGGCGCCTGCGGGGATGATCTTCGTGCCATGCGTCGATGGCATCAGCCACAACGAATTCGAGGACGCACGCCCCGAGGATCTCGCCATCGGCACACAGGTGCTGCTGGATTCGATGCTGGCCTACGCCAGCTAGCTGGATCGACGGACACAACGCTTGTCATCCCGAACTTGTGTCGGGATCCATCAGAACCTCGTCACGCCGATATTGGACAGGTGCGGGCGCTCCATATCAGCGTCACCATGCTCGTTCGGGCATAACCAATTTATGGTGCTGAACAGAGTTCAGCTTGACCGAGCGAAACAAAGACAGAAACGGCGCAGCTACGAGCCGGACTTCTCTTCCGGCTTTTCCGTCAGGTCGGCCATCTTCTTGGCGACCTGCTCGAACTGATATTCGGGAATGACATAAAGCCAGCCGTCCGTGCGTTCGCTGAGCGTTTTCGCCTGTTTCGCCGCGTCCGATTCCATATCGTCGCCGATGTACTTGGCGTTCACGGTCATGTACTGCTGGCCGTCCTTCTGCCACATCTTCGTCGTCACGTGGATCGCGTCGGTAGTAAAGAATTCGGTGACGTATGCGTCTGCGGGGTTCAGTTCCACGTCGCCCGGCTTGCGGACGTCATTGAGCACGAAGCTGTTCAATACGGCGGCGACGTTGCGGGGCGCGAACTCGCTTTTCAGTTTCATCCCTTCCGGCATGTTTTCGAAGGCGAAGTCGCCGGTGACGCCCTTCTGCGGAACGACGATCAGTTGTTCCCCATCCGGCTGAGTGACCTCGGCGCGCTGGATGCGCTCCGGCTTGATATCGACGATATCGCGCTTCAGCCAGTCGCGCGGCTCGACGCCGATGTCGACCAGGCCACGCACCAGCCATGCCTGTTCTTCGCCGGGGTAGCGCACGTACATGCCGCCGGTGGTCGTTTCGGGCAGAAAGAAGTTGGCGCGGCCGACCACAAGATCGGCCATCACCTCACCCGAACCGCTTTTGAGGGTAACCTGCTGGCCGTTCGATTTCTTTTCGGACGGATCGCCGAGATTGAGTTCGGCCTGTTTGTCCTTCCGGCTGGTCTTCTTGTCCAACAGCTCCATGTTGGAAAGGCCGAAGATCACCTTGTTCACCAGATTGGCATGAACCGGATAGCCGGCACTTTGTTGAAGGCGCCAGATTTCCCCATCACGTACGAAGGTCATCGTCTTGCCGTTCTGCAGAACGGTGACCTCGGCGACGTTCTTGGCGTCCTCCAGCAGGTCCGGGAACAGGCGCTGGCCTTCAAAGTTGGATGACTGGAAACTGACGCGCGAGCTGACGCCGTAGACGGCGGCGGCCACACTCACGATGGCGCAGACGATCAGAATACTGACGGTTCTGGGTGTCATGTTCGCCCCCTACCCTTCGTGCTTCGCCACATGGAACCGGCGCGCCCGGCGTGCGCGACCGACCATGAACCAGATCAACGCGATCACGCCCAACAACAGCGGGATCGCCGCGATGTTGATGAACTTCAACAAGGCGTCCAGATCGTCGATGTCCTTGCGGAGTTCGTACTGCACGTCCCGCAATTCCTTGCGCAGCCGCACCATCTCTCGGCGGTATTCCTCGGCCTTCGCCTTGTCGGCCGGGCCGATGACCAGTTCGCCGCCAGCCTGTTCGCGATTGAGCAGATTGGCGAGCTCGGTCTTGATGTTGTCGATCTGCTCGGCCAGTTGCTTTTCCTTGTCGCGGTATTGCTGCTCGGCCTGTTTGCGCACCTCGTCGACATAAGTGAACGGGCGGAATGCTTCGGAACGTGCGCGCAGACTCATCAGCGCCGTGCCGCCGCTCAGGTTCTCAAGCGCATTGACCGCAAAATCCGCGTTGTTGGCAAACGGCACGCTGAACGTCTGGCCGAACAACTGGCGGGACTGCATCCAGAACTGCTCGTGCAGCATGTCGACATCGGACGCGACGACGACGCTGACGTCATTCGCCGCCGTGGCCACATGATCCTCCGCCTTCGGCAGATTGGGGGTTTCGGCCTCACCCTCCTTGAGAGCCGGCGGGCCGTCCGGGAATGCGGTCGATGGCTTGCCCAGCACCCGCGCGGCGACGATTTCCTTCTGCCCCGACGGTTCGAAGTCGCGGAACATGCCGACCACATCCGGGTTGGTACGGACCTTGTTCACGTCGATTTCCATCGACTGCGGCGATGACGTGATCAGCGCCTCCATCGTCGTACCCTTGCCGTCGATGGGCTTCAGGATACCGGCGTTGGCGAGCGTGATCCGCTGCAGATCGGCAGTGATGGCATCGTCGGACTTGAAGTACTTCGGCAGGATCGACAGCCATGTCACGTAATCGGTGACGGATGTCTGACCGCGCACATTGACGTTGACGCGGCGCGCGTGCTCCAGATCACCGAGCACCTTGCCGTCGACCAGTTCGACGCCCCACGCATTGAGCATCTTGTCGAAGTCGGACGGTCCGGCATCGCCCCGGCCGCGCGCCATGGCGACGTCGATTTCCGAATTTTCGTCGACGAACACCAACGCCTTGCCGCCCTTCAAGACGAACTGATCGATGGCGTACATCAGGTGATCGTTGATGTTCTTGGGATGGACGATCAACAGCGCGTCGACGTCCGTGGGGATCGTCTTGTCGCTGAGCGCGATGGTCGTGACGTCGAAGAACTCACGGATCTGTTCCAGCACCGCCCACGACTGGCCGCCCTGCACGCGCGGACCGCCGGCGATCGGCAGGCTGGTGATCAGGCCGACCAGAGGCTTCTTGTCCTGCGCCAGCTTGAAGATCATTTTCGTTAGGTCGTACTCAAGAAAGCTCTCGCGCTCCGGGCTCAGGTAGGCGATCCGTTCCATATCGTCGACGCTGTTCGTGGCGACGAGGCCGAAATAACCGAGATCCCCCGCGTTGTCCAAGGGCACGCCCTGCAGACCGAACGCGACCGCGAGATCTTCTTCGTCGGTGAACGGCTCGGGGCTATAGAGCTCGAGATTGATCTTGCCGTCGGATATGTCGACGTAGCGCTCCAGCAGCTCGCGCACCCGGTCGGCATAGGTCGCGTGCCCCGGGTTCAGTTCGACCAGGCGTTTGGAGACGAACAAGCGGACCGTGATCGGTTCGTCGATGCTTTTGAGGATATCGCGCGTGCCGTCACTGAGGGTGAACAGGTTCTCTTCCGTCAGGTCCGCCTCGATCCCCCGAAAGGTGGTGTTGGCGTAGATATTGACGGCGACGAAAATGATCACCGCGAGGACGGCGGACAGTGCCGCTAGCTTTCCACGATCGATGCTGGCGAAATACTTCATGGTACGCCTCATCGTCCTTTATTGATTTCAACGGCTATGACGTTCAGGAACAGCCACAGCACGATCAGCGAGCCGAAGAACACCACGTCCTTGACGTCGATCACGCCCTGCGTGACGGCCTGGAAGTGGGTCAGGAAACTCATCGAGCGGAGCGCGTCGACAAGCACCTCGGGAGCCCAGCCCTGGAAGAAGTTCAGCACCAGCTGCGCACCCGACATCGTGAACAGGAAACAGACGGTCGCCGCGATGATGAAGGCAATCACCTGGTTCTTGGTCAGCGCCGAGATGCAGGCGCTGATGGACAGGAACGCGCCCGCCATCACGAAGCTGCCGATATAACTGGCGACGATAATACCGTTATCCGGATCGCCGAGTACGTTGACGGTGATCCACATCGGGAACGTCAAGGCCAGCGCCAGCCCGCAGAAGGCCCACGCCGCGAGAAACTTGCCGAGCACCGCATCCAGCGTCGAGACCGGCAGTGTCATGAGAAGCTCGATGGTCCCGGACTTGCGCTCCTCGGCCCACAAACGCATGCCGATGGCGGGCACCAGAAGCAGGAACAGCCATGGATGATACGAAAAGAACGGCGTCAGATCGGCGTAGCCGCGGCTGAAGAAGCCGCCGACGTAAAAGGCGAAAGCGCCGGTCAGCGCCAGAAAGATAACGATGAACACGAGCGCCAGCGGCGTCGCGAAGTAGCCTTTGAACTCGCGCTTGGCGATGATCGCGATATTACGCATTTTGCGCCTCCGCCGGTTTCTTGGCCGGGCCGCGGGTGATGTCGCGGAACACGGCATCGAGCGCGCCCTTCTCGGTCTTGAGATCGCTGACCGGGTGGCCCTTGTCTTTCAACAGGGCCGCGACGTCCGGCGCGATCGGCGCGCCGGTCTTGGAGGTCACGCTAAATTCGCAATACCCTTCGCGGCTTTCGCCCTGGGTCACTTCGCCCACGACGGCAAGCGTCTTGAGATCGCCCGCCACCGCACTGGCGGCGGCGGCGGCGACGCGGACGTGCACGGCGTTATGCAGGGGTGAGCGTTTCAAAAGATCTTCCGGCGTACCGTCGGCCAGGATCTTGCCACGCGCGATAACCACGGCGCGCGAACAGACGGCTTCGACTTCTTCCAGAATGTGGGTCGAGATGACGACCGCTTTGTCAGAGGCCATCTCCTGGATGAGGGTCCGCACTTGATGCTTCTGGTTCGGATCCAGACCGTCGGTCGGCTCGTCCAGGATCAGAACGGGCGGGTTGTGCAGGATCGCCTGCGCCAGACCGACGCGACGTTTGAAGCCTTTCGACAAGGTTTCGATGGGCTGGTCAAGGACGCCCGCGATCTCGACGCGCTCGATGGTTTCGTCGATGGCCTTGTCGCGTTCTTTTCCTGAAAGCATGCGCACATCGGCGATGAAATTCAGGAAGCTCCTGGGGGTCATGTCGCCGTAACACGGCGCGCCTTCGGGCAGATAGCCGATGCGCTGCTTGGCCTTCACCGGATCGACCGTAACATCCATACCGTCGACCATGGCCGTGCCTGACGTCGGTGCCAGGAACCCCGTGACCATTTTCATCGTCGTCGACTTGCCGGCCCCGTTGGGCCCGAGAAATCCCAAGACCTCGCCACGGCTGACTTTCATGTCGATGCCGTCGACTGCCGTCAAAGGTCCAAACCGCTTCGTTAAGCGCGAAAGGGCGATCATCTCCGCCATGCCTTCGAACTCCCTGCGTGTTGTTTTCGGACAGGAAATAGAACGCCGGAAAGGCGTTTCAAGCCTCTGGACGAGGTTTGATTTCTGCCGCGGAAAGTGGACTTAACATACTGACCCGAAAAGAAAAGGACGGATTTCTGTCCTTACCTATTTGTAATCGTCAAAGGATCGACTGGCCGGTCTTTTCCCAGTCCGCCAGGAACGCGGCCAGACCCTTGTCGGTCAACGGATGTTTGAACATCTGCTTCAAGACCCCGGGCGGAACGGTCGCCACGTGCGCGCCCATCCGTGCCGCATCGACGACGTGCAGCGGGCTGCGAACGGACGCCACCAGCACTTCGGTCCGGAATTCGTAATTGCCGTAAATCTCGCAGATTTCGGCGATCAGCGACATCCCGTCCTGACCGATGTCGTCCAGGCGTCCGACGAACGGCGAAATGAACGCCGCACCCGCCTTGGCGGCAAGGATGGCTTGCGCCGCAGAAAAACAGAGCGTCACGTTGACCGAAGCGCCGTCGTCCGACAATGCCTTGCAGGCCTGGATGCCGGCCTCGGTCAGCGGCACCTTGATCGTGACGTTATCGGCGATGGCGCGCAGCTTGGCGGCCTCGGCCAGCATGCCCGACGCGTCGGTCGCGGTGACCTCGGCGGACACCGGGCCTTCGACCATGTCGCAGATTTCCTTGATGGCCTCCGACATGTCGCGGCCGGACTTGGCGATCAGCGACGGGTTCGTGGTAACGCCGTCAACGAGGCCCAGTTCGTTGAGAGCGCGAATTTCCGCCACATCGGCAGTATCGACGAAGAATTTCATTATTGGTTCCTCCCAGTGGCAGGCATCTTCCGGAATGCAGCCGGGGAAATCAAGCCTAGTCCGCCTTGCGCAGTTGTTCCGCCGGCGTGTGCCAGGGCTGGCTCTCGCAGCCGGTCAGATCGGCGTCTGGCCACATGCTCTTGACCGCACATGTGAAGCGATCGCCCTCTTCGCTGGTCGACAGAAACGCGAAGACGCCGAGCCAGACGAAAAATGTCACGACGAACAACGTCTTGATGACCGTCGCCACGTTCTCTCGGGCCGTGAACGCCGCCAGCCGCTTACGGTTCTTGGCAAACGTCTCCATCACCCACACAATCATGTGGATGGGTTGGCGCAGGTAGGCGACGATCCATTTCTTGAGTTTGTTCTTGTCCATGATCGGGGCTCATATTCCGGTCGGGCGCATCAAATCGGGAGACGACCGTTGCTGACCATCCGACGCCTGTCCTACGACGACGCCGCCATTCTTATAAAAGGGGCCGAGAAAAAAGCCCAGAAAATCGGCGTTCCCATGTGTATCGCCGTCACCGACGACGGCGGCTACCTGATCGCCTTCAAACGCATGGACGGGGCCAAGGAACTTTCCACCACTCTGGCACAGGACAAGGCGCATACGTCCGCGATCTCCAAGAAAGCGACCGCCGACTATAACGCGGCGGCGGTGCCGGGAAATCTGACCAACGGCATCCAGACGGCGGCGGGCGGCAGATTTTCGACGGTGGGGGGCGGCATCCCGGTGGTGGTGGATGGGGCCGTGGTCGGCGCAATCGGAATTTCCGGGGGCGCGGCGGAACAGGACATCGCATGCGCCGAAGCAGGGCTTCAGGCGTTCCTCAAATCCAACCCTACTTAGATTTGCGTTCTTCGCGGATATCCTCATAGAGGCCGTAGATCGCGGCACCGGAGATCACGATGACGATGATCGTGAACGGGATCGCGTGGATCGACTGCGCCAGTCCGCCGACAAACAGCAGGAACAGCACGGTGCCGATAACGCCGGAAATGATACTATCCATAAGCCTACCTCTTTCCTGGCCTCATTATGCCATAGTCGCCGGCGGTTGTCGCCGGATTGTCGTTCAAATTACGCGGCCTCGTCGACGTGCCGCGTCAGCCACGCCGCCGTTCTGAGCAGCCGGGCGTCATCGCCCTTCTTGCCGATCAACTGAACGCCCAGCGGCATGCCCGCTTCACCCTGCATCAGCGGCAATGTGAGGGCCGGCATACCGGTGTAAGTTCCAAGTGTGCAGAACACCGGGCTGCCGGTGGAACCCAGACCGACCGGTGCCTCGCCCGTCGATGCCGGTGTCAGAATGGCGTCGAAGTGCTCGAACACCACATCCAGGCCCTCGGCGAAGATATCGATCCGTTCCAGCCCGATGTTGTATTCGATAGCGCTGACCTTTCTGCCGCGTTCGATCATCGCGGCAAGCAGCGGGCTGATCTTGTCCGGGGCGCGCTCGAATTCGCGCGCGAAGTTCTTCGCCATATCCGCTTCCATCACGCAGCGGTGCATTTCATAGATTTCGTCGTAGACTTCGGCGAGCGGCACGTCCTCCGCCCGGTCGCCCAGGAAGCCGGTCAATTCCTCGAAGGCCGCCTGCGTCCCGGGTTCGGCCTGATCCCAGGCCGGCGTTTTGACGAATGCGAAGCGCGGTTCGATGGCCGGGTCTTCCGCCTGCGCGGCAACCAGGCCCGGTCTGGCGACCGGCCGCATTGCCCGGTCTTCGGCGTCGTAGCCGCTTACCGTTTCGCACAACAACGCCGCATCCTCGATAGAACGTGCAAACACCCCCACCTGATCGAGTGGCGGCGACTGCTTGAGAATCCCCGTCCGCGAGATCGAGCCGTATGTCGGCTTGAAGCCGACCACACCGCAGTACGCGGCGGGCCGGATTACCGAGCCGTGGGTCTGCGTACCGACCGCACCCGGCACCATGAGCGACGCCACCGACGCCGCCGAACCGCTCGACGAGCCGCCGGGGGTCCGTGCTGCGTCGTGCGGGTTGGTGGTCTTGCCGGGCGTGTACATGGCGAACTCAGTGGTCACCGTCTTGCCCATGATGACCGCACCCGCTTCGCGCAGCTTCGAGACGACCGTCGCGTCGTCGATCGTCTGGCGGCCGGCATAGATCGGCGAGCCGCGTTCCGTCGGATAGTCCCGGGTATCGATGATATCCTTGATGCCCACAGGCACGCCGTTCAGCGGCCCGGTCGGCTTGCCGTCGTAACGTAGCTTGTCGCAGGCCCGCGCCTGTTCGAGCGCATGCTCGGCATCGTAGGTCACCCACGCCTGCACCGTCGGTTCGAACTCGCCGATCCTGTCGAGACAGGATTTGACGAGTTCCTCCGACTTCAGCGCACCATCGCGGATGGCGCGGGCGGCTTCCGCCAACCCTAGAGAGAAAGCACCTTGCATCTTTAACTCACACCGTCATCCGGATCAGCCCGGCCCGAAGAAGTACTCGGGCAGGAATAACGCGATCCCCGGGAAGTTATAGAGCAGCACCATCGAAAAGATGACGATCGCCAGATACGGCATGATGCCTGAGAAGATCTGCATCAGCTGCACGTGCGGCGGCGCCACGCCTTTTAGATAGTAAGCAGCCATCGCCATCGGCGGTGTCAGGAACGAGGTCTGCAGGTTAAGCGCCACCAGCATGCCGAAGAACACCGGCTCGACGTGGAAATGCTCGAGCAACGGCAGGAAGATCGGCACGAAGATGATGATGATCTCGGTCCATTCCAGCGGCCAGCCCAGCAGGAAGATGATGGTCTGCGCCAGCACCAGGAAGCCGACCGTGCCGACGTCGAGATGCAGGAACCAGTCCTTGATGATGTCATGGCCGCCGAGATACGAGAACACCGACGCGAACGTCCATGACCCGATGAACAGCCAGCACACCATCGCCGACGTCTTCGCGGTCAGGTAGACGGCTTCCTTCAGCCGCTCCCACGTCAACGAACGATAAAGAACCGCCAAAAGCAGCCCACCCGCGGCCCCGACGGCGGCGGCCTCGGCCGGCGTGGCCAGCCCCATGAGGATCGCGCCCAGCACCGCCATGATCAGCACCGCAAGCGGGATGAATGACGTCATCAGTTCATAAGCCACATGCCCGATCGAGACATCGACGGTTTCCGGCTTCGGCGCCAGTTTCGGATTGATGGTCGCACGCGTCACCACGTAGATCATGTAGAAGCCCGCCAGCATCAACCCCGGGAGCAACGCCGCCGCATAAAGGCGCAGCGGCGAGATTTCGGCGATGGCAGCATAGACGATCAGCATGATCGACGGCGGGATCAGGATCCCCAGGCAACCGCCGGCGCAGATCACGCCGGACGCAAACTTGACGTCGTACTTGGCTTCGAGCATCGCCGGGAATGCCAGCATGCCCATCAGCGTGACCACGGCGCCGATAATACCGGTCGCGGTCGCGAAAACGGCGCACGTCGCCAGCGCGGCAACGGCCATCGACCCCGGCAGATGCCGGGCCGCCAGTTGGAACGAGAAGAACAGGCGGTTGACGATATTCGCCCTTTCGACCACGTAGCCCATAAATAGGAATAGAGGCACCGCGACGAGCACATCGTTCGACATCACCGAGAATGAGTTCTGCACGAACAGGTCGAAAATCCGGTTGTCGAATAGCGTCTTCATGCGCAGCGGGTCATAATAGGCGTAATAGCCGAACCCAAGACCCATGGCGATCAGGGTGAACGCAATCGGAAAGCCCAGCAGCACCACTAAGATGAACAGGCCGAGCATCATGATGGCGATTTGAGGATCGGTCATTTACTTGGTCTCCGGATGGGCAACTTTTGGATCCGCTTGAACAAGATCCTCTTTTTCGTGCAACAACATGGTCTCGGTCTCCTGCACGTCATGGAGACGCGCCGGCCAGTAGCCGTTCTGGATGCACTGAATGCAGCGGACCGCTTCGGCAATCCCCTGTAACAGCAGCAACACACCGGAGATCGGGATCAACGTCTTGAAGAAATAAATCTGGATACGCGCCGGGCTCGACCAGCTCACTTCCTTGTAGAACCAGGCGTCGGCGGCATAGGAATATCCGTAATAGATGAGGCAGAGCGCCCCCGGGATCAGGAAGGTCAGATACAGCACGAAGTCGATGCCGGCCTGCCACTTCAGCGGCATCAGCCGGTAAACGACGTCGCCACGCACATGAGCGTCTTGTGACAGCGCATAGGCTCCCGCCATCATGAACAGTGCACCATACATCTGTACGCTCATGTCGAACGCCCAGACCGTGGGGCTGTTCAGGACGTAACGCACGAAGACCTCGTAGCACGTCGAGAGCGTCAAGATCATGATACACCAGGCGAAGGTCTTACCGCTCCAGGCGCTCAGGCTGTCGATAAAATGCAGTATCCGGGTCATTTTTCCCAACCTCGGTTTCTTGCGAGAAACACATTACGGTGGAAAGGCGGCACCGATGATCGGCGCCGCCCCCACGTTCAGACTACGTCATAGCCCAACGCCGTAATCAGAGCTTACCGAAGTAATGCTCGTACGCACCGCGATAGTCCGGCGCGTTGTTAAGCGCATAGGCGCCGTGGCGTTTGGCCCAGGCTTTCTGAGAGTCGATGACCTTCTTGAAGAACGGATCTTCCTTGCTGATCCGGTCGACGACGATGTCCCATGCCTTGAGCTGGTCTTTCATGACCGAGTCAGGCGTACGGTAGACGTTGACGCCGAACTTCTCTTTCAGCACCACGAGGTCCTGCGAATAACGTTCCATCGCCTTCCACGCCATGTCGGTCGAGGCGGCTTCGGACGCATATTCGAGGATCGAGCGCTGCTCTTCGCCGAGGTTGTCGAACAGCGTCTTGTTGAAGATGATTTCGAAGCATTCCTGCGACTGGTGGAACGAGCCCAGGTGATAGTGCTTGGAAACGTCCTGCATACCGAAGTCTTTATCCGACGTCGGGTTGTTGAATTCGGCGGCATCGATGAGCCCCGATTTCATGGCCGGCTGAATTTCACCGCCCGGCAGCTGAACGACGGACATACCCATTTCCTGCAGAACGTCGGCGGCAAGACCGACGGTACGGTACTTGAGGCCCTTCATCTGCGAGGAGTCCTTGATCTGCTCCTTGAACCAGCCCAGCGGCTGCGCCGGCATCGGGCCGGTGAAGAAGCCGACCAGATCCAGTCTCAGCTTGTCGTGCATGAGTTCGTAGTAAAGCTCTTTACCTCCACCGTAAGCGATCCAGCCCATCAGTTCGTTGGCCGACCACCCGAAGCACGGACCGGTCCCGAACAGCGACGCCACCGGCGACTTCGAGTACCAGTAAGCCGTCACCATGTGCGCACCGTCGAGAACGCCCTTGTGGACGGCGGTCTGCATTTCCGCGGTCTTGACGACGGCGCCGACGCCGAGCAGGTCGATCTTCATCGCGCCACCCGACATCTTGTTCACGCGGTTAACATAATCCTGCGCCATTTCGAGGAAGATGCCGCCGCCCCACGCAGCCTGGACCTTGAGGGTCGTGGCGGCTTTGGCAACATGCGGCGCCGCGACGGTCGCCGCGGCTGCGCCGGTCGCCGCAAGGGCAGAACCCTTGAGGAATTTCCGACGCGTTACAGTATCGGTTTTCTTGGACATTTAGTTTCTCCCAAAGTTTCATTCACCCCCCGCAGGCCGGCAACGCCGAAACATGCGTTGAGCATTTAGCATCAGAAGAGCCGAACACGTCGAACCCCCCTGTCACGGGCCGTTTACAAGAATCCGGGATGTATCGGATAAATGGAGGAGACCCACCCTGTTTCTGTTACTGTACTGTTGTTCAGTACCTAATTCTCATTATTGGACTTACGTTACGTCGCTTGGCGATCAGCGTCAACGATATGGTATACCAACGACCATATCACGCCACCCGGTCACCGGGCTCTTTCCCGGCAAAGATCGCATCCAGGTTATCGAGCGCGCGGAACCCCATGGCATCGCGCGTATCCTTGGTCGCACTGCCGATGTGCGGCAGCAGGAACACATTGTCGAGTTCCCGGTAGCCGGGATGAATATCCGCCGGCTCACCGTTGAATACATCGAGCCCCGCCGCCGCCAGCTTGCCGGACTTCAGCGCCTCGATCAGGGCATCGTCATCGACGACGGCGCCGCGGCTGGTGTTCACGACAATCGCACCGTCGGGCAGCTTAGCGATCTTTTCGGCGTTCAAGAGGCCCTTGGTTTCCGATGTCGCCGGACAGTGGATCGACAGCACGTCGGCGCTCTCAAGCAGGCTGTCGACGTCGGCGTGGAAGGTCGCGCCCTGCTCCAGTTCCGGGCTCAATCGCTTGCGGTTGTAATAATGGATTTCCATATCGAAGCCGCGCGCCCGCTTGGCCGCAACCTGCCCGACCCGGCCCATGCCGATGACGCCGAAGCGTTTGCCGGTGGTCTGGGTGCCGACCATGAAGGCAGGGCTCCAGTCCTTCCACTGTTTGGAGCGCACCAGCCGGTCACCTTCGGATGCGCGCCGGGCCGCGCCCAGCATCAGCAGAATTGCAATTTCTGCCGTCGCATCGGACAGCACGTCGGGCGTGTTGGTGACGATGATGCCCTTTTTCTTCGCCGCCTCGGTATCGACGTGGTCGTAGCCGACCGAGAAGTTGGCGATCACCTTGACGCGGTCCGAGAGCTTTTCGATCACTTCGGCGGTGAAATGTTCCGAATGGCAGGGCAGGATGGCGTCCGCCTTGCCCGAAAGCTCGATCAATTCTTCGGATGTGTAGAGCTTGTCGTCCGGATTGAGGATCGCATCGTAATCGCGCTTCAGGCGTGCTTCCACGGCCTCCGGCAGCTTGCGTCCGACAAGAACGGTCGGTTTGTCCGCCATAATCCCCCCATTATTTTCGGTTCATTGCCTTCTTGATATGTTGTTTGCAGGCAAATCGGGGTCAATGCTTTTTTATGCCGCATCGCACGATGCGCGGCGCTACGGGTAACGGCCGCGCTCCAGAATCTCGAGAGTGTATTGCCGATAGCTCAGGCCCGCGGCACGGGCCCGGCGCAGACGTCGCAGCACGATTTCGCGGGGCGGTGTCTTCCAGGCGGCGGCATGCGCCTTCTTCCAGCGCCAGCGCCGCCAGCTTCTGCCCGGAACATAGTCCAGCGGCGGCCCCCCGTTATGACCGAGACCGACGTCGGCGGGGCCGGGGCCGGATGCATCCGGGGCAAATGTGCGAACAGGGAAAACGTTAGCCATGCCCGCATGATTCCACTAAACTGACCTAATGTCTATTATAATGGACAACGCCACGGGTGGCCTGGACGACCCTCTGGGCACCCTGCTCGCCGCCCGCATCCGTCGCGAGCGCGATGCGCGTGGTTGGTCGATTGCCGAGCTGGCGGCGGCGTCGGGAGTCTCGCGGGCGATGATTTCGCGGATCGAACGCGCCGAGGCGAGCCCGACGGCGGCGCTTTTAGGCAAGCTTTCAGGCGCGTTCAGCTTGACGGTATCTCAACTACTCGCGCGTGCCGAAGCCGATTCCACGCCCACGCGGCTGGTTCGGGGAAAAGACCGGGAGACCTGGACCGATCCGGAGACCGGGTATATCCGCCACGCCCTGACGCCGCCCGGCGCCGATCCGGAAATGGTGCTGATCGAGTTGCCGCCCGGCAAACGCGTCGGCTACCCGGCCTCCAGTTACACCGTCATGCGCGGGCAGTCGGTATGGGTTATGTCCGGCCAACTCACGATCCGAGAAGGCGGCGCGGATACGACCCTTGGCCCCGGCGACTGCCTCGCTTTCGACATGTCGGAACTGAAAGAGCGCACTTACATTAACCCGTCCACGACCGAACTCGCCAAATACGTCGTGAGTCTGGCGCGCCGCTGAACGGGTCCTTGATCAGCCGGCTCGAGCCTTGCGGCGTGCCAGATAGAGCCAGAGCCCCGACAACACGTAACCCGCGGGTAATAGCGCAACGATCAACCAAAGCGCGCGGACCACGGGCCCCGCGAAATCCCCTGTATGAATCCAGTACCGCGCCCGCCAGAACCAGTTCGCGGCGTCCAGGTCATCGGCGCGGTCGATGGCCAGCACCCGGGGCGGAACATCGCCCACCCACACCTGGTTGACCCTGATCCTGTCATCGCCGCCGATCCCCATGCTGAGCGCCTTGCCCGGCTGCGGTGCGCGGAAATGAAGGACCTGCTGATCCGGAAATGCCGATCTCCCCACCCGGACGGCGGCATCGATGTCACGGATATCGGCGACACCGGTCATATCCGGTTCTTGGCGTTTTCGAATTTCTTGGCCGGTCACGGTCTCGACCACGGTCTCGATGGGGCCGTGCCAGTACAACGACATGCCCGTAAACGCGACGGCGATAAGAATGACCGCCGTCGCGACGCCGGTCAGCTGGTGCAACCTGAGCACGACGGTCCGGGGCTTGCGCGAGAAGTCGACCTTCAACCGTTGCATCCGCTTTGCCGGCATCAGCCACAGGGCAAGCCCGACCAACACCTGCCCGATCAGCACCAGCGACACGAATGAAATGAAGTGCCGGATGCCGGGCGTGATCACCGGATCGCCGGTCAGCCAGCGACGGTGCAACGCGACGACGAAGCCATACGGACTTTCGTCATTCTTATAATGGTCGAGGATCGTCCCCGTGTAGGGATCGATGTTGAGAATTCCTGCACCGTCGGCCAGCCACAACGTCCAGGCCCGGTTCGGATCACGGCCGATCCCGAACGACCAGACACGGACATCCGGCTTCTCGTCCGCGATACGCTCAATAAGCTCGCTATAGGGCAGCGGCGCAGCGTCTGCAGACGGCCCCGCCGCTACCCAGTGTTCGGGGCTGATCCAATCCTGCAGCTCATGTCCGTAGACCAGCAGTACACCGGTCAGGCTAAGAAGAAGAAGCGGCAGCGCGGCGCCGAGCGACAGCACCAGATGTAGTCTCCGCACATAACGGTACTTCATGGGATAGGTACTCCGCCCGGCGCCGTATGCTTAAAGCGTGTAGTCGAGACCGAGCCAGAACACGCGGCCCAGGTTGCCGTCGGTATCCGTATAGCTCCCGGTGACCTCCTGACCGAAGCCACGTTCGTCAGTGATGTTCTCGATCCGGGCCCGCAGCACGAGTTGCTCGTTGGCGGCATATGACGCCCCAAGATCGATCCGCTCGAAGTCTTTGCGCTCGGTGGTGCTCCCCGACGCGTCGACGGAGGTATATCCTGTGGAATAAAAAGCCGTCCCCCAAAGGTTGATCTTGTCCGTCAGTCCATAGTCGAGCCTGAGCGAAACCTGATTCTCAGGCACCGACGCAACCTGCGATCCCCAGAAGATGTTGTGGTTCACCTCGGTGCCGTCGCGGCGCGTCGCGGATACGTCGAGCACACGCATGTACCCGAGCGACCCGGTTAGGTTGTCGGTCAGGTTCGAGAAGACCTCGACCTCAAGGCCGGTCTGATCCACCTCCACACTTTCGATGGCGCTGTTGTTCCGGCGCGGTACGTTTTCCTGCACCGTGTTGTAGAGCGCGATGTCGAAGTAGCCGCCGGTCCATCCTTGATTGAAGCCGACCTCCATGGTGCGCGCTTCGACGATCCGGTCGCCGTCGCCCGCTTCGTTGAGGGCATCCGTCCCGAAGTTGCCGTACTTGCTGAAGAACCGATTGAAGCCGGTCGCATAACTGACGCGCAGCTTGCTCTGCGCAAGCACATTATAGGCGGCGCCGCCTTCGTAGCTGAGCAGCCCGTCCTTATCCAGATTTCCTGCCTGGCCGACCCCATCAAGCACGATGTCGTTCTGGAACCAGGTGTAACGAAGGCCGCCGTTGACAACGAGATCGTCGCCGAACGAGAACGCGTTCTCGGTATAAACGGCGTAATCCTCGAACTCGTTGTCCCACTGCTTGTCGCGTTTCGTGTTCACATGCATCATCTGCGCGCCGAGCGAACCGTCGTAACGGACGCCTTCGTGGACGTCGGCACGCAAGAAATGCTCGGCGTATAAAATGTTGTTGGTGATACCCCGATCGCGGTTCCGGTCCGGCCAGCGGGACGAGCCGGTCTCGTAGACGTAACCGAGCCGTACGCTGTTATCGTCGCTGAGACGGCTGTCGAGGGTGGTCGCTGTGTAGATGGTCCGCGTGTCGATATCGTTGACCGCGTCGTTCCGGTAGATACGGGGATCGCTACGGTCGTAGATTCCCAGCACTTCGAGCCGTGTGTCTTCGTTGAAATTGTAGCCGGCCTTGACAAGACCGCCCAGAACCACCTGCTGTTCCAGATTGTCGGGATTGCCGCTGTATGCCCCATAGAGCCCACTGCCCGCGACGTAGTAATCCCATTCACCGGTGTGGTGCCCGGCCTCGGCTTGAAATAGCGCCTCACGCGCGGTGCTGGCGTCGAAACTGACGGCCTGGTGATTGTCGTAGTTGCGGCCGGATTTGATGCGCGTGTCGATCACGCCACCGTCTGTGCCGTCGCCGTAGCTCACACCACGGCTACCCTTCATGACAGCCATTCTGTCGATGGCGATGGTCGGCACGAGGGTGTTGGTATAGCCGCCGCCTTCCTGTCCCTGGATGCGTAATGCCGGTGCGCCGTCGATCGACGAAGCGGCGCCGAAGTCCCCGAACGTACGGATCTTTGTACTGCCGCCGAACCGGTCGCCAGATCCCGGTTGGTTGATGATCCCCGGCACGTTATAGCGAAACGCATCGCCGGAGTTGACCGGATTCAGGTTCTGCAGCACGGCGCCGCCGAGGTACGAATTCGTCCGGTTGGCGTTCATCCCCTTTTCGACGTCGCGCATCAGTTGTTGTGATCGGTGAACGGACGATCCCTCGACGACAACGGGATCGAGCGTGAAGGTTTCCGCCGTTGCGTCGAGCGACATCGCGGCGAAAAAAACGGCGGCCAGACCGACCGTCTGTGAACTACGTAACATTGTCTTCCTCTCTTTAGAGCCTTCGTTGGTCAGGCATCCCCCCCAGGGGAAGCGGTGACACACCTCTAAACCAGAGGACATACAAATGCAAATGATTCTTAGTTGCATTTAAGGTCTAAGGCATGGATGCTTGGAATTTGTCGTTCCTTGGTGGGGCTTGTAGTCCGTAACCGGCGCAATCCCATGTATCGGGTCAGGGCTTTATTTAACGATGTCGCCGCGCTAGGAAGGCGGACATGGAAGCACTGAATGGCCTGCGCATTAAACTGTTCGGCGACGTCGGAACCGTCTTCATCGTCTCACTTGCGATCATCGTGAGCTTCGTCGTAACGGCGGCCGTCGCCCCCGCGGATGTCGAGCGCATCGCCACGATCGTCCTCGACGCGACCGCGAACAAGTTCGGCTGGATCTATCTGCTGGTGACGACAGGGTTCGTGCTCTTCACCCTGTTCCTCGCCGTTTCCCGGTTCGGTAATATCTGCCTGGGGCCGGCCGACGAAGCGCCCGAGTTCTCGTTTCCGAGTTGGCTTGCGATGATTTTCTCGGCAGGTATGGGCGTGGGCCTGGTGTTCTGGGGCGTCGCCGAACCGATGATGCATTTCAATGAACCACCGCTGGACATCGGCACCCCGCGCACTGCCGAAACCGCACAGATCGGCATGCGCTACGCCTTCTTTCACTGGGGCTTTCATCAGTGGGCCAACTTCAGCGTCGTCGGCCTCGCCATCGCTTACGTCCGCTTTCGCCATAGCAGTCGCGGCCTGATCAGTGAGACGTTACGTCCTCTGTTAGGGGACCATGTCGACCGCGGCTGGGGCGAGGTCATCGATATCCTCACCGTGGTGTCGACGGTATTCGGCGTGGCGACCACGCTCGGGTTGGGCGCCCTTCAAATCAACAGCGGCCTCGCCAAGATGACCCCGCTTCCCTACGATTTCACGTCGCAGTTTGCCATCATCGGCGCACTCGGCCTGATGTATATGGCATCGGCGATGACGCCGCTCGACAAGGGCATCCGCCATCTCAGTAACGCCAACATGATCCTGGCGGCGGCCTTGCTGCTGGCCGTCATTGCGTTCGGACCGACATCCTTCATTTTCGGCGTCATGACGCAAACGCTCGGCGAGTACCTCGGCCATCTCCTGGAAATGAGTCTGGTAACCAGCCCTTATTCCGACGAAGGCTGGGTCGAACAGTGGACGATGTTCTACTGGGCATGGGGGTTGAGCTGGGCGCCGTTCGTCGGCAGCTTCATCGCCCGTATCTCGCGCGGGCGCACCGTCCGCGAATTCGTGGTCGGCGTCATGATCGTACCGGTCGCCCTCAGCATGCTCTGGTTTTCCGGGTTCGGCGGGTCGGCGATTTATTTCGAACTGTTCGGCGGAGATCCGGGGATTGCCGATGCCGTGGCGCGCGAGGCCCCGGCCGGTCTTTTCGTATTGCTGGAGCAACTGCCCTGGAGCGACGGACTTGCCGTCGCCGCCATCGCGCTGGTCTGCATGTTCGTGGTCACGTCAGCGGACTCGGCGACGTTCGTGCTCGGCATGTTCACATCCAAGGGCGTGCTTAACCCGACGCGGGTTTTGCGCGGCCTGTGGGGCACCCTGCAATTACTTATGGCAGCGGCGCTGTTGTTGAGCGGCGGGCTCTACGGTCTGCAGACCGTGTCGATCATCGCGGCGTTTCCGTTCATGATCCTGATGATCCTGATCGCCATTTCGCTGCACAAGGATTTCGCCTTCGATATCGCCCAGGAGAACGAGACCAACCGCTTGCTTCACGAACGCGTGGAGATGCTGCTGTTGCGGGAGGCCGAACGAGAAGAAGCCCGCCAGATCGCCGAAGAAACCCATCCGACCGCGCCGGACACGGAAGAAGAATCGCCGACACCGTCCTCGACATGAAAAACGGGGGTTAACGCGCCGGACGTTTGAATTTCTTTCGGGCCCGGTCGACCTTGGCGCGGATCACGCAGTCTTCGACGTGGTCGTTGACCAGCCCCATCGCCTGCATAAAGGCGAACACCGTGGTCGGCCCGACGAACTTCCAGCCGCGCTTCTTGAGATCTTTCGAAATCGCCGTCGACGTGGGCGATGTCGACATGGTCTGCGGCTTGGGGACTTCTTTGGGATCGGGTTCGAACCCCCAGAAATAGGCCGCAAGCGAGCCGTGCTCGGCGACCATTTCACGTGCGCGTTTGGCGTTGTTGATCGCCGCCTCGATCTTGCCCCGATGGCGGATGATGCCGGCGTCCTGCAATAAACGCTCGACGTCTTTCTCGGTAAACTTCGCCACTTTGTTGTAGTCGAAGCCCTTGAACGCCTTTCTGAAGTTTTCGCGCTTGTCGAGGATGGTGCGCCAACTCAGTCCCGACTGAAATCCCTCCAGGCAGATCTTTTCGAACAGCCGGATATCGTCGTCGACCGGATAGCCCCACTCGTTGTCATGGTAAGGGAAGAAATCGTCCGTCGCCGCGCACCAGCCGCAGCGCGGTTTACCGTCGGGACCAGGAACGGTCTTGCTCATGCTTGCTCTTCCTTCTGGATCATGTGGAAAGAAAATCGAGCCGGGCGTCGGTACGCGAGGGCTCGAACTCGAGGATTTGGGCTTCGACAACGCCCTCGGCCACGAACGGGTCGGCCTGGACCCGCCGCTCAAGGTCGTCGCGCGACGTGTTGTACGCCATCACCGCTCCGCCGATGCCAGGCACGAGACTGCCGGTCATCAGGAATACGCCGTCATCGAATCCCTGCTGGATCCAGGCCTTGTGACCTTCCATCAGTTCGCCGGCCCGCCCTTTTTGGGCCGCGAACGTCAATGACACCATAAACATCTTCTTTATCCTTTATGGCAAATCTCAACATCCTTCCGCGATGACATCCAGCCAGTCGCAAAGGTCATCGACTTCTTTTCTGATGATTTTCTCGTCACGGAACGCACTGGCCAGTGTCGCGATCCCCTGGCTGCGCGCCAGCACATGCATGGCAAGATCGTCTGCATCCTTTTTGCGCCCGAGCGCTTCGAACTGGTCGCGAAGCCATTCTCGGAACACGGTAAAGATTCCGTTGGCGTCGCCGAGTGCCGGATGACCGAGTTTTGCCAATTCCGAGGTCAGCGTACCGACGGGACAGCCGTATTTTTTAATCTTGGTCCGGTTGCGGATCATGATCTCGATATAGCAGCGGATCCGGTCCCTGGGTGACTCGCCGGTCATCTCCCAGTCGTCCAGCATGGCGCGCGTCGCCGAAGCCCTCTCGGCGATCACCGCGT
Source organism: Rhodospirillales bacterium (assembly GCA_023145215.1). Classification (GTDB taxonomy): domain Bacteria; phylum Pseudomonadota; class Alphaproteobacteria; order Rhodospirillales; family Casp-alpha2; genus UBA4479. Next base: position 39,716 of record JAGLED010000029.1, on the reverse strand, counting down.
CGAGTATCTCGTCCTTGGTCTTGAAGTGATAATAAAAGTTGCCGCGCGAGATATTTACCGCATCGGCGATGTCGGCGAACGACGTGTGCTCGAAGCCTTTCTCGTAGAAAAGGCCGTCCGCCGCTTCGATGATGCTGTCGCGGGTCGATGCCGCCGGCATGGCTTCCTCTGAATAGGACAATCGTCCTACTTTATTAGGACAACAGTCCTATGCCGTCAAGCCGGCATTGCAATGCCCTACCACTGGCGGCAGACGTACTTCATGTCCATGAATTCTTCCATGCCGAAACGCGACCCTTCTCGCCCGAGACCGGATTCCTTGACGCCCCCGAACGGGATCGGCGGCCCCGTCAGCTTGGTGCGATTGACCGCAACCATGCCGAACTGCAAACCGCGGCTGAATTTGTAAATCCGCCGGGGATCCATGGTGTGCAGGTAGGCGACGAGGCCGTATTCCGTAGCGTTGGCGCGCCTTAAGACATCGGTCTCGTCGTCGAACGGTAAAACGGCCGCTACCGGACCGAATGTCTCATCCGACAAAATCTCGGCATCGTCCGGCACATCGATCAACAGCGTCGGCTGGAAAAAATTCGGGCCCGCTTCGTGCGGCATCCCGCCGACCATCACCTTGGCACCCTTCGCCTTCGCGTCTTCGACATGCTCGACCTGTTTCTTGACGGCAGCTTCGTTCATCAGCGGGCCGATATCGCAGTCGTCGAGACCGGGGCCGACGGTCAGCTTCTCGATGCGCTCGGCAAATCCCTTGCAGAACCGGTCGTAGACACTGCGGTGCACGAAGAACCGGTTCGCCGCCAGGCAGTCCTGCCCGCTGGTCGCGAACTTGGCCTTGATGGCTTCATCGAGGGCGAGGTCCATATCGGCATCGTCGAACAGAATGAAGGGCGCGTGCCCACCGAGTTCAAGCACCATATGTTTCATCGTATCGGCGGACTTGCGGTACAGCATCTTGCCGACCCGGGTCGATCCGGTGAACGAAAGCACCCGCACGCGTTTGTCTTCCATCCACGGAGACACCACGGTATCCGGCATCCCGGCAATGACATTGAACGTGCCCTTGGGGAACCCGGCGCGCTCGGCCAGCCTGGCCAGCGCCAGCGCCGATAACGGGGTTTCGTGTGACGGGTGGGCGACGACCGTGCATCCCGCCGCGAGCGCGGCCGACGCCTTTCGGGTCAACATCGCGGCAGGGAAGTTCCACGGCGTGACCAGCGCGGCGACGCCCTTGGGCTCGCGCCAGACTTCCATTTCGGCATCTTCCAAGTGCGAGGTGACGGACTCGATATTGGGGCGTTTCGCTTCCTCGGCATAGAACTCGACGAACGACGACGCATAGTCGATTTCGCCGCGCGCTTCCGAAAGCGGCTTGCCCTGCTCGACCGACATGATCAACGCCAGGTCTTCCTTGTGGTCGCGCATCAGGTCGTACCAGCGCTTCAGATAGTCGGCGCGCACTTGCGGGATCGCCCAACCCCACGGCGGAAACGCGGCATCGGCGGCATCGATGGCGGTGCGGCTCTGATCTCCGTCCAGCGCCGCGACCGTCGCCACATACGAGCCGTCGGCCGGATCCGTCACATCGAACGACGACGCGCCGCCGATCCACTTACCGTCGATAAAGCTCTCGGATTTCAACAGATCGAGATCGTCGAGCATCGACGTGAAACGCTGGTCAAAATTGTTCTTCTCGGAAGACATGAAACACCCGTTCAAATTGGAGAATATCCGGGCGGCGTCATGCCGAAAACCATCGCGCGGCAGGCCTTTGACGGCGCGCGCAACGGTCGAGCCCGGTACTGATTGCCCTATGGGACTAACACGACCGCGCCGGGCGTTACAACCGGCGGGCCACATCAGCGATTGTCATAACGCCGTTCGAACCATCCGGCGATCAGCAGCGTGACCAGGGTAAACGCCGTCACCAAGCCGGCGATGTGGAAGTATCCGGCGCCGCATGCGAGGCCGATGCCGCCCGCGACCCAGATCCCCGCCCCGGTGGTCAGCCCTGCGACATCGTTATTGCCCCGGATGAAGGCACCCGCACCGAGGAACCCGATCCCGGTGATCACGCCTTCGATGACGCGTGACGGGTCGGGCGAGAGCCCCTCCGCGTCCTTGAGCCCGCCAAGCGCGAACTCGATGAAGATCAGGAAAAACGTCGCCGAGCCGATGCAGACAAGGGTATGGGTCTTCAACCCCGCGGGTTTGTTCTTGCGCTCGCGCTCCCAACCGATCAACAGCCCGCATATCGCAGCGATGAAAAGCCGCAACGCCAGCACCTCCAGCGAAACTTCCGCCTGCCCGGTCATCTGCATTCCTCCGGTCATTCTATATCGACGCACTGATTAGATAACGTCCGACCGGCGAAATGGTTCCCAGGCGTCGTCAGCGACAAGTGGATATCGGAATTAAGTTAAGACTGAGATTGGAAACAGCGGGAAAGCTGGAAGTGGTTCCCGCGTTCTATACGAGAATTGCTTTGGAAACCGCAGAAATCTGCGGGAAAATTGGTGGGCGCACAAGGACTCGAACCTTGGACCCGCTGATTAAGAGCGACTATTTCAGCGTTTTCCTATCGAGCACCATAGCACACTATAGAATGCCAAAAACTGATATTTTTCTCTTATTTTCAATGACTTAATGACTCGCTTGCGCTGCCAAGAGCTGCTATTCTTCACTCAACGTTGCTCTCCAGCGTGGTTGCTATGTGGTTGCTAGTTTTTAGGGCCAGAAAATCACGCCATTTTCAGCAACCACCGAAGCAATCGAGTGCGGCATGGCAAAACTTACCAAGACATACATTGATGGCTTAAAGGCAGAAGACAAGCCGGTCTACTATTGGGACGACTATATCAAAGGCTTTGGCCTCAAGGTTCTGCCGACGGGCAATAAGAAGTACGTATTCAAGTATCGTATTTCGGGAGGCGGCCGCCGTGGCCAACAGCGATGGTATGCAATTGGCACTCATGGCACGATCACGCCGGACAAAGCGCGACAGATCGCCCAACAGGTGGCGGGCGCAATTGCCGAAGGTCGAGATCCGCAAGGGCAAAAGTTAGCGTTTCGCAACGCCGCGACTATTCACGATCTCTGGAAGCGGTTTGAGAAGGAACACCTCGGTCGGCGTAAACCATCTACGAGCAGACATTACAAACAGATCTGGGCCAAGCACATCAAACCTAGGCTTGGCACAAAGAAAGTCGTCGACGTAAACCGTGATGACATCCACAGACTTCATCATCAAATGTCTTCTCACCCGTACCAGGCCAATCGTGCCGTTGCTGTCCTCTCTAAAATGTTCAATCTCGCAGAGGTATGGGGCATGCGGCCAGACGGTTCAAACCCGTGCCGCCATGTTGAGAAATACCCAGAACGCTCCAGGGAAAGATACCTGAATGAAGAAGAGCTCGGTCGGTTGGGCGAAGCTCTGCAACTGGGCTTGGCCGCACAAACAGAGACGCCCCATATGGTGGCGGCCATCGAGCTGCTTCTCTTCACTGGTGCACGCGTGGGCGAAATATTGGGCGCGCGCTGGGAATGGGTGGATTATCAAAAACGTGTCATCGCTCTGCCGGACAGCAAGACAGGCGCAAAGAACATATACCTGAGTGACGACGCGATTGCCGTGTTGAAACGCCTCGAAAAGTTGCCTCAGAGAAAGAAGAACGACTTCGTCATCGCCGGCGGCATAAAGAAGAAACCACTTAGCGATCTGCGCCACCCCTGGCTTCGAATTCGAGAGCGGGCAGGCTTAGAAGGCGTCCGGTTGCATGATTTAAGGCATACCGCCGCCAGCATCGGTGTCACCGTAGGTATGAACTTGCCGGTCATTGGCCGGTTACTAGGTCATACCCAAGCCCAAACAACTCAGCGTTACGCTCACGTTGCCAATGACCCAGCACTCGCTGCAGCCGACCAAATCGGCGCGCATATCCGCGCAGCAATGTCGAAACAAACGGTGAGCTAAGAGATTTAATTCCATATCGGGTGAGGCTTAAATGGAAGTTATTCCAAAGCCAAGTAGCAGCAGGAGAAACGCTCATGCAGCACAAATTCACCCGCCAAGAGTTATACGAGCTTGTCTGGTCTGAGCCCGTTAAAGACCTCGCGAAAAAGTTTGAACTATCCGACACGGCCGTTGCCAAGTGCTGTAAGAAATCAAACATACCGCGGCCACCGCGCGGGTATTGGGCGAAGATCGCCGCAGGCAAAGCGGTTAAACAGATACCCCTGCCAAACCGCGGGCCTGGCATGTCTGACGAGGTAACCGTGGGCGGCGGGCGATACGGTTGGTACCGGAGCATTTCCGATGAAGAATTGCTGCGACTTGACCCGGAACCGCCCGAATTCACTGAGCCCATTGAGAAGACTGAAGCTGAAGCAAAAGCTCTTATTAAAGAGGCACCAATCCCACCATTTCCCAGCCATGCTCATCGCAAAATTCGACGCCTGCTCGAAGCCGACGAAGTATGGCGACAAAAACGGCTCAGCGATTCGTATGTGTTTTCTTGGGAAGGCCCATATTTTGATGAGCCGATTGAGCAACGCCGACTAACCATCATCAACGCGATTATGACTGCCTTAGAGCGTGTAGGCATGTCTCCCTCTATCGAAGATAAAGACGGGCGGCGACTATTCGTCACAGTCAATGACACAACTGTCTTTTACACCGTTGACGCCACGTCGCAGAAACTTGACCGAAATCGTCGAAACGCCATCGAGACACGCGGGACGTCAACAAAGCTAAAGTGTTGCATACACGCAGGCGGTCCTGACTCAGCTGCTGAATACACTTGGGAGGATAAAGGGGGGAGCAAACTAGAGAAACAAGTCCTCAAGATCGTCCGCGCACTGATCGTCACCGGTGAAGCGCATTACCGGCGCCATACGCTCTCACAACACCAGCATCTGGTTGAATGCAAAGAACGTTTGATAGAGAGAATTGCTCGAGACAAGGCCGAGGCTGAACAGAGGGAAAGAGAACGCATTGCGGCGCTAGAACAAGCGAGGCTCGACCGCTTAACGTCAGACGCCGCAGCGTTTCGCCAAGCTCAAGACATCAGGGCTTTCATTGCGGATGTGAGTGACCGTTACCGCAAAGGAGAGGTTCCAGTTTCTGAACAAAGCCTGGCGCGGTGGGAAACCTGGGCATTGGCACAGGCCGAGGCTATTGACCCAATTCATTCGGGAACATTCGTAAGCAGCATCGAAGATGTAGAGGACGCGCCAGGCAACGTTGAATAGAGACTGCAAGACCATTAGCAGCGCACGACCCAAAGGTTTTGCTCCAAGTCGTCAGACCACTCGATCTCAGCACGCCCAGGCAGAGGCCCGCCCGTGAAATAAAAACTGGCGCCTAAGTATCGCTCATCATCAAGTTCGGCGCGGTCGAGCTCATTGATCAGCTGTTGGTTGTTCAGGTTCATGTACCGGCCGTGGGCCAAGCATAAGTCAGCCAATCGCGCTTGCCGCAGATCATTCTCCGAGAGATCGGCCTCAACAAGGGCGAGCTTCTCGAGCACCCCATCTTCAAAATTACAGCCTCGAATTACTGCCCGGCTGAAATCGCAGTCCAATATTGAAGCCCCTCCAAACCAACAATCTGTGAACGAAGATTGAGTAAAGTGGCTGTTCGTTAGGACTGCATGCCCAAAATCGCATCTAGAGAAATGTGCCGCCTCGGCATTAACGCCATCAAGCTTAGCACCATCAACCTGTAGTTGGTCAAACTCACCTACAAAAGTGACAGTGGTGAAGGTTGCCGCTCTAAAGTTCACAAGCTTGGTTTCTGAAACCAAGAAACTGGCATCAGACAACGCCTGGGTTGTCGTTAGGTCACACCCCACCCATTGACTTTGACGAAAGTTGGTCGCCGTTAAGTCACAAAAAATAAAGTGGCTAGCATCGAACTGGGCATTGGTGAAATCTGCATAGGCAAGACTACAGCTTTCAAACTCAGATAGTTCGATCTTGGCGCCGTCGAACAGCGCTCCTTGGAGGTCCCGATTTGCACTATCAATGCTGTGTAAATGACGCCCAGAAAAATTAGCTCGGCGCCCGCCCTCGCTTGACAACAACCATCTCTGGTGAGCGTCAGCGATGTCCTCAAATTCAGCTTGCTCAACCTTACGCATCACCTCCTCCAAAACAATTAAGCGCCACTCACCGTCGAACGCAATTGTACGCCAGAAGGCTGCACCAAAAACCTGCCAGTTTTGGTCGCAGACCCGTATTCACAACGGTTGAAATCACCTTTCGGCAACGAATAGGGTGCGCGGAAAAGCGGGAGAAGCCATGAATAAAAAGCAGTATGAAGCGGCGTTTATGGACGCGTGCATGAGAAACGGAGAGGCATTTGAGCTGCTCTGGCTATCTGGGGCAGCCCTCGAGCATGACACAGACGAGATCACGGATTACGCGGCCAGATGCGTAATCGCATGCATGTATATACAGGATCATTCTGGGTTTCTGATGCGGCGGGCCGCAAAGAAGATCCGTAAGAAGGTCGAAACCGCAATGGTTGAAGTGCAGCTGTCTAGAGGCCTGGCGATCAAAGTCAAAAATCTGTTTGAGGACGAAGGCTACACCGCCGCACTGCAACCCGCACTGTAAGGTTTATCAAACGCGACCTCTTTTCACATCCACGGCAACATAGGCTCTACGATCAAAAAGAAATCGAAAGTTCAAAAGAAACGAGAACGTCGAAAGCGCCTCGCCCAGGCGAAAGCAAAAGCTGGCCTTTTGGACCGGCGAAGCAACGCACAGAAGGCCGCTGATGCGCTCAAGGCGGCTCATTGGGAGCGAGCTGAGCGCCCAAGTTGGGACATCAAACCTGATACTGATTGGCGACTTAAAAAGAAGAAAAAGGGCTAGCTCTAGCCGCCCTCCGAATGACCACGCGTACAACTCAGTACATTAGTGATATACCGCCATCAGTATGCAGGATTTAGACCGCTTTCAGCGACCTACCAGGCGTCTTTTTAAACTAAGAATAATGTCTGCTAATGACACATATCAGACATCGACATCCAAATTTCCAATTGCGTTGCCTAGCAAGAAGAAGGGGCACTGCAGCAGATCATTCCTATCTCTCCCTGAGTGCCGTTTGTGCCGAAGTCAGAAACGGGTCGAGAATGTACGCCATAACGGAACGCTGGCCCGTACGGATCGCGCAGGCGACCTGCACGCCCGGAAGCAGTGCATACCGCAGTTGTGCGCTCTTGAAATAAGTCTGATCCGTTTCCACACGCACCTTGTAGTAAGGAATGCCGTCGCGCGTTTCGATGGTGTCCGGACTGACGTTGACGACCTCGCCGATAATCCTTCCGAAGCGGATGGCCTCGGATGATGCTAGCGTCACCTGAACGGGCTGTCCGGTCTGGACGTAACCGACGTCCCGGGTCGGCAGACGCGCCTCGATGACCAACTTGTCCCCCTGTGGCACGACATCGACGACCGGATGGCCCGGTTGTACAACGCCGCCGATGGTCGCGACATGCAGCGTCTTGATGACGCCGGCGACCGGCGAGCGGAGCACGGTGCGTTTCAGGGCGTCTTCGAATTTACGCAGCCGCGCCTCCGTTTCGCCTGCGTCCCGCTTCGCCTTGGACAAAGCTTCGCGCACGTCCTCAAGGTACTCCGCGCCGATTTCTTCACGATCTGCTTCCGCTTCCTTCGCCGCGGAGCGCGCCCTGGGCAACGCGGCCTGGTCATCCTTGACGCGTGCCGCAAGCGCGGCCTCCTCCTTCAGAAGGTCCAGATGATTCATCCGGTTGGAAAGCTGGTCTTCCATCAGCCCTTCGGAAATCTTGATCTGCTCGCGTACCAGTTTGAGCCGGCCCTGGTTACTGGCGATTCGGCCTTCGATCGCTTTGATTTCATCGCGGCGTTGTGAAATTCGTTCATTCTGAGACTCGATCCGGTTCTCGATGCGCGCGCGGCGGCTGGCAAACAGTTCGCGGGCGCGGTTCGTCTGCTCGGGATAGGTCTCGGCAATGCCGCCCGAAAACGATATCCGGTCGGCACCGGCCGATTCCGCTTCCAGGCGGGCAATTTCGATCTTCAAATTGGTCAGTTGAACCGTCAATTGTGCCACGTCCGCATCAGACCGCACCGGGTCGAGTTCGATCAGCGGTTCTCCCGCATCAACACGCTGGCCCTCGCGAACAAGGATGGCGCGGACGATCCCGCCTTCCAGATGCTGCACGCTTTTGACCTGCGTCGACGGCACAACTTCGCCCTGCGCCGTTGCCACGACATCGAGCCGTCCGAGCAACGCCCAGGCGAGTCCTGAGGACACCAGCCCGACCATCAGCCAGAGTACAACATGGGGATTCGCACCTGATTGCCTTTGTTTGGCACTCATTCGCCGGCCTCCGATACACGCGGTTGCAGGCCAACGCCCATGTTCGTCGGACGTGGCAACCGGGTGACCCGCGGTTCCGGCTTGGAGGAAAGATCAACCACCCATTCCGCGCCCTTAATGATATTGGGGTCGAACGAGCAGGCGATGATCGTGCCGCCCTTTTGCGCGTGCGTGTTCATGGTAGCGTAGACGAGGGCCCGGCCTTCCTCGTCCAGACCCTCGGTCGGTTCGTCGACAATCAGAATCTTTCCGCCGACGGCCAACGCGCGCGCCAGCGCCAAACGCCGACGGATGCCGAGTGCCAAGTGGTCGCCACCGTTCCGAACTTCCATGTCGAGGCCGTCGGTACTGGCATTGATGAACGGGCCAAGGCCGGCGGCGGCAATCAAAGCGTTGAGGCCGGCTTCGTCGAGGGCAGGGTTCGCGGCCAACAAATTTTCGCGCACCGTTCCCGGCAGGAATTTCGGTTCTTGCGGCAGGTATGAAATCTGGCGGCGCCACCACTCGGGAGAAACCTGTTCGAGGTCCGTGCCGTCAATCAGGATATTACCCCGGGTCGGCGTCCTGAGCCCGGTGATCAGTTGTGCAACAGTCGACTTGCCGCTGCCGTTCGGACCGCTGATCGCGAGTGTCTGCCCCGGTGCGACATCGACACTTAAATGTTCGAATACTGGCGCACGCTGTCCCGGATAGACGAAGGCCGTATCCTTGAGGGAAACAGCGCCGGTATACCCGGACAGTTCGACGCCACCCCGCCGTTCCTGTTGCACCGTCTCCAGTTCATCCAGAACGAGCCGGCTTTGTGCAGCGACGGCGAAGGCACGCTGAATGCCCGCCAGACGCCCAAGCGGCATGATTGCACGCGCGGCAAGAATGTTCGCGCCAATCAATGCACCGACGTCCAGCGGCCCCTGAACCACGAGGTATCCGCCGACGGCGATCATGGTGACAGTCAGCAAGGATTGCAGAGTCTGCGTGACCGTGCTGATGAAATCCTGATTGGATGAGAACGACGCCTGGGCTGTGTCGCTCTCGGCGCGAGACTGGCGCCAGCGGCGTTCAATGTATCCGGCAGTGTCGAAAAGCCGCAACGTGTCGGCGGCGCGGATGGCCGATTGCGTTAGCTTCTGACGTATTGCGCCTGTGCGCTCCAGCGTGCCGGCCGGCGTTCTCAGCATTGCCTGCCCGACGATCCCCAGCAGTAGTATGGCAACGGCGAACCCACTCGCGATCAGAGCAAGAACGGGACTTAAAAGTGCCAGCACGCCGATGAACAGCAGCGCGAACGGCACATCCAGCATCACAAGCATATTCGCCGCTCCATACGCGGAACGGATCGTGTCCGGCCCACTTGCCGCCTGAAACCGAGCCCGGTCGGTAAACATCGAGAAAACGGCAAACGGCGTGCGCAGCAGGGCGTTGCGAGCGGTCTCGGCGGCTCGGTCGTCAAAAGGCTGCGCGGCCCTTTGCGCAAGCTTGAGGCGCACACGACGAAACCCGAACTCGAATACGACGGCAATGACTGCGCCGGCGGTCAGGGTCGCAAGTGTGGTATCGACGCCGAATGCGACGTAACGGTTCAGCACCTGAATAACGAAGATTGGCGCCGCCAATGCCAGAGCGTTGGCAAACAGCGTCGCCACCAGCAGTTCGAAGCCGAGGACGGGACGGGAAAACAGACGGGCAAGGATCGCACGCATGGTCTGACTATACCGAAAAGAGGCGCTGTTCGCGACCGGCAGGTTTCAACGGGCCATGCCGCGGCAGGCCGGTCAGGAGAAACCGTCGAAGTTGGCGGCGGTGAGGTTGTCGTTGTTGACGCTCGAAAGGTCGGCGACCTGTGAAAGTTCGCCGGACTCGACGGTGCCGTCCGCAGTTACTTGACCATCCGCCCAGTACCACAGCCGGCTATCCGTGCCGTTGCCGACAGCGAACAGCATCGTATTCCCGGCGCTGAGACCGGTGAGGTTGTTGAGCGCGGTCGCGACCGTGGCGGCAGTCGTATAAGCGGCCACATCTGTTGTATAACTGACAACAGCGGTATTGGCTTGAACTGTGCCACCCGTTGCCAAGGCTTCAAAGACGGTACTTGTCCCCCGGCTTACGGTGGCATTGAAATCGATGATGTCGCCACCACCACCCGCCGTGAATGCCGAAATCGTATCGCCGAATTCGGACGTCGCATCAATATTTACGTGATCGCTGCCACTGCCGAGCGTAATGCTGTCCGCACCGCCGCCCGCGGTGATGGTGTCGCCACCACCGCTTGTGGTGATGCTGTCGGCTCCATTCCCGGTCAGGATCGTGTCGGCGCCGGTCGTGCCCGTAACCGTATCGCCCCCTGTATTCGCACTCCCCGAATAGGTAAGGGCGTTCGTCAGCGACGAGCCATCGAAAGATACCGTGGCGCTGGTAATGCCGCTGGCGAAACCGACGGCAATGCCGCTGCTGTTGAAGGCGGTATTGAAATTGCCGCCCGCCGTAATGCTGTAGGTCGCATCGGCGCCGAACTGGAAACTTTCGAAGTTGCTGAAATTTGCAAAGTTCGCATCTGCCAGCGATGCGGCCGACGTCAGGCGGAACGTATCCGTATCGGCGCCGCCGTCGAATGTCGGCGCGCTGGACATGCCGTTGACGGCAAGAACGTCGTTGCCCCCACCCAGACTTGCGGAGGTCGTCCCGTCGGCGCTGTTGATGGAAACGGTGTCGGCCCCCGTGCTGCCGGTGATGGATGCGCCGCTCGATGAGGGGCTCAGGGTGAACGTATTCGTGCCGGCCGACAACAGCCAGGATTCGACATTGGCCGCACTGGCGATCGTGTTCGTGCCAGCGGCAAGGGTGACGCTGTCCGATCCGCCGCCGAGGTCGATACTGGAGTTCGACGCGTTGGTATTGCCCATCTGGAAACTGAGCGTCAGGTTCTGGTTCGTTGCATTCCCCAAAAATGCGAAGGGCGCACGTGGTCCAGATGTCGAGGCATCCTGGTTAGCCATCGTCAGGCTGCCGGCGGTCTGCCATGTCAGCGATTGAACACTCGTGATATCGGACGTCGAATTGTAAGCCAACTGCAGTGTTTCGACGTTGGAAAACGCCAGCGTGTTTGTCGTCGAGTTCAGAATAAGGGTGTCCGTACCGCCGGCGAGATCGACGATGTCGCCGCCTCCACCCTGACTGGCACCGCCGCCCATAAGTGTAATTGTGTCCGCGCTAGCGCTGCCGGTGATAACGTCGTTGGCACCGTTCGTCAGCGTCACAGTTTCCGTCCCACTGACGCTATGGGCAATTGTCACGTCGGAGATGTCCACTTGGGGAACATTATCCGTCGTATCGCCGACCGCAGCCAGAATCTGTTCGTTGATATTCTGTCCTATGGTTTGCGCCACTTGCTGCACAACTTGCTGGACGGCTTGATCGATCACCTCGTTCCCGGTTTGGGCGCCGATGAGCGCGCTATACGTTGCCAAGCCACCGCCGGAAATAAGCGCGGTAGGGTCTCCAACAATCGTATTGGTAATGCCGCTGATGACATCGTCGATGGCGTTCTGAACGGTAAACGTGTCCAACTGAGTCGGGTCGAGCCCGAAGCGCGATATTGTCAGTTGCGCCGTTTGCGCCGCGATCTCGAGCGCAGCGACGGGGTCGACCCCATCGGCAAGTGCCTGGGCAAAGGCATCGGCTGCCGCGGTTTCAGCCTCGGCCGCCGCACCTGCCCCTTCAGGGGCGTCCCCGGTCGTGAGGGTGTCGCCGATATTCTCTCCGTCCTCTCCCGCGCCCTGCTGGGACGGCGGGGTCGGAAGCGCGGCGATTGAACTGCCGAAAACGGCCTGCAATGCGCTTGCGGGCAGCACGACGGGCGTGCTCGGCGGCACGAACGGGTTCGGCACGCTGGTGGTGGCGTTGACGCCGTTCAGTGTCTGCGAGCCCGTTGGGGTTGAAATGTTCATTTCCCCGGCCTGGCCGGTCACCGGATCGCGGAAGTTGGAAAATGTGCCGCTTGGCGGCAACGGCGAGTTCGGGTCGTCGGCCTGCGGGTTGATGACGCGGCCACCGCCGGCAGTGCCGCGGATACCGATCGTCGCTGCAGATGTTTCAATTTTCATGGCATCTACGGAAGTTTTTGCAATCTCGCCGGACACGAACGTAAAGACACCCTTTGCCACATTGAAAACCGAGGAGCCTTCATTCGTAGTCGGATCGTAGACAAGTTCGTCAATGGTCATGCGGCCGTCTTCGGCCAGAGAAAAGGTGGTGTCGTCAATGAAGATCAACCCTACGGAACCGTCGCCGCTGGTTTCGATAACATCACCCAGGAAGACCGACGTGCCGGCTTCGGCGGTTACGGTCTCGCCATCGGCACGGATAATAACTGCGTCGCCTTTTGCCGTGTCGATCTGTCCGATCGGTTCACCCGTCACGGCTTGTGCGATCTCGATCAGATCAACTTCAGGGGCGTCGGGGCCGAACCGCGGATTGCCATCCATTTACGCAGGCTCCCTCATCGTAAAACTTATCCGTCTATCGCATCGGGCGTCAGACGGCCCATTGCGGACAACAGACGGTATGCTGCCTGCAGGACATCGACCTCCGCCGACGCGGCGTCGCTGGTCGCATTGATCAGCGCGGTTTCACCGGCCAGCACGTCGATCAACGAGCGGTTGCCAAGCTGGCGTTCACGACGCGCCAGTTCAAGGAACTCGCTCGCGATATCTGTCTGATTGTTTAGTTGCTGGAAGCGAAGACGTGCCGTTTCAAGATCGGTCCAGGCATTGCGAACCCGTTCTTCAACCAGGTCGCGTTCCTCCTTGAAGCGGCTGATCCCCGCATCGTGCGTCAACTCGGCGGCGCGCAATGTGTTCGTACCCGTCATGCCAAGGTTAAGCGAATACGTCATTTCGATCTTGAACAGGGTTTCCTGCTTGCCGCCGACCGTACCACCTTCGTCGCGCTTGAGGTTTTTTTCCGCCGTCGCGCTGATGGTCGGATAGAACTCGTCGGCTTTCGTTTCAATAACGTTCTGCTTGGTAACCATGGTCCCCAGATAGGTTGCCTTGAGCTGCGGGTTTTCCTCCAGCGCGGTGCTGATCGCAGAATCCAGATCCTGCGGCAGCAGGTCTACCGGCACACGGGGCAGCGCTACAGCTTTGTTTTGTTCAGAGACGGGCGGTTCGGTGTCGAATACCGCCCGATAACGGTTGATTGCATTCCTGAGCGCCCCCTTGATCCGGGTTTGCGTGGCTTCCAGGCCGGCAAGCTGGCTTTTTGCCTGCAAGACGTCGGTCGCCAGGCCTGAGCCGCGTTGCACGCGCGCGTCTTCAAGTTGCATCTGACGTTTGACGTTGGCGATCGAGCCCTGATTGAAGCGCAGCAACTTGCGCTGGCGCAGAACGTTCAGATGCGCGTTCAGCGCTTCCAGCGAAAGACCCTGCCGCGTCGATTCCAGCGTATGTGTTGCCTGCGTCACCTCAACACGGCTGCGGTCGATGGACGCTTCAGTGGCACCGAAATCGTAAATCAGCTGGGTCAGCGAAAGTTCAAGAACGCGGGGCGGCATCGCCGTGTCATCGGTGCCCTTGCCTTTATTCTGTTCTTCGTAGCCGTAAGACGTGGTCGCGTCCAGAGTTGGATACCAGTCGCCCACGGCTGTTTTCGAACGTTGCTTTGCAGCTTCCAGGTCGGCCGCAGCGGCTGCGATCCGCTTGTGATCGTTCAAAAGCTGCTCAATCGTCGGCTTCAGTTCCGCAGCATGAATGGATTGTGTCGGAGACATCAAAGCGGCTACCAAGCAGGCGCCGGCCGTCAGTCTGAACATTCTAAAAGGCCCCCAAATCTCTGCCCCGTCAAATTATGAAAAAGCGACTAGAATCGCAATCGTACACCACTTTAATGAGTACAAAATTTCACGATCTATAGCAATATACTAAAGGTTGCATGCCTCTGCTTGCTGCATCCGGTCGATTGGGCAATTCAAAACTTTGATTTTAGGCAAACCCACAGTCGAGGGTTGCTGCTTTCATTTAAGCTGGGGTGGCGAACCCAGCCAACATTTCAAGTCCGCTTCTGGCTAGAAGCAGACCAGAAAGGCATAGCTCGTCATAGGCCGCTTTCGGGATCTAAGCGGTCATTGACATTCACTCAGTACATTATTCGCCTTAATTCACACCGCCGACAAACCATTCAATTAGAGCGGCAATATTTAGTAGTTGGGCTGCTTACCTTGGCAGGGCGACAAAGGTCCCATCGTTCCTTCGCGTAACTTCTCGCATCAATGTGGCAAATCGGCCCGTCGAATAGTTCGAAATAAAGCCGACAGCATGCACACGGGCCATACGGCCGCCTGAGGCTCGGTTGGTGTTCAGGCTCGCCAAGGCGTTGATCACGGGGTCGTATGACGACCCACTATACTCATCACCGAATATGTAAATTGATACTTTTGTGTTGGGGTTGACGTATCGTTTCAGGGCTACCTCGAGCCCCTCGACAGGGCTGCTGTTCGATGCGCTCGTCCATACCTTGAAAAAGTTGATAGCGCTTTCTCGGCGCCCAGGCGTGTCGGGAATCCAACGCCCTTCATAACCGGTAATCATATGAGCACCGTTATCGTTTAAGACTTGGAAGCCTTTGATTTTCGGATGAATGCGGATCACGTTTTCAACTTCTGCCGTCACCCGGCCCCAAATCTCCTTCATCGAACCTGACGTATCGACGATGAAAATCACGTAATCACTATCAACCGGTATGCCACCGACTTCATCATCACGCTTCGACGTCTGAGGCTTGCTTACCGCGGCGCGTTTCATACGTTCTAACGAGCTTTGTACAGTCGCCAAGCCAGATAGGTCTGCTTGCAACCCCTCCAAAGCCTCTGCGGTCGACTGCAGGCTCTCGGCCGACGCGTTTGACATGCTAGCCAGACGATCAAGGTGCACGGTTTTAGATGTGATTGCCTGTTGATTTGCTGAAAGTCGCTCACGAAGGAGAGCATTCTCTTCTTCAGCACCAAGAACTTTCTCGAGTAGCGCCCTTGCTTCGTCTTCGATGGATTTGATCGGAGCTTGAGCATTGTTGGAAATCAGAACCAGCAACACGACAGCGCCAAAACCGCACGAAATCACGTCCAGGAACGACAGGCTGAAAATATCAAACTCGCGGTTTTTCTTTTTCATGGCCAGCCTGCTGCTGGGCTAATCAGCAACCCTTTGGTTGCCGAGGTCCATAGCCAGAATTCATTAGCTGCTTCTGGGTCACCTTCGACGGGTAGAAGAATAGTGTTTACGATGGCGCCACCCAAACGGGCGTTTGTTACCGTATGGCGAAACAGCTTGGCCCGACACTCGCCAGAGATTGTTGACGAAGCACCCCACAACGCCGAACAACTGGCAAATGGGTTTAGGCTTTTATAGCTCGAGTCCCCTAAGGTCGGCAGACCGTCGGTGACCAGATAGAGGTTCGAGGCGCCAATCTTCGCCATTGCCTCGAGCCCAGCTTGTAAATTGGTGGCACCAGTTGGCACAACGCGGTCGAGTTGAGCGACAATTGCACCGATCCCATTGGCATCACCACCTGAAACCCATGTCGCCGCGCCAAGTGATGTTGCGGACCTGTTAAAGGCGATGACTGCGACCTGCGAGGTCGAGGGCACTCTGGCCAGCAGCCATTTCACGATCTCTCGCGTTCGCTGCCATTTCGGGCCAGCTATTTTCGAGGCGTCGCTGCCATTCTTACGCCTGATGATGTCGATCAAGCGCTGATCGGTCATCGATGAGCTAGTATCGACCAAAATACCAATTTTAGGCCCTTCCACGCGAAGGCCAATCAGGTACTCCTGCTCACCTTTTTTTGGTATCTCCACAACGTCAGGCGTCTTCGGGACCTCTATCTTTTTAATTTGCTCTTCAAGCTGCGATTTCTTTGACTGCTGCACAGCCGCCTGGCGTTTCAGCTTTTCCAACGCGGTACGGACTTGTTCGATGTCGCTAGAGACGGAGGCGATCTGCCGCTCGACCGTCGCCTTCTGATCATCCGTGGCTTGAACTTGGCTTCGCAACTCCTCCTGTTGCGCCAGCAGTCGTTTCAGATCAGCAGTTAGCAGCTCCGTCTCTAAAACCGAGTTGTCGACATTATGCTTTACGAGCATGAACACCAGAATGATGGCACCAAGCCCGCAGGACATGATGTCCAGAAACGCTAAGTTAAAACCCTCAGTCTTCCTGTGTCGTCTCATGAGAAACTGCAGCGCTGAGGCGATTTAAAAGAAACGACTCGCAATAGTCCTGTGTATCAACGATCAGCCCGTCCTGAAGGCGTTGCAGCTGATGCAGCAAAAACATCAGTGCAATGCTGATGAGCAACGCCACTAATGTTGAATTGAATGCGACGCCAAGGCTATCTGTCATGCCTGCAATGTCACCTGCCAACGCCTGGTCGGCCTGAGAAAGGGCCTGACCGATACCACGGACAGTTCCAATGAAACCGATAGATGGTATCGCCCAAATGAGGTAACGGATCATGGAATTTTCGGCTTCCTGCTTTACAGCAAGGGCTTCGATCCCCGATTCAATTGCATCAGACGTATCCTGCACGTGTTCTGTAATGAGGTAGCGCCTAAGGCTCGCCATCAACGTTCGAACTAATGGCGTTGACCGAATATCCTCCGGCAACTCCTCCAACGTTTTTAACGCGGAAGGGAGCTCCATCTTCTCGCCGGCTGTGTGCTCAATGAGGTCCAAGTTGAACAGGTATCGATGTTTGAGAATGGCGTAACACTTGCCGAGAATCAGAAAGACGCCCCACAACATCAAAATCAGGCATATCTCCTGCTCATAGTCTTTGAGAATTACGACAAGGTCACGTGGCGCTGACTGCCCGGCAGCTCTGGCCACTTCGAGCGCAAGATTGGCTTCAGGCCGAATGTAGCCGATATACGCTGAGTGAACGGCAATTATTGAAATTACCAAGGCGCCTAAGCTTTTAAGCATTGGGCCCATGTCAGATATCCACCGGGAATGAGGCTGGCGAGTTGAGATTAAAGGCACTCGACCCTGACTGAGCATAAGCAAACGTCAGCGCACCGCTAAGCGTTAGCAACATCGTGACGGCAATGACGATAAGGATCGTTTTTCTTCTACTCCGCACCATACAAGTACCTCCCAATTCTAAAGCCTACATCATCCCTCATATTAGAAAGCCCATCTCGATACGCCGCCCTTAATAGTGTCCGTGTGCCAGAGCGCCAGCTGGAACCTTTTACGACGTGGGTATCGCCTATTCGGGGGCCCAATGGATCGACAAAAGTCTCTCCAGGGCCAGGCGGCTGGAGCGAGTAATAATCGTGCACAAACTCCGAAACATTGCCGGTTAAATCATAGAGGCCTGAAGCTTCCGCGGGGAAACTTCCGACAGGTGCAACCTCTGCATACCCATCACTATAGTTTGGCACATAGAAGTCTGTCAGGCCATTTGCTGCCTCATCGGCAATGTTACCCGCATTGCTCGGCACAACCGACTTGTCGCCCCAGGGAAATATCGTCTGGTTTCGTTTGCCAGCTTTTCGCGCCAACCACTCCCACTCAGCCTCACTGAGCAATCGGTAGCCATCTGCAGTCGCGTTGAAGGTCGCTCTCCCACCATTCCCAATGGCATAAAACGGTGATAGGCCCTCCTTAGCACTCAACCAATTACAAAACGCCGCAGCCTCGCCCCAGTGAATAGACGACACCGGCTCATTGCTTGCACCAGAATGGTGCTTTCTAAATTGTCGGTACTGGCTATTGGTAACTTCATACTTGGCTGCATAGAATGCTTTCTTTAGCTCAACGGTTTTCTGAAATTCATTTGCCCGTTGGCCAAGTTGATGCCGCGGCGCACCCATTTCAAAACTTGTCGGCTTGAACAATTTCAACTCAAGGCCAACCGAGTTTGTGTACTCATCTGGCGATTCTTTGAGTCTGGCAGCAAGCTCTGGAACTAGACTTTCTCGAATAGAAATGGCTTTGCGGCTTGACGGTCGGATCTTCTTTGTTACGGCCCGGTACCCGTCTTTGCGAATTTCAACAGTCAACGGCACGGCCGGGAGTGAGAATTTGCCTGGAGATTTGCCGATCTTCTTCCCTCCCACATACACATCGGCTTCTGGCGACGACCAAATTTCAACGTCGCCAAGCTCGCGCTCTAGGTTGATGGAAAGTGTTGTCGCCTCACCTGGCTTCAGCTTTACAGACCGCCTTGCCCCCAGGTACCCAGATTTAAAATATGTAACCGTGTACTTTGCGTTGGCATCTACAGAGATCGGCTGCCCTGGTGCGATCTTTCGACCACCTAACAACAGCTCTCCACCAGATGGGGCGACTGCGACTGTCAATGTGGCCTGCAATGGTTTGAGAAAAAACTTGCGGGCTATGGTTCGCTCCGTATTCGTAACTTCGACCTCAGTCTCTACCGGCGCATAACCATCTTTCTCCACAACAATCGTGTGCTTCCCTCCTTTAAGCTCCATGTTTAACGGGCTATTCCCGATTGATTGCCCATCAACTTTTACACTGCCCTCTGATGGCTCGGTTTTAATTTCCACCGCACCCAGCACAGGCGCGATGGGTATCTCCAGGTTAGTGGTGTCGCCCCGACCAACATCAAACGACCGCTCGACCTTTTCAAAATAAGGGTTATCGACGGCAATCTGATGACGACCAGCTGGCACATCATGGTCGAATATGGCGCCGACGAGTACTGGTTCATCATTCAAAAACCAACGACTGGCTTCGCTCTGCGGGTTCGTTGTTGCGATGATTTTGCCAGGCAGTTCGGTAAGGCTGACCGTGACGGCCTTCCCCTTCTCATGTGGCTCGATCGTTCTGACCAGTTTCTGAAAGCCATCAGCCGAAACTGCGATATCAAACGACTCTGCAAAGCTATAAATGACGTTACCGGCCGCAACGGCGACGCCGTGCTCGACGACAATTTTTGCTTTGGACTGAGCATCTTTGGGCGACACATCAATGGGCGTGCCACCGATTACGGCAAAACCAGCAGCGATGGTTACTCCTGCCGCAATCAACGCCCCAATCCCTAAAAAGAACGCCCAGCGTTGCTTCGCGCGCGCCTTCTTGATACCAAGTTCAAATTCGCTCATCGCAAACCACCGTGACCGACAAGCTCTCCGCACCAGGCGCCACTTCTAGGTCGATTATTTTTGACTGAAAACCAGGTCGGGCGCCCTCAAACTTATACTTGCCAGGTTTAAGTTGAATGACCTTCACTTTGTTATTGCCGACAATGCCGACACCACGAACCGTGACCTTAGTTTCACCATCTGAAAGAACCGTAATATGAACGGGCGATGAATAAGCGGCCTGCAATGTCTTGAGTGCGGCTGTTTGTTTCGCCAGTGACGGACTGAATGCGCTGTAGACTTCAGCGTTCGCGATCAAGTCGGTCACTATTTCTGACACATTGCTGGACGAGAGACGGTCAGGGGCCTGCAGGTGGCGCGTCAATTCAAGGTCATACCCGTTAATTGTACTGGCCAGCAAAGCGCCGTCCGTCGCGTCTTTGTTGTCTGGTAGAACCTTTCCAGCATCCTTAAACAACTTCTCGGCCGTGACCCAGTCATCTTTCTTCGATGCTTCGACCGCTTCGGCGATGAACCGTTCGGCGGCCAATTCTTTTCGAAGGCTCTCTATTCGAGTTGCGAACAGTTTCAATTCTGATTTGCTTGGGAAGATCGTCCTGGCTGTCTTCAGGCTGGCTTGAGCACCCTCCAGGTCGCGTCGTTCAATGCTGTTCAGCCCACGTTCAATAAGCGTCGCAAACCTCTCTTCCTTAAGTTGCCCAGCAACCTCAGCATGCCGTTCTGAAACGCCAGGCCTGTCAGGGTCTAGCTCCATCGCAGCCGCGAGATGTTCAAGCTCAAGTTCAAGGTTATTCTCGGTCCTGGCGATGGCCGCTTTCTCAACCGCGGCTAAAACTTCAGGCAGGCTATCAATCTTAGTTTTGAGGTCTATCGCGTCTTGAGACGATGGCATTATTCGAAGGGCTTTGGCGATTTCAATCGAGCCTTGCTCAAAGTCGTCGGTTTCTAAGTGTTCTGCGGCCGCCTTGATCGCCGCTTCAAATTCAGTATCGCGCTGAGCGATTAGACTTGTAGCCTGGGTTGTCGCCGCTTCAATCTTTGCCAATGCGGGCGCGTAATTCGCCGTGCTGAAGGCAGAAATCGCAGCGTCCTTCTTTGACTGAATTTCATTAAAACCGGCAGGGTCCCATTGTTTAAATCCTGGCGCTTCAACGATTGGGCTAATGCTGTCTTCGAAGGTGCCTAAGTCAGTTTTAAAGCGCTGCCTTAGTTCTTCAGTGTTGACAGCCGGTTCTTGCGACGACGCCATCTCGGCAGGCTGAGGTGGTTGTTGCGTCGGTGCGACTGACGGAGCGCCGATATTCGTCGGCGGCGCCTCAGGAGATGGTACCTGTGAAGGTTCAGGCGCCGCAATCGTGGTCGCCGCCGGTTCAGTTGATGACGGCGCAGTTGAGGCAATCTCGCCCGACACCGGGTCTTCACCAAGAATAGAGAAATCGAGCTTGATGACACCACTCACGAATAGCCCAACAAATATGGCTGCACCAGCCAATGCGCCTAGCGCTTGGATGCGTCGCCATTTGGCTGTTCGGTTGGCTTCGTCGAGTTTTTGCTGAAGCATCGATCGGCCTGAGGCTTACAGCTGTTTCTCTGGCGTCCTCTCTTGTGCGTATATCTTTTTCAGGAATTGGCGCCATTGTTGAAACTGTTCTTTTGCATCTCCTGTCAGCTCAACTGTCCGTTCCTCGAAAGATACAACACGCGGCCCAAGGTCGACGTCGATCGACTCACCAAGCTCGTTTAGCGCATCGCGATGAACTTTTGACTGCTCACTGGTTTCAAAACTTTGAGCAATCAGCATACCGCCACCGACCGCAGCCGCCGCGCCTGCTGTCACGCCTAAGGACTGTTTGTTGTAATTGTTGGATCTGGAACCCGACGCTGCAGCGAGCACGCCAAGAGTAATTAACGCAATACCAGCGACTGCTTGTGCAGCCGCTTTACGATCAGCTTCGCGCTTCGCCTCAATTTCCAACAAGCTCTGCTCTTGCCATATCAAGTAACTCGGATCCATCTTGTCACTGAACCCTTGATATTGCTCCTGCAATGAATCGACGAACAACTGATCGCGAACACGGATCGCCTGAGTGCGTCGGAGCATCGGGTCATCGTCGCTTGGGTAAGCGGCGAGGATGACTTTGCCACGATCAATGGTCATGTAGTCGGAGAATGCCTCTTCTGACAAATGCGCGCCAAATCGTAAGTCTGTCACCCGTTTGATGTCATTCAATTGAGCTTCGTTGTAATCCTCAAGCTCAATCGCTATGCGATTTGCCGCTTTCTCGAAGACAGGCTCGTAAGGGTCCTGACCGTCATTGCGAACGTTCTTGTGAAAGCCAACCTCAACTTCGTGGTCGAAGCTTCGCGTAAACCAATGTTTGCCGGAGATGTCGAAGACGTCGATGGTAATTTCAACGTCTTCGCCATTCGACTCATCGATTTTGCCAATGACGTACAAATCGCCAGTGGCATTTGCGTCAGGCGTTACGCGAACCGCACCAAAGGCGCCCGTCTCGTCCATCGCTTGTTTGAGCTTGAATGCGAACCTATTTGCTTCAGCCCGGCGCAACTCCGGCCAAACACCCTCTTCTTTGTAGTCCTGCGCTTCCTTGGAAAGACCGGGGTCGAATATCGGGATAATCACATCCAGCTTGGGCTTTTCTAAGTCGATGTGGGCGGCTCTCTTTGGGTCAAAGATCGAGGAAAGCTGCGGCCCGATAATTGACTCGGCTGTCAGGTTCCCCGTGCTACCGGTTGTCTGGCACCCAGATAATAGGAATGCAAAACAGAACACATAGCTGCTGACTCGCTTCAACATTGTCCTCGCCTCTCTGTCCTGGCCTGTCAGTTTTTCTTCGGCAGACCTTTATATTTTCGATACTCGTCCCACAGCTTTTCAGCCACAGCAGGGTCCTTCTCATTCATTGCGGCCTGCCGAATTTGCGCTTCTAAAATGCTGTCGTTATCACCGGGCGGTATGTCATCCGGCACTTTCCCATTCGATACACTTGCCGATTGAACATCAGCACCTTGGCCCGAGCCTTCTTCTTGAGGGCTGCCATTGTCTGTGCTGGCAACAGGCTCCCATGAAGAAGACGACTGGCCAGGTTGTTGATCGCTCGGTGTCGAATCGGCACCGCTCATATCCGACGACGCAACGGAAGCGCCGCCACCTGATGCGCTGCCCGACGACCCACCACCGCCGCCAGCCGAACCTTGGCCCTGCGACTCGCCGTTTTCAGATTGGCAGACATCGAACTTGCTTAAGGAGCTCATCAATGCCGCATCCATCAGCGCAATTTGTTCAGCTTTGGTGAGGTTTGGGTCTTCTTGATAATTTACTGATACGTCGGTGCAATCGACGGCGCCAGGCGCCGACTGCCCATTACCGGCATCAGAAACGGTTTGTGCTGCCGCTGAAATACTCGTTCCAACGGCAAGTAACATTACGAGACCGACACACCAACTTCGAGCCACCAACCCACCTCAGTTCAACTATAAATCAGCCCATAATGGTACCTGAAACAGGCATTTATCGCCAATTTTACCGTTAAGCGTTGCTTTAAACCTCATTTGATAGAATAAAATTATCAAAATACTACCTATAAGAAAACACAATTTGGTGGAAGGGTAAATCTGTCGACATTACCAGGCCTGTCGGTGTGAGCTGGTAGGTGAGCTGACCTATTTTCGGCCCGAGGACGACGACACAATGACCGCGCAGCATCGTCGAGCCATGGGTTTTGTGCTTCTCGCCATACCGTTTTTTCTCAATGACTTTGGCTTCATTGCCCTCAACGGAATCGATGGCGTCTACTTCCAACTCCGTCGACTTTGGCCGGTAGTGCTTGCGCACTGGGCTGAGAACTTCTTGGCGTTTGGGCCAATTGACTTGCGACGTCAAACCGCTCGACCAACCTAGCCTTGGTCGAATTACGTCAAGCGAAGCAACACCGGCGCAGTTCGCTTTGAAATACTCAGATCACCAACCGCAACTTAGTACATTATTCGCCAAATGACATGAATGCTGACCTGACCCCCATTTTCCCCTTCAGGAATAGGTAGAGTTCATCATCCATAAGTTTAGAAGGACACTACGCGACAACGGGTTCTACCTCAGTAAATGCAAGCAGGATTGTCGAGATATCCTTTACCATCTGCTCCTGCGCGTCCTTTATGTCACCTCTGATGTTGACACGGTAGTGATAGAACTCTGCGCCTGTAGCAAGACGTCCAATTCGGTCCAATCGCTGGCTCTCACCTTCATTAGTGGGAGAAAATAGAATTCCGAGTGGCGATTTAGCGGCCGTGACATGGCTAATAATTTGGTACCTATCTGTTTCCTTGATCCTAGGCTTGTATTTGACTTCGCCAAGTCCAATGACACTCTTCTTGCCGTGTCGAAAAATGAGATCAGACTTCGTAGGATAGACCTTGCTATCCTCGAAGAGATTCCCTTGGTGTCTATTTCCGTCTAGCACAGTAATCTGCTGTTCGCGGAACGCCTTTACGAAAGTCTGGCGAATGAAGCGTTCGAATATGTCCTCGAGATTGAACAGGAATGATGGAAGTTCCTTACCACCAGGTTCGAAAGTGAAGGCAATGCCGCCGCCTGTCAACAAGAGCTGATAGACGCGAAGAAGTCCCTCATAGTTGCGTTGCAATCTGAGCGAAACAGTTTCATCAAGGAAGAAATCTTGGCCGCTGGGCTCACGTTCGTTAACCCGTAGCAGCGTATCTAGCGCGATTTGGATCAGGCGACGCTCGTCTTCCCACTCGTCGCTGTGTGGGATGATCTTGGCAAAGCGCAAGCACGCCGCCTTAACGATTTGATTAACGGAGCTATCGAGACCAAATTCGAATACATTGGAAACGGTATCAACCGGGTTTCCTCGCGACAGATAACGGTTAATCGTCGGCCCGAACGCGACACGTGGTTTATAGAAACCGGTTACTACCCTCCGATTGTAGCTGCGCTCGAAGCCTGCCGAAAGGGCTTCACGCAAATAGTGGCAAAAACTGCGTGCTAGGAGTTGGATAGGAGCAGGCTTTTCGGTCGCAAGGTAGCGCCGTATCGTCGGCAGAATTCGGTCGTAAGTCTCACCTCCTACTTCAAGCATCGTCCATAGATTCTGGATCGGGAACTTTGGAACGATATTTAGCGTAATTGAGTTCGTCAGAGGTAAATAGCCGATCAATCCAAGCGCCAGAAGATTAACACCATCTGCAACGTCCTTGAATTCTAGCGCTTTCAACTCGCGCGTTTCGGGAAGGATCAGGGAATGCCCTCGATGGTCAATCAAGTCACTACGCGGGAAATAGCGTTGTCCACGCTCTTCAACTTCAACGATACGCACTTCAGAAAGTGGCATTGGCGGCGCCTAATCTAGGCTTCAGAATCTGCGTCGTCATCGCCAGACACTTCCGCTTCTTCATCCACTTTCAGCAATTGGTCAACATCTTCCCTGATTGCATCGAACTTCTGACGGTCATGGAAAAGTGTTCTCTGCAAACCGAGCTTAACGCGCCCCTCCCAAGCATCAGCAAGATCCTCGATAGTCCGAACTTGCAAGAAGTTGGTATGACCAAATCCCGCGGGGAATGCTTCATTCAGAATATCGAACAAGTGCAGCGTACGTTTTAGGACACGGTCTTCTACGCCCTTGTCCTTCAGATAATTTGTAAGAAGTGCCTTGTCCGGCTCCAATGTAATAACGATGAAGCGGCGCAAAAGCGCATCATCGAGATCGGTGACCGAGCGATCGAACGGGTTAGCTGTTGCAAGGACTATCAGATTGCGCGGTAACTTCGTCTTCGCCCCCGAAATTGCAAGCGTGAATTCTTTATCGCGGTAGTCAAGTTCAAGATAGGTAAGCAGCTCGCCAAAGATACGGGCCACATCGCCACGGTTGAGTTCGTCAATAACTAAAACATAGTGATTGTCTGAATCATCTTTCGCTTGCCTAGAAAAGTTCAGGAAGTGGCGTGGATCGAGCTTGTAAGTGACACCGATGGCTTCTCCTGCCTCGTCCTTGGCCTCAACTGGTCGAAAGCCTTCTACAAAATCGTCGTAGCCAAAGGCCGGATGGAACTGGAGAAAAAGTACGCGACTCTGATCTCCTGTCGTGAGAAAGTCGGCAATGTCATGCGCGTACTTTGTTTTCCCGGTTCCTGGCGGTCCCGCGAGCAAAAATGAGTGGCTCGTCTTCTTGCTGATTGCATTGAGAATAACGGCAAGCACCGCATCGTCGGTGCTCATCAACTCCTTCTTGGAAGGGGTAGCCTCGTGCTTTTCCATTGCTGGCGGTGTGGCCAAATAGGCAGCAAGGCGTGGTGCAAGTTCCTGAATAAATTCTTTGTTCGACGGGCGGTCGTCAAGCGTTTCAGGCCAAGTCCGCTCAGGTGTCAGCTTGAACCTACCCTTATATGCGTCTTGGAAATCTTGAAGCTCCAACTCGTCTTTAATAAGGTGGTCATATAGCCCCTGCCAGCTATCGATCTCGTCGGGAAATCCTTTAAAAGCAAAAAGCCAGACCATGAAGTCTTCGAACTGGAAAGTTGCAGGTATTTCACCCTCGAATGCACCTTCGAAGTTATCAGTAAGGCGGGCTGTCGTCTTCTCACCCTCCAGATAGCCCTGCATCCTCATTTCGCGGTAGCCGCGACTAGAGAAGAGATTGCCCCACATCTTTGTGTCCTGTCGGATCATGTAGTCATTTACAAAATCACCACGATCCCATCGAATGCCCTTCAGACGCGGTCGAAGAAGGTTATTACCTGTTTTGAACGGTTCGATACCTACTAGGCTGGCGTTGAAATAGCGGTCAAGAAACTGATCTGTTCCAAGATTCTTGGACATGTCTACAAATTCGTCTGTTCCAACATCGTTGGCAGCAAAAACAAAGGCCGGAATCAACCAGTTAGCACTGACTTCCTGCAATGCTTCAATCGAATTCTTAATAGTTGGAATATCGAAATACTGCACGGTTTATTCTTTTTTCACCTTCCTTGCGGCACCAGGCTTACGGAAGTTTTGTCGGTTTCCGCCCCATTCGTCCCATAGCGCAGAGGGGGTCTTCAGCCCTTCTTCGACCGTACTCCATTGCGATGGAAAATAGCCTTCTCCCTCAATAACTCCTTGCACATAGTCGATGTAGTCGTCTCCCATATCTATTCCGACGACATTTCGGTGGTTCGCGATAGAAGTTAGAACGGTTGTACCGCTACCGACAAACGGATCAAGAACGTGTCCATTTGGAGGGCTGCCAACTTCGATACAGCGCCGCACTAATTCTGATGGAAAGGCCGCGTTGTGCTTAGCACGTCTATTACGTTCAATTGGAATATTCCACACATCTTCTTCCACAAGCTTAGAGCGATCAAAACTGTAGAAACGGTTTTTTGAGAACATAAACACGAACTCATACTGACGATACGGCCGATCTCGCGCTGTAGGTTCAACAAAGGCATTGCAGCGGTTCCAAATAATCGAGCTACGCAGCGTCCATCCGCGCTCCTGCATTTCAAAAGCGACTTTCCAAGGTATACCGATCATGCTCTTTTTGGGTATGTCCCATCCGCTTACATCAACCGGACGCACTTTCTTGCGTAGAAAATTTCGGGATGAACACTTTGGGTCACTGCCATGAGGCTGGCCGTTGCCAGAGTAGTAGGTATCGCCGATATTGAGGAAGAATACCCCTTCGGGATGGAGGGTCCGTTTCACTTCATCGAAAACGCCCATAAGAGCTTCAACATATGCTTCGACAGAGGCTTCATGTCCTAGCTGGCCCTCAAACCCGTAATCTCGCACCCAAAAATATGGTGGTGACGTAACCGCAACATTGAAGACCTCGTCTGGCAGACTCTTTAACATGGCAGCAGAATCACCATGCATGAGACCTGCAAAATGTCCTGTCGAAGAAGTAAAGCCGGTGAAGGAAGGGGAGGAGTGTCGTCGTTTGTCAGAAGACTTTGGCGAATCTGTTTCAACAGTAGTGATAGACGTAGACGAGGCATCCAAATTCTTTCTCGTTTGCTTCCTGACGTTCCCACCAGATGATCGAGTTTTAGTTTTTGCTTTCTCTCTACTCACATCGCCCCCGCGAATTTGAAATTTAATATGTTCTTGCACGGAATCGCATACGCCAATCCCCAATTTACCTAAATTTGGCGGTCATTTTTGTTTATCGCACAATATCTTGTGCCTCACAAGGAGCCAATCCTAACCTGCAAATATCAAGAATATGCAGCACAAGTCCATCCGGCCTTAAACCTAGCTGGCGCCTGACCTTGCTTAAAGGGAAAACGGCCTCAGCGTATTCTTGCAATTGGGTCAGAGTAATCCTCCCGAAATAGGCATTTCGCCTTAGATGACTTTTCGGCGCTTGATTCTTCTTCACTTAAAAATATCAACTTTGCTGGCGTAATAATTGTCGCTGGCCACACAGCATGGCAGTAATTGCCTGTACCCTCATAAACCAGACCATGGCTCTCATCGATCCCTAGTTGAAGCACTCTCCCTCCATTTCTCGAACTTCATGCTCCCGGGCCAAACCGTGAAAAATCAAACTCGAAATATTCCTAAGTCATTGTTATTGTTGACATAATATCATGCTCGTGATACGATAGCAATACTAAAATAATCTCCAAAAACAGGTGATCTATGGCAGGCAAGCAAGCAAAATTGCTGAGCCGTGGCCAGTTATTGGCCATGCTCAGGCACGTCAAACATAACCGATATGCAGCACGCAACACGGTTATCATACTTCTATCAGCCAAGGCTGGCCTTCGCGCCGGTGAAATCGCCAACCTGACCTGGCCCATGGTCTTAGACAGCCGCGGCCATATCAGTACCGTGATTGAGCTTCGTGATTGCGCGGCCAAGAAAGGCAGCGGCCGATCTATACCCATGCACAGTAGCCTCAGGAAGGCCCTCAGTGGCCTAAAAGCGGTCACTGACGACCTAA
The DNA here is from genome assembly GCA_023145215.1 of Rhodospirillales bacterium. Taxonomy (GTDB): domain Bacteria; phylum Pseudomonadota; class Alphaproteobacteria; order Rhodospirillales; family Casp-alpha2; genus UBA4479. The sequence goes on along the minus strand of JAGLED010000029.1, from coordinate 11,239 downwards.
CTGGCACTGTGGTCAGATCAGAGCGTGGCGGCCAAATGCGGCCCAGAAGCGTCGTTAATTGGTTTAGCGCATTATTCACTGAGCTTCGCTTCGAGGGCTGCTCGTCGCACTCAGGCCGTCGCAGCTTCATTACGGCAGCTGCCCGCCTTGTTCACAAATCAGGCGGTAGCTTGCGTGATGTACAGCAACTCGCGGGCCATCGGTCCATCGACATGACCCAGCGCTATATCGAAGGCGACACCACCGCCAAACGCCGCTTGGTGAACCTACTATGAGCCCGCCATCGGCTTTAAAGCCCGTCTCAGGCCGTAGAATCGACCCACTAGGCCTTGTGACCCAGATCTGCCTGTTGGCAGGCCATAAATCCTTTACCCGCTCTCTAGTGCGATCATGCAAGAATTCAGGCCTCAGCAGGGCCATTCAAAGCCGCGACACACCCGCACTGTTCGATTTGCTGATGGACTTCTTCAGTCTACAGGGCGTTTCAGATTATGTGGCGAATACCTACGTCGCCGAGCACGGCAATGCCGAATATGGCCATATTACTGAGCTCCTCGCTGACAGTCCGAACCTCTGCGACAAGCTGGCTGGGTTTGATCAGTTTACAAGCTGCGGTTATTCGAAGTCAGCGGTGACCTGCAACTGCCCAGACCTTCTCGCCAGCTGTCCTGTGCCGCAATTGCCGTTGCGTAAGGGCCAACTCAACCAAGCCGCCTTCTCGCTCTATCTGTTTTTGAATGACGTCTGCGACGGCGACTTGGTTGGCTTTATCGACCGCACCCTGAAATCCAACGACCGGCCTGGCCACCCAGACCGGCTCGAACTCATGCGGCTCGCCCTGGTCGATGAGCTGATGGCCGTCTTTGGCATATCGAGAAAACTCATTCATATGACCTTTGCTGATCTCCTCATTGGCTGTGGGCAGCAACGGCCAAACTGGCAGGCCGTCGGTCAGTCGATGATTGCCGTCGACAGCCTGGTGCACAACTTCCTGCACCGTACCGGCATTCTCTACGTCTATGACGCGCCCCATGCCTTCGGCCCGGCTTGTTATGGCCCAAACGGCTGCGAAGCGATTATCGACGATCTCGCACGGCAAATTGATGCCCGGCAATTCAACCGCTCCAACCCTGCCTACTACCCTCGGCTGGTTCAGCACGCCATCTGGCGTTACTGCGCTGAAGCCGCCCTCGCCGTCTGCAACGGCCGCAATATCGACGATACGGCCCGTTGTCAGTTCTCAGACTGCGCCCTTTTTAAGGCCTGTGGCCGGGTGCCCCTAAACCCAGCCTAACCACCGCAAACGAACTCAGTCTCTAAACGGGCCATCGGGCCCGGCTGTTCGGCTGCGCTTATCTCATGAAAGGACCCATCATGGATGACCAACCCAAACACCTGATCATTGCCAAACTCAATGACCTTTTGCGCAAACAACATATCGGCGGTCAGGTCCTGGTCACCGTCGGCGTGCAATCGCTCGAACAAACTCAACTCAACCAACTCCTCACCGATATCGCTCAAGTCGATGACTTTAGCGACAAAGGCAACGACCCGTACAGCGAGCATGATTTTGGCAAAGTCGACTTTGGTGGCGAGCGGTACTTCTGGAAGATCGACTACTACGATAAACGTTTGACCTTCGCCTCACCCGACCCGTCAGACCCAGCAGTCACTGAACGTGTCATGACGATCATGCGTGCTGACGAGTACTAAATTCAACGCGATGCCCACAACCGTGGGCCGAGCTCAACCACCAAAGTCGTTTTCGTTCACGTCACTGTTCAAATTAGAAAGCCGATTTTGGCGGCATCCAGTTCAAACAGTTCTGAAAGTGGCCCATTGACGACGTAAAACTGCCCACTGTTGCTGTCTGGGCAGTAGTTGAACACCCGGTAGAGATAGAAAGCCCCAGGCTGGCTATCAGAACCTTATCGCATTAAACCGAGTAGATCAGTCTAGGTGTTCTCGTGTATGTTGCTGAAAAATGTACTGAGAGGTTTTTTGGCGTTCGAAGCCACCTCACAACGACATCAGTGCATGGAGCGCTTAGTCGCCAAAATGCTCAATAAATTTCACCACGCCCCGATTATCTCCTATCGAGTCAACAAACTCGGTTGGGCTCATCTTCTGCTCGAACGCGAGCACTAATGCTTTGCCAAACCGGCTGTGACTTCTGCGGTCCCAGAGCGGCAAAATGAGGCGCACATACGGTATCGATGGGTTGCCATCTGTCCGCGGCTTACGTTTCGCGTGGTGGTCTAGATGCTTCTCAATTCTCCCACCCTTTCGGCGCGGGCAAGCGAACATGGCATAACTCGCCGCCAATGCCACATACAGGAACTTGTTTCTCAACGAACCTGGGTTTTGCCGCGTTTTCTTTTCTGCGGCTTCGATTGAAGCCATCAAATTGTCGAGATGCTGGGAGCGGATATTATCCCCATCCGCATAAACCCTCTCGCTCAACCGCAGAATTTTACGAAGAAAGCGCTCTTCTTTTCGCCACTTCATCACTTTTCCTAGTGCCCACACTTCACTGAGACATTTCAGCCAGGATCAGACGTTTTGCGCAAAAATGTCTCATCAATTTAAGCACCATAACGTTCATACCCCAAATTGATGGGACATTTTTCAAACAACTGCTCTCTACGCGTACTCAAACGCCTTCTCAGGCGGAACGCTCAACAAATCTCGGTCCAGTGAATCAGCAACGTCCATAAACTTGAAAAGGAGGACGTTATGTCTGAATCGAAAAAAGTTCACCTTAGTGACGACGAAACCGCGCTTTTGACAGAGAAGCAGTTGGCGAAGAAATGGAATGTTTCCATCAAGACAATCCAAGCCTGGCGCTTCAAAGGGATCGGCATTCGATACGTGAAAATCGGCCGTTCAGTCAGATTTCGATTGCGCGATGTGCTCGAGTATGAAGAAGCGCATTTAGTCGACAGTACGAGCTGCGACGTCGACTGACGCGTCCTGGCACGTGGAGTGGCGGGGAGAGATACCTTTCATCGGCATTCTGTTTCTGAGCCGTGAAATTGGGCCTGATACTTGTAACGCATACATAATCCCAAAGATCACCCAATCTCCCCCATCAGTCTCACGAACATTCACCAAAACATCACCAAACTCAGACCGCCGAGTCTGACGACCAATTATTGGAGAAAACCATGATCAAACTAAACATCAACGCCAAAACGTTCTACCGGAATGGATATGAAACGCAGAACGCTACCAGAGAAGAAAATCTTATACGTCGACGCCAACAAGCCTCCAGACATGGAAACCAGCTTTGGGACGCCATTCAAAAGCACTGCCCAGATAGAGGGCGAGAAAAGAAGGAGGCCTTGAAGCTACTAAGACCTAGTGAAGCTAAGCACCTCGACTATATGCACCCTGGCGCTGCGACGAAATGGTTACTTCGCTTGGAGGACGCATTCTACGACGTTGTCGAGAACCCAGAGGATGCAGGTACGGTTACTGCGGTTCATGCACCTTGGAACACAAACGTAAAGGAGTGCTCGATAGATGTGGACGGCATTCGACGTCGAATATGGCAAGGTCTTCGGGGGTTCAATTACATCGGCCTCATCGAGTTTGCCGTTTTTGACAACGTGCGCGAAGGCAATGGCAAGCTCCTTGCGCCACATTTTCAAGGCATCCTCTGGAATGTCGAAATCACCAAAGACGACGCAAGTCGCGCCTATCGCACATTCGACGGGGGGATGGACGGCACTCATGGTTTATGGGTCGAAAAACTAACTAACTTTTTTGGCGCGCTTAGCTATGCCGTCAAACTCCCGGCATACGGTTACCGGCGTATCCAGTGCAGAGATGGTAGTTTTGCCCACGATACCTGCAAACTGTACCTCTCTACCCACTATAGGCTCTTTGAGCACCTCAGACATTTGAGTTTGCCCCAACTGACCGTCGCAGGCGGTGAAGGTGCAGCTGTACTCCGCGCCGCCAAAAAGGCTGCCGGATGGAAGCCCCAGAAATAACCCGTAGTTCAGCATTTGTCCGTTTGCGGACAAACCCAAGATAAGGAGACGAAAATGAGCAGCATCAGAAAATCAAAGGACCTCATTGCTGGCGGCAATGTTTCAATCGCCTACGAGAGACGAAATACCACAACCGAGCAGCAAATTGAGGACTGCCAGAAAGAGGCCGCGGTAGCCACTAATTTGTCGAGAAAGGCGAATGATAAGAAATATGAACTTCTCCAAGAAGTCTACCAAATTGCTTTATCGTGCGCTGAGCAGTTCGACGAATTGCGAGAACTGGCAAAGCGAGAGGGGGTGCCGTGCAATCAGCAAACCAACCTATTCTCAGTTTGTCTGAAGCTTATCTATGCCGAGCTTAAAAGCAATCGCCGACGCGTCTCAGAATATGGGAGAGCACTTCAGTATCTCTACCAAACGCAAACACCAGTTGACGCTGTCCCAAGCGAATTGAAGCGCCTGGGTGGGACTAGGAAAGCATCGTTACTGCTGTCAAAAGATCAAAGACCTACGGCTAAGAGCAAGACTACAAAGCCCAGGTTTAAATTTGAGTGTGAGCTGGTAGAGATCATCGCCCAGCCTTCCCACTCGCTACTACCAGTCGGTATTACCCTTAGGGATCGAAAAACGGACAAGACCCAGGCGTTTGTGTTACCGCAACCCAAAAAGCAGCAGACTAAATAACCAGGCGTTCCACCCTTGAGCCCTACGACTCACTTAGCTTTGTGGTTGCTATGTGGTTGCTGAGAGAAATCAGGCCTTGGCGGCAATTATCGCTAAGGCCTTGATTTTATTGGTGGGCGCACAAGGACTCGAACCTTGGACCCGCTGATTAAGAGTCAGCTGCTCTACCAACTGAGCTATGCGCCCCCAATATGGGCCGGAACGTCCAAAACGCCCTGCCACTCTCGGAGAGCGGCGGATATAGCAAACCCCGCCCGGTCCCGCAAGACGCCATCTCTCACCTTCAATCGCCGGCGGGGTCGCAGTCAGCCCGCCCGTGCCACGACGTTCGGCTATAGCCCTTCAGCCTCTCCGCGGCGGCCGACAGGCACATCCCTGTGGACGCCGACCCCGATGACCAAACCAAAACCAATCATCAGCGTCAGCATCACCGTGCCCCCATAGCTAACCAGCGGCAGCGGCACGCCGACGACCGGGATCAGACCGGTCACCATGGCAATGTTGATGAACACATATAGGAAGAACGTCGTCGTGATCCCGCCCGCGACAAGCCGGCCGAACTGATTGCGGGACTTGACCGCGATGATGATCCCGTACGTCACGATCAACGCATACAGCACGATCAGCGCCAACCCACCGACGAGGCCGAACTCCTCAGCCAACATCGTGAAGATGAAGTCGGTCTGCATTTCCGGCAGGAAGTGCAGGTGGCTCTGCGGGCCGAGCATGAACCCCTTGCCCATCAGCCCCCCCGACCCGAGCGCGATTTTCGACTGGATGATGTGATATCCGGCGCCAAGCGGGTCGGTTTCCGGGTTGAGGAAGGTCAGCACGCGCTTCTTCTGATAACCGTGCAGGAACTGCCACGCGATCGGTGCTGCCGCCAGCGCCCCGATCCCGACCAGCGCGAATTTCCAGAGCCTGACCCCCGCCAGGAACAGCACAGCCCCCCCTGTCATCGCAACCATGATCGCGGTGCCCAGGTCGGGCTGACGCAGGATCAGGATGGTCGGCGCGGTAATCAACGCGATGGGGACGATCAACCGGGTGATGGAGCCGATGTCTTCGATCGCACTGGCGTTGTAGTAACGCGCCAACGCAAGCACGAGGAATATCTTCATCAGCTCCGACGGTTGAATATTGACAAAACCAAGCGACAGCCAGCGCTGCGCGCCCATGCCGACATAGCCCGCGACCTCGACCGCGACCAGCAGCCCCAGCGCCATGAAATAGAGCACATACGCGTATCTGAGCCAGATTCGGATATTGACCGTGGCGATGACGATCATCACCCCGACCGCAAAGGCGAAGCGCAGCATCTGCCGCTCCGCCCAGGGGCTCATGCTGCCGTTAGCGGCGGAATACAGCATCGCGAAGCCGACGGCGGCAACCATCGAAATCAACAGCACCAACAGCCAGTTGATGGAAATCAGCTTGCGGCCAAGCGTCAGTTCGGGTGTCGAAAGGCCGGAACGCATCAGCCGCCTCCCTCGCCTCGATCCGCGATCTCGGTCGGGGCCGGCTCACCGGACGAGGCGGTTGCGGAATCGCTATTCCCGTTGCGCGGCCGGTCGTCATAGGCGATCGGCAGGCCCGGGCCGGCGGACTGCCGGTTATACGCCTCGACCAGCACATCGCGGGCAATCGGTGCCGCGGTGGATGATCCGCCGCCACCATGTTCGACGACCACTGAAATCGCATAGCGCGGGTTTTCGACGGGCGCGAAGCCGACGAACAACGCGTGGTCGCGGTATTTCCAGGGCAGATCCTCGTTTTTGCGCACGCCCTGCTCGCGTTCCAGTTTGGAGATACGTCGTACCTGCACGGTGCCGGTCTTTCCGGCCATCGGAAATTCCTCGATCCCGGTTTCGGAACGCCGCGCCGTGCCGGTCGGATGATTGACGACCCGGTTCATGGCCTCGGTGACAATCGCCAGATGACCCGGCGGGATGTTCATAGACTGCACGTCCGCCGGCTGACGGGGAGCACCGGCGTTGCCGCCGATGGCACGGGTCAGATGTGGAGTGATGGCCCGGCCGCCGTTCGCCAGCCGTGCCGTCATCAGCGCCATCTGCAGCGGGGTCAACAGCACGAAGCCCTGACCGATCCCGGCGATCACCGTCTCGCCCTGGTGCCAGGGTTCGTCGCGGGTCGCCCGTTTCCAGTCGCGGGTCGGAATCAAACCGCCCTGCTCGCCCGGCAGATCGACCCCGGTCGGTTCGTCGAGGCCGAACTTCCGTGCCGTTGCCGCAATCCGGTCGATACCGGTCCGCTTCGCGATTTCATAGAAATAAACGTCGCAACTCTCGGTAATCGCCTCCATCGCGTCGACGAAGCCGTGACCACGGCGCTTCCAGCAATGGAACTTGGCGTCGCCCAGTTCGTACTCGCCGGAGCAGTGAATCTTGTGGTCGGGTGAGATCACGCCTTTTTCCAGGGCTGCCAACAGCACCATCATCTTGAAGGTGGAGCCCGGCGAATAAACGCCCGCGATCGACTTGTTGATCAGGGGGGAACGTTCGTTGTTGACGAGTTGCTGCCATTCGCCGGAGCTCAGACCCCGGTTGAAATCGTTGGAGTCGTAACTCGGGTTGGACACCATCGCCAGCACGTCGCCGTTGCGCACATCCATCACCACGACCGACGCACTCTCTTCGCCGAGCCGCTTGGCGATGTATTCCTGCAGTCCCATGTCGAGGGTCAGCATCACTTCGGCGCCGGGCTGGCCCTCGCGGCGGCTCAGCTCGCGGATCATCCGCCCGAACGCGTTGACCTCGACTTCCGAACTTCCCCCCGTGCCGCGCAGATCCAAATCGTGCACCTTTTCGATCCCGGCGCGGCCGACCCGGAACCCCGGCAATTTCAACAGCGGGTCCTCGTCCAGGTCTTTTTCGGAAACCGCCGCGACATAGCCAAGAACATGCGCCGCCTCGGGCCCGTAGGGGTAACGGCGGCTGCGGCCGACGTCGATCATCAGCCCGGGCAGGTCCGGGGCGTTGATCTCGATCCGGGCCACCTCGGACCAGCTCAGGTTCTCCTTCAGCGTCACCGGCACGAAGGCCCTGTTGCGCCGCACCTCGCGAACGATCCGGCGGCGGTCGCTTTCGGTCAGCGTCACGATCTTCTGGACGTGGGTCAGGACTTCGTCGATCTCGCTGCCCTTCACGTCCTCGGGCACGAGTTGCAAGCGGTAGTTCTGCTGGTTTTCCGCAAGCGGCCGGCCGAAGCGGTCGATGATCCGGCCTCTGGGCGGCGCCAACAAACGCAGGTTGATCCGGTTCTCATCCGCGAGCGTCGCGTAACGGTCAGCCTCGACCACCTGAAGATAATAAAGTCTGCCGCAAAGCGCCGTCAGCAGGATCGCCTTGCCCCCCGCGAGCATAGCGGCCCGGCGCGTGAAAATCTTGTGGCGGTCGGGATCTCTGTTCATATCCTATTCCACCTGCAGGAAGGCATGCTGCCAGCGCGTGAACATCCAGGATAGTACCGGAAAAATCGCCACCGTCAGCCCGAACTGGTAAAGCGCGGTGCGCGCATGGATAAACTCGCCCGCAATTACCGAGAGCACGACCCACTCCATCGCCAACGCGCCTGCCGCCACGAACATGAACCCGATCCAGACGATGACGAAAGACTTCCCGAAAAAGAACGACCGCTGTGCCAGCGCCGCGCCCTGCACCATCAGGAACACCAGCGCGCTGACGCCGACCGGAAGGCCCGACAGGAAATCATGTAGAAGCCCGATCAGGAATACCGCCGCGGACGGCATCAGGTCCGGACGGTAGACGGCCCAGAAATAGATCCCGATCATCGGCAGAAGGGGCGCAACCTGCGCAAACCCCGGGATGTGGAACGGGATCGCCCCGATCACCAAAAGGATGAACGTAAGGGCGAACGGCGTCAGGTCCCGGGCGAACTTATCAACGCGGTGCCAGAATGTCGGTTTCATCGCCCCCGCCTACCTCGACTTCTCGGCACGCCCGGCCTTGAACTCGATAATGCCGTCGAGGCCGTAGTCCAGGGTCTGCACGACCTCGAGCCGGGCCGGGTCGACAAACGGCTCAACCTCGATCCCACTTTCCCCGACGACGCTGACGACGCCCACCGGCAGCCCCGGCGGCAATGCGCCGCCATGCCCGGAGGTGACGATCCTGTCACCCGGTGCCGCCACCACGTCGGGGGGCAGATGCACAAGGCGCAGCGTTTCGCCATTGGTCCCGGCGACGACCCCCCGCACCCGCGAGCTTTCGATCACGACCGGGATACGCGAGTTCAAATCCGATAGCAGCAGTAATCTGGATGACCTGAGACCGACTTCCTGAACGCGCCCGACAAGCCCGGCACCGGTGATCACGGCCTGCCCCTTGCGGACCCCGTCCCTCGAGCCGGCATTCAGGATCATGGTGCGCGCGAACGCACCACCGGAATCGCCGATGACACGGGCAGAGATGTGTTTGGTATCCGGCGCGGGGACAAAATTCAGAAGTTCGCGAAGCGCCTTGTTCTCGGTTTCCAGCTTGCGGGCGATGGCCTGCCACTGCAAAAGCCGGTCCTGCCCCGCACGCAGCCGGGCGTTCTCTTCGCGGAGCGCCAGCAGGGTCTTGCCCTCGCCGATCATGTCGTGCGCCACGTCGAGCGGACGCGACACCGCGTCCAATATCGGCGCCACCGCGTCGGTCACTTGCGCGCGGGCACGCTCGAACGCCGCCGGCTCCATTTTTCCGACGAGCATGAGCGCTGCCGCTGTCACGATCAGTCCGATGTACGCAAACCGTTGCGCAAATGTTCTGACCGGCGCGGCGATGCGGCTGATGGAACGTTCGCGGTCGTTCAAACCGTATCACCCAGTCTTCGCGTTAGTGCCCAGGTATCGCGGCCGAACCGCGAAGGTCATCCGGCCACAGTAAAACACCTCATCCTGACCACTGCATGACGGCTTACCGGCATATGCCGCCGGGCTCAGTACATGGTGGTCAGAACGTCCTTCAGACGTTTCATTTCCTCGAGCGCGCGGCCGGTTCCCAGAACCACGCAACTCAGCGGGTCGTCGGCGATCGACACCGGCAGACCCGTGGAATGCCGTAAAACGAAATCGATGTTCCCCAGCAGCGCACCGCCCCCGGTCAACACGATCCCCTTATCGACGATATCCGCCGCCAGTTCCGGCGCGGTATGTTCGAGCGCGACCTTGACGGCTTCTATGATCGCGCCGACGGGTTCGGCGAGGCTCTCCGCAATCTGACGTTCGGAAATTACCAGTTCCTTCGGCACGCCGTTCATCAGATCGCGACCCTTGATTTCCATGGTGCGACCATCGCCGTCGTCCGGCGGGCAAGCGGAGCCGATTTCTTCCTTGATGCGCGCCGCCGATCCTTCGCCGACCAGCAGGTTATGGTTGCGCCGGATGTAGGCGATGATGGCTTCGTCCATCTTGTCGCCGCCGACACGTACCGAGCGCGAATAGACGATACCGCCCAGCGACAGGACCGCGACCTCGGTCGTGCCGCCGCCGATGTCGACAACCATCGACCCCGTCGGCTCGGTCACCGGCAGGCCGGCACCGATCGCGGCGGCCATCGGCTCCTCAATCAGATACACCTTGCGCGCACCCGCGCTTTCGGCGGATTCCTGAATGGCGCGGCGTTCGACAGCGGTCGAACCGGACGGCACACAGACGACGACCAGGGGGCTCGCGAAGGTGCGGCGGTTGTGCACCTTACGGATGAAGTACTTGATCATTTCCTCGGCGACTTCGAAGTCGGCAATGACCCCGTCACGCAGCGGCCGGATGGCGCGGATGTTGCCGGGCGTACGGCCGAGCATCTGCTTGGCTTCCTCGCCGACGGCGAGCACCTGCTTCTTACCCTTCACCTCGGCGATGGCGACGACGGAAGGTTCGTTCAAGACGATTCCGCGGCCCTTCACGTAGACGAGTGTGTTGGCCGTCCCGAGGTCGATCGCCATATCGGCGGAGAGAAATCCGAAAAGTCTCGAAAGCATAGACTCAAATATCCAATACAGCCTTAAAGTTCATCGAATCCGACACCCTCGCGTTTATAGGAAACGGCGCGCTTCATTACTAGGCCGAAAGCGCTTCGGGGGCGGTTTTTTGTCTTTTTACCAATAGTTTGTTCAAAGCCATGATATAGGCGCGGCAGCTTGCAACCAGGGTGTCCGTATCGGCGGCCATGCCGTTGACGGTGCGGCCGTCCTCTTCAAGACGTACCGACACCTCGGCCTGGGCGTCAGTGCCCTCGGTCACAGCGTGCACCTGATAAAGCTGCAGCCGCGCGTTGTGGGGGAACAGCGTCTTGATGCAGTTGAAAGCCGCATCCACCGGGCCGTCGCCGGTCGCATCGCAGGATTTCTCCTCGCCCAGGATACGCATGGTCATCGCCGCCTTGGGGGGCGTGTGGACCGTGCCGCAGTTGACCTCCAGCGACACCAGCGAAAGCGCTTCCTCGGCGCCCGACCCCTGATCGTCGATCAACGCGATGATATCTTCGTCGAAGACCTCTTTTTTCAGATCCGCCAGATCCTTGAAGCGCTTGAAAGCC
>JAGLED010000028.1 GCA_023145215.1 Rhodospirillales bacterium | reverse complement strand
CCGACGCCGACGAACATTTCGACGAAGTCGGAACCGGAAATCGTGAAGAACGGCACGTTGGCCTCGCCCGCAACGGCTCGCGCCGTCAGGGTCTTACCGGTACCCGGCGGGCCGACGAGCAGGCAGCCCTTCGGGATGCGACCGCCCAAGCGCTGGAATTTCTGCGGATCTTTCAGGAACTCGACAATTTCTTCGAGCTCCTGTTTGGCTTCGTCGATCCCAGCGACGTCGTCAAAGGTGACACGGCCCTGCTTTTCGGTCAGCAGCTTGGCCTTGGACTTACCGAAGCCCATCGCCTTGCCACCGCCGGACTGCATCTGGCGCATGAAGAAAATCCAGACGCCGATCAGAAGCAGCATCGGGAACCACGAAATCAACACACCCCAAAGTGTCGGTGAACCGTCTTCGGAAGGCTCGGCGCGGATCGTCACGCCCTGGTCCTTGAGACGCTGCACCAGTTGCGGGTCGTCCGGCGCATAAGTCTGGAAGGAACCGCCGCTCTGGTACTGGCCGTAGATCTGATTGCCCTTGATCGTCACCCCTTTGACGTCGCCGCTTTCGACGCGGGACAGGAAGTCGGAAAACGCCATCTCGTTCATGCCGGGGCGCTGCGCGGTTCCCTGAAACAGGTTGAACAACGCCAGCACCAAGAGGCCGATGATGATCCAAAGAGCAATATTCTTCGAGAAATTCACGGGGTTACTTCCTTTTCGGGGCCGCCGTCACACGTCTGTTTAAATTCAGTCCGGGCATGGGGCACGTCCGGCATTGACCGGATGCCGCACCGCTCCTTTTAGAAATAGTGGTTTTCCGCGCTTACGCAACGGAAAATCCGCTTCCCGAGAGTGGCATTGTTGGCTGAAACCGGATCGATACGCCAATTTTTTCGGGTTCACTGCCGCACCCCTCCGGCAACGGCAGATCAGGGCGGCCATCCCGGACAATAACAGGCAGCCCTGCCCGCGCCCGTGCAGGCAGTGCGCGGCACCATCCGGGCCACCTGTTTTTCGGCAGCTGTCCGGCGTTTTCCGCCCCCCAGGGGCGCACCGAAATCCCGTTTACGCCCCCCTTCGAGGTGATCAGGAAGCGCCGGTCCCAGATGTGGGTGCCGGGTAAAAGTGCAACAGGCTCGGGTAAATTGCGCGCCTCGCGATATACACCGATCACCTTGCCCTCAGGATCGAAACGCGCACGGCCAAGCGTCGCACCCCGACCGCCCTGCAATGCCGCCTTCAAGCGCTCCAGCCCGGAAACATCAGGCGGATACGCCTTGCCGCCGATCGCGCGGGCCGCGCTGGCCAGTACGCGCAAACGAATCTCTTCATCCGCAACCCGCCATTCGTCCGATGAAAATCTAAGATACCCCGCCGGATTGAGCGCCGCGTGCCGCGCCAGCCAATCGGCCGTCGCCGTCTCAAGCGCCCGGCGTGCCCGCGCGAAGCGCGCCGTCGCGATATAGAAGCCCTTGGCTTTTTGCGGTTCCGCCTCAAGCCGGTTGCGCACGACGGTGCGTCCGTATTTCGAATTCCGGTTGGAGGGGTCTTCCACCCACCCCATCCCTGCCGCTTCGAGCGTCGCCACCAGCCGCGCTTTCGGAAAATCGAGAAGCGGCCGCATAAGGCGGCACGCGCCGAGTTCCCTGACCGGTGCCATCGCCGCGAGGCCGTCCGGACCACTGCCGCGCTGCAATCGCATCATGAACGTTTCTGCCTGATCGTCGGCGTGATGCGCGACCGCCAGATGCAAGACGCCATGCCGCCGACACCACCCATCCAGCAGCGCATACCGCGCCTGCCGCGCGGCGTTCTGGATGCCGGTCATGGGCTTGTCGTCCCGCCATCGGAGGATCTCCGCACGAACCCCCTCAGCCATCAGCCGGGCCGCGGTCAACGCAGCCTCATCACCGGATTCGTCGCGCAATCCGTGATCGACGATCAGCGCGATAACCTGCCCCCTCCGTGTGCGCGACCATCTGTCGGCGAGGATCGCCAACGCCATACTGTCGGCACCGCCGGAAACGCCGACGGCAAGGTGAGGTGCATGTTCGAAGGGGGCGAACGCTCTCATCGTGTCCGCAAACTCATCTGTGCTGATCGGTGTCGACGTCGCGGTCCATGGCCGGGTCATGTCTCAGTTCGCCGCTCAGACGCAGCCGTTCTTCTGCCACTCACGCTGCAACGTGCTCTTCAGCCCCGCCGACGCATCGGGATAGTCCTGACGCAGCTTCTGGAACGCGGCACAGGCCTCGTTCTTTTTATCGAGGCTGGACAACGACATCCCGAGCTTTAACAGGGCATCCGGGGCTTTCGGTCCCTGCGGGTCGGCCTGGTAACCCTCAAGAAAGGTCTCCGCCGCTTCCACGAACGAACCGCGCACGTAGTAGGTCTCGCCAAGCCAGTACCGCGCATTGCTGGCGAGCTTGTCGTCGCTATGCGCTTCCAGGAACTGTCTGAGCGACGATGCCGCCAAATCATAATTGCCCTGCCGGAGCAGGCCGAACGCGTGCATGTATTGCTCACGCGGCGTCCCCTGCGGCAGGGCCGCAGTCTGCGTCGACGGCCCGGAAGCCGGTTGGTTGGTCGCCGTGTTGACGCCGGCCGGTGCCGGGGCGGCGGAAGGTGCCGTCGCGGGCGCTGCCGGCTGGGATGCCGGGGCGGGCGTGTCGCCCGTCAATTGGGCGAGCAGCGCGTCGGCTTCGCTCTCTGCGGGCTTTTGCGCAGGGGCGGCCGTGTTGGCTTGCTGACCCTGATTATTAAGATCGGACTCGTTGAGCGTGCCAAGCACCTGGGCCCCGTTCCCGGCCCCCTGGGACGTCGACGCATTCGCCTGACCGGACATCGAATCGGCCGACGATTGCGGCTGCCCCTGCGGCGCCGTCATCTGGCCGCCGTTCTGCATCGGCTGCCGCATACCCGACGTCGCACCACCGGTCTCGAGTTGCTTAAGGCGGAAATCGACATCTGCCGAGAGTTTTTCAAGCTGCTGCGAAACCTGGTTAATCTGGTAGGAAAGCTCCTCCAGCCGCCCGGTCATGTTGCGCATCCCGGTCTCGATCTGGGAAACGCGGACGTTAAGCCGCGCATAGGCGGTATTGTCGCCGCCCGCGGCGTCGGCGGCGCTTGTCGTTGCACTGCCGCCACCAGTTCCGCCCCGGGAAATCTGCACGTTGAGCGTTCTGATATCGCGCTCCAGACGCTCGATCCGATCCAGCAGGGCCTTTGTATCCTGTGCCTGCAGCGGCATCGCCGTCATCAGAATGGCGACGCACAGAACCGCGCCGCACCATGAGCTTCGAAACGTCATCGCTCTCTCCGGTTCGTCATTCCAAATACCGAACACGGCGCCCGGCGGGGCTCCGCGCCGAGGTGCAACCTCTCGTACATATTAGGCAAAATTAAGGCGCTTGCCCATCCGGCAGAAACCGGTGGACAAGCGCCTTAAACAACCGTTTCCGGCGAAAGGATCAGCTGCCGGTGTTGTCGACAACCGTCACCGCACGGCGGTTTTGCGCCCACGCGGTTTCGTTGTGACCGAGCGCAGCCGGACGCTCCTTGCCGTAAGAAATGGTTTTCACACGGGCCGGGTTGATGCCGAGCGCCACCAGGTAATCCTTGGCGGCATTGGCACGGCGCTCACCGAGCGCGAGGTTGTACTCGCGGGTGCCACGCTCGTCGCAATGACCCTCAACAACGACGCGAACGCCGCCGAATTTCTTCATCCAGGCCGCCTGTTTCTCAAGCGAAGCGCGGGCTTCGGCGCTCAGCTCGGAACTGTCAAAGGCGAAGAACACACGGTCCCCGACATTGACGACCAGGTCTTCCTGGGTGCCGCCCTGAATCTGCACCGCAGACGTGCTGCTGCCAGAGCTGCTCGACGTCGTCGATGCGGCGCCGGACGACTGGGTGCTACCACTCGATTCCGGCGCTGTTTCACACGCTGCAAGCAAGGCAACCGCGGCCAGCACACTCAAAAATTTGAAACGCATAGGAATATACTCCTCAACGGGTGATATCTCATAAACCCAATCGCCGATAAGTCGGCAAAAAAATAACACGTGCGTCCGCAAAAACGCCGCTTGGTGGTATCTTTAAAGAGTGACGCGGTTGATTCCAAGCCCTTTTTTGGAAAAACCAACCCTCAGCAAAGGATTTCTGGGCGTGCGTTTTCGCGCTGCGTCATGAATTTTACGGGATCAACGGCGACCAGGCCGGGTCGGATGCTCCGACGGGGGTCACGATCTCGCGTTCGTTGTACCCGGTGAGGTCGATTGAATAGAGCCTCGGCTCGGTAACATTCTCGCCGTTTTTCGACTGGCGGAAGAACATCAAAACGCGCCCGTTCGGCGACCACGTCGGCGCCTCGACAAGATAATCCTCGGCCAGAAGCCGTTCGCCGGAGCCGTCCGGGCGCATCACGCCGATGTAGAACTTGCCCCTTGAGATCTTCGTGAAGGCAATCAGATCGCCACGTGGCGACCACACCGGGGTCGCATAACGCCCCTTGCCGAAGCTGATTCGATGCACGTCGCTGCCATCGCTGTCCATCACATAAAGTTGCTGCGAGCCGCCACGGTCCGAGTTAAAGACGATCTGACTGGCGTCGGGGGCATAACTGGGCGACGTATCGATGGCGCCGGAACGCGTTAACTGCCGTGATTGCCGGGTTCGCAGGTCCATCTCGTAGACATTGGTGGCGCCGTTCTGCGCCATGCTCATGATAACTTTCTGGCCATCCGGCGAGAATCGGGGCGCAAACGTCATCCCGGGGAAGTCGCCCAACAGTTCCTGGCGCCCGGAATCGATGTTGAAGATGTAAACGCGCGGCGTGTTGCCCCGGTAACTGAGATACGTGATTTCCTGCAGGGTCGGCGAGAAGCGCGGCGTCAGCACGAGTTCCGAACCGTCCGTCAGGAAGCGGTGGTTGGCGCCGTCCTGATCCATGATGGCAAGGCGTTTGACGCGGCGGCGCTCCGGCCCGCTTTCGGCGATATAGACGATGCGGGTGTCGAAATAGCCGTCCTCGCCCGTAATCCTTTTGTAGATCGCATCGGCAATGATGTGCGCAACCCGGCGCCAGTTGTCAGGCACCGTGAAATAGGCGAGCCCCACCATCTGCTGTTCGGCGAACACGTCCCAGAGGCGGAATTCGACCCGAAGCCGACCGTCCGGCACCAGTTCCGTCCGGCCCTGGACCAGCGCCTGCGCATTAATGATGCGCCAATCCCCAAACCGCGGCAGCGTACTCAACGCACCGTCGGTCTGAATAAAAGCACGCTTGTCGATCGGTTTGAACAGACCCGACCGTTGCAGGTCAGCCGCGATCACACCCGCCATATCGCGGCCAATGCGCTGTTCCTCGCCACCGTTACCGAAAAAGTCGGTGACGGCGATCGGCAACGGTTCGGCCTTGCCCTGAGTGATATCGACGCGCAGTTCGGCACGCGCCGCGCCGGCCATCATCAGGACCGCCAGCAGGACGGGTATCGCGTTTCGCATCATCGAAAGGACAAACATGGAAGCTCCTTACAGCGGCTTTCTATAAAAGATCTCTGGGATCGAAGTTAATCAGAATCTCCCGCCAGACCTGGTATTTGTCGGGCGGCAGTTTGATGGGATTGCAACGCGGGTTCAATACGGCCCGCTTCGCGGCGTCCGCGGCCGATTGGAAAAACGGCTCCGAGAAGTAACGCGCCTGATCCTCGATCGACGCCGACTGGACGGTGCCATCCGGGTTCATCTGCATCCGGACGACAACCGCCAAATTCTCTGCGCCCTTGGACCCCGGGTTGATGTTCCAGCATGGCGCGACCTGACTGATGACCTGGCGGCGCATCGCATCCAGTTCGGTCATCGTCACCTTCCTCGTCGGATCGGCATCCGGCTGCGGCGATTTCACCTTCAAAGCCGCACGCATTTGTTCAGCGAAGTCGGCCTTGAGTTCATCCTTCTTTTTCTCTTCCGGTTCCGGCTGCTTCTTTTTGATCTCTTCGAGCGTTTTCAGAAGCGAGGCGACCTCGAACTGCTCCGGCGGCCTCGGTTTCTTCTTTACCTTGGCCGCGGCGGCAACTGGCTTCGGCGGCTCGGGCTTCGGCTCAGGCTTGGGTTCCGGCTCGGGTTCGGGCGCCGGCTTGGCTTCGGGTTTCGGTTCCGGTTCCGGTTCGGGCTCCGGTTCTTTCTTTGGTTCGGGCTCCGGTTCTGGTGCAGGCTCGGGCTCCGGCTCCGGTTTCGGCGGCAAGGCCGCGATCTCGGGCTGGGGCTCGGGGGCCGGCGGCGGCGGTGTCGGCTCGGGCTCGGGTTCCGGTTTCGCTTCTTCGACGGGTGGCGTCGGCTCTGGCGTCTTTTTCTCTTCCGGTTCCGGTTCGGGGGCAGGTGCCGGCGCATTCCGCATCTCGTCGATCTCGACCAGTTCGACGAACACGGGCGTTTCCTCAAGCGGCTCGGGCGGCGACACCAGCGGCAGGCCGAGCATGCTCACCGCGATGATACCCGCGTGAAAAGCCACTGAAAATATTAGTCCGGTCCGCATGATCTCAGATCTGCCCTAAGTCTCGCTTTCGGGTTAAGGCTGCTTTTTCGCCTTGTTATCGTCCGTTTTCGTGTCGGATTTATCGGTGCTTCGGGTGATCAGGGCGACACGCCGGTATCCGGCGCGGTTGATCGTGCCCATCACTTCCATGACCCGGCCGTAATTGATGTCGGAATCGCCGCGCACGAAGATACGAAGATCCCGGTTTTCACCGGTGATTGCGCGCAGCCTCGGTACGAGCGTTTCCAACGGCACCTGCGTATCCTGCAGGAATATCTGCCCGCCATTGTCGATCGAAATCGCCAGCGGCTCGTCTTCGCCCGCGATGGCACCGGCCTTGGTCTCCGGCAGGTTGATTTCGACACCGACGGTCAGAAGCGGCGCCGTCACCATGAAGATGATCAACAGCACCAGCATAACGTCGACGAACGGCGTCACGTTGATCTCGCTCATCGGCCGTCGACGCTGCCGCCCGAAACGGCCGCCGCCACCGCCCATACGTTCAGTCGTGATCGCCATCGGCCGCTCCTAGTTGTCCATCTCGCGCGACAGGATCGCCGAGAACTCGCCGGCGAAGCTTTCAAGCCTGCCGGCATACCGGTCCAGGTCTCGGCTCAGTTTGTTGTAGGCAACAACCGCCGGGATCGCTGCCAGGAGCCCCAGCGCGGTCGCGAACAAGGCTTCTGCGATACCCGGGGCAACGACCGCGAGCGAGGTATTGGACGAAATCGCGATCGACTGGAAGCTGTGCATGATCCCCCATACCGTACCGAACAACCCGACGAACGGCGCCGTCGCACCGGTGGTGGCGAGGAACGTCATATACTTCTCGGCGCGATCCATTTCCCGGTGAACCGTGATCTGCATGACGCGATCGATCCGGTCCGAAAGTCCGGCGCGGATTCCATGAGAGCTGCTGCCCGAAACCCGCCGCCATTCCCGCATCGCCGCCGAAAACACCGCCGCCATCGGGTCACGCGGATTACTGGCGACCCTGTCGAACAGATCGTCCAAAGACTTGCCCGACCAGAAGGCCTGCTCGAACTCATCCGAGCGCTTGTTGAGACGCCTGACCGTCAGCAGCTTCTCGAAGATGATCGCCCAGCACCAGATCGAGGCCAGGATCAGTATCACCATGACGGATTTCACGACGATATCGGCGCGCAGGAACATGGACATCACGGCGAACTGATCCGCGCCCACCGAACCTGCCATCATCGCGGCGTCGACTGCTTGATTTTCCATTCCCTACTCCGCTCGTCTTCCTGGATTCACGTTCTCGCCCGCATGTGTCCGCAGGCAATCTTTCACCGCGTCCGGCAGCCTCTTCGGCGCCCCGGTGGTCACATTCATACATGCCAACCTGACGTGGACAGCCACGAGGACATTGCCGTCCCGGCAGATATCCTGATGCATTCGCAACGCCGCGCCACCGATCTCGGTGACCCGTGTCCTGACCTCCAGAAGATCGTCCAGGCGCGCGGGTTTGATGTAGTCCGCGTGGCACTCGCGAACGGCAAACGCAATATTGTCGCTCGCTAGCAATTCGGCGTGTTCCAGTCCGTGGTCGCGCAATAGTTCGGTACGCGCGCGCTCCGCGAATTTGAGATAATTCGCGTAATAGACGATGCCGCCGGCGTCCGTGTCCTCGTAATAGACGCGGACCGGCATGACATGGACTTCGGTCATTCCCGCATCAGGCATCCTCGGCCTCCGCGTCGTCGGCGATCAATTCCAGTTGGGTCAGGTTCGCGGGGGCTTTCAAGCCGAGATGCTTGAAGCCGTCGCCCGTCAATGCACGGCCACGCGGCGTGCGCATCAACAGCCCCTGCTGAATCAGATAGGGTTCGATCACTTCCTCGATCGTGTCACGTTGTTCGGACAGGGCCGCGGCCAGGGTTTCGACCCCGACCGGGCCGCCCCCATAGCTCTCGGCGATGCACGTCAGATAGCGGCGGTCCATAGCGTCGAGCCCGCGTTTGTCGACATCGAGCCTGTTAAGGGCGGCGTCGGCGGCCTTGGCGTCGACGGGCGAATGGCCGGCGACGGCAGCGAAATCGCGGACCCGGCGCAGCAGGCGCCCGGCGACGCGCGGCGTGCCGCGGGCGCGCGTGGCGATTTCGCGGGCGCCGTCGTCGGTCATGTCCATGCCCAATAGCCCGGCACCGCGAGAGATGATGTGCCGCAGGTCGTCGACCCCATAAAACTCGAGCCGCATCGGGATCCCGAAACGCTCGCGCAAGGGCGTCGTGATCAGACCCGAGCGTGTCGTCGCGCCGACTAGGGTGAAGCGTGGCAAGTCGATACGTACCGAACGCGCCGCCGGCCCTTCGCCGATGATCAGGTCGAGTTGGAAGTCTTCCATTGCCGGATAGAGAATTTCCTCGACGGCGGGATTGAGGCGATGGATCTCGTCGATAAACAGGACGTCGCCCGCTTCGAGATTCGTCAGGATCGCCGCAAGATCGCCGGCCTTGGCAATCACGGGGCCCGAGGTGGCGCGAAAACCGACCCCCATTTCCTTTGCAACGATCGACGCCAACGTCGTCTTCCCGAGACCCGGCGGCCCATAAAAGAGCACGTGATCGAGCGGTTCCGAACGGCTGATCGACGCTTCCACGAACACCTTGAGATTGGCGCGGACCTGCGGCTGGCCGACGAAATCGTCCAGCTTCTGCGGTCTTAGCGCCACATCCTGGGTATCGCCGGGCTGGCTCTCGGCCTCAAGAATACGATCACCCTCTGCCATTTATCGCCTGGCCCCCGCCCGCGTATCGGCGGGCGCCAACTTGGCGAGACCGGCCTTTATCAGCACGCCGACATCAGCGCCGTCACCGATTTCACCGGCGGCTTCTGAAACCACGCCCAACGCCTGCGACGGGCTGTAACCCAGATTGACCAGCGCGGATACGGCATCCGACACCGCCCCCTGCGCGCCACCTGCCGAAGCCGTCGCCGTCGGGCCGACTTCGGTTTTGAGCGCTTGGCCCAGCGTGATGGTGCCGACCTTGTCCTTGAGCTCCGAAATTATCCGCGCCGCCAGTTTGGGACCGACGCCGGGGGCACGCGTTATCGCCGCCTTGTCGCCGGATAAAATAGCGCGGCTGACTTCGTCGTTGCTGAGCACGCTCTGGATTGCGAGGCCGACTTTGGCGCCAACGCCTTGAACCGTCGTCAGCAGCTTGAACCAGTCACGTTCCAGCGTGTCTGCGAACCCGTAAAGATGGATGTGGTCTTCGCGGACGTGAGTTTCGATGTAGACAACCGTGGCCTCCCCAACGGCGAGGCGACCCAACGTACGGCCCGACGCGAACACCAGATAACCGACGCCGTTCACATCGACGACAACCCAATCGTCGCCGATGTCTTCGACGATTCCCTTCAGGCGCGCGATCATGATGCACCTCTCATTGCGCGGCTCTGGCCAACTGCCGGACCCTGTCCGCGGTGCCGCGATGATGGGCATGGCAGATCGCGACGGCGAGCGCATCGGCGGCATCCGCGCCCGCGATCTTAGCGCCGGGAAGCAGCGTCTTGACCATCATCTGAACCTGCTCTTTCTGGGCGTGACCGGAGCCGACGACGGTCTTCTTGACCAGGTTCGGCAGATACTCGGCCACGTTCAGACCGGCCAGCGCCGGAACCAGCAGGACGATCCCGCGCGCCTGCCCGAGCTTGAGTGTCGAGACCGCGTTTTTGTTGACGAAGGTTTCCTCGACGGCCGCTTCCTCGGGTGCGTATTCGGCCATGACCTCGCGCAATCCGGCGTGAAGCTCGACCAACCGCTCCGAGAGCGAGGCTTTGGACGATGTGGTGACCAAGCCGTCCGCAACATAGCTGAGACGGTTGTCGACGGCCTCAATGATGCCCCATCCCGTCGTCTGCAATCCCGGATCAAAGCCGATCAGCCGCAAGTCAATTCCTCCTCAGGCGCTCAGTTGCGCCATGATGTCGTCGGACACATCGAAGTTGGACGAGACCGACTGCACGTCATCGTTGTCTTCCAACACTTCAATCAGCTTGAACAGGGTGCTGGCAGTGTCGGCATCGACCTCGACGGTGTTCTGCGGCTTCCATTCAAGCTCGCCGCTTTCCGGGTCACCGTACTTTTCGGCGAGTGCCTCGCGCACGTCAGCGAAGTCGTTCGGGTCGCAGGAAATCGCGTGTCCGTCGTCATCGCTTTCGACGTCGGTCGCACCCGCTTCGAGGGCCGCTTCGAACATCTCGTCACCGCTCGCCGTATCGGCCGGGTAGTAAATCTTGCCGACGCGCTCGAACATAAAGTTGACGCTGCCGGTTTCCCCCAGGTTGCCGCCATGCTTCGAAAACGCGGAGCGAACTTCCGAAGCCGTCCGGTTGCGATTGTCGGAGAGCGCCTCGACGATCATCGCAACGCCGCCCGGGCCATAACCTTCATAGCGGATTTCCTCGTAGTTCTCGCCGTCGCCGCCGACGCCGCGCGCGATGGCGCGCTTGATGTTGTCGTTCGGCATGTTCTGCGACTTCGCGTTGGCAATGGCGAGACGCAGGCGCGGGTTGAACCCCGGATCCTCGCCCGCACGTGCCGCGATGGAGAGTTCCTTGCCGAGCTTGGCGAAGACTTTCGCCCGCTTGGCGTCCTGTGCACCCTTGCGGTGCATGATGTTCTTAAATTTTGAATGGCCGGCCATGGTGTCGTTCCGTTTCTTTCACATCTGCAAACGCGGCAACGCCGATGCGTGCCGCGAATCGCTCCATATTACAATCGGGGCGGGCAAATGAATACCGCGCCGAGCCTTCTGGATCATCTTCGACGGGCAATATGTCAAGATTTTGGCGGCGCGGCCGGTTTTTGCCGATAACCCCTCGTCAGGGTTTGGGTATCGTCTCCGTCAGGCGGGCTCCGACGCGGACCGGTTCGATCCGTTTCGCAAGCCCGGTTTTGTCGTCCAGAACGACAAAGCACCCGCACAGCGTGCCGTCCTCCGTCGCCGGTTCCAGACGGATTTTTTCCGCCTTGGTCAGGAACCGCTGCACCGACAGATCCTTTTTCATCCCGATGACAGAGTCGTAGTCACCCGTCATACCCAAATCGGACTGATAAGCCGTCCCGCCCGGCAGCACCCAGGTATCAGCCGTAGGCACGTGCGTGTGGGTCCCGACGACGATTGAGGCACGGCCGTCCACATAGTGGCCGATGGCCTGCTTTTCGCTGGTTGCCTCGCCGTGCACGTCGAGGATGATCGCATCCGCATCGCGTCCGAGCCTGTAGCGCTTCAAAAGTTCGTCGAGGGCGCGGAACGGATCGTCGAGCAATTCCATGAACAAACGGCACATGACGTTGGCGACGAGGATACGTTTGCCGTCGTCAGTCTTGTAAAAGCCGAACCCCTTGCCGGGCGTGTCGGGGGGATAATTGATCGGGCGCAGAATCTTGTCGTCGCGCTCCATCTGCCCAACCACGTCGCGCTGGTCGAACACGTGATTGCCGGTGGTGATACAATCGGCGCCCGCCTGGTAGAAGCTGTCGCAGATATTCCCGGTGATGCCGAAGCCGTGCGCCGCGTTCTCGCCGTTGACGATCACGAAGTCGGTCTTCAGCCTCTGGCGCAGCATCGGCAGGTTGGCATTGAGGACCGCACGTCCCGCACTGCCGACGACATCACCGATCATCAATACTCTCATAACGCTCCCTTGGGCCCGAACTTGCTGACGCCCTGCTCCGTCGCGATCCAATCGACAGGCTGGTCGTGCGGGCCGCGCGGCACGGTGTCCACCCGTTGCCCGGAAAATGCAACACCTATGGCGATCACATCATCGGCGCCGGCGCGCAGCATCTCAAGGGTGCGGTCGTAAAATCCGCCCCCGTAACCAAGCCGGAACCCTTCATTGTCGAGCGCCAGAAGCGGCACGAAAACCACGTCGGGCGTCACTTGCTCGGCATCCTTGTTGGGGATGGAGGTACCGAACCCGCCGTCGAAAAGTGCCTCGCCGGGTGCCCAGGCGCGAAAGACCAGCGGCACCCCGTTCTTTTCCACCACCGGCAACGCGGTCCGATGCCCCATGGCGTGGAGTGTCTTCAACAGCGGCCCGGTATCGATCTCGGTCCCCATCGACCAGAATACCGACGCCGTCTTCGGCACGCCTGCAAGGCCGAGTTGTTTCGCCGCGTCCCGAACGTGACCGGCCAGACGGATGCCGGCATCAGGATTCTCTGCGTGCAGCTGAGCGCGCCGCGCGGACGCAGACTTTCGTTCCTGGTCTTTGCGGATCGCGGGCTCGGACATGAAAACGGGTTTAACCGGTTGAACTGAAATAGACGACGGGCCGCATGAGCCGTTGGCCGTGAGATCCTCCGTGGCCTGCTTCAGCAGGTGGGCGCCGTGAATACCGATCCCAGGGGACCGGCAGGGACAGCTCCCTTACGGTGGATTTAAGGCCCCAGGGATAACGTAGGCCTGACGTACCCCGCAGCCCGTCATCCCCAACCTAGGTGCGTTCCAGGCTCTCGGCAATGCTTTCGATGCGTTCGGAGATTTTTTCCAGGCTTTCGCCCAACCGGGTCTCGGCCGCGGCGGCAGCCGCAGCGCCCTTGCCGCCGGACTTAATGGTCTCCATCTCGGCGTAGGCATCCGACAGTTCATCGGCGATCAGAAGCGACACCATGACCAAGAGTTTGGCATCCCCGATCTGCCCCACGGCGGCGACGAGTTCGCTGACACGTCGGTCGATATAAGCGCCGAGACGCGACAGATGCGCCTCCTGGCCGTCGTCGCAGGCGACGTTGTAACGGCGGTCGTTGATGGTAACGGTGACCTGCGCCATGTCAGTCGTCTTCCGGTTTTATCAGCAGGGAATCGAGGCGTTGGATCGTGTTTGCCAGACGATCGGCGGCGGCACGGTTCAGGTCTTTCAACTCGGCATTCTCGCGCCTCAACCGGTCGATCGCCTCATTATCCGAGTCGCCGATCTCGCCGGCTCCACGCGACGAAAGTGCGACGTCGAGCCGGTCCACGGCGGCTTCCAGTCTCTCGAAAGCCCGTTCGACACGCGACGCCTTGGCGATGGTCGAAGTCGACAACGCGAATACCCCCAGTTTGAGCACGCCCTGTTAAAACAGACGCGACCGTAAGCCCATCCGGGGATTAAGGTCAATTGATACCTGAAATACCCCGTCTACAAATCTGAGATTCCCTACATTTTCCCCCTTTGCGCACACTTGGTCACAGGCCCGCGCGCAAACAGTCGTTGACCTTTCCCGGGAAACCCGTTTTTTTGCGCGCGAAACATCTCTGTTAACCACATTCGCCCGGCCCTTTCCGGCCGCGGCCAGCTCAGGAGGAAACAATGGCGGTACGCGTTGCCATTAACGGTTTTGGTCGGATTGGTCGTCTGGTGCTGCGCGGCATCATGGAGAGCCGCCGCAACGACATCGAAGTCGTCGCGATCAACGATCTCGGCTCGGTAGACATGAATGCGCATCTGTTCCGCTACGATTCGACCCACGGCCCGTTCCCCGGCGACGTGAAGGTCGACGGCGACACGATCGACGTCGGCGCCGGTCCGATCAAGGTCACCGCAGAGCGCAACCCCGCCGACCTGCCGTGGGGCGAACTTGGCGTCGATATTGCGATGGAATGCACCGGGCTGTTCGTCGACCGCGAAAGCGCCGGAAAGCATATCGAAGCCGGCGCCAAGAAAGTGTTGATTTCGGCACCGGGCAAGGATGTCGACAAGACCATCGTCTACGGCGTCAACCACGACACGCTGACCGCCGACGACACCGTCGTCTCCAACGCGTCGTGCACCACCAACTGCCTGGCCCCGGTCGCACACGTACTGCACAACCTGGTCGGCCTAGAAAAAGGTTTCATGACCACCATCCACGCCTTCACCGGCGACCAGCGCACGCTGGATACGCTGCACTCCGACCCGCGCCGCGCGCGTACGGCTTCGGCTTCGCTGATCCCGACTTCGACAGGCGCCGCCAAGGCCGTCGGTCTGGTGCTGCCGGACCTGAAGGGCAAGTTGGACGGCACTTCGGTTCGTGTGCCGACCCAGAACGTGTCGCTGATCGACCTCAAGATCGTCGCCGGGCGCAACACGACGGCGGAAGAAATCAACGAAGCGATGAAGGCGGCCGCCGAAGGCCCGCTCAAGGGCGTGCTCGGCTACAACGTCGAACCGTTGGTTTCCATCGATTTCAACCACAACCCGAACAGTTCCACTTTTGACGCCACGCAGACGCAGGTGATCGAGGGCAACCTCGTGCGCGTACTGAGCTGGTACGACAACGAGTGGGGCTTCTCGAACCGCATGCCGGACACCGCCAAGGTGATGGCCGGCCTTTGATGTCCGGAATCGGATGAGCGGTCTTTCGAGACCCTTTCTGATCGTCCACGACATCGGCCACGTGCGCGACGCCGTGGCCACCGCAAAAGACCTCGGACGCCCGGTGACGCTGATCAGCGCGCCGGGCGCCGCTGCGTCGATGGGCGCCGATGTCTTCAATCGTATGATCGACGCCGTCCGCGCCGAAAATCCGGACAGCGACATCGTCGCGGTCATCGACTGCGGCGCCGACCCAGGCCAGGCGATGCAGGCGCTGCGTTTCGGCAGTCAGAACATCCGTCTCGACGCCCCCGAGGGCGTATTGGCGAAGCTCCGCGACATGGCCGACGGCATGGTTCTGGACGGCGGTCCGATTGCCGCCTATGACATGGCCGGCGACACATACGATCTGGCCGCGTGGCTTGAAGGAAACACCGATACATGAACGTAAAAGTGACAGACGAGCCCTGTAAGCTCTACCTGCTGACACCGCCGCAACTTGATGCCGATACCTTCGCGGACGACCTTTCGCGTGCCATCGCTGCCAAGCCGGAGATCGTCGGCGCGGTGCAACTGCGTTTGAAAGATGTCAGCGATGACGACATCAGGCGTGCGGCCGAGGCATTGACCCCGGTCTGCCACAACTTCGATATCCCGCTGATCGTCAACGACCGCCCTGATATCGCCCGCGACACAGGCGCCGACGGCGTGCACGTCGGCCAGCAGGATGCAAGTTACGATGAAGCGCGTACATTGTTGGGTCCGGACGCCATCATCGGCGTGACCTGCCACGCCAGCCGCGACCTGGCGATCGAGGCCGGTGACGCAGGCGCGGACTATGTCGCGTTCGGCGCATTCTTCCCGTCCCAATCCAAGGAAGCCCGGCATCACGCGACGCCCGACATCCTTGAGTTCTGGTCGGAGATGACAGTCATCCCCTGCGTCGCCATCGGCGGCATTACCGCCGAGAACTGCAGGCCCCTGGTCGATGCAGGCGCCAACTATCTGGCGGTGATCGGAAGCATCTGGAACCATCCGGACGGCCCAGAAGCCGGCGTGCGCGCCTTTGCGGGCGTCCTTGCGTCCTGACGTTTAGCAACTTTTCGGTGACATCCCCCGGTGCGACCTGATAGAACCCGCGCCGGGTTGACCCCAAGGACAGATTTCAGGACGAGACCGACATGAAGATCGACGGCAACGCCATCCGTCCCGGGATGGTTATCGAACATCAGAACCGCCTTTGGCGCGCGGTGAAAATCGCCCACACCCAGCCGGGCAAGGGTGGTGCTTACCTCCAGGTCGAGCTGAAGGACATCCGCGACGGCACCAAGCTGAACGAGCGTTTCCGCTCGTCGGAAAAAGTCGAGCGCGTGCGCCTTGAACAGACCGAATACCAGTACCTGTTCTCGGACGGCGACATGCACACGTTCATGAACGCCGAAAACTACGAGCAGATCGCGCTTTCGAGCGAAGCGGTCGGCGAATATGCCGTCCCGTATCTCAAGGACGGCATGAACGTGATGATCGAATCCTTCGAAGGCGAACCGCTTGGCGTCGAACTGCCGCAACACGTGACGCTCGAAGTTGTCGAAGCCGATGCCGTCGTCAAAGGCCAGACGGCGTCCTCGTCGTACAAACCTGCGGTGATGGAGAACGGCGTCAAGGTTCTGGTGCCGCCGCACATCGAAGCCGGCACGCGCATCGTCGTCGATACCCGCGAGGGCACCTACGTCGAACGCGCAAAAGACTGACCGGCGGCCTTACGTATGTCCAACCGCCTGACCCCGCTTCTGACGATCATGGTCAACGCCGCGCAAAAGGCGGGGCGTGCGCTCAGGCGCGACTTCGGCGAGATTGAAAACCTGCAGGTGTCCCGCAAGGGTCCGGCGGATTTCGTCACCAAGGCCGACACCAAGGCTGAAAAAATCCTCATCGAGGAACTCCAGAAGGCACGCCCGGCGTACGGCTTCGTGAACGAGGAAAGCGGCGTCATCGAAGGCTCGGACATTTCCAACAAGTGGATTATCGACCCGCTCGACGGCACCACCAACTTCCTGCACGGCATTGCGCATTTCGCCGTTTCCGTGGCGCTGGAGCGCGATAAACGACTTGAGGCCGGTGTCGTCTACAATCCGATCACCGACGACCTTTATTACGCGGAACGCGGCAAGGGCGCGTTCCTCCGCGATTCGCGTCTACGCGTATCGGGACGCACCAGCATTCAGGATTCACTGTTTTCGACCGGCATTCCGTTTCTGGGCCGCCCGGGCCATGAGACGTTCGTGACCGAACTGCAGGCCGTGATGGGGGCATCTTCGGGCATCCGTCGGTTCGGGGCTGCCGCGCTCGACCTCGCGTTCGTAGCCGCCGGCCGCTATGACGGGTTCTGGGAGCGCGGACTTTCAAGCTGGGACATGGCTGCGGGGATTCTTTTGGTGCGCGAAGCCGGCGGCATCGTCACCGATTTTCAGGGCCGCGACAAAATGCTGGAGACCGGCGAGGTCATCGCGACCAACGCTTCCCTTGACCGGGATTTCCGGCAATTATTGAAGAACGCGGCTAAAAACGCGTAAAGCGGTTGAGGCCGGGCCTTGGCTCCGGTATTTTCTCAAGCGATAATTCAGCGCGCTCAAGCGCGTCGCTCTGACAGGGCTGTGGAGGCACCATGATCCGCCGACAGGATTTCGACCGACTTCGCATTACCGGCTTACGGCCCATCGGCTGTGCAGCCGCCGCGGCTTTCGTGCTTCTTTCTTCGTCGGCAATTGCGCAGACCTCTTCCTATCAGCCCGCGACCGACAACGTTTACATCAACTGGGGCGCGCTCAACGGTGGGCAAGCCAGCCCGACCGCACCACAACAATCGGCGCCGAGCTACAACTACCGTGCACCGGCGTCGTCCGGCGGCCTGCTCATGCCCGGCCCGACGATGCCGCAGTCGACACTTCATGTCCCGCCGCCCACCGGCAGTTCCACGGTCAAACTGAAACAGCCCGGTTCGGCCCCGAAAATGGCGGCCAAGCCATCTCAGCCCAAAGCCCCTGCCCCGGCACCCGTGCCGAAGGTCGCAGAAGCGCCGAAACCGGCCGAGGCGGCCCCGAAACAACTGACCGAGAAGAAAGCGCCACCGCCGCCGCCCGCGCCGGCCCCCGCGAAGACGACCGAGACCGCCTCGGCACCACCGCCACCGCCGGCGCCTGAAACCGCATCCGCCCCGCCACCGCCGCCGATGCCGAGTTCTGCCGAGCCGACGACCGCGCCGAAACAAACCGAACAGGCCGCCGCCCCCAAGAAGGAAAAGGCACCCGAGCAAGCTTCAGCACCGACCGCGACGCCTGCCGACGGCCCCGTTCAGGTCATCTTCAACGGTGACGACACCAAACTTTCCGCCGACGGTCAGAGCGCGCTCGACGCCGTGATCGGCAAGCTTTCCGCCGACGAGAACGCCCGCGTTCAGTTGATGGCGTATGCCGCCGGCGAAGACCTGACTTCCAGCAAGGCCCGACGGATCTCACTGTCGCGGGCCCTGTCCGTGCGTTCGTTCCTGATCGAAAAAGGCGTCCGCTCGACGCGTATCGACGTGCGGGCGCTCGGCGACAAGAGCGAGGGTGAGCCCAGAAACCGCGTCGACGTCAACGTCATTGAGCGCTGAGGCCTGATGCACGGTCTGCCACTCGCCAAGGTCCGCTTTGCGGGCCAGAACCGGCCCGAGGATGGACACGCATGACACGCCCGACCACTTTTCTGTTCCGCATGATCCTGTTTCTGGGCTGCGTGGGTGCCGCCTGTTTCTTCCTGTTTTCGCCATTGCGCGAAGCTTTCATGGCCAACCCGGCACTCAACGGCCTGATTGTCGGCGTCCTGGTTCTGGGTATTGTCTATAACTTCCGCCAGGTCGGGATGCTGTATCCCGAGGTTTCCTGGCTGGAACGCTTTCAGGACACGCTCGCCGAAACCGACGCCGGGATGCAGATCCGCCTGCCGGAGAGCGGTGACAGCCCGAAGCTTCTGGCGCCGATGGCGACCATGCTATCGGACCGTCGCGGCAGCCGGTTCAGCCTGTCGGCGCTCAGCATGCGCTCGATCCTCGACGGCATCGCGGCACGTCTCGATGAAAGCCGCGATCTGTCGCGCTACAACATCGGCCTGCTGATCTTCCTCGGCCTTCTCGGGACCTTCTGGGGGCTTCTGGAGACCGTCAGTTCAATCGGCGATGTCATTGGCGGCCTCAGCGTGAATGGTGGAGAGACCGCGGAGATCTTCGAACGTCTGAAAGAAGGCCTTGCCACCCCCATTGACGGGATGGGCACGGCGTTCTCGTCGTCGCTTTTCGGTCTTGCCGGGTCGCTGGTACTGGGTTTCCTCGACCTGCAGGCGAGCCAGGCGCAGAACCGTTTCTACAACGAACTTGAGGAATGGCTGTCCAGCGTGACGCGGCTTTCAAGCGGCGCGCTCGGCGGTGGCGAGGGGGAACAGGGCGTGCCCGCTTACGTCCAGGCATTGCTGGAACAAACGGCGGAGAGTCTCGAGAACCTGCAGGTCATCATTTCCCGTTCCGAAGAAGGCAAGCACGCGGTCAACCATTCCCTCAGCGAACTCGCCAACAAGGTCGAAACGCTGACCGACCATATGCGGACCGAGCAGCAGGTGATGCGCCGGCTCGCCGAAACCCAGATCGAGATGAAACCGATCCTGGAACAACTCGCACACGGCACCAGCGGCGGTGGCGAGGCGGACGAAGCCATGCAGGCTCACATGCGTAACGTCGACAAGAACATGCAACGCCTCGTCGATGAGAGCGCGCTGACGCGTAACGAGATCACCGACGCGCTCCGCCGCGAAATTCGCCTTCTTGCTCGTACCATCGCCGCCACCGGCGACGGCAGCTGAGGCCCGCGCGCATGGCCGCCATAAGCCGCCGCGAGCACCGATCGACCGTCATCTGGCCCGGCTTCGTCGATGCCCTGGCCACATTGCTGATGGTCATCATCTTCCTGTTGCTGATCTTCGTTCTGGCGCAGTTCTTTCTTGGTCAGGCGTTGTCCGGACGGGACAAGGCGCTGCGCGCACTTGAGAGCGACCTGAGCGAACTCTCCAAGGTGCTGGCCCTGACGAAGGCCGAAAATCAGCAACTCCAACTCGGCGTAGACAGTCTACGCGATCAGCTTTCCGCGTCATTGGATGCGCGCGCAAATCTCGAGCAGCAATTAGCCGGACTTCGTGCCGATTATGCGTCTGCCCAGGCGGAGTTGTCGCAAATGCGGGCGACGGCCAAAGCCGACAAGGAAGCGATCGACCGCCAGCTGTCCGAAATCGCCGACCTGAGCGGCGACGTTGCCGCGCTTAAGGCGCTCAAGGAAGAGCTGGAGAAAGAGGTTTCCCAACTTTCGTTTCGCGCCGCCGAGGCCGAGAAGCAGCGCGACGAGCTTGAGAAATCTCTGGCCGAGACGACCGAGAGCCTGGCGAACGTTGAGAAGCAGCGTGACGAGTTGAAGGTCGGCCTCGCGGAGAAAGAAGAGATCGCCGACAGCGCGCGGGCGCAATTGGCCCTCATGAACAAGCAAATGGCGGCGCTCCGCCAGCAGCTGGATTCCCTCAACGCCGCGCTCGACGCCGCGGAGGCGGAAGCCGAGAAAAAAGACGTTCAGATCAAATCCCTCGGTCAGCGGCTTAACGCGGCGCTGGCGTCGAAGGTGCAGGAACTGTCCCGTTACCGTTCTGAATTCTTCGGCAGGCTGCGCCAGGTGATCGGCAACCGCGACGACGTGCGCATCGTCGGTGACCGTTTCGTGCTGCAGTCGGAACTACTGTTCGCCAAGGGATCCGCCGATCTCGGTGAGGGCGGTCGGCGCGAGCTGGGAAAACTGGCGACCACGCTGCTTGAGATCGCCATCAAGATGCCGGAAGACATCGACTGGATCCTGCGCATTGACGGCCACACCGATTCCGATCCGATCTCGACGGCACAGTTCCCGTCCAACTGGGAATTGTCGACGGCGCGCGCCCTTTCGGTCGTTCACTATCTGGTCAGCGAGGGCATCCCTGCAAAGCGCCTCGCCGCCACCGGCTTTGGCGAACATTATCCGATCGCGACCGGCAACACCGAAGCCGCAAAGGCAAAAAACCGCCGCATCGAACTAAAATTCACGCAGCGTTAGCCTCTGATTATGCCAGTCCTGTTTCTCATTGTCGTCGTCGACCTGATCGGGTTCGGGATCATCATCCCGCTGCTGCCGTTTTATGCAGAGCACTATCAGGCGACACCAGCCCAGGTCGGCCTGCTGATGGCCGTCTATTCGGCGGCGCAGTTCATATCCGCGCCGTTCTGGGGGCGCCTGAGTGACCGGGTGGGGCGGCGTCCTGTCCTGCTTGGCACCATCTTCGCGGCGGCTCTCTCCTACGTCTGGCTGGGCCTCGCAGACACCCTGATTACCCTGTTCGCGGCCCGCGCCCTCGGCGGACTGATGGCCGGGAACATATCGACCGCCTTCGCCTACGCCGCCGACGTGACAACGAAGGAGAACCGCGCCAAAGGGATGGGGATGATCGGGGCCGCGTTCTCGATCGGCTTCATCCTCGGCCCGGCAATCGGCGGCATTCTGGCCGGCGCCGACCCGGCCAATGCCGATTTCCACACCCCGAGCTTCGCCGCCGCAGGGCTTTCAGCGCTGGCCTGCGTACTCGGCCTGTTCACCCTGAAAGAAAGCCTGTCCGCCGAGGCACGTGCGCGCATCGCCGACCAGACCCGGGTGGCGCGGATGAAGGCGCTGGCCGATGCACTCCGCACGCCGGGCGTCGGTGTGCTCTTGATACTGGCGTTTCTGGCGACATTCGTGTTTGCCGGCCTGGAATCCACCTTCGCCATGTGGTCGCGGCGCCAGTATGGCTGGGGGCCCGAACAGAACGGGTATCTGTTCGCCTTCATCGGCGTGCTGGCGGCAATGATCCAGGGCGGGCTGATGGGTAAGCTGGCCAATAAATTCGGCGTCGAACGGCTGATCTTTGCCGGTGCCGTGGCGCTCGCCGTGGGACTAGCATGGATTCCGTTTACCGGCTCAGTCCCCGAACTGGTGGCGGCGATGACCCTCGCCGCGCTTGGGTTCAGCATCACCACCCCGGCCCTGAACACCGCCATCTCGGTCCGGGGCGAATGCGATGTCCAGGGCGGCCTGATGGGCGTAACCCGTTCGGCAACCACGCTTTCCCGCATGACAGGCCCTGCCGTGGCAGGCACGGCGTTCGGCTTTATCGGCCTTCATTCCCCTTATTATGCCGGTGCCGTGATCATGGTCATCGTTGCCGCGATCACCTTTTTCAAGCTGCTGACACCGCCTCGAAAACCCTGATTTCCCGCCCCCTCAACAGGAGGCTTGAAACCCGCGCGGCGACTATGTATAAGGCCCGCCTGTTGCAAGCGGAGCGAAAGCCATGAAGAAAGACACGCACCCGGAATATCATGAGATCACGGTCCAGATGACCGACGGGACGACCTTTACGACGCGCTCGACCTGGGGCAGCCCGGGCGACACGCTCAAGCTCGACGTCGACCCGACGTCACACCCGGCGTGGACCGGTGTGCACCGTCTGATGGACAGCGGCGGCCAGCTCGCGAAGTTCAACAAGCGGTTCTCGGGTATCGGCCTGAAAAGCTAATTCAGCGTAGATACGACGCAAAAAACGCCCCACGGGCATCCCGGCGGGGCGTTTTTTATTGCGCGTGGCCCAGGCCTTTTCCGGCGATCCCAAGATGAATATTGCATTGCAAAATCAAATTGTTATCGGATTCTGATTTTGGTATCCTGATCCTTGGGAACAATCGGGCCGATCGTTGGGGGACGCGGTTCGATTGGTGTGTGATGAGCGGCCGCCGCATTTGCAGCGACCGGTTGGAGGTTTGGCGTGCCCGGGATTACTCAGTTCGAGGTCCAGGTCCAGCAGGGTCAGCGGTGGAGCATTCATGCTCAATTCGGCTCCTTTCAGAAGGACGCCGCAATTGAGGAAGCTCGCGGCCTCGAACGCATGCCCGGCATCAGCGCCGTCAAAGTCGTGCGCGAGGTTTACGATCCCGACCGGGGCACGTCGCAGGAATTCGTGATTTACAAAAGCGCAGGCGTCAAAGCGCTGGACCCCCACGAAACCGACGCCACAAGTACCACCGACGCGAAGAAGAGCTGGTCCGACGAAGACGATGGCGACGCGTCGGATGACGAACTTTCGAACGCATTCTCGTCGTTGACCGACGACGACGCTCACGCCCGGCGAAAGAAAGCCGCAGGCAAGCAAAAAGAAAGCACGTTGACGCTGGTCATCGTCAAGTTGCTGATGGTGGCCCTGATCAGTCTCACCATCGCCGGTTTCTTTACCTTCATGGCGTCGAGCCTGATCAGCGGCAAGGTTCTGTTCGGCACGACCATGAAGGGCAACGCGGAATCCAATGTGCTGTTCGTCGTCTTCGTCGGCACGTTCCTTCTGTCGGCGCTGATGATGGCATCGAGCTTGTTGAAGAAGACAACCATCAAGGAAAACAAGAGCAAGCCCCTTTTCCAGCCGAAGGCCGCCCAACCACCCCGCAAGGTCAAGAAGGTCAAGAAGAAGAAACGCAAGAAGCCGCCGCAGCCTGGCCGGGCTATCGACGCCGAGGGCCGCGCCGGCAGTTCTACGGCGGACGACAGCGCGGCGAACGAGCGGCTGCGGAGCGAGATGGGGGGCGACAAACCCGACGACGCCGGCGGCACCGCACCACCGGGTGCAGATGCCAAAGGCACCCCTGGCCTCTCCCCGAAAGAAGAAAAACAGAAGGCCTTCATGATGAAGGCACTGGGCACCGCCCTCGAAGGCTCCAGCTTCAACAAGGAAAAGCTCGACAACTTCAACAAGTTCGGCGTCAACCTATGGGTCGCGGGGGCGACCGAGGCACTAATGCAAAGCCGCGGGATCGACCAAAAGGCGGCCAACCGCATCCTCGCCGACAGCGTCCAGGTCCTGGGCTACAAGAAGTCCCATGCTGAGAACTTCGCCGGAAAATACGAGGAGTACCTGCTTCAGGACAGCCGCTACATGCAGATGTTCCAGGCCGGCCGCAATGCCATGAACACCTATATGACCGATGAAGGCCAGATCGCACGGCACATGGATCAGGCCCTCGGAGAGTGGAACAAACCAAAACAGAAAGAAGAACAGCCGCGCGTCATTACCGTGTTGTTCACCGACATCGCGGGTTCGACGGCAATGACCCAGGAACTGGGCGACGCCGGCGCACAGGAAGTCGTTCGCGCCCACAATCGCGTCGTCCGTGAAGCGCTGACGCAGTTCCGAGGCCGAGAGGTCAAACACACCGGCGACGGCATCATGGCATCGTTCGAGCAGGCCTCCGACAGCGTCCAGGCAGCGATCATGATGCAGCAGGGCGCCAACGCCCACACCCAGGCGAACCCCAACCTGCCGCTTTTTCTGAAGATCGGGATTAACGCAGGCGAGCCGATCCAGGAAGACAACGACCTGTTCGGCTCGACCGTGCAGATGTCGGCCCGCGTTGTCGACAAGGCCCAGAAAGGCGAGATTTTCGTGACCGACGTGGTCAAGGGGATCTGCGCGGGCAAATCGTACCGCTTCGTCAACCGGGGCGGCTACGAAATGAAGGGCTTCGACGGCCCGGTCACGCTATGGGAAGTCGATTGGCGTCGGGCGCAAGCCGCAGAATAACAAGGGCGCAAGCCGCAGAATAACAAGAGCGCAAGCCGCTCTGTCGCCCGATGGATCGTCATTCCGGCGCAGGCCGGAATCCAGGACAACAATCCGTGAATTTCTGGCCCCCGACCTTCGCCTGGGTGACTTGCATTTTTTTTGACTTTTGCCCCTTGCACCCCGCATCAGCCTGCCTATTTCATTTTCGGATAGGGCGAATGCCATTTGGGTTTGCCCTGGTTAACGGAGCCCGGCTCGGGGCCGTGATACGAAGCTCAGGCAAATTCCTGGGCGGGCTCATGGATCAAATCGCTCAAAGGAGGATTTGCTATGCGTACGATCGATTTTTCTCCCCTTTTCCGTCATTCCGTCGGTTTCGACCGCATGCAGCGTCTGCTGGACGCGGCTGCACAGACCGAACAGAACAACGCCTACCCGCCTTATAACATCGAACAACTCGGTGAAAACGGCTACCAGATCACCTTGGCCGTGGCCGGTTTCTCGGACCGCGACATCGACATCACGCTGACCGACCGCACGCTCGTCGTGTCCGGCAAGATGAACGACGGCGATGAAGAGCGGACTTACCTGCACCGCGGGATCGCGGGCCGAGCCTTTGAGCGCCGTTTCGAACTCGCCGACCATATCCAGGTCAAGGGTGCGAAGCTCGAGAACGGCCTCCTGCATGTCGCACTCGAGCGCGTCGTGCCGGAAAGCGAGAAGCCGCGCAAGATTGAAATCGCTGCCGGGGAAGGCGCCAAGGCCATCGAACAAAAGGCCGCCTGATTTAGGCGTTAGCTGAGAGAGAGGGGCGCGTCCGCCATGCGGGCGCGTCCTTTTTTATGCGATTAGGCTTTGATGCCGCGGGCTTCGATACGCTGGCGGATATCCGCCGGAATCGCCATCGACTTGTGGTTATCGCTGTCGACGAAAACGTGAATAAAGTGCCCCGTAGAGGCCGGGGCGTCATCCCCTTCCCCGAATAGCGCGACCTCGTAGGTGACGCTCGTCCCGCCGATCCGTGCCGCGCGCAGGCAGGCTGTCACGGTTTCCGGAAACGAAAGGGACCGATGGAACCGGCAGAGCGATTCCACCACGATCGGATAACACGGCGCCGTCTGCCATTCGATCTCCAGCGGCCCCATGGTGAACCGCACGACGACGGTTTCGATCATGCGGTTGTAGACGACGTTATTCAGGTGTCCGAGTTGATCGTTATCGCCCCAACGGGTTTCGACCTCGGTCCGGTAAGGAAAGTCCTCCCGTCGCCAGCTCATATAGTCCGTCATTCGCCGGTCTCCGCGAGGATGGTCTCGAAGGCATCCCGAATCTGTTTGGGAATACCCACCGGCTTGTTGGTTTCACGCTCGACGAAGACGTGGATAAAGTGGCCTGCGGCACTCGCCTCCTCCTCGTCGTTCTTGAAAATGCCGATCTCGTAACGGACCGAGGAATTCCCCAGATGCCCCACCCGTAGCCCGCACTGGATCAGGTCCGGATAAGCGACTGAGCGCATGTAATTGCAGTGGCTTTCGACCACCACGCCGATCACGGGGGCGTTGTGAATATCGAGGCCGCCCTTCTCGATCAGGAAGTAATTCACGACCGTATCGAAGTAGGAATAGTAAGTCACGTTGTTGACGTGGCCGTAGAGATCGTTGTCCATCCAGCGGGACTGCAGGGGCAGGAAGTAATTGTAATCCTGCCGGGTTTCCGTTTTCTGCGCCGCCATCTTTCCCCTCTTCTTAATAACTTTGGGGGCCACCGGATGTCCGGTAGCCCCCACGTTTAATTGCCTCAACCCTGTAAAACTCGCCAGCAATTTTTTATTTGTGACAGAATTAAAGCGGGAGCTTTGCCCCGCGTCAAGCGGGTCTTTTGCTTGATATTTTCTCACACATATGAACGAAAAAGACCGCCCCCGAAGGGGCGGCGAGTTTTACAGGGAGGCGTCAAAGTGTGTATCGGGTGGCCCGATACCACCTCTGAAGCGTATTCTTGAGGCGTTAATTTTGATTTAATATCTATCCGACTAGCCATGGTCGATTCTCCGCGGTTTCGCGGTGTAAGGAGACGATTTGTTACCGGTTTGGGCCGCATGGACGATTCTGATCGTCGGCTTTCTGCTTCCGATACTGCACGTTGCGCTGAGCCCGTCCGCCGGGCCATGGCGCATGCCCGCAGGCTCGCGCTGCCCGTTCAGCCCGCGCATCGGCTGGCTCGTCATCGTGCTATTTCTGGGCCCGATCGGTTGGATCATGTTCATGACCCGGCGTGGCCGGCGGGCATGACCGTCTAGCGTTTGAAGAAGGACTCCGCGCCCTGGCGCGCCTCTTCCTTGAGCTTGATGGCGGCGCGCACGCGTTCGATCTCTGCTTCCAGTTCCCCGATATATTCACCGAGGGCCTCGATCGACATGACGTCGAGGTCTTTCTTCGGCGCCTGCTTGTTCTTCGGTTCCAGATCGTCAGTATCCATCTGCCCCTCCCAATTGCCGGGGCGGAATGTTAAAAGAGACGCGGCCTTGGAAACAAGCCCCGCCGACGACCAACACTGACCGAGAAGCGAAAACATGAGCATCCCCACCGAAATGAACTGCATCGAAATCACGGAACCCGGCGGCCCGGCGGTTCTCAAGCCGACGACCCGGCCAGTGCCCTCGCCTGCCGAAGGCGAGGTCCTGATCCGGATCGAAGCGGCGGGCGTCAACCGTCCGGACTGCGTCCAGCGTCAGGGCCACTACGCGCCCCCCGAGGGCGTGACCGACATTCCCGGGCTTGAAGTTGCGGGCGAGGTTGTCGCTCTGGGCGAAGGGGTTGCGGGTTTCACGGCCGGTGACAAGGTTTGCGCGCTCGTCGCCGGCGGCGGTTATGCCGAATACGTATGCGCGCCTGTCCCGCAGGTTCTCCCCGTCCCCGCCGGTCTTTCGATCGTCGAGGCGGCGGCGTTGCCCGAGACCTGCATGACGGTCTGGACCAACGTGTTCGAGCGCGGCCACCTGACGCCCGGCGAGGCGCTTCTGGTGCATGGCGGGTCAAGCGGGATCGGCACGACCGCCATCCAGATTGCCTCGCAATTGGGCTCGCGTGTGATGGCTACCGCCGGCAGCGCCGAAAAATGCCAGGCGTGTCTGGATCTGGGTGCCGAACGGGCCGTCAATTACCGCGAAGAGGACTTCGTCGCCGCCGCCAAGGAATTCAGCAAGGGCGGCGTTAACGTGATCCTCGACATGGTCGGCGGCGATTACATCGAAAAAAACATCAAGGCCAGTGCGCCGGACGCCCGGATCGTCAATATCGCGTTCCTGCGTGGCCCCAAGGTCGAGGTCAATTTCATGCCCTTAATGCTCAAAAGACTGACCCTGACGGGCTCGACGCTTCGTTCACAATCTATTGAACGTAAAGGCGAAATTGCCCGCGAACTCAAGAAGGTGGTGTGGCCGCTAATTGAGGCCGGACGCGTAAAACCGGTGATCCACAAGGTTTTCAGCCTTAACGAAGCCGCTCAGGCGCACGAACTGATGGAAAGTAATGCGCATATCGGCAAGATCATGCTCAAAATCACCGGCTGATCGCATGTAAAAAAGCGCGATGAGGCTTTGACCCGGGACCAACCGTGCGTTTATAAAGGCGCCGAGTTTTAACCGGAGTGCCATCCGGTCAATCCCTGATGTTCGAGAGGAAAGTGTTATGGCGCATCCATTGATGCCAAAGGGTACTGCCGTTTGGCTCGTCGACAATACGACGCTCACCTTCAAGCAGATCGCCGAATTCTGCGGCTTGCACGAGCTCGAGGTTCAGGCGATCGCCGACGGTGACGTGGCCGTCGGCATGCAGGGTCTCGATCCCGTCAAGGCGGGCGCGCTGACCGCCGAAGAAGTCGAGCGCTGCGAAGGCGACCCGAACGCGGTGCTGCAAATGGTGAAGCCGAATATCCCGCAGCCGAAGGTCCGCCAGAAAGGCGCCCGCTACACCCCGGTGTCTAAGCGCGGCGACCGTCCGAACGCCATTTCCTGGCTGGTGAAAAACTACCCGGAACTGTCGGATGCCCAGATTTCCAAACTGATCGGCACGACCAAGCCGACAATCACCTCGGTCCGTGACCGGTCGCACTGGAACTCACCCAACATCAAGGCGGAAAACCCGGTCGGGCTCGGCCTTTGCGCTGCCACCGACCTTGAAAAAGCAGTCGCCGTCGCGCGGGCGCGCTCCAAGACCGTGCATGCGCCAAAATCCGATACAGCAACGTCCGACGCGCCGATCGCGGCCCCGCCGCAGATGGACGTGCCGAGCACGAGCACCGGGGAGAGCGGCAGCGAGAGCTGATCCCCCGACTGGTACCGAGCATAAAAAAACGGCCGATCCGGGATCGGCCGTTTTTATTTGTCGAACGAAACTGCGTCAGTGCTTTTTCAGGTATTCGATGACCGCCTTACGCTCATCTTCCTTGGGCAGTTTCAGGTTCATCAGCGACCGGTTGCCAGTCTTGTCCTGTGTGTACTTGGTCGGGTTCTCGAGGTAGGCCATCAGTTCATCCTCGGTCCACACCCAGTCGGCACCCTTGAGGCCTTTGTAGCGATTATAGCCCTCAGCCGTACCGGCCTTGCGGCCGACCACGCCTGCCAGCGACGGACCGACACGGTGCTTTCCGGCCTCAACCGTGTGGCAGGCCTTGCACTTGTTGAAGACCTTCTCGCCGTCGGCAGCGGACGCCGTGCCCGGCAGGATCGCCACGGCGACGGCGCAAGACGCGATACATCCAAAGAAAATATTTGTCAGTTTCATGATACCAAACCTTTTCCAGTCACGTTTGCAGGGCCTTGCCGCCCTGCTGAATCCCCCGCGGAAAACCTAACGTTTCATTCCCGCTGAGAAAAGGATTCTCACATTAATTGTTGTAGTTTCGATCAGCTTTCCAGCAGCTTTTCGGTGCAGACCTCCTCGATCGCCGCCGTCAGCACCGTCATCGCCACCTTGATCTCGTCGACACTCGGTAACGTCGGCGCGATCCGGATGTTGCGGTCATGCGGATCCTTACCGTACGGGTACGTCGCGCCCGCCGGCGTAATCTTTACACCCGCGTCCGCGCAGCGCTTGATGATCTTCTTCGCACACCCGTCGAGCACGTCGACGCTGACGAAATAACCACCCTCGGGCTTCGTCCAGGTAGCAAGGCCCGTCCCGCCAAGCGCTTTTTCCAGCGCTTCGTCGACCGCGGCAAATTTCGGCGCCACCAGTTCGGCATGCTTTTTCATGTGCTCGAGAATGCCGTTCATGTCCTTGAAGAAGCGGACATGGCGCATCTGATTGATCTTGTCCGGCCCGATCATGGCATAGAAGATCTTGTCCAGATGATCCTTCACGTTATCGGGGCTGGACGCCATCACGGCGACACCGGCGCCGGCATGGGTGATCTTGGAGGTCGAGCCGAAGACGATGGCCCGGTTGTCGTTCCCCGCCTTCTCGCACGCCGTCAAAATGTCGCTCAGGCTGGCCGGGCCGTTCCCCAGATGGTGCACGGCGTAGGCGTTGTCCCACATGATGCGGAAATCCTTGGCGGCGGCCGGCATAGAAGCCAATGCCTCGACCGTTTCGTCGGTGTAGGTCTCACCCGACGGGTTGGAATATTTCGGCACGCACCAGATGCCTTTCACCGATGCGTCTTCGGCGACCAGGGCGCGCACCGCGTCCAGATCCGGGCCGTCCGGCGTCATCTCGACGTTGATCATCTCGATCCCGAGCCGTTCACAGATCGCGAAGTGCCGGTCGTATCCCGGCACCGGGCAGATGAACTTCGGCGCCTGATCGCGCCACGGGCCATCGCCGTCCGGCATGCCGAACGACATGGCGTTGGCAAGCACGTCCCACATCATGGTCAGGCTGGAATTGCCGCCGACGATCACCCGGTCGGGCTCGGTGCCCAGAAACGCCGCAAACAGGCGGCGCGCTTCCGGAATACCGGCGAGCCCGCCGTAGTTCCTGAGATCGGTGCCGTCTTCCGATTTGGTCTCGCCGTGCGTGACGCAGGTCAGCAGATCGTCCGCCAAGTCGAGCTGTTCCGGCGAGGGCTTGCCGCGTGTCATATCGAGGCTCAGGTTGCGGCCCCGGAGTTGGTCCATCCGTGCGGCGGCGTCCTTGTGGCGCGCGCTGACGGCGTCCTTGTCGGCTTGGGTGAGATCCATATCCAATTCCTTTTCTTGTTCGTACTTAATCGACGTTGACGGGGTAGTTCTGCGGCAAACGGCCGCCGTCGCAATAGACCGTTTCCCCGGTGACGTAACTGGCGTCGTCGGAAGCCAGGAATACGCAGACGGAGGCGACTTCGTCCGGTTCGCCGGGACGTCCGAGCGGCGTGCGCGACAGTACGCGGCGGCGCGCCGCGTCGTCGGCCATCATCGTCTTCCCCATTTCGGTGGCAATGGTGCCGGGACCGACAGCATTTACACGAATGCCGTGCGGCGCCAGCGACAACGCCATCGCCTTGGTCAGTTGAAGCACGCCCCCCTTGCAGACGGTGTAGGGCAGCGCCACCGGAATCGCCATGACGGCGTTCACCGACGACATGTTGACGATGGAACCGAAGCCCTGCTTCACCATCTGCTTGGCCGCCGATTGGCCGGCGTAGAAGAACCCGGTCAAGTTCACGTTCAGGGTGTTGTTCCAGTCTTCCTCCGTCAGATCGAGAAAGTCCTTGGCGATCAGGATCGCGGCGTTGGCGAGCATGACATCGACCTGGCCATAGGCCTCGACGGCCGCGGCGACCAGATCGTCGCAATCGGATTTCTTCGAAACGTCGCAGGAAAAATACATCGCCTCGCCACCGTCCTTGCGGATCTTGGCGGCCACGCCCTCGCCCTTGCCGTCCTGGATGTCGGAAACGACCACCTTCGCCCCCTCGCGCGCAAAACGCAGCGCACAGGCCTCGCCAATTCCCTGCGCCGCCCCTGTGACGATGCAGACCTTGTCCTTCAACCGCATGACAACTCCTTTGCCGGCCGGTCTCCGGCCGTTTCAAGTCCGGTGATTTGCTTTGTTCAAGGGTGTATAACATTCCTAATTGCAGAATGAAAAAGCCTTCAGGGGGGCAAATGATGAAAATTCAGCAGGAAGCACTGATCGAAGCGATCCGTCACGGTATCGTCGACGGCGACACCACCGCCATCGGCGTCATGGACTTCGACGGCCTGTCAGCCACGGTCGACGACCTGAAATCCGCGTTCTCGCCGAACTTCTATCACACGTTCGCAGTCAAGGCGAACGCACTCAGAAACGTACTGATCAGGCTTCAGCAACTCGGCATCGGCGCCGAAGTGGCGAGCCCGGGCGAGCTTGAACTCGCCGTCTCCGCCGGGTTCTCGGCCGACCGGATCATCTTCGATTCACCGGCCAAGACCAGGGCCGACCTCCGGCGTTGCCTACAGGACGGGATCTCGTTCAACCTCGACAACGAACAGGAACTGGCGCGCGTCGATGAGCTGATCAAAGAGTACCCGGATACCGACGCGGTGATCGGTTTTCGCGTCAATCCGCAGATTGGATCGGGCAAGATCAGTTCCACCAGCACCGCGACCAGCACATCCAAGTTCGGCTACGCCCTCGCGGACGGCAACAACCGCGATAGACTGAAGCAGATCTATACCGAGCGTCCGTGGCTGAAATCCATGCACACCCACTCGGGATCGCAGGGCTGCCCGCTGGAGCTGATGGCGCAGGGCATTTCCGTCATCACGGAACTCTGCGAGGAAATCAACGCCCAGACCGCCACCCAGCAGATCGAGCGGATCGACATTGGCGGCGGCCTGCCGGTCAACTTCAAATCGGATGAGGTGACGCCGACGTTCTCGGAATACGCCGCCGTTCTGAAAGAAGCCGTGCCGGTGCTGTTCACGGACAAGTATCAGGTGAAAACCGAGTTCGGACGCGCCATCGCCGCCAAGAACGGCTTCATGATCACGCGCGTCGAATACACGAAAGAGATGGGCGGCCGCTTCATCGCCACCACGCATGCCGGTGCGCAGGTGATGACGCGGACG
The DNA here is from genome assembly GCA_023145215.1 of Rhodospirillales bacterium. Lineage (GTDB taxonomy): Bacteria > Pseudomonadota > Alphaproteobacteria > Rhodospirillales > Casp-alpha2 > UBA4479. Next base: position 767 of record JAGLED010000028.1, on the reverse strand, counting down.
GCGTTTCTACCGGAGTCCTGGCCTGTCCGTGCGGAAGGCTACAAACCCGACGGCGAGCTCAGGACCGAAAACGTGGTTGAAACCGACGTCGCGGGCCCCTGCTGCTTCGCCGCCGATCTGGTCGCCAAGAAAGTGATGATGCCTAAGCTGGAACCCGACGATTACGTCGTCGTCTATGACACGGGCGCGTATTATTTTTCGAACCACTTCGACTACAACGCGCTGCCGCGCCTTGCCGTCTATGCAGCCGAAAAAGGTGCATCGAATAGTTTACTGACATTGATCCGCCGCGCCGAAACGCTGGGCGAGGTCGTCAACAACATGAGCTGACCCCCTCGCCCGCGTCGGTCACTTCCGGGCAGAGCCCAAACCGGACTCTTCGAGTGCTTCGGTGATCTCGTCCAGGATCACCGGGTCGTCGATGGTCGCCGGCATCTTCCACGCCTTGTTGTCGGCGATGGACTGCATGGTGCCGCGCAGGATCTTGCCAGAGCGTGTCTTCGGCAGGCGCTGAACGACGGTCGCCTGTTTGAAAGCGGCCACGGGGCCGATCTTCTGACGCACGAGCTGCACGACCTCCGAGACGATGTCTTCGGGTTCTTTCGTGACGCCGGCCTTCAAGACCAGGAAACCGAACGGCAACTGCCCCTTCATCTCATCGTCGACGCCGATCACGGCGCACTCGGCAACATCCGGATGCGACGCCAGTACTTCCTCCATGCCGCCGGTCGAAAGCCGGTGCCCGGCGACGTTGATGATGTCGTCGG
>JAGLED010000027.1 GCA_023145215.1 Rhodospirillales bacterium | reverse complement strand
GATGCCTTCACCTTCACCAAGTTCGAACCGGCGGGCATGGTGCAGGGCAACGACTCGATCAAGAACGCGACGTCGATCCTCGACTACATCTTCCGCGAACTCGCCGTCAGCTACATGGGCCGTAACGACCTCGCCCACGTGGAACCGACCGACCTGCTGCCCGACAGCATCGGCACCGGCGCGGCAGAAGGCGACCTTCCCGAGAACGGCGAATTGCCGGTCGGCGTCAGCCCGGGCTTCATGCGCACCAAGTTCCTGGTGATCAATGGGGCCAAGGCCAAGAAAGTCGCGACCCAAGCGTCAGCACCGGCCCAGACGACGGCGCAGGCCGCGTCCGGTGGCGGTGGCCAGACGCAAGTGGTGACGGAGCAATCGTCCGCGGTCGCGGTGTCCGCCGAGATCATGGAGCGCACCGACGCCAAACTGGATCAGGTCCGCGAGGCCCGCATGAAGGGTTACGAGGGCGACCCATGCGGCGAATGCGGCAACTTTACGCTGGTCCGCAACGGCACGTGCCTGAAGTGCAACACGTGCGGTGGAACCACGGGATGTTCATGAGGGATTTCTGACAATGAGGGATACCTCATGAGACCAGATAGGGATCCTCCCTGGGAAACTTGGGGCACGTACCGGGATTTTGTTCCGGTGCGTGCCCGTTTTTTTGGGGAGTAACCGCGAAAATGGGGCCGAATGGCCTCATTTTTGTTGCGGATTAGCCGTTAAATATCTGAATTTTCATGACTTTCAGATATCGACACATCGCCGGGCGCTCTGTACTCTCGCGGTAACAACGAACGGGACCGCAAGAAATGGACGCTGCCGCAGGCAATAAGCGGGTACTCATCATCGATGACGATGATATCACGCTTTCCCTTCTCAAGGATATTCTGAGCGACGCCGGATATCAGGTGGAGACCCTTTCCGATAGCGCCAATGCGTTGAAGGCTATCGAGAAATCCCGTCCCGATGTCATCCTTTCCGATCTCATGATGCCGAAGGTCGACGGATTTGAACTGTGCAAGAGCGTGCGCGAAAACAAAGCGCTCGACGGCATCATGTTCATCGTCGTTTCCGCCAAGGCATACCCGTCCGACGAGGCCCGCGCACTTGAGCTCGGCGCCGACGGCTTTATCCGCAAACCGATCAATGCGGACACCTTCGCAGACCGGCTGAACGCCATCATTTCCGACGAGATCAGCCTGACCTTTTGGGGGGTGCGCGGCACACTGCCGAAGACCGGCGCCGGTGCGCTCAAGTACGGCGGCAACACGTCGTGCGTGACGATGGAATTTCCGAACCGGCAAATGTTTATTTTTGACGGCGGATCGGGGATCAAGGAACTGGGATCGAGCCTCCTCCAGCAGAAGAAAAAGCGTATCAACGCCAAGCTGTTCATCTCCCACCCGCACTGGGATCATATCAACGCCATCCCCTTCTTCGCGCCCTTGTACATGCAGGGCAACGAGTTCGAAATCCTCGGCGCCAAGCAGGGCGACATCACCATGCGCGAGTTGATCTCGGCGCAGATGGACGGTGTTTATTTTCCGATCACACTCACCGAGTTTTCCGCACGCACGTACTTCCGCAATCTTGAGGAAGGTACGCATGATGTCGCCGGGATCGAGGTGCAGACGAAGCTTTTGGCGCACCCTGGACGTGCGCTCGGTTACCGGGTCAACTATCACGGTCGATCTGTCTGCTATGTGACCGATCAGGAACTCTATCTCAACGACAGCGAGTTCTTCGATCCGCACTACGAAAAGACCATCACCGAATTCGTGCGCGGCGCAGACGTCCTGATCACCGACACGACCTACACCGACGAAGAATACAAGACCAAGGTCAACTGGGGTCATTCCTGCGTGTCCAAGGTCTGTGAATTGGCGCACAACGCCGAGGTCAAGGAACTATACCTGTTCCACCACGATCCTGATCAGGACGACGATGACATCGACGCCAAGTACGCGGCCGCGCAACAAAAACTCAAGGACCTCGGTGGCAAAGTGAACTGCAACGCCCCCAAGGAAGGCGACAACATCCGCCTCTGAACGTCCGTCCGGACCAGATCACATTCGACTTAACGACTGAAAGAGAGAGACATCATCATGGCTGGCAAAATCGAATCCCGTCTTCAGGAACTCGGTATCGAACTCCCGGAAGCCGCAGCACCGGCCGCGAATTACATCCCTTATGTCGTGAGCGGCAAGCTTATCTTCGTCGCCGGTCAGATCACCCTGAAGAACGGCAAGATCGAGTATACCGGCAAGGTCGGCGAAGACCTGTCGGTGGACGACGGCTACCAGGCGGCGCGACTGTGCGGGCTTAATCTTCTGGCTCAGGCCAAAGCGGCCGCGGGCGGCGACCTCGACAAGATCAAGCGCGTCGTCAAACTGGGTGGCTTCGTGAACTCGGGTCCGGATTTCTCGAACCAACCGGAAGTCATCAACGGTGCCTCCGATCTGATGGTCGACGTGTTCGGTGATAACGGCAAGCATGCGCGCTTCGCGGTCTCCGCCGGTTCGTTACCGCGAAACGTCGCGGTCGAAATCGACGGTATTTTCGAGCTGGCGTGAGCGCAGCCGTAACGCCCCCCAAGATCGTTTCCCTGCTGCCGGCGGCGACGGAGATCGTCAGCGCCCTCGGCTTTCAGGCCAACCTCGTCGGCCGGTCGCACGAATGCGACTACCCTGACGGCGTCGAAGCGCTGCCGATTTGCACGCGCGCTCTGATCCGTCCCGACGGCACCAGTGCCGAGATCGACACCCAAGTGAAAGATGCGCTCAAGGACGCCTTGTCGATTTATGAGGTGCTCAAGGACGAGCTTGAACGATTGCAGCCTGACGTCATCGTCACGCAGGACCAGTGCGAGGTCTGCGCCGTCGCCCTCAGCGATGTCGAAGCTGCCGTGTGCGATCTGTTGAACAATGACGCGAAGATCGTCTCGCTGAACCCGGAAGGCCTCGACAAGGTTTATGCCGATATCGAACGCGTCGCCCGGGCACTCGATGCGGATGCCGCAGGCCAGGCGCTCGTCAAATCGATGCGGACCGGGTTTGCATCCCTCTCTGCCCGCGCCCCCGCCGAACGGCCGAGCGTCTGTTGCGTCGAGTGGGCGGAGCCGCTGATGGCGGCCGGGAACTGGGTGCCGGAATTGGTTGAGATCGCGGGCGGCACCGATTTGTTCGGCAAAGCTGGTGCACATGCGCCATGGCTGAAGCCCGAACGCTTATTCGAAGCAGACCCGGACGTGATCGTCTTCATGCCGTGCGGGTTCGGCCTCGAACGGAGCGAGGCCGAGGCCCGCGCCCTCCTCGGCACCCCGGAATGGCAGCAGTTATCGGCGGTCCGGAACGGGCGCGTCTATGCCACGGACGGGAACAGTTACTTCAACCGACCGGGGCCGAGGCTGCTGGACAGTGCGCAAATCCTCGCCGAAATCTTGTATCCGGACGAAGCCGCGCCGACATATAGAAACATAGCCTGGAAAGCGGTCACCTGACCGGGCGTTGAGTTTACGGACGAAGGACGCAAATGGACGGAAACGATCAGCGCGTCATCAAGGCTCTCGGCAGCATCAACGAGGTCGCCCAAGCTGACTGGGATGCCTGCGCTGGCACGGATAATCCGTTCGTCCGCTACGCCTTTCTGTCGGCGCTGGAGGATTCCGGTTCGGCAACCGACGAAACCGGCTGGATTCCCCGCCACCTCGTGATCGAAACGCCTGACGGCCGGGTCGAGGCCTGCGCGCCGCTCTATATCAAGACGCACTCGTATGGGGAATATATCTTCGATTGGGGATGGGCCGACGCCTATGAGCGCGCGGGCGGGCGTTATTACCCGAAGATGCAGTGCGCCGTGCCGTTTACCCCTGCCCCCGGCCCACGGATTCTGGTCTCGCCCGACACCGATCCGGCGCTCCGCGAGGAACTTCAGAAGTTGATGCTCGCCGGGATGACACGGGTCGCCGATCAGCTGAAAGTTTCATCCGCGCACATAACGTTCTGCAACAAAGACCTATGGGAGCTCGGTCAGGACTTCGGCTACCTGCAACGGGTCAATCAACAGTTCCACTGGCATAATCGGGGATACGAAGATTTCGACGAATTCCTCTCGGCACTGGCGTCGCGCAAACGCAAGTCGATCCGGAAGGAACGTAAGAAAGTCGCGGACATCGGCCTCGATATCCGTACGCTTGGCGGTGGTGAACTCGAAGAGCGGCATTGGGACGCCTTCTTCCAATTCTACATGTCGACCACCGACAAGAAATGGGGGCAGAGCTACCTGCACCGGGAATTCTTTTCGATGTTGGGCGAGCGCATGCCCGACAGTGTCGTGATGGTGATGGCATTCGACGGCGAACGGCCCGTCGCGGGGGCGCTCAACCTCAAGGGGGCGGACTGCCTTTACGGGCGCAACTGGGGCTCGCTGGAATCGCACAAGTTCCTGCACTTCGAATGCTGCTATTACCGGGCCATCGATTACGCCATCGAACATGGCTTAAGCCGCGTCGAAGCGGGCGCGCAGGGTCCGCACAAGGTACAGCGCGGCTATCTTCCAGCCCCCGTCTATAGCTTGCATTACATCCGCGATCCCGGATTCGAGGATGCAGTCGGCGATTTCGTCATGCGCGAACGCTTTCAGGTCGAGCGCGAGATGGCCGCGATCACCGAGGAATACTCCCCCTACCGAAACGAGGACGACGACGGCTAAACGGGCTCCGACTCACGCTCTGTTAACTTTTTCGCCGTAGTTTTTAAGGCCTCAAGGACGGAGCGTTTACCATGACGAGAATATTTGCCCTGGCCCTGATTGCCCTGACGATTGTCGCCGCGTGGCCCAAAGACGCCGACGCCGCCAGGTGTATTCGCATCGTCCGGCAGGGCAACATCGAAACCATGGTCAACGTCTGCAACACCTGCGTGATCGCGAACATCATCCGTTCACGTCCGGGCAACGCCGTCCCCGTCGGCCGCGAATTCAACATCCAGCCCCGTTCCGACTTTCCCGTCCCGTTCAAGGGGCCGGGCCGGACGCGCGTGAACTCCGAAAAACCCTGCCGTGGCGAACAAGGCGCAGATCAGGATCTTCTGGAAAGTTTCAACCAGCCCGAGGCCGCCCCTAAATGCGTCAGCATGGAACGCTCACAACGCTACGACGTCGTCCTGATCAACAAGTGCGGGCTTTGCAAGGCGGTCGCCATCGAACGCGTGACCGCGGACGGCGCCGGCCGAAGCCGCGATTACATGATTCTCGCCGGCGGTTCGACCCTACCGGTCAAGGCACAGGGATTCGCACAGGTCGGCCTATTGGCCGAAATCGACTGCCCGAAATAACGCTCAGTCCCGTTTCCAGTCATCGACGATATCCGCAGCCCGGGCTTCGCGAAGCGGCTCACGCGGCGACGGCGGCTCATCGTTCGTCCAGAACGGCTGTAATACGGCAATTGCATCGATCCCCGCCTGAGGCTGAATCAACCCGCGCGCGGCATTCTGCGGATGCGCCCCGACTTCATCGATGTCCAGAACCGGGTGATAGCAGCAATCCACATCGATGAAGACGTCATCCCATGCATCGCGGTCTTTCTGTTTAAAGATCGCCGATACTTGTTTTATGAGATCCGTCTGCGGCAGAGGCTCGTTCTGGCGCCCGATCAGATCGGCACGCCCGACGGCATTGCAGAAATTCTCCCAGAACACGGTTTCGATGGCGCCCAGACTGACGAACCTGTTGTCCGCCGTTTCGTAGACCCCATAGAATGCCGCCCCACCGGTCAGCAGACTCTGTCCGCGCGCAGGCGCGTTTCCGCGATGAAGCGCCGTCAGCGCCTGGCTCTGCCACGCCAGCACGCTGTCCGACATGGCGACGTCCAGATACGCCCCCTGCCCCGTTCCCCCGCGTCCGACCAACGCACCCAGGATCGCCACGGTCGCCTGCATCGCGCCTGCATAGTCGGCAACCATCGGGTAGGCCATGTGTGGCGCCGCCGCCGGCCCCGTCAGCCCCAGTTGTCCCGCTGCGGCGACATAGTTGATGTCGTGCCCGCCGGTCAGGCGCATCGGGCCGTTCTGACCGAACCCCGAAAGCGCGCAGTGAACAAGCGCGGGGTTCATCTCTTTCAACGTGTCGTAGCCGAACCCCAGCCGCGCCATCACACCCGGACGATAGCTCTCCATCAACACATCGGCGGACTGAACCAGACGCCGAAATATGTCCTTATCCGTCTGCACGTTGAGATCGAGGGTTACGACCCGTTTCCCCGCGTTGACCAGTGCATGATACGGGCTAGCGCCGCGGTCGTTGGTGACGGGGTCCAGCGCACGCATCGGATCGCCCTTCGGAGGCTCCACCTTGACCACGTCCGCGCCCATATCGGCGAGCATCTGCGTGGCGAAGGGCCCCGGCAGAAACTGGCTGAGGTCAAGAACCCTGATATCTTTCAGAAAGGCGGCTGGCATTGTCCCTCCGGTTCGGCACGAGAGCAGTTTCAGGGTTGGCGTCGGATGGTTCAAGCGCCCTTGCCTATTGGCATGAATTGAGGGGTCATTGTCATTGTGCCAACTCCGATTTCGCCGCATGATCGCCCGATGAACACACCCGCCAAGCCCAAAAAGATCGGCATTGTCGTTTTCGACGGTTGCCAGATTCTGGATGCGACAGGTCCCGCTGCGGTTTTTGGCGACGCCAACGTACAGCTCAGGAACCTGGGTGCGGCGAAACCGGGTTACGAGGTTCAGTTGCTCGCTCCTTCACCCGGTCCTGTTCGGACGAATTGTGGGGTTTCGTTGGTGGCGGATCATGCGTTGTCCAGGCTCACACTCGATTACCACACCCTGATCTGCGCCGGCGGCAGCGGGGTTTACGACTTCGTCAACCACAAGGACCATGTGCGCGACATCGGCCGCCTCGCGCGGAACGCCAGTAGGATCGTGTCGGTTTGCACCGGCACCTTCGTCCTTGCCGAGACGGGAATGCTGGATGGAAAACGTGCGGTGACCCATTGGTCGCACTGCCAGAACCTCGCCGAGCGATATCCCCGGATCGACGTCGACCCCGATCCGATCTTTATCAAGGACGGCAACGTCTATACGTCCGCCGGTGTGACGGCCGGGATGGATTTGGCGCTGGCCATCGTCGAGGCGGATCACGGCCGCGACATCGCCCTTGCCGTGGCGCGCAGCCTTGTAATGTTCCTGAAACGCCCGGGCAACCAGGCGCAGTTCTCAAGACATCTCGCCGTCCAGATGGCCCCCGCCGGCAGCATCCGCGACGTGCAGGTTTGGTTGCTTGAGAACCTGTCCGCCGACATCAGCGTCGAGCGGATGGCAGACCGGGCGGCCATGAGCCTCAGGACGTTCAACCGCCAATTCAAACAGGAAACCGGGATGACACCGGCACGCTACGTGACCGAATGCAGGCTCGATGTCGCCCGCAGGCTACTGGAAGAAAGCCCCCTTCCCATCAAGACCGTCGCGGGTAAAAGCGGCTTCGGCGACGAAGAGCGCATGCGCCGTGCCTTTCGCAAGATGCTGGGCGTCAGCCCCGACGGATATCGGAACCTGTTCACCAACACACAAGACGCCGCTTAGGGAGACTTAGCATGACCATGCACTTCGGTATTCTCGCGTTCAACGACCTTGAAGAACTGGACGCCATCGGCCCATGGGAGGTGCTGTCATGGGCCTCGAAACAGGACACCAGCGATATGACCGTCTCGACCATCGGGTCGTCCGGCAATCAGATCACCTGCGCAAAGGGTCTGAAGATCACCACCGATTACACGATCGACGACCACCCCAAGTTGGATGTGATTTTGGTGCCGGGCGGCCAGGGCACGCGGCCTATCTTCAAGGACGGCGGCCCCGAGATCGACTGGATCAAGAAGGTCGCGCCGGATTGCACGTGGGTCACCAGCGTCTGCACCGGCGCATTGCTGCTGCACAAGGCCGGATTGCTGGATGGGAAGCGCGCGACGACGCACTGGCGTTCGATCGAGCTTTTACGTGATGCGGGGAACGTGGATGTCCTGGACGACGTGCGGTTCGTCCGCGACGGCAACATTGTCACGTCGGCAGGTGTGTCCGCCGGGATCGACATGGCGTTATGGCTGGTGGGCGAGATCTACGGGCCGGATTTCGCGCGCTTCGTCCAGAAAGGGATCGAATACTTCCCGGCCCCGCCCTATACGGCGGCGGCGTGACGGCTGATCGCTGACGCATGACGTCTGACGTCATTCCGGCGAATGCCGGAATCCAGAACCCCGGGGTCCCAAATCCAGTTTGGGACGACGCTTGCTTGTTTGATGGCGAGAACCTACTCGACGTACGCTGGCTTCTTCTTGCCGCCGTTACCGCCGCCCTTGGAGCCCTTGTCATCAGATTTCGGGTAGCTGAACACCGGCAGGCCGTCCTCGATATCGACGACGACGAGGCCGCCCTTCGACAGTTTGCCGAACAGCATCTCTTCGGCGAGCGCCTTCTTGATGTGCTCCTGGATGACGCGAGACAGTGGCCGGGCGCCGAACAGCTTGTCGTAGCCCTTCTCCGCCAGCCAGTCGCGGGCCGCGTCGGTCAACTCGATCATCACATTGCGGTCGCTGAGTTGCGCTTCCAGTTCCATGATGAACTTGTCGACGACCTTGGCGACCACGTCCTGACCCAGCGGCTGGAAGGCGATGGTCGAGTCGAGCCGGTTGCGGAATTCCGGCGTGAACATCTTCTCGATCGCTTCCTTGTCTTCGCCGACCCGGCTTTCCCGTTCGAACCCGATCGCCGGCTTCGCCATGTCGGCCGCGCCCGCGTTCGTGGTCATGATCAGGATAACGTTCCTGAAGTCGACCGTCTTTCCGTTGTTGTCGGTCAGCTTGCCGTGGTCCATGACCTGTAGAAGGATGTTGAACAGGTCCGGGTGCGCCTTTTCGATCTCGTCGAGCAGCAACACCACGTGCGGGTTTTGATCGACCGCGTCGGTCAGCAGACCGCCCTGGTCGAAACCGACGTAGCCCGGGGGCGCGCCGATCAGGCGCGACACGGAATGCCGCTCCATGTACTCCGACATATCGAAGCGGACCAACTCGACGCCCATCGTCAAGGCCAGCTGGCGTGCGACTTCCGTCTTGCCGACGCCAGTCGGGCCCGAGAACAGATACGCCCCGATCGGTTTCTGCGGTTCACGAAGCCCCGCACGCGCAAGCTTGATCGCGCTCGAAAGCTGTTCGATGGCCGGGTCCTGGCCGAACACGACAGTCTTGAGGTCGCGCTCGAGAGTCTTCAGCGCTTCGCGGTCGTCGCGCGACACGCTCTTCGGCGGGATGCGCGCGATCATCGCGACGATGGCTTCGACATCCTTCGCCGAGACGGTTTTCCGGCGCTTGCTTTCCGGCAGCAGCATGCGCGACGCCCCGACCTCGTCGATCACGTCGATGGCTTTATCCGGCAGCTTGCGGTCGTTGATGTAGCGCGCCGACAGCTCGACGGCCGTTTTCAGCGCGTCCATCGTGTATCGCACCTTGTGGTGCTCCTCGAAATACGGCTTCAGCCCCTTGAGGATCTTGACCGTATCGTCGACCGACGGTTCGTAGACGTCGATTTTCTGGAAGCGGCGCACGAGCGCGCGGTCTTTTTCGAAATAGCCGCGGTACTCTTTATACGTGGTCGAGCCCATGCAGCGCAGCCCGCCGTTCTGCAATGCAGGCTTGAGAATGTTGGACGCATCCATCGAGCCGCCCGACGTCGCACCCGCACCGATCACAGTGTGGATTTCGTCGATGAAGAGGATCGCCTTGTCGGCGTTGACCAGTTCTTCCATGACGTTTTTCAGACGCTCTTCGAAGTCGCCGCGATAACGCGTACCCGCCAAAAGCGCGCCCATGTCGAGGGAATAGATCGTGGCGCCATCGAGCACCTCGGGCACATCGCCGTCGACGATGCGTTTGGCCAAGCCCTCGGCGATGGCCGTTTTACCAACGCCCGGATCACCGACATAGAGCGGGTTGTTCTTGTTGCGGCGGCAGAGAATCTGGATCGTCCGGTCGACTTCCTTTTCGCGACCGATGAGCGGATCGATCCGGCCCTGCTCCGCCTTGGCATTCAGATTGACGCAATAGGCGTCGAGCGCTTCGGAGCCCTTGCGGACGACATTCTCGCCCTCGGCATCGTCGTCGGCGCCTTCGACCGTGCGCTCTTCCGAAAAACCCGGCACCTTGGCGATGCCGTGCGAGATGTAATTGACCGCGTCGAGGCGGGACATTTCGTGCATCTGCAGAAAGAAGACGGCGTGCGATTCACGTTCCGAGAACAGAGCCACGAGCACATTTGCCCCGGTGACTTCTTCGCGTCCCGAAGACTGCACGTGAATGACGGCGCGCTGCACGACACGCTGAAAGCTGGCGGTCGGCTTCGGCTCGGTCACGCGATCGTTGCGGATTTCTTCGAGTTCGTCGTCGATGAAATTGGTGACGTCCATCGAAAGTTGTTCGAGGTCGACCCCACATGCCCTCAATACCGCGATGGCGTCCTGATCGTCGGTCAAGGAAAGTAACAGATGCTCCAGCGTCGCATATTCGTGAGTCCGCTCTGCGGCGAGGGCCAATGCGCGGTGCAGCGTCTGTTCCAGATTGCGTGATAACATGTGGTCGCTTTCCTTTCGCCGGGTTTCACCCGGATTATGGTTCGCAGATTATATAATCCTATTCTTCGTCGTCGCTACCGTCCTTCTCAATCGTGCACTGCAGCGGGTGCTGGTGCTGGCGGGCCAGGTCCATGGTCTGGGCGACTTTGGTCTCGGCGACTTCGTAAGTGTAGACACCGCACACGCCGACGCCACGCTGATGGACGTGCAGCATGATCCGCGTCGCATCCTGTGCAGACTTGCTGAAGAAACGTTCCAGGACGTGAACGACGAACTCCATCGGCGTGTAGTCGTCGTTCAGCATCAGGACTTTGTACATCGCCGGACGCTTGGTCTTTTCGCGCGGCTTGACGACAACGCCCGTTTCTTCATCTCCGCCAATGTGGGGCGGTCCGGATGGAGTGTTTTTCTCAGCCATTTTCGTCAGTGACGTTTCAAAACGGTTTTGTTTCATCACCTATAATATAGGTGAATTTTGCGCCGTCCAAAATGGGGAAACGAAAAGAATTATAGACTGTTAACCAAAAGGCCTGCAGCAGGGCTACAGGCCTTTGGCGTCCCGGGTTTTCAGGTCCCCGGGATGTTTGAGCGGGCGCCCGGTGTTGGGAGGACCACCGGACGCCCTTCTCTACTGCCAGATCCCAAAAAGGGGGGATGGGAAGTTAGGCAGCGAGCGGCTTGGACAGAGTCTCAACCGCAATCTTCACTA
>JAGLED010000026.1 GCA_023145215.1 Rhodospirillales bacterium | reverse complement strand
TTGCTCGGCAATCGGCTTGGAAGCCTTCTCGGCCAGTTTGACCGTCTGATCGGAGAGCTTGCGGCTTTCCGCGACGGCCTTTTCGTATTGCGACTTGGCGGCACCGGTCTGAAGTTCATAGACTTCGGTGACCGAGGTGCAGGTCATGATCTTTTGCGCCAGCGCGACCGATTCTTCGACGTTCGACTGAGCGAACTTGTAGATCGCGGTGTTGATGTCTTTCATGCCCGATGAAAGGATTTCGTTCGTCTTCGCAATCGCTTCGATATTGCTTTTCGAAAACGCGATCATGTCTTCATAGCCTTTGTAAACATCGGCGCCGGCTTTGGCGGCGGCGGCAAACTGCTCTTCCGACATGGCAACGGCCTTCTCGACGCCCTTCTTGGCGACTTCGGTGTTGGTTTTGACAATCGTTTCGACCGTGTCATTGCCGGCCTTGACGGCGGCTTCGACCGGCTCGGCGGTCGGCGCGGTCTTGGTAGTGGTCGTTTTCTTGGCAGTGGTAGCCATCGGTCTATCTCCATTTCTTCTCGGTGGTAACGGATTCGGCGGTTTACGCCGCCCGTTCGAGAAACTCTCGAATTCATCGTTTGCTGCAATGCAGCATCACGTACGGAATATAGTCCGTTTTCCGGACGAGTCAATGATTTTTTGTGCACTGCACAATTTGAAGGTTTCTATATTCTTTTGTTAAATTTCAATGCATTAAGACCGCTCCACAGGCCGATTCACGTTTTGTGCGCCCGCGAATGCGTCAAGAAAACCGAGCGAAACCGGGGATTTCTCCGTGACATCCCCTGCTCCGTTAACACAATCTTAGAGTCCACCGTCGTACCAAAGGCTTGATTCGACGAAAAAATTCCGTCGACGGGAAATGCGCTTTGATCTTATGATCATTCGACGCAGCGGATTACGGTTTGGGGATAAGGGGATCAGAGGATGCTACCGCTCGCGGCCTGGGAACCGACGGCGACACGCGCTTTATCGATCACTAAACTTGGCAAAATCGGCGTTTTTATGGCGATTGTTGCGATTTGCGCGTTCGCGCAACCGGCGCACGCCAAATATGCAAGTTACGTCGTTGACGCCGATACCGGTGAAGCTCTGGCCGGTCTCAACGAGGAAACCCGCAACTACCCCGCGTCTCTCACCAAGATGATGACGCTTTACCTGATGTTCGACCGCCTCAAATCGAAGAAATGGACGCTCGCGACCGAGCTCGACGTGTCGCGCCGCGCCGCACGCCAGCCTGCCTCCCGGCTCGGGCTTCGCGCCGGCAGCAAGATCACCGTTGAGCAGGCGATCCTTGCCCTTGTCACCAAATCCGCGAATGACGTCGCCACCGTCGTCGCCGAGAACATTTCCGGCCGAGAGCGGAACTTCGCTTTGAAAATGACCGCCCGTGCGCGTGCCCTCGGCATGTCGAAAACCACGTTCCGAAATGCGTCGGGCCTGCCGCACCGCGCGCAGCTTTCGACCGCCAAGGACATGTCGATCCTGGCCCGGTCGCTGCTCCGCGACTTTCCGGAGTACTATCACTACTTCTCGACCGCCTCGTTCACGTTCAATGGGGTCACGCATTCGAATCACAACAAGCTGCTGAAGACCTATCCCGGCACTGACGGTTTCAAGACCGGCTATATCCGCGCTTCCGGCTTCAACCTCGTCGCCTCCGCGACCCGTGACGGGCGCCGTATCATCGGCGTTGTGTTCGGCGGCCGCTCATCGAGCCATCGTAACCGCCACATGGCCAAGTTACTGGACAAGGGCTTCGACACCCTGCGCCAGCGCCACGGCACCCCGCTGATCGCCCAGGCCGCCGTTCCCGAGACCAAGACCGCATCCCTGGCCCCTGCTGCCGTGCAGCCGCGCAGCGGCACGGCCACGTCCGTGTGGGCGGTACAGGTCGGCGCATTTTCGCAGATCTCGCAAGCTCAGGCCGCAGCCGAGAAAGCGGTCGGAAAGGCACGGAGTTATCTTTCGGATGGTCAGATCAGGATCGTGCCGCTGAAAAAGCGTAACGGCGCCATCCTGCACCGGGCGCGTATCGTCGGTATTTCCAAGCGCGATGCCTATCGCACCTGCCGGATTCTCCGTGACTGCATGGAATTGAAAACGGACGTGAACGCCGAAGTCGCGCAGCGCGCCGACTGATCGTTCAGACCAGGACGTTTCGCCGCAATCCCCCGAGGAAGCGCCGCTTTTCCTGACGCCGCCACACGTCCAACTGCCATTCCTTATCGCTCAGCCGTAGTGACGGCAATGGCATGAACACGTTGGTCATTTCTTTCGTACCGTCGGCCAAGGTGACTTCCTTTTCTTCCAGGGTGTACTCCCTCCCTTCGTAACGGCTCAACCGCGATGCCTCGAGCGGTGAGATCCGATAAACCTGAAGTCCTTTAACCTCACCCTCCGGATCGGCAATCAGGCCCGGGTAGGTGGCGCCTGCGACGTAGACCCGCTTATAGCCCGCGAGTGCGCACGGTTTGGGCGAGCAACCGGATAACGGCCGCCCGAGAATTTCCCGGGCGATTTCCGGATCGCACAGAGTTCCGTAGAAAAAGTAATTAGCCATACCGATTCTCTACGAGAACCATGGCCCGGCTTCAAGTGTCGGTTCAGTGAAAGCTGTGGATCAAATGGCCGAAGCGTCGACGTTGGACTGCTTGAGTTGCGCCCGGACATCGTTCTTCAGCTTTTCCAACCCCGCCTCCGTCGCGGATTCACATCTCACCACGAGCATCGGCTGGGTATTGGAGGCGCGCAGCAGCCACCATCCCTCCGGGGTTTCGACCCGGACCCCGTCCATGTCGAATATCTCGACCCCTTCGAGGGCGCGGGCGCGGGCTACGATCTCATCGACGACCTTGAACTTACGGTCATCCGGACAGTCGAAGCGAATCTCCGGGGTATTGTACATTTTCGGCAGTGCCGCCAGCATCTCGGTGAAGCTCGCGTCGCTGTTCGCGATTACGCTCAACAAGCGGACCGCGGTATAGATCGCGTCGTCGTAACCGTAATAGCGGTGCTTAAAAAATATGTGGGCGCTCATCTCGCCGGCCAGTGGCGATTTTAATTCGACCATCTTGGACTTGATATGCGAATGCCCGGCCTTCCACATGACGGGCTTGCCGCCCATCTTCTCGATCTCGTCGAAGAACACCCGGCTCGCCTTGACGTCACACAGGATCGGCGCGCCCGGATGGTCGGCCAGCACGTCGCGGGCCAGCATCACCAACAACTGATCGCCCCACATGACGTTCCCCAGCTTGTCGACGACACCGATACGGTCGCCATCGCCGTCGAAGCCGATTCCCAGATCGCAATCGTTCGCCGCCACCAGTTCCTTGAGTTGCAACAGGTTCTTCTCGACCGTCGGATCCGGGTGGTGCGCCGGAAACGTGCCGTCGATCTCTGAGTTGATGACGAAGTGTTCACCCGGCAGCTTCTTGACCAGCGCATCCGTGACCTCGCCGGCCGCGCCGTTACCCGGATCCCACGCGACCCGCAGTTCCTTACCGCCGCCATAATCCTGTTTCATGCGGTTAACGTATTCATCAAAGACGGCACGTTGTTCGGATTTCCCGGCGCCGTCGCGGTAGTTGCCCGCCTGGACCCGGCGCCCCAGGTTCTGGATGTCTTCGTCGAAGAACGCCTTTCCCTCGAGCGTCATCTTCAGGCCGTTGAAATCGGGGGGATTGTGCGACCCGGTGATCATCAGCCCGGCGTCCGCTTCGAAGCTGACGGTCGCGTAATAAAGCATCGGCGACGGACCGCGGCCGGTCCGGATGACATCGATCCCGCATTCCGTCAGGCCGTCCACCAGCGCCGCTTCCAGCATCGGCGACGACAGTCGTCCGTCATAGCCGACGCAGGCACTCTTCAATTCTCGATCCGCCATTTCCGAACCGAATGCCCGGCCGATCGTGTACAGATCATCTTCGCCGAAATTCTCGCCGACCACGCCCCGGATGTCGTAAGCGCGCAGGATTGAGGCGTTCAGAGCCGTCTTTAAAGTGCGAACGGTCACGCCGGCCCCACGTTGCCGGTCGGGCGCCCGATGCTGTGATAGTCGAAGCCTTCGTCGATCATGTCCTCAGGGCGATAAACGTTCCTGAGATCCACCATCACCGGCGTCTTCATCAGCGACTTCACGCGCTTCAGATCAAGGGCACGGAACTCGTTCCATTCGGTGATGATCACCAGCACGTGCGCGTCTTCCATGGTGTCGTAGGCGCCATCACACCAGACGACATCGTTCAAAAGCTTCTTCGCCTCGTCCATGCCTTCCGGATCGAACGCCCGCACCGTGGCCCCCGCTTCCTGCAACGCCGGGACGATGTCCAGGCTCGGGCTCTCGCGCATATCATCGGTGTTCGGCTTGAACGTCAGGCCAAGAACGGCGACCGTCTTGTTTTTCAAGTCGCCGCCGGCCGCCACGATCACACGGTCCGCCATCTTGCGTTTACGCTCTTCGTTCAGGGCGACGACGGTCTCGACGATCTTGAGCGGGCTACCCGCATCCTGCGCCGTCGACACCAGCGCGCGGGTATCCTTCGGGAAACAGGATCCGCCATAACCCGGCCCCGCGTGCAGGAACTTGCGCCCGATGCGGCCGTCGAGGCCGATGCCGCGCGCCACGTCGTGCACATTTGCATCGACCTGCTCACAAAGATCGGCGATCTCATTGATGAAGGTGATCTTAGTCGCAAGGAAGGTATTCGCCGCGTACTTGATCAGTTCCGAAGACTGGCGCGACGTGAACACGATCGGCGTCTCGATCAGGTACAATGGCCGATACAGATTGCGCATCACTTCCTGCGCGCGCTCCGACGAGGTGCCGATGACGACACGGTCCGGACGCATGAAATCCTCGATCGCCGAGCCCTCACGGAGGAATTCGGGGTTCGAGACGACATCGAAGTCCGCATCGGGACGGGTTTCGCGAATAATGCGTTCGACTTCCCGGCCGGTCCCGACGGGCACGGTCGATTTCGTGACGACCACGGTATAGCCGTTCATGGCCCGTGCGATCTCTTCTGCGGCGGCGTAGACGTAGCTCAGGTCCGCATGACCGTCGCCACGGCGGCTGGGCGTGCCGACCGCGATAAAGACGGCGTCCGCATCCTTGATCGCGCCTTCGAGGTCACCGGTGAAGGTTAATCGCCCGGCATTGACGTTGCTCTCGACAAGACCTTCCAGACCCGGCTCGTAGATCGGCATCTTGCCTTCATGAAGGCCGGCGATTTTCGCCTCATCCTTGTCGACACAGACGACATTGTGGCCGAATTCAGAGAAACATGCCCCGGAAACGAGACCGACATACCCGGTCCCGATCATTGCTACGCGCATAAACAAACCCCTTATGACGCCTGAAACACCCGGTTTCTGCCACACGGACCGGGTTCCGGCAAGCTAGGCGCGTGTGAATAAGCGGTGACATTGGCATTAAGGGTTCACGACTTCAAAAGGACATCTCGCGCTTCGTTGATTTTCGCCGCCAAATAAGCCGAGCCGCCCCGGTCCGGGTGCAGGCCGGCGATAAGCCTATGATGCGCCGAGCGAATTTCATCCTCGCCTGCTTTTTCGTCGAGACCGAGAATCCGGAGCGCCTCGGCGCGGGACATCGATCCGCCTTTTTCCGAGAACGCATCGTCGTCGGGACCATTGGCCGCGCCCTCTTCGCCGCGCCAGTCCGGATACATTCGATCCAGAAACGCGGCCAGTAGCCGGGCCGATTCGCCGTCTTCGGCGCTGTAATCGTCGTAGAGTTCGAGCAGATCGCTAAGCGTTAGCGAACCCAGTTGCGCCCCTTCGTGGCGCCCCTTGCGCACCACGCCATCCATGTCGCCGCTGTCGTGGTCGAGCTGCATCTCCAGGAAAGCGCTTCTGACCTCGCTGGTTTGCCCGGATGAGCCGCCGCCCGACATCCTTGAGAAGTTCTTCGCCATCCGCGCCGCCTGCCGGGCGCGCATAAACCAAGGCAACAGCGCCGGCAGCGTCCAAAGTGCCCAGGTGAACCGACCGGTCACGATAAAGAACAGGATGACGATCCCGACGAGCCCCAGCAGCACCCATTTCAGTGTGCGGGCGATGCTTTTCGGTTCCGCCGTCACGAACCACTGCATGGCCAGCAACAGTCCCGCCATAACAGCGACCCCGAGGATGAGATAGCTCATGATTTGGAACCGCCCATCTGATGGGTGAGTTTGAGGACCGCGCCGCCGTCACGCTTCGCCTTGTCTTCGAGCGCGGCGCGTCCGCCCGCGGCATAGACGGCGACGGCCGCCAAAAGGTCACGCAGCACATCGGCGCTGGAAGCGTCGAAATTCATACACGCGCCGCCCGAAAGTTGCGCGATTTGTTTGAAGGCGAACTCGGCAACGGGATCATTGCCCTCATGAAAGATGAACGCGGGCACGCCCAATAACCCTAGTTCGCCCGCGATCTTGCCCAGTTTGTCGACGTCTTCCTCGACCATGTCACCGACGAACACAAGTGCGTTCAAATGATCGCGCTTTGCCTCGTTGACGGCGTGTTGAAGGACCTTGCCGATCTGCGTCTCCCCGGCGAGGCAGAACACCGACGTCATCAGTTTCAGCAGTTCTTTTTCATTGTCCGTCCAGCGCCCGACCCTGAACTCGCCGAAACCGCGATAGAAGGCTAGCTGGATATCGAGCCCGCCAAGCGCCGCCGTCTCGACGAACATCTGGCCCTGGATGCTGGCCGCCTTGTCCCATGTCGGCTGACGGCTGGCGGTCGCGTCCATCGCAAACAGCAGCTTACCCCGCCTGCCGCCGGACTGCGTGCGCTTAGGGGTCGCCGCCACCTTCGACAGAAAGGCGTCAACATCCTGTGCGCGTTTGCGTTTATCCGGCAGATCGTCGGCCAAATCGGTTCCTTTCCTATCCCACTCAAGAGATAAGCAAAATTAACGGAAATGCGAGGCTATGACGATGATTACGGGCCGATTAGCCGTGCGCGCTCTGTTGACGCACCGGCACCGGCGGGAGATTCAATCCATCGATGATCGAGAACACTTCGTCACGCGCGGCCACGTGCGACCGGCTGAGCGGCGCACCACCAGCCGCCTGCTTGAGATCGAGGATGGTAAGGCCGACCAGAAACAATTCCCGGAAGATCACCCGTTCCGAAAATCCCGGCAGCACCCGGAAACCGAGTCGTTTCGAAAGATTGCGGACTGCCCTTTCGACCTCACGCTTATTGTAGGCATCCAGATTCGATAGACGGTTTCGCATTACCACCCAGTCGATGGAGCCGCCGTCGCGCTGCGCCTTGACCTTTTTCGCTTCCCAGATCGCCTCGGAATAGTGGCTCGGCCCCTTTATCTCGGCGCTCTGCCCGTCCATGTGCGCGAGGCCGTCCAGATCGACGAAGCTGTCGTTCATTGGTGTGATCAGCGTGTCGGCATACGTGTGCGCCAGGAACGAGAGCTTGTTGGCGGCCCCCGGGGTGTCGATGACGACCATGTCGTGGTTGAAGGCAGCTCCCTCGATCAGAAGCTGCAGGCGTTCTTTCTCCGCTTCTTGTTCTGCATCGGTCATTCCCTCGATACGGTGACCGGCGGCGCGGTGATGCTCGGGAACCGGATAGTCCCGGCCGAGCTTCTTGTTGAACATTTCACGGTTGGCAATATAGCGGCTGAGCGTGCCCTGGCGGCCGTCGACGTCGATCGTCGCGACCGTATAGCCCTGCATCATCAACCCGATGGCAATATGCATGGAGGTCGTCGACTTGCCGCTGCCGCCTTTTTCGTTCCCGACGACAATCACGTGCGCTCGATTTGCTGTCACGACTGCCCCCCTCAAAAGCCGTCCCTTATGCGGCGCGCATCCACACGGCCGTATCGTGGAACACGGCGCCCCCATTGGGGTATGCACGATCAGCGCTTATCAATACGTTAATACCGAGGCCATTTTTGAAGTGCTGGTTCGGCCAGATTCCCTCGACCACCACCGTGTCGGGCTGCAGGCCGTCAAACGTCTTGGCGTGAACCGTGACCTCGCCGAGATCGTTGCCAAGCGTGACCTCGTCATCGTCCTTGAGATTGAGCTTCGCCATCGTTTCGGGATGGATCAGAGCCGTCGGCCGGCCTTCTTTCTTCTGAGACGAGGGCGTTTCGGTGAATGAGGTGTTCAAAAAGCGCCGAGCCGGTGCGGCGACCAGTCGAAACGGCTTTTCCGGCGTCGCGACGTCGATGACGTCGAAATGATCGGGCAATCTCGGCATGTTTTCGAACGCCTTGCCGATCCGCGACCAGTCGGGTTTGAAATGAAACTTGCCGTCCGGCGTCTTGAAACCGTTCAGGAAGTGCGCCTCGTCGAATGATTGCGAACAATCGACCCAGCCTGCGGCGTGGACTTCATCCGCGCCCGGATGCCCGGTGGCACGCAACGTGCGGTCGATGATCTCCCACGGGCTGAGATCGAAGAGTTCGTAATCGGAGCCGAGCCGTTTGGCGAGCGCCGAGAGCACGTCGACGTTGCAACGCGCCTCGCCGACCGGTTCGATCACGGCCTTGGAAGCCTGAAGATAGAGATGCCCGCCCCCTTGATAGAGGTCGTCATGTTCCAGGAATGTGGTCGCGGGAAGAACGATATCCGCATACGCGGTCGTCGCCGTCGGGAACTGTTCGTGCACGCAGGTGAACAGGTCGTCGCGCATCAATCCCTCGATCACGCGGTTGGTCTCCGGCGCCACCTCGGCGGGGTTGATGTTCTGCATGATCATCGCCGTGACCGGCGGGCCGCCCAGCAGGCTTTCTTCCTCGCCCAGCAGGATGCGCCCGATCCGCGACATATCCAGGGCGCGCTTAGAGGGATCGACGAACTCGAGCCCACGCACCAGCGACTGATTGACGCCGTACATGCTGCGGTTGGAGTGCAGCGCACCTCCGCCCTCGTACCGCCACTTTCCGCCGACGGCGGGCAGACAGGACACCGTGTGCATGTTGGCCGATCCGTTCCGGGACCGCGTAAAACCATAACCGACACGGATATAGACTCGGTCGGTCTCCCCATATGCTTTCGCGAACGCCTCGATCTCGTCGACGGTAAGGCCGGTGATCTGGGACGCCCATTCGGGACCGCGCGACTTCAGGTGCGCTTCCAGTTCGTCCGGCACGTCGGTGTACTTCGCCATGTAGTCGCGGTCGGCGTAGCCGTCCCGGAACAGCACATGCATCACCGCGCAGGCCAGCGCACCGTCGGTCCCCGGTTTAAGGCAAAGATGCACGTCGGCCTGTTGGGCGGTCGGCGTCCGGTAGGGGTCGACCACATAAAGCTTGGCACCCCGGTTCTTGCGCGCCTTGGCGATGTGGGTCATCACGTTGACCTGCGTCGACACCGGATTGCCGCCCCAGACCACGACCATGTCCGCGACCTGCATTTCGCGCGGATCGGAACCGGTGATCCTGCCACATCCGGCCATCCAACCCGAAACCGCGGTGGCGACGCAGATCGTCTCGTCCTCGCGGGAATACCCGAGCGCGTGGCGGAAGCCATGGATGATGTCGCGCTGAACCAGCCCCATGGTGCCGGCAAAGTGATACGGCCATACCGTTTCCGGCCCATGCTTCTGTTCGGCTTTCTGGAAAGCTTCGGCAACGATATCCAGCGCATCGTCCCAGCTGACCGGTTCGAACTTCGCCTCGCCCTTGGCGCCGACGCGCCGGAGAGGCTGGGTCAGGCGGTCGGGGTGGTGCACCCGTTCGCGATACGCCGCCACCTTGGCGCAGATCACGCCGTCGGTATAGTCGTTCATCGCATTGCCGCGCACCTTGCCGATACGGTCGGGTGCGATTTTCTCGATCTCGAGGGCGCATGTGGAGGGGCAGTCGTGCGGACAGACGCTACGGAGCCATTGAGGTTGATCGTCGAAAGGAGCCATGGCCGAAATGTACCCCTGCCCGAGCCCGCCATCAAGCTGCCCGGCAGCCCTTGACCGCATGAGACCGGGAGAGGAAAATCCCGGCCTCGGACTTTCCTGACGGAGTTTTCATGGTCGATAGAGTTGGATGCGTCGTCATCGGCGCCGGAGTGGTCGGTTTGGCATCGGCGCGGGCGCTTGCCATGGCCGGGCATGAGGTGATTGTGCTGGAAAGCGCCGATATGATCGGCACCGGCACCAGTTCCCGCAATTCCGAGGTGATCCACGCCGGTATCTATTACAGCAAGGATTCCAACAAGGCGCGGCTCTGCGTCAAAGGCCGCGACATGATGTATGCCTATTGCGAGAGCCACGGCATCGACCACAAGCGCTGCGGCAAACTGATCGTCGCAACGGATGAGCAGCAGGTCGAGCTTCTGGATGACATCAAGGGCCGCGCCGCCGTCAATGGCGTCGATAATCTGACGTTCGTGGATTCTAAAAAGGTCCTCGAAATGGAACCCAACGTGACCTGCCACGGCGCCTTGCTGTCGCCGTCAACCGGTCTGGTCGACAGCCACAGCCTGATGCTTGCCTATCAGGGCGAAGCCGAGGACCACGGTGCGATGATCGCCTTCAACAGCCCTGTCATCGGCGGTGAAATCCGGGGCGACGGCATCCTGCTCAGGGTCGGCGGCGACGAACCGATGGAGCTTCTTTGCGATCATGTGGTCAATTCGGCAGGCCTTTACGCACAGACGATCTCGCGCAGCATCGAGGGCATTCCGGCAGAAAGCATTCCCGGCCAGTATTTCGCACGCGGCGTCTATTTCACGCTGGGCGGCGGCAAACCGCCGTTCACGCGCCTGATTTATCCGGTGCCGGACCCGCTTGGCGGGTTGGGGGTGCATGTCACCATCGATCTGGGCGGTCAGGTCAAATTCGGCCCCGACGTCGAGTGGATCGACAGCGTCGACTACACCGTCGATCCAGCCAGGGGCGAGCTTTTCTACGAATCGATCCGGAAGTACTGGAAAGGCCTGCCCGACGGCTCACTGCAACCGGGATACGCGGGCGTACGCCCGAAGATCCACCCCAAGGGCTCGCACGCCACGGATTTCATGATCCAGGGTCCGGATGCGCACGGTATTAAAGGTCTGGTTAACCTGTACGGCATAGAATCACCGGGTTTGACGTCCTCGCTGGCGATCGCCGAGGATGTGGTGAATTTGTTGCCCGCCTGATTATGACTCGCGCGGGCTGGGATCGGACGGCATGCCGACGACGAAAACCGCACTGAAATCGATTTCCGTCATTTTGATGGCGCTTGCTTTTGCGCCTCCCCTTTCGGCGCAGCAGCCGCAACCGGGCGATCCCGGTTATGTCCGGGTGCAGGGGACCGATCCCGGTCTGGGCGCCCCGCCGCCGATCATCGCCCCGGCGCGCGATCTGATCGATTACCGCGAAGAGATGCGGACTTTCATCCAGAAAATATCGAGCTACGCCCGCCAGCAAAAACGGAATTTCTATGTCGCTGTCCGTGACCCCGAAGAGCTGATCATCAAGCGCGACCTGCAGGACGAGAATATCGTCTCTCCGGCACGCACGTTCATGCGTTCCGTCGACGCGCTGATGTATGACAACGTCTTCGTGGGCTATAAGGCCGTCGATCAGGCGACGCCCACCGAAGTCCGGCAACAGATATTGAGCAGCATCGACCGGGCGAAAAGGTCGGGCCTGCCGGTTTTGACCCTCGAATTCGCGACGAAACCGGCCGACATAGACCGGGTCTACAGAAGCGCCGAACAGCGTGGAGTGGTCGCCGCCGTGGTGCCGCGCCCCACCGACGACCTGACGGATGTCCCCGACTATCCGCGCCGCCCAAACGATGAAAATCCGAACAACGTGCTTTCGCTGGACGATGTGAAGAACTTCCTCTATCTCAGCGACCCGGCCGCAATGGGACGTCAGGATCAGTTCGCGCTGAAGATTCACGATACGAACTTCGACCTGGTGATCGTCGATCCGTTCTCGGGCCGTGACCCACTCACGAAGCAAGCGGTGGAAACCCTGAAATACAAGAAGCTCGGCGCGCGCAGGCTCGTTTTCGCGCGCATGGATATCGGTTCCGCCGCCAGTTACCGGTACTACTGGCAGCCCGGTTGGGCCGAAGGCTCCCCGGGCTTCATCAGCGCCCCCTTCCCGGGCAATCCGGACCGGTATTTCGTCGAATACTGGACGCCGGGTTGGCAGCAGGTGATTTTCGGAAACGAAAGCTCGTTTATCTATGGCCTGATCCGTCAGGGGTATGACGGTGTGCTGCTAGAAGGCATGCGCAGCTATCTGGCCTTCGAAGGCAACGTCGAGATCGAACAGGAATTCGCCCCGCTGCCCCTCAAGCCGGGCGACTGACGCCTATCTCTTCCCTCTGTTAAGACCGCCCCCCGTTTGCTATCACAAGAACGGGATTTGGGAGGATCACACATGCCCCTGCTGCATGATGCCGGCAGCTACGAAGCCGTGCGCGACGCCTTTGAATGGAATGTGCCGGAACGGGTCAACATGGCCTGGCAGGTTTGCGACCGCCACGCCGAAGCTTCACCCGAAAATACCGGCCTGATCGTCGCCGGGACCGACGGCAAGCGCCGCGAATATTCCTGGTTGGAATTGCAGCGCCTCTCGAACCGTATGGCGAACTTCATGACCGCCGAGGGCGTTCAGCGCGGCGACCGGGTCGGCATCCTGCTGACCCAGAGCGTCGAGGCTGCGATCAGCCATGTGGCGTCATGGAAGATGGGCGCGATTTCGATCCCGCTGTTTTCATTGTTCGGGGAAGAAGCGCTCGCCTTCCGGCTCAAGGACAGCGGCGCGCGGGTGATCGTCACCGAGGCCCAGCACTATCCCAAGATCGAAGCGATCCGCGACCAGCTTCCCGAGCTGAAACTCGTGCTTCTGACCGACGGCAAGGGCGGCGACGGTCTCCGCGACCTGTGGCAGGGCCTGGACAAAGCGTCCGATGCCTTTGCCAACGTCGACACGGCAAGCACCGATCCCTCTTACATCGTCTATACCTCGGGGACGACCGGAAACCCGAAGGGCGCCCTTCAGGGGCATCGCTCGCTCATCGGCCACATGCCGGCGGTCGAGTTCTTCCATGACTTCCTTCCGCAACCCGGAGACCTGATGTGGACCCCGGCCGATTGGGCGTGGATCGGCGGCCTGATGAACTGTCTGATGGGGGCCTGGTTCCATGGGGTGCCGGTGCTGGCATATCGGGGCGGCAAGTACGATCCGGAAGCCGCGCTTCGTCTGATGGCGGAATACGGTGTCAGAAACACGTTCATGCCGCCGACGGCATTAAAAATGATGCGCGCCGTGAAGAACATCCCCTCTTTCGGCGCCGACCTGAGGACGATCGCCTGCGCCGGGGAGCCCATGGGCGCGGAGCTGCTCGACTGGGGGCGGGAAGCGTTCGGCATCACGTTTAACGAGTTCTATGGCCAGACGGAATGCAATCTCGTGGTCGCCAATTGTCAAAAGGTGATGGAGGTCAAACCCGGCTCCATGGGGCGGCCGATCCCCGGCCACGAGGTTCGCGTCATCGACGGCGACGGGAACGAGGTCCCGACCGGCACCACAGGCCAGATCGCGGTGCGCGCACCGGACCCGGTAATGATGCTGAAATACTGGAACAATCCGGAAGCGACCGAGAACAAGTACCTGGGGGAATGGCTTTTGACCGGCGACCAGGGCCAGCAGGACGAGGACGGCTATTTGTGGTTCGTCGGGCGTGACGACGACGTGATTACGTCATCCGGATACCGGATCGGCCCGGGCGAGATCGAGGATTGCCTGACCAAGCACCCGGCGATCGAACTGGCCGCCGCGATCGGCGTCCCGGATCCGGTCCGGACCGAAGTCATCAAGGTGTTTATCAAGCTGATGCCCGGCCATAATGGTTCGCCGGACCTTGAGGAAGACATTCGCGGGTTCGTTAAAACACGCCTCAGCCCGCACGAATATCCGCGACTGGTCGAGTTCGTCGACGAACTTCCCCTGACCTCGACCGGGAAGATCAGGCGCAAAGACCTGCGAGACCGGGAAGTGGCCCTGAAGGCCGGTAAACCCGCTTAAGCCGGATCATGCCGGCACCCCGCGCTGACCGCGGGACGCCGGGAAATCAGGCCATCTGCAGCGGCTTGACCGACGCGATCACGAATCCCTCATCTGACGGGAAACGCTTACCGACAAGCTTGCGCGCCTCATCCGCCGTTTCAGCGAGGACGTCGCGAACCTGTTCATCTGCCCAGTGATCATCGAAGAAGTCATGGCTCATGTTCTCTTTAACCAGAGAACGAACCTCTTTGTTGTATATGGAGACCTCAAAAACCTGATCTCCATTATGTGGCGTACGTTCCATGTACGAACCCCCTTATGCGGTCGTCTTACACGCCTCCCCGGGGACATCCAGCAGGTCGTTATTAAATGACCCTTATGTGACAATGGTTATGACCTCAGTTTTTTCTGTCAATGCGAAGAAACCGTTAATCCACATATTTTTACCGAGAAATTTTCTTTCGTGGCAAAAAGGCAACACTTCCGCCCTTGCAGCGCACACGGGAACTCTAGACAGTGTCGAAAATAACGACAGAACCGGAGGATGACCGTGCCCACCGTCGACTATTACTTCACGCTCGTATCGCCCTGGACCTACATCGGGGACGCGCTCTTCAAGCAGATCGCCGACAAGCACGGCGCCACCATCCGGCATATCCCCGTCAACATGGGCCGCGTGTTCGAGGCGACCGGCGGACTGCCGCTCGCAAAGCGGTCGGATGCGCGCAAGGCGCTCCGGATGCAGGAACTGAAGCGTTGGCGCGAATACCGTAACGTGCCGCTGAACCTTGAACCGGCGTTCTTCCCCGCCTCCGACAAGCTGGCCGCCGGAATGGTCATCGCAGCCCAGGAAACCGGGCATGATGTCTATGAATTCTGTCATGCCATCCTGCGCGCGGTATGGGCCGAGGAACGGAACATCGCCGACGAGGAAACGATGCTCGAGATCGCGAACGCGTGCGGTCTCGACGGCAAGCTGCTGGCGACCGCTGCGGTCAGCCCGTCTGTCGAACAGAAATGGCAAGCCAATACCGAGGAAGCCATCGAGCGCAACGTCATGGGCGCACCGTTCTATATCATCGGCGAAGAAACGCTGTGGGGGCAGGACAGGCTCGATTTCGTCGACCGGATTCTCGCAGACGCCAAGGGGTAAAACGTTTCACCTTCGAGCCGGCTTTTGGCTTCCTCAGGATGAGGCACCCCGTCCCCTCATGCTGAGGAGAACGCCTCGCGTTCGTCTCGAAGCGTCGGAAATATTCAGGACAAGTCCGGCGGCAGGCTGATCGTCCGCGCGATCTCGTCGGACTTGAAACCGACGGCGCGCGGATTGGTAATGCCCGGCAATGCCGTCACGCCGAAAAGTTCCTCGACGACGCCTTCCAGCCGCAGCCAGTGCAGGATATTGCCGGACGTCAATTCGATGACGACGATGCCGCAGCGGGCGTCCGTATCGCGGTTCTTCAGGTTCTGCTCCAGCGCCAGATCACCGAACGTGTGATCTTCCCTGCCCTTGGAAATACAGGCCACGGCGAAATTGCCGACAATGGTCATGCCGCGTAGAAATCCGGGGCACAGGACCACCGGCTCAAAGCGGCAGGACCGGGTGTCGACCCGCCCGAGGTATCCGGTGCCGGAATCCTGCACCCACAAGGTCTTGCCATGCATGCGCGGGGAATGCGGCATGGAAAGCCCTTCGCACACCACCTCGTTGGTCCGGACGTCGATAACCACGCCACCGCCCTTGCGACCGTCGCGCCATCCGTCCGCCGCGTCCGACTTCGAGACGGCGGTGACATAGGCGGGCCGTCCGTCATCGATGGCCACACCGTTCAGATGACAGCGGTCTTCGGGAACATAAGCAGAGATGAATTCCGGTTTCCACGCTGGATGGAAACTGTAATCGCGGCTCAGGTATGCTAGGCAGTTGAACAGCGTGTTGACGAAAACCAGACGCCCGTCGCCGTCCACGGCCATCTCGTGACAATCGATATCGCCGGTGACGTGGCTCGCTTTCGGAACATAGACGCCGTCGTACCCCTCGGCGCGTTCACCGGCGTTCAGTGCGTTCTCGAACCGCCATATCTGCCAATTCGTCGCGACATAAAGCGAGCGCCCCGCCGACGCGATCCCCATGCAGCGGTCGATCGTCCGCTCGGCGATCGAAACCTCGCCATCCGGGTTCAGCCCGATCATGAATAGCTTCGACGCCTGATATGTCGTAAAGGCGAGACTGACGCCCTGCCCCGCCAGCCACGATGCGAAGTGCCGGGATGCAATGAGCTCGACCGACTTCGCGTCGTCGGCCTTGGCAACCCCGGTGGACGCGGTCGCCGCTGCCGATCCGGGTGACTTCTTTTTCGCCTTGGGTTTAGACTTGGCGGTCGTTTTAGCTGACGAAGACATGAATCAGTTCAGGACCTGTCCCGGATCCGCGACATTCTGGACGGCGACCGAGGCATACGAGTCTTCGCTGTCGTATACCGTATAGCCACCGTCAATCGCTTCCTGCGGCTGTTCTTCGCGCACCACCCAGTTACCGACCAGGTTGACCTCGTCGTTCGCGTCCTTGGAAATTACCAGCATGTTGGCCTCACCCACGAGCCTGTCGATTGCCTCGCCGATATCCAGCACGGTCGAGAAGTCGATGTCCAGCACGTTGAGCATGTCGTTATTCATGTCGATGTGTTCGATACCGGTCACCAGACCGTTGGTGAGCGCCGTGAAGTCGAGATCGAAGTTGCCGTCGAGATAGAGCGTATCCTGGCCCGTACCGCCGTCGATCCGCTCGAAGTTCCCGTCGCCGATGATCAAGCGGTCGTTCCCGGCGCCGCCGATCAGCACGTCCGCACCTCCGGCGCCGCCGTCGATGACGTCGTTGTCCGCCGTGCCGATAAGCGTATCGGCGCCCGCGGTCCCTGTGCTTTCCGAATCATCCAGGAAGTCGCCGCCATAGACCACGTATGTCACCCCGGCACCGCCACTGTTGACGTCGTAGGAGCCGACCAGAATATCGTCGTAACCGTCGCCGTTGATGTCGCCTGCGGCGTTTGCGCTGATACCGACCGCGTCCGCCCCGGCGTTCGCGCCATAAAGGGCGAAGCCCTGCTCCCCTGTCAGATCGCCGAGCGACAACGACGCGTTGAACCCGTCGGTCGAACCGAAGATGACGTAAGCGGCACCGGCATACGAATTCGTCCCCGTTGCGCCGACGATGATGTCGTCCAATCCGTCGCCGTTGATGTCGCCGGCCGCCGAGACCGCTGACAGAGTGCCCAACGACGCCCCAAGCTCGGCACCGAAGATTTCGAAACCGTCGGTGCCGTCCAGCGCATCGACATCGAGCGTCGCCGCAAAGCCGGAGGCCTTACCGAAGACGACATAAGCCGAACCGGAATTCGTCGATCCCGTATCCGCGAGCGGCGCCCCGATCACCATGTCGTCGTAGCCGTCGCCGTTGATATCGCCGAGCATCGACACCGAGGTTCCGAGCAGCGCGCCCGCCTGCGAACTGCTGGTGATGGTAAAGCCGACACTGCCGTCGCCCGACTGCAAGGTCGACAGATCGACGTTGGCGTCCAACCCGCCGTCCTTGCCGAACAGCACATAGGCCTCGCCGGTGTTAGTCGCGTCGTTGGCCAAGCCGTCGCCCCGCTGTGCGCCGATCAGGACATCGTCGTATCCGTCGCCGTTGAGGTCACCCATGCTGACCGCGATCCCGGCACCGTCATCGATATCGATCCCGGCAATCACGCTGGCCGCCGCCGCCGTTGTGATATCCGCACCGAACGACGTCGAGCCGTAAACAACGTATGCCTTGCCCGGCGCGGACGCATCCTGCATCGCACCGATCACGATGTCGTCCAGGCCGTCGCCGTCGATATCGCCGGCGCCGGCAACCGGATAACCGGCATTCTCATTTGCCCCGGTCCCGGCAATCTTGAAGCCGTCCGTCCCCAGTGCGTCTAGGTTGTAGGCGTTCGAGAAGCCGTCCCCGTTGCCGAAGATCACATAAGCCCCACCCTGCGCACTGCCGCCGCCATAGGGCGCACCGACAACGATATCGGCGAACCCGTCGCCGTTGACGTCACCCGCCGCCGCGACGCTGCGGCCCGCCGCATCACCGGCCGTGCCACCTTCGAGTTTGAAGCCGGCCGAGCCGTCACCCGCAGCGATCGCGCTCAGGTCGACGTCGGTCAACCCGTCCTTGGCCCCGAACACGACATATGCCGCACCGGTATCGGCGATACTGCCGGTCTGATTTCTGTCGCCAACGTAAGCCCCGACGACGAAGTCCTCGAAGCCGTCGTTATTGATGTCGCCGGCGCTGCTCACCGCATATCCGGAAAGATCGAAGCCGGACTCACCTGAGACGGCAAAACCTTCTGCGTCGGTCATCGCGGCCAGGTTCGATACCGCCTGTTCGATATAGATGACCGCCCCAGTCGCGGCGTGGGTCTGCACGCTAAAGGTCCTGGTTTCACCGTCCAAGCTGAGGGTCTCGGTGGTCGCGGCGCTCCAGCCCGATCCGATATCGACGGCGCCGCCGAAATCGTTGCGGGTCACGACCAGGGTGTCATCAGTCCCGGTCAGCGGGTTGATGCCGTCGGTGATCGAAATCACGTCCTCACCGTCGAGCGTCAGAGCCCCGAACCCGAGTTCAAGCCGTTCAAAGCCGTCGATACTGTCGTTGCGCACGCTCGTCATATCGAGGCCGTTGTAGGCAAGCAGCGTATCGGTTCCCGAGCCGCCGTCGATATAGCTGAAGTCGTTATCCGAGACCGCGATCCGGTCGTTACCGGCGCCGCCCAATAACAGGTCTTCGCCGCCGTCGCCGTAAAGGACATCGTCCCCATCACCGCCATACGCGTAATCCGCGGCCGACGAACCGTTGAGAATATCGGTACCGCTGGTCGGCGAGAGCGCATTGGCGACCGCCGTCAACGAAACAAGGCCGAAGCTCGTGTCTATATCAAGGTCGAGCAACGTCGTGCCATCACCCTCAAGGCCGACGACCGTATCGAAATAAGAGCCCGCCGTCGCCGCCGCGAAACTGACGACGTTGAACACATCACCGACGGCTGGCGCGGATCCTGATATGAATTTGGCCTGCAATGTACCGTTCATGGTCATCTGACCGGTGACGGCCAGGGTGTCGGAGACCCCGCTGCCGTTGTTGCCGATATCGAAGATGATGTCGCTGGTATCGCTCGCCGTCAGGTCGCCGATGACCTGCAGGCCATCGACCGTCCCCACGGTATTGCCGGCGATATCGATCATGCCGTTGTTGATCAACGCGCCGTCGATAGCGCCGCTAACATCGAATGTACCGGCCCCGGTTATCGTGCCGGTCTCGTCATTCGTGAATGTATCGCCGCTACCGACCGCGAGAACCGCCCCGGAAGCAATATTGATGGTGCCGCGGTTCACATGATTGTCGGTCGTCGTGGCCGAGTTCAGATCAAGGTCATGGTTCGCATTGAGCGTGCCGTAGTTGGTCAACTGCCCGGCGATCAGGAACGTCGAGCCGCTGGCGCCGCCCGACTGGCTCGTGGTGATCGTGCCGAAGTTCTCGAGCTTGCTGTCGCCACCGACCAACAGTTCAATATCGCTGTTTGTCGCATCAGGTTCGGCCAGTTCAATGGTGCCGCGGTTAATCAGGCTGTCGGTTACACTCAGCCGCGACGTTCCGCCGTTTCCTGCGCCCTTGACCGTGATCGTTCCGGTAACGTCGTTCTCCAGTCCGCCGCGGAAGAACGACGTGTTGTCATAGGTCGTAATGCTGCCTTCGTTGACCACATGGATGGCGCTCTTGAAATCGAACGTGCTGGAACTGTTGATTTCGGCACCCACACCGATCGTGAAGGTGTAATCGTTTCCATCGAGAGAATCGAAATCGTTCGAACTGTAGAAATCCAGTGCCGGCATCGATGCATCGTAAACGACGTCGCTACCCAGTTGAATGGCAGCGCCGCTGCCGAGGAATAGCGTCCCATCGCCGGTCAATGTCGTCGTGTCGTCGATGATGATCTTCGCATTCGAGCCCGAGACCGAGAGTGTCGCGCCCGCTGCGATATCGACCGTGCCGCCGCGCAGATCGACGACGACCGGTGTTCCGGATGTGGTGATATCGAGGCTGTGGTCGACATTCAACACGCCCCGGTTCTGGAACGTGCCGACGGTCAGGGCATGCGCAGATGCATCGAAGTCCGCGCTAACATTGATGGTCCCTTCGTTCACGAAAGTGCCGTCAACATCCAGCTTGGCATCGAAGCTCGTATCCAACGTGCGGCCCAGATTGATGGTGCCGGTGTTCGTCAAACCGGCGGTGGCCGAGAATACCGGTATTGAAAAGGCGTCGGCGACGACGACGTCGATCGTGCCCGCGTTGAGTACGTAATCGTTGGCAACAACCGATAGACTTTGCGCCGTATTCGACCCGATCGTGCCATAGTTCTCCAGCGTTCCATTGAACGTGAGCGTGCGCTGGGCCGCTGTCGGCTTGACCGTGCCGCCGACGAGGTTGACGAAGTCCACGCCGACCGTAGCACTCCATTCCGTCGTGAAGTCACCCGCGTTCTGAATGGTGCCAGTACCGGCGATTGAGGTCGCGGTGCCCGGCATATGCGCCGACCCCGTAATGACCAGATCGCCGTTTAGTTCTTTCTCACCACCGCCGATGGTCAACGCCCCGTCCACCGTGACGGCGCGGTCCGTTGCGATTCCGCCCGACTGCCAGTCGAACGTGCCGCCCGCCAATACGTCAAGCCCGCCACGGCCGTCAACTTGACCGTTCACCAGCAGGGTCGCACCGCTGCCGACCTGCGATCCATCTGCGGCCATGGTAAGAACACCAGTCGATGAAACTTCGAAGCTGCCCGTGCCGAGAATATCGATACGGCCGACTGCGAGAGACCCTGTCAGCATCGGATCGTTTCCGGTGCCGTCAGTCGTCGTGGTGACGATGTCGTATGCCGTCGGCGCCAGGCCGCTGGACCAGTTTCCAGCGACTAGGGGATCGTCGCTGCCGGATGCAATCCAGTTGACCGCGCCGCCAATGACCGAAACCGAGACGGTCGTGTAATCGACGCTGCCAAGGGCATCGGTCACCTTGACCGTAAAGGTATCGGCGCCGGTGTAGGCCGTATCCGGCGTGTAGGCATAAGTGCCGTCGGCGTTGACCGTGACGGTGCCGTGGGCGCCATCGCTTTCGAGACTGAAGGTCAGCGACTCGCTGTCCTGGTCGTCGGCAACGACGCGGCCGTTAACGCTGACGCTCTCGTCCGTGGTGATGGTTGCGCTTGGGATCCAGTCCGCCGCACCATAGAGCGTCGCATCGACGGCGTTAGCGGTAATATCATGCGCCGTACCCTCGCTGCCCTCGCTCATCGGCCAGTAGCCGACCAGCCCTTCCTCGCCGCCGACGAGCTCATGGCTGAGGTTCGTCGAAATCTCGCTTTGCGTTCGGACACGGTCCCAGACCCGGAAATCTGCGATCTGGCCGTCGAAGAAATGCTGCATGCCGCCGTTGACGCCGATGAACAGGTCGCCGTCTTCGCCCCCCGTCGGATGATCGGTATAGGAAATCGGGCTGCCGACGGCCACCCCATCGACATAAAGCGTCAGGGTTCTTGCCGTCGCGTCCCTGGTGACCGCCACATGCGACCAGTCACCTGTCGAAATGCCCGTCGAGGTGAAGGCCGCAATCGACTGGTCCGCACCCGCACCGTTTTCCTGCACCCACTGCACATCGCCGCCCGTGGTGATATAGAGCTCGTAGAGCGAATTGTATTCTTCCGTGTCCGCCGCCTTCTCACCCGCGAAGCTAAAGACACGGCCGCCGCCGAAGCTGTCCGGATTAACCCAGAACTCGACGGTCATGTCGCCTTTCAGCGCCAGCGGGTTATTGCCTTCGCCATCATATGCGGCCTTGATGTAGCTGGTCGCACCGTCGAACCCGATACCGGATGCGTTCCCCGGTTGCGGCGGCACGTCATCGACGGACACTGTGACGAACGCGGACCCCGTGTGACCGTTCCCGGAATGATCGAACACGGTCGCGCCCGCGGCGTCGCTCAGCGGCCAGTAGCCTTCCACGGCATTCACACCCGACGCCGGCACGCGGCCCATCATATCGGTCCGCACCATGGACTCGGTCAGGTCTTCGTTCCACATACGGAACTCGGAGAGATTGCCGGTGAAGCCGAGGCCCGGCGCGTCGCCGGAACTCCCAAGGATCAAATTCGCCGACTTTGTCGCCAAATTCGGCAACGCCGACGCATCGACCGAGCCGGCAAGTTCGCCGTCAACGAATACCGAGAGATCGTCACCATCGAAGCTTACACCCAGGTGCGCCCAAGCATCGTAATCCCAATCGGCATTCAGTGTTGCCGTGACCGGCGTCCCGCCCAATCCGTCGTTGAGGGTGACAATCAATTCCCCTTCACCGCCGACGGAAAACTCGAACAGATTGCTTCCGGCGCCGAAACCGTCGTTAAGCTCAAATAGCCGGTTCTCCGTGCCCGATTCACTCACCTGCGCCCATAAAGTGAAGGCAAACGCGTCATTGCTAAGCGTCACGGTTCCGAAATCGACGATGCTTGCGGACGCATCCGCAAAACTAAGCGACGTGCGCCCGGCATGCGATACAGGCAGTGCGGAAACCTCATCCGTCTGGAATGCACCGGCCGGGACCGTGGTGTCGTATCCATTCCCCGTCAGGTCGGTGAGAACCGTTCCTGCCCCATCGTCCGCGCGCCAGTACCCCGTGAGCAACGGATCGGACGGATCGACGGTGGTATTCCTGGACATCTGGATGTCTTCGACACTGCGGAGCGTGTTCCACACCCGCACCTCGTCGAAATCACCGACGAGGCCAAGGCCGCTTGTGCTGGAGCCGAACGTCAGATCGCCGCTGGCGCCGGAGAATGTCCTGGAGCCCGCTGTCCCCGCCTGCCCGTCGACGATGACGTTGAAACTGTCGACCGAGCTATCGAACGTGAGCGCAACGTGGTGCCATTCGCCGTCGAGCACGTTGACCGCAGGACCGGCGGCGGTCGTCGTGCGGACAAAGCCGTCCAATCCACCGGTCGCATTGAATGTGACACCGTAATCGTGCGTGCCACCGGGCACGGAGAAGAGAATATCTCCGTCGTCATGCGATCCATCCGCGCGGAACCATGTCTCGATGGTGAAGTCAGCGGCGGTGGTCGCCGCCGCGCCGGTCATCGTGACGGCTTCCGTATCGAGCAGGCTGACGTGGCTACCGCCGTCGTAGCCATCGATCGTCGGCGCGTCGTTACGGTTGTTGTCGACCTGGAACGTCAGTTCCTTCTGGGCGGTCAGCCCATCGCTGTCCGTGACGCTGATCGTGAAGCGGTCCGCGCCGATGAAGCCCGGCACAGGCTCGTAGGTATACTGTCCGGTCGAGGCGTCTACGGTCAGTTCACCGAAGTGGGTGTCGGAAACGACCGAGAACGTAAAGGTTTCACCC
Organism: Rhodospirillales bacterium; assembly: GCA_023145215.1. Classification (GTDB taxonomy): domain Bacteria; phylum Pseudomonadota; class Alphaproteobacteria; order Rhodospirillales; family Casp-alpha2; genus UBA4479. The sequence continues at coordinate 49,180 of JAGLED010000026.1, read as the reverse complement.
GCATCGTTGTCGTGAACGCCGATGTCGCCGCGCAGGATTTCGCCTTCGAGTACGACCGTCTGGTCGGCATAGATATCCGGTCCGGTATCGACCCAAGTCGCACCTGCGACGGCACCGTTGTTATCGTTACCAGACATATCATTGACGGTAGCACCGGCCCCGTCGTTCATCGGCCAGTAACCAAGAACGTTGTCCGCGGAGGTGTCCAGTTCGCCGGCCATCTCGGCTTTGACCTGCGCTTCGTTGAACGCCCCACTCCAAAGGCCGACATTGGAAATGACACCGACGAATTCCTGCCCAACTTCGGGCGTGCTGTTGACGCTGGAACCGATACGCAGCGGGTCCGATGTGTTGACGGCCGGGGTCAAAGTGTTGGCGATCGTACCGACGTTGATCCCGTTGACGAAGAAGGTCGCGTCGTAATCGCTGTCGACCGAGACCGCAACGTGCGCCCACTGGCCGGCTTTCAGACTCACACCTGCATCGGCCAGCGCCGACGCCGAGATATTCAAATCTTCCTGACCGTAGTAACTCATGATCAGGCCGTCGTCATTGAGCCCGAACGAGAACCCGTCCAGACTCGCCTCGGCTTCCTGGCCGAGGATGCGCTGCACGCCGCTCAGTCCGTCGGGCTTGATCCAGGCGCCGATGGTGTAGTCGCCGGTCAATTCGAAATCTGTCGAATGCGGAATTTGGACGCCGGTGTCATTACCGTCGAAATAAAGGGCGTCACCCGTCACCGGTACTTCGAGCAGCGTCGTCTCGGCGATGGACGCTCCGTTTTGCAGCGTGCCGTCGTTAAGGGTGGGTGACAGATCGGTCACCGTGCCGTTGGCCTCACCATCCAGTTTCCAAGCGCCGACCAGGCCCGATTCAGCGCCGGTCAGGTCGGTCAAAAGATTGTCGGCGATCTCGGCCTGTGTACGGATGTCGCTCCAGACGCGGACGTCAGCGATATCGCCCTTGAAGTTCTGCGGGTGCGATCCGTCATCGTCGTAGTCACCGATCATCAATGGCGATGCATCGCCTGCGACGGTCCCTTGCGTCCCGGTGTGGATCAGCACCCCGTCCAGATACAGGCTGGACGCATTCGTGCCCGGCTGCATCGTCATCGCGGCGTGGTGCCATTCGCCGTCGCGCAAATCGGGGCCGACGCCGTTGGGTGGGGTGATAAACGAGCTTCCTGCCGCACCGAACAACTGTCCCGTCGCCTCGGTAAAGCCGAGCGAAAAGACGTTGCCGTTGCCGCTCGTCGGTTTTGTCACAAGTCGGTGGTAGGACGCCCCGGATTCCTGCACCGTCTCGGCCCGGAACCATACCTCGACGGAAAGAGTAGACGTCTCGTACGCGGCGTTATCCGGAATGGCGATGTTGTCACCCGAGGCCCCGACGATCCCATCGAACGACGCATGCTTTGACACGTGCGCGGCCACCGCGTTGCGGTCGAGCACTTCGGAAACGAATTCCGCGCCATTCTGAAGAGTGCCATCGTTGCCCGCAGACGCGCTGTCTACTGCCGTCGTCCCGGACGCGTCATTCAGTTTGAAATATCCAACCAGCCCCGGTTCGCCGCTGCTGAATTCGGTCACCCGGTTTTCCGAGATCTCGGAAGCCGTCCGGACATCGTTCCAGATCCGGACATCGGCGATATCGCCCTTGAAGTTCTGCGGGTAATCCCCGTCATCGTCGAAATCGCCAATCATGAAGGGCTGCGACGAACTGGGTGCAGGCACCAGGATTCCAAGACCGCTGTTGTCGACCTCGGCACCGTCGAGGTAGAGCTTGGTATTCCCGACCCCGATGATACCGGATTCGATAACAAGTGCGGCGTGGTGCCATTCGCCGTCTCGCAGATCGGCCGCGCCGTTGAGGGTAAGCCCCCCGCCGGTCCCGTTGAGTACGCCGCTGCCGTCCAGATACAGGCTGTATTCGCCGGCGGCGCCCCCGTCGGTTTCCTTTCCGATGATGCGCTGAAATCCCGTGCCGGTCGGATCGGCGCGGAACCAAGTTTCGATGGTGATGTTTGCCGCGCTCTGGTTGGCGTTATCGGCGACAATGATATTGTCGTCCGTGCCGTCGAAAGTCGTGTAGCGCGACAAATGACCGGCAACATCGCTGACCGTCGTCGATGCCGGCACGGCATCGGCGCCGCTGCCGCTCAAATCGACGTAGGATCCGTCGGCATTCTTTGCGTCGAAGTCCCAATAGCCCACAAGCTCACTGGCCTGGGCGATGTCGGAGTCATCGAGCTTGCGCTGATAATTGGCGGAGATCTCGTCTGCGGTTCGGACCCCGTTCCAGACCCTGACCTCGTCCATCAGACCTTCGTAATCGCTGGTCAGGTCGAGCGCGCCGAACAGAAGCTGGCTGTCCGCCCCGCCCGCGGCCTCGCCGGAATAGGCGATGGTGTCGATCAGTTCGCCGTTGACGTAGAAGCTGACCTCGCCCGCGTCGGTGTCCCGAACGGCGGCAACGTGCGCCCACTCACCGGCCGAGATTGTCCCTGCCCCGGTCGTCGGGACGATATTGTTTAGGCCCGCGTCCTCGTGGAAGAACCTGAGCTGCCCGCCGGACTGCATTTCAAGACCGTAAAGGACGTTGCCATCCAGCGTTTCCTGCGCCGAGCCGAAGGTCAAAAGATGCGCGTTCTTCAGGGTCGACGGATTGATCCACATTTCGACCGTGACATCGCCCGTGATCGCGAGTTCGTCGCCATTGCCGCGCCCGGCGACAAGTGCGTCCTGACCGTCGAACTGCAGCACCGTTTCGTGCGCCGAAACACCCAGGATTTCCGGCGCATCGACAAGCTCGCCGACGGTGATCGTGTAAGTCTGCGTGCGCGAGGCGCCGTTGGCGTCGGTGACCTTGGCGGTAAAGGTGTCGCTGCTCGCGAATTCCGCATCCGGCACATACTTGAAGGTGCCGTCCGATAACAGCGAGAGCTGACCGTTCACGGGGCCGGAAACGACCGACCAAGAAAGCGCATCCCCCTCGGCATCCGTCGCCTTCAGGACGCCGACAAGCGGTGTATCCTCTTCCGTACTCAATGCGGTCCCGAAGATATCAGGTGCCGTCGTGACACTGGTCGCGCCGTTAATCGTGCCGTTGTTGCCGTGACCGGAATAATCCGTGGCCTCTCCCGTGCTCGATTGATCGTCCAGACGCCAGTTGCCGACAAGCCCCGGTTGCGGCTGTTGCAGGTTGGCGAAATTGTCGCCGCCGATGTCCGACGCATCACGGACGTGATCCCAGACGCGGACGTCCGACAGCATCCCGTTCCAGGGGTCGTAGGTGGAGCCGGACGTGTCGGTATCCCCGATCAGCAGATTGCTGACCGCCGTCAGCGAGCCGGGCGACGCCTCGATGCTGGCCGAGCCGCCGTTGACGCCGTTCACATAGAACGTCGCGTCCCCGTCGCGGTCGGCGGTGACCGCGACATGCACCCATTGCCCGGTCGGGATCGTCGCGGTTGAGAAGACGTTGCTGGTGTTGCCGTCGGCGTCTTCCATCGCCAATTCGAGCGTATTACCGGCACTAACGCCCAGCATCCAGCCCTTGAAGGCGGAATCCCGGTTGTCGATGATCACATTTTCTGTACCGGTCGTCGCGCGGTAGACCCAGGCTTCAATGCTGAAGTCGTCGGTGCCGGTCGAAAGCTGGTCGTTGTCGAGGACCACGATCTTGTCATCAACACCATCGAATTCCATCGCCCGGACCGGCGGAATGATAACGGCAGGTTCCGCGTCGTCACCGACCGACAAATCGCCCAGATAGGCGTCGAAGCCGTTACCCGTCTGATCGGTAATCGTCCCCATCGACGGATCGTATTGATCCGTCTCGAACTGCCAGTAGGCGGTCAGGCCGGTTTCGCTGCCGGTCAGTTCGGCGTTCGAGTTGGCGGCGACCTCATCGGCGCTGAGCGCCTTGTTCCAGATCCGGACCTCATCGACGGCGGCGTCGGCGAAACCGGTATCGGCGTCCGTCTTACCGATCAGAAGCGTGTCGCTGTTAGAGATATTCCAGTTCGACGGATCGTTGTCGCGCCCCGCCGTCTGTGACCAGCCCGTCGACGCCCCGTCAAAATACGCGTCGAACGAGCCGGTATCGCGGTCGAGGGTAAACGTCACTTCGTGCCAACCGTCGACCCCCGTCAGATCGTAACGGAGTTCGGCTTTTTCGGAGGCATCGATACCGCCATTACCCATCCGGACATAGAGATAACCGCTCTCGATAAAAATGTTCCAGCCTTCAACGCTCGAAGTTTCGTTGCCCTTTGAGATCAGCGACTGCAGCGTCGTGGTGTCGCGGAAGTCGGCCATGACCTGGACGGAAAAGCTGCCCTCGCCCGGGTTGAGCGCCTGGTCGTGCAGCACCTGCACGTAATCGTCCGCGCCATCCAGCTGGATGACGCCCGACGACGTCTGCGCGCCCAAGATCTCAGGCGTGTCGTTTTCGGCCGCAACCGAAATACTGATCTTGCGGGTCACGCTTGAGTTGCCGTCGGAAACGCGAACCTCGAAGCTGTCCGCGCCGGAATAGTTGCCCGCCGGGGTATAGACGAACGTGCCGTCCGAATTCAGTTCGAGCCCGCCGTGGTCGGTGCTCTTGCTGACAGTGAACGTCAGCGATCCCGTGTCCACGTCCGTCGCCACGACCGAGCCGTAAACCGCCATGTCCTCGTCGGTGGTGAACTGATAGCTGTAGACCGGCGCCGAGCCGTCGACGAACACCGGTTGGCTGATCGTCGTGCCGTCGTTGTTCCCGGCGCTGTCGAGGATGGTGCCGCCCGCTGTCGTCGCGCCCAGGTCGTCGTTCAGACGCCAGTTGCTGACCAGACCCGGCGTTTCCGGATCAATGTAACCGGTCATCCCGTCGCGGATCTCATCGACGGTGCGGACCGTGTTGAAGACCCTGAGATCGGCGAACTCGCCGTCGAAATATTCGCTGAAGGTCGCCGTCCGGCCCAACAGCAGCGAACCGCTGCCGCCGTCGCTGGGCGGCGTGGCATACGACTGCGCCGCACCCTGCTGCACGCCGTTGACGTAAAGCGAAACCGTCTGCGCCGTGGCGTCGCGGACCAGGGCGACGTGCGCCCACTCGCCGGCGTTCCAGTCCGTCGAACCGAAGTTGAGCACCGTGTCGGAACCGCTGCCGCTCTCGTGATAGTACTTGAGGTCCGTGCCGTCGAAATAGAGCTGGTACTGGACGTTTGCGCCCGACGTTTCGCCGCTGGCGCCGAATGTGAACGGGCTGCCGGACAGCGAGTCCGCGTTTGCCCAGAATTCGACGCTGACGTCGCCGGCGAGCGCAAGTTCGCTGTTCTCGCCCCGGCCGAAGTCGACGTAATCGTCCGTCCCGTCCAGTTCGAGCGAGCGCGCGAACGGGATCGGCGTCGGCGACGTTGACGGAGTGACAAGCGTCGTGCCCGTGACCGTGCCGTCGTTGCCGTTTGCCGTACTGTCGGTGCCGTCGGCATCAAGAGGGTAATACGCGGCCAGATCCGCCTCGGCGCCGTTCAGACGGGAGGTGTAATTATCCGAAATCTCCGTCGGTGTGCGAATATCGTCCCAGACCCGAACATCGGAAATCTCGCCGTTAAAGTTCGCACTACCCAGGCGGTTGATGCCGATCTGAAGATTGCCGTCAGGCGCAAAGTTGCCGATATCCTGGTTTAATGTCAGCGAGCCGCCTGCCGGCGCTCCATCCAGATAGGCCGTGAAAGTCTGCGTCGTCACATCGAAGGAATAAGCGATATGGTGCCATTCGCCGTCGTTGGTCGAATTGGCGCTCAGCGTGAATACGTCGACCCCGCTGTCGCCCGCAACTTCGAGGTTCGGCTGCCCGTTCGTGACATAGATCTGCATGGCGTCACGGGTGTCGGCATTCGCATCATCCGTCGAAATGATGGCAACCGTGCCCGTCGAGGTCGTCTTGTACCAGGCTTCGACCGTGTGATTGCCGGAAATCGGCGGCGGGCTGGCGGTGGTGATTTCGTCGGTGGCGCCGTTGAAACTCATCGTCGGCGCAAACGCGTCGACGGGCGCACCGTGGCCGACAACGGCATCGTTACCGTTGCCCGACAAATCAATCGCCGTTCCGGCATCGCTGATCTGATCGAAGCGCCAGTAGCCCGCGAGGTTAGTGCTGTCTACACCCGTATCCAGGCGCTGCTGGTAATTCTGCTGTATCTCTTCGACGGAACGGGCCTCGGACCAGATGCGCGCCTCATCGAGTTGACCGGTAAAGCTGTGAACGCCTTCGGTACTGTTGCCGATGACGGCCCCACCAGCCTGGATGTTCGGCGAATAGGACGCCGTACCTTGGGACTGGCCGTCGACATAGAGCGTCACCGTACCGCCCGAGTTCACGACGGCGGCATGGTGCCATTCCCCGTCGTTGTAGGCACTGGCCGACGTCGGTCCGTTCGGGCTGTTGTATAGATCGAAATCGATCGTGCCGTCCGTGTTCATGTGCAGATTGGCACGCTGGTCCGTGACCGAGGCTCCGAGTTGCATCAGCACTTCATCGTTGGCGAGCGCACCCGGTTCACGTTTGAACCAGATTTCGTAGGTAAAATCGCCGCTTCCGGTCACAAGCCCCGTGCCGCTGCCGTCACCGATCTGGGCGCCGTCATCGATCCCGTCGAATTGCAGCGCACCCGACGTCGGCGCGACGCCCAGAAGCGCCGGCGGATCGTCATAGGCGGCCGTGTTGATGGTGATCGTCCGCGTGGTCTCGTGGCCTTCCGCGTCCGCGACCGTGACGTCGAACGTGTCGGCGCCCAAATACCCGTCCGCCGGCGTGTACTTGAACAGTCCGCCCGTCGTCACCGTGACCGTGCCGCCGTTCGCCGTCGCGGCGTCGCTCTGCGTCGTGAAGGTCAGCGTCGTGGTGCCGTCCGGGTCGATGGCGCCGAGGTTACCGGTGAAGGTCTGGTCCTCGTCCATCGTGATCGCGGCGGAGAAAACAGGTGCAGCGGCTTCCGTCGTCTGCACGCCGCTCGCCGTGCCGTCGTAACCATTGATCGAGGAATCACTGACCGCCGAGCCGTCGGCGCCGTCGAGCTTGTAGTGAGCCAGAAGCCCCGCTTCGTCCGGCTGCGGGAAGTTTTCGCGGCCGTTCGAAATCTCGCCGGTGTCGCGGGCATAATCCCAGATACGGACGTCGGCGATTTCGCCGTCGAAAAACTCGGCAGTCCCGGCGGCGTTCTGGCCGATATAGGCGACCGAACTGCCGAGGTTCGGGCTGATGGCGGCAGTCCCGTCTTCCTCGCCGTCAATGACCAGCGTCGCCATTCCCGTCACGGCGTCATAACGCACGGCGACGTGATGCCACAGGCCGTCGTTGACTGTTGCCGTACTGACCGGCCCGGTGCCGGCATTCGCCATCTGCAACTTGACGGTACCACCGGACAACATCCGGAACTGCGTCGAGATGTTGTTGGTGCCGGCATTCTCGCCGATAGTCAGGATTTCGCCGTCAGCCGAAGACGTCGTCTTGATCCAGGCTTCGTAGGTAAAGCTGCCGGTCCCGGTCGAGAGCGCCGCCGCATTCGCCGACAGATCGACGTTCGACGACGTCCCATTGAAGTCCGACGCCTTGATCAGGTGATTGACGGTTTCGCCGGATGCCGTGTCGGCCTGATCGTCCAGGTACGGATCGCCGGCATAGAGCCGGTTTCCATACGACGACAGGTCATCGGCGTACTCTTCGTCGTGGGTGTCGATGTTGTCGAAGTTCCAGTAACCGACCAGCTTCTCTTCCGCGCTCGGCGTCACGATCTTGGTGGCATAGTTCTGCGCGATCTCAAGATCGGTACGGGCTTCCTTCCAGACGCGGATTTCATCGATGGCACCCTGCAGATAACCGGTGTCATTGTAAGCCTTGCCGATCAGCAGCGGATCGTTGTTGGCGAGCGGAACCTGGTCGAATGCCGTCACGTCCGCACTGCCCGACAGCATCCCATCGATATAGAAATCCGCATTGCCGTCACGGTCGACGGAGATCGCGACATGATGCCAGCCCTCTGCGTCGATGGTGCCGGTGCTGGAACCGCCTGCGTTGAGTTGCAGGCCGTCGCTCATCCCGAGATTGATGAAGCCGCTTGAATCGATATATGCGAACACACCCGATCCGTCGGCTCCACGTTTGTCGAACAACGTCGCATTACCGGACAAGTTCGCGAGATCAACCCAGGCTTCCACCGTGAAGTCGCTGGCGCCGAAATCGACGGAGAAATCGTCCTCAACGGTCAGGTAATCGTCCGTGCCGTCCAACTGCACGAAGATCTGCGCATCGCTGGCGCCAAGGATCACCGGCGCATCCGCCGCGCTCTCGACATCGACGGTGATCGTTTTCGTGGACGTGAGTCCCTGCGTGTCGGAAACGATAACCGTGAAGCTGTCGCTTCCCGAGAAATCGGCATTGGGCGTATAGGTGAACGCCCCGGTCGAGGGATCCAGGTCGAGCGTCCCGTTCGCCGGGTCGCCGCCCGTATCCACGGCATAAAGCGCAATAGACGCATCTTCGGCGGCGATGACGCCGGAATAGGCGCTGTCCTCGGTCAGCGTGATTTCGCTGCCGTAAAGCGGCGGGCCGAAGGACGCGATGACAGGTTCGGTCGTCTCGCCTGCCGTCGCCGTCGTGCCGAGATTGGCGTCGTTGCCCGCTTGCGAGAGATCGGCGACCGTCCCCGCCTCGACATCGGCGGCACCGAGATTGTAATGGCCGATGAGACCGGCCGCACCGTCGTCGACGCCGTTGCTGTAAATGCTCGCGACGTCGGTGTCGCTGATCCCCTGATTGTAGATCGCAACGTCGGCGATGCGTCCGTCAACGAAGCGGTCCTGCGAAATATTGATGTCGCCGATCAGCGTGTCCAGGCCCACGGCATCCGGGATTGCCGTCGTTGTCGCGGCGGTCTTGACGACCTCGCCGTTGACGAAAAGCTTGACCGTGCTGCCGTCGTAAGTCGCGGCGACATGAATGGGCTTGCCGACCTCGAACACCGCGGCATCGGTGGTAACGGAGAACGTGTTGTCGATCGCTAGCCGTAGCTTGCCGCCGTCCAATTCTTCGAAAAGGAAAGCGCGGTTGACGCCAGTCGTACCGCCGAAGCGCCCGACAATGGTTTGCAGATCGTTGTTGGTCGGAATTCCGGCGGCAGAGAGCTTATCCAATTCGACCCAAGCGCTCAGCGACAGCCCGGCGGAGAACCTGAAATCGGCGCTGTCAGGGATGCTGATGACATCATCCACGCCGTCGAAATCGAGTGCGCCCGAAACATCGGAGCCCAGCAGGTCCGGCGAACTGTTCACGAAAGAGGTGTTGCCGACCAGGTTGCCGTTCGATGCTGTCGTGTTGGTTTGATAGTCGTTGGCGTCGCTTTCGAGCGGGTAGTATCCGATCAGCCCGGGTTCGTCTCCGTTCAGGCGCGCATCCTTGTCAGCGGATATCTGCGTCGCCGTACGGGCCGAGTCCCAGAACCGGACATCCGCCATTTCGCCATCTAAATTCAGATGCGGCACGCCGGTCGCACCCAGCGCCGCCGTTCCTGCCACGAGGCTGGGGGCGGTCGGGTTGGTCGTCGTTTCAACGACGCCGTCGACGATAAGCTGCACTTGGTTGGTGGGGCTGGTGGCCGAATACGACACCGCCACGTGGTGCCATTGTCCATCGGCGAGGTTCGTTGTCCCGACCGGATGACCGGAAGCATTGTAAACCAGGAACTCGGCCAGCCCGCTCGAGTTGATTTGAAGCCGGGCGCTTTGCGATGTATTTCCTTCGGTCCCGACCTGCATCAAGACGCCGGCAATCGCCGGGGTCTCGTCCAGCTTGACCCAGGTTTCCCAGGTGAAATCGCCGGAAATCAGGTTGGCACCCGTTCCAAGGTCGATATAGTCGCCAGTACCGTCAAATGTTGCGACCGCGCTTCTTGTATCGACCGGCGGTCCCTGAAGAACCTGCGCGTCATTGCCATTGCCCGTCACGTCGACAACCTTGCCGGCGGCATTCAGTTCGTCCAACGTCCAGTTGGCGGCAAGCCCCTGTTCTGTCGACGGATCGGCAATACGGATATCAAAGTTGTCGGCGACCTCCGTCGCCGTGCGGACGTCATCCCAAATCCGCACTTCGCCGATGGCACCTTCGTAATGCTGGCTGGCACCGTTTTCAAAATGACCGATCTGGATCGCTTCGCTGTTTATGACCGGCGTGCCGCTGAACGTGTCCGTGGCAACCTCGGCGCCGTCCAGGTACATCGTCGTCGTGCCGTCGGTGTCGTCGTAGCTGACCGCCACCTGATACCAGGTATTGGCGGAGAGCGTGCCGCCATCTAGCGAAACACCATAATTGCTTCCGTTCCCCATGAAGAAGTTCAGATTGCCGTTGCTTTGGATCTGCAGATCGAACGGCGTCAGGTAGTTGTCCGGCGTCGTCCCCTGCTTTGAGAGGATCGGCCGGAAATTACCGTCAGCCGGATCGTCGCCGGTCTGGAACCAGGCTTCGACGGTAAAGCTTGAACCAAGCGCCGTGACCGGTGTCGTCACGACATCGTCGACACCATCGAACTGCAGCGCACCGGCATTGACACTGGCGCCGAGGATGTCCGGCGGCTGCACCACCGTCGCCGTGATGCCTGTCGCGGTATAGGTGAGCTCGATGTCCTGGGTGGGTCCCAGACCGGTCACGTTGACGTTGTTGAAGACGTCGGACAGGTCCGTGTCGTTTTCGGTGTAGGTCACGATCTGGAATTCGTCGCCGTCGCTGGCGCCGTTCGCGAAGACAAGGTTCAAGGTATCGCTCAGATCGCTGAGGTCGAGCGATTCCGCATTCAGGACGTCGTGATCAGCGACACCTGCGATGTCCAGAGTCAGGCCGCCCGACGCCTCGAGCGCGATGTCGCCGGTGATCGTCAGCGACCCATCCGGATCAATGATACCGGTGTTGGTGAAAGAAACGCCGTCGGCGATGTTAAGCGTGCCCTCACCCGTGATCGTACCGGCGTTGGAGAACGAGCCGTCGGTGACGTTGACGGTCGTGCCCGCGGCAATGTCGAGGGTGTGACTGCCAAGCACCGCGAAGGCGCCGGTCACGTTTACCGTCGCCGCGTCCAGAAGCGTCGTGCCCGCGCCGCCGAGGTTGAACGCAGCGTCGACGGCGAACGCGTTCGAGCCGCTGAGCTCAAGGATCGCGCCGCTGGAAACGGTCGCCGAATTCGTGATCGACCCGCCGCCCGCGAGTTCCAGCTTGCCGCTCTGCACCGTCAGCGTGCCCGCCAGATCGACCTCGGCGTGGATCGCCGTGTCGCCGGTGTTGGTAGAGCGGTCAAGCGTGCCGCCCGCAAGCACCGTCACCTTGCCGCCGCCTGAACCGACGTTGATGCCGTCGGCGTCCTCAAGGTCGAGCAGACCGCCGTTGGCGACCGTGATCTCGGCGCCGTTGTCGAGCTCAAACCCGGTCTGCCCGTTTTCGAAGCCCAGATCGCCCTCAACCGTAATCGACCCGCCGTCGATCACCGTGCTGCCGGTGCCCTGAACCAGCGATACCTGAGACGCAACGTCGGCGACCGTAAGATCGGCGGTGATTGTCATGACGTCGCCGCTCGTCCCCTGATAGCCAAAGAAGAAGCGCGACACCGAGATGTCGCCTGCACCCGCAAGCGTCCCGGACTTCAGGTAGAAGCGGCCGTTGTCATCGATGCCGCCGTCGAGGGTGAGCGTGCCGCCGTCGACCTGGAAATAGCCCAACGTCGGCACCGTAACGTCACCGTTGATGGTCAACGACCCGTCGGTGATATAGAACGCGTTATCGACAGACGCGGCGCCGACGGTTGCGACATGACCGTTCTCCAGGTGCAGCGAACCACTGCCTCCCGGTACGATGATGTTATGGATGGCCGACGGCAGAACACCCTCGCTCCAGATCCCCACCGTATCGAAATCCGGACTGCTGCCGATCGTCGCCGTGTTGTCTACGAGCTGAAGACTGACATCGATGCTGTCGGTGATCGTCCGTGCGATCCCGACGGTGCCGCCGTCGTCGACGACGGTGATCGAGAGCGCGTCGCTGCCGGTCTGGCCGTTGGTCGCGTAGGTCAGTCCGCCCGACGCGGCGAGGGTCGCGTTGATCGCCGAAAGCGTGCCGGTCAGCGTCACCGTATTCGAGCCGTTGCCGTCGATCCCGGCCGCGGTCAGACCGCCCGTCACCGTATCGTCGACGTTGAGGAACGCGAGGCCGCCGGTGGCGATGGTAACGGTATACGTGCCGCCCTGATCGTCGCTATCGGTGATCGCGACCCCGTCGAGCCCGAATAGCGCCTGCCCCGCGCCGTTGATCACCGGGTTGGAAACCTGCGCGGCGGCGTTGGCGATCCCGCCCTGCTCGATATCCTGATCGACCTTCAGCGTGATCGTCTGGTCCGGGGTCGCGGCGTTGCTGTCGTGATCGAGTTCCGCCTCGTACACATTATATAACTCGCCGTCGATGGTCTCGGTGCCGGTCAGCGACCACGTCCCATCCGCATCCGTCGCCGATATGCTGTCGTCCGCACCGCCCTGAATGGTCAGCGTGTTGTCCGTATCGGTGACGCGCAGCACGCCCGCCGCATCGAGATAGAGATCGTTGCCGCTGGCGCCCGACAGCAGAATGTTCTCGATTTCCTGCAGCGCATCGGCAGGCGTGGTCACGCCGGTCGGGGTCGTCGGCACGTCGGGGTCGGTCGGCGTCGCGCCGTCGATGATCGCCAAGTTCAGGCCATCGGCGACCTGCACCGTGTCTTCGCCCGCGCCGCCATGTACCTCGTTGTCGACGCCGTCATAGATCAGGGTGTCATCGCCCGCGCCGCCGATCAGGAAATCCTCACCCGCGCCGCCGTCCAAAGTATCGTTGCCGGCATCGCCGTAGAGGATGTTGTCGTCGGTGTTGCCCGTGATGATGTCGTCGAAACGCGAGCCGTCGACGTCCCAGATGCCCGAAAGCTGATCGTTGCCCGCGCCGCCTGTGGCGGTGCCGAGGCCGAGATCGACGGAGACACCGGCATCCGCTGTCTCATAAGACACCCTGTCGTATCCAGGGCCGCCCGTAATCGTGTCGTCACCGGCGCTCCCCAGGAACAGATCGTCGCCGTCGCCGCCGTCGAGAATGTCGTTCCCGGCCCCGCCGACGATAAGATCATGACCGTCGCCGCCGCTGATGATGCTGCCGGCCGACGTCGCGAACAGGATTTCGTCGCCCGATACCCCGTTAAGGAAGGTCCGGAAGGCGTAGGTGGCATCGCTTCCTTCGTCGTTATCGAAGATGTGGATCGCCTGCAGCGGCGTCGCCCCGAATGCGCCCTGAACGGTGGTCGTGTGCTCGTCGCCGTCGGCATCTTCGAAGGTCAGCACGAGGTCCGTGCCATCGCGCTCCAACCCGCGGATGGTCCGATTGGTGGCATCGAACTCCAGCGTATCGTTGCCGCTGTCCGGGACGATGGTATCGTTCCCTTCGGACACCACGAAGGTGTCCGCCCCCGCACCGCCGATCAGCGTGTCGCCGCCCGCCCCGCCGTCGAGCCGGTCGTCGCCGTCCTGCCCGTAAACGACGTCGTTACCCGCGCCCGCGGTAAACGTTTCGGCGCTGGTGCTGCCGAGCAGCAGGTCGTCGGCGGCGGTCCCCGATGCGCTCAGGTTGCTCAGATCGAGGGTCGCATCCGCAAACGTCAGGTTTTCGATGTTCCGGAGAACGTCCTCACCATCGCCCGCGAGCGACAGCGTGCCCGCCGGGTAGTGGCCGACCGTCAGCGATGCAAGATCGCCGTCGGCGTCGAACGTCGACGTGAACGAATAGTCACTCAGGTTATTGGTGAACACCGCCGTGTCGGTGCCGGCGCCGCCGTCGAGGGTATCGCTACCGTCGCCGCCGGTCAGCGTATCGTTCCCGGCACTGCCGACCAGAATGTCATTACCCAGTCCACCCAGAACGGTGTCGTCGCCCTGACCGCCGGAAAGCTGGTCGTCGCCCGCATCGCCGTCGATGTAGTCGTTCCCGGTCCCACCGGCCAGAATGTCGGCGGCGGTGCTGCCGGTGAGCGTGTCGTTGCCGGCGCCACCGTAGACAAGGTTCTCGCCGACGCTATCCACATCCAGAATGTCAGCGCCCGTGGTTCCCGTGTGAGAATTGTTGAGCACGTCTGAGACGCTCGCGGTAATGCCGCCTTCGAACTCGACCGCGTTAACGTCGGTCAGGATGTCCGTTCCCTCGTCGCCGTCGGCGGTATTGTTGTCTGTCGCCGTGACGAAGAAATGGTCGGACGACGTCGCACCCGAAATATGGTCGAGTTCGCTCTGGTTGTAGCTTTCCGCCCCCAAAAGCGCCGAAATCGTGGTGAACGAACCGTTCAGGTAGGAGGTGACGTTCCCGGCGACGATGCCCTGGGTTTCCGCCCGTTCGGGATACGCGACCGCGTCCACGGTCGGCACGTTCGCGAATGCCGCCGTGGCGTTGGAAACGGCGTTGTCGATAGCCGTTTCGATGGGCGTCAGATAATCGTCGATAAACTGTTGCGCCAGGGTGGTATCGAGCGGCGCCTGTTGCCCATTTTCCAGATCGATGGCCGATTGCAGGGTGGATATCGTGCTCGCGATATTCGTCAAACTCGAGAGGCTGAAAGATGTGCTGTTCAGGGCGATAAATGCGTCATCGGAGTTGTCCGTGCCGAACGTATTCGCATCGAACATCAAACCGGCGGAAGTTCCCGCCCGGTCGTTGCCGAGGATATTGTCGAGCGCCGTGGATAATGCACTGTCCGCGGTTTCGAACGGCGCACGCACGACAGCACTGTCATCGGCGACGGTGATGTCCCCGATATCGCCCTCATAGCGCGCGACGATCGTGCCGCTGTTGCCATGATCGACTTCGAGGATGTCGTTCCCTTCGCCGCCTTCGAGGGTCACGTCGGTCGGCGTGGCCGTCACGCTGAGCGCATCCGGACCGCCGAAGCCGAACGCTTCACCGTTGCCGGTCATGACGATGGTATCGCCCTGTTCACTACCGCCGACGACGCCGGAACCGTCGGTCTCATTCACCGATTCAAGGCTGAGCGACGGTCCGCTGTCGAACGTGACAAGTTCGACGTTGGTCAGCGTATCGACCTCGCCCGTCGACGTGCGCGTGAATTCGAACACACCGGTCGAAACTTCTTCGTAGCTATAATCGTCGCGGCTGCCGGATAGTCGCACCCGGTCGCTGCCCGCGCCGCCGTCGATGGTGTCGTTGCCGGTGCCGCCGGTGATCGTGTCGTCGCCGGTGCCACCGTCGATATCGTCGTCGCCCGCGCCGCCGTCGATGGTGTCGTTCTCCGACCCGCCGAAGATGGTGTCCGCGCCGTCGCCGCCGTTCAGAATATCCGCGCCGCCCTGACCGTCGAGGGTGTCGTTACCGGCGCCACCGCTCAGAGAGTCATAGACCCCGCCGCCGGTCAGCGTGTTGTCGCCGCTGTCGCCGGTCAGCACGTTGGTGTTGCCCGACGCGCCCCGAAGGTTCTCGATCCCGCTGAAATCCACGTTCGAGAGGCCCATCGACGAGCCAATGAAGCTGTCGGTGCCGAGACCGGCGGTAATAGTCGTGCCCGATGTCGTGTTCTCGAAGCTGAGCGTATCCGAGCCCGCGCCGCCGACCACCGTGTCCGTGACGCCGGTTTCGGTATCGATGACAAAGGTGTCGTTTCCGTCGCCGCCGTCCAGCACATCCGTGCCGGTACCGCCTTCGAGAGTATCGTTGCCCGCATCGCCATAAAGGAAGTCGTTGCCGCCCCGGCCATAGAGCGTGTCGTCGCCGCCGCCGCCGAACACCACGTCGGCCCCGTCGTCGGCGTCGATGACGTCGTTCCCGGCAAGACCGTCGATGATGTCGCGCCCCGATGTCGACAGGATCGTATCCTCAACGGAAACGAAGTCGCCCGCCGCCGTGCCGATCACGAAATTGGTCGTTGCCGTGAACGACACGTGCGTCGCACCGGCCGCGTTGGTCGAGAAATCGAACCCGCCGTTGACGCTGGAGAAATCCTGCCCCTGCCCGGCGTCATATATAT
The DNA here is from genome assembly GCA_023145215.1 of Rhodospirillales bacterium. GTDB lineage: Bacteria > Pseudomonadota > Alphaproteobacteria > Rhodospirillales > Casp-alpha2 > UBA4479. The sequence continues at coordinate 33,111 of JAGLED010000026.1, read as the reverse complement.
GGTCGGTCGCCGCGCCGAGCGCCGTGTAGGCTCCGCGTGCCAGGGCGTCGAAGCTGCCGGTGTTGCTGTCGAAGTGGCTGTTCGCCTGCTGGATAAGACCGGCGATCTCATCGGCGTTGCCGGTGAAATGGGTCGCCGTGACGCCCGAAAGGTTCGACGCGATACGATTGATGATTGAGGTAATACGCGCTTGCGTATCGAAGCTGTCGCTGGCGTTGTTTTCGTCGACATTGGCCAGTTCGGTCGCAAGCGCGGCGATCACCGCATCGACCGTCGCCGCCGACGCCGTGCCGGACCGTCCCTCGATGGCATTTGCCAGCAGGTGCGCGGTACTGACGATCTTGAGGCCGGCGGCGAAAACCCCGCCATCTTCCGCCGCGATGGGGTCGTAATCGCGCAGGTCGTCGCCGGTGCCCAACGAAACGCCAAGCTTCTGCACGATCAGATCGTGGGCTTCGTCTTCATCGGCCGCGTCACCGTTATCCACCATGTACTGCATCAGCGTCGTCAAGGGCGTGACGACCGTCGAACCGGCGGGCGCCTTCAACGTGCCCTCGAACCGCAGGCCTGTCGTGATGTCGACACCGCCGGTCAACACGAGCGGGAAGCCGGAAAGCGACTGCGGGACGGTCAGGCTGAACGAGCCGTAGGTATCGGTCGTGGTCGAAACCTCGCCGGCGTCGAGCGTGCCGTTTTCGTTCGCGTCGACAAAAACGGTCGCGCCGCGCAGATAGCCGTCGATCGCCGTGCCATCGGTCGTGACGTCCGGTGGGTCGGTGACCTCGACGGGTTGGGTCGGGTCATTGTTGTCGTTGTCTTTGCTTGTGTCGGGCGGCGGCGATGTCGGGGGCGGCGGCGATACAGGAGACGTCGTGAAGACCGGCGTGATGATTGTTGGAGGTGGTGGCGGTGTGGTAGTGGTCGGAGGCGGCAACGGCGTATTTTCACCGCCTTCACCACCTTCTCCACCGTCACCACCTTCGCCGCCCTGACCCTGCTGACCGTCACCATTACCTTGGCCGTCACCTTCGCCCTGGCCGTCACCGTCACCTTGGCCGTCACCGTCACCTTGGCCGTCACCATCACCTTGGCCGTCACCATCACCTTGGCCGTCACCTTCGTTGCCAACGGCTTGCTGCCCCGCTTCCTGCGCCGCCGCTTCGGCACGCGCCGCGGCTTCGGCAGCCGCCGCCTGACGGGCCGCGGCCTCTTCGGCCTTGGTTTGGGCTTCAACCTGTTTCTGCTCGGCGCGGGCCAGGGCTTCCTGTTCCTGCTGCTCGGCCTGCTGGGCTTCCTGCTGGACTTCCTGTTTCTGCTGTTCGACCTGCTGTTTCAGGTGGGTTTCAACGCCCGCCGCGTCGGCGGCCTGAACGACCGCGGATTCCGGACTGCTTTCAAGCGCCGCCGCCTTGGCCGCCGCCGCCGCCTTGGCCGCCGCTGCGGCTTCCCCCGCTTTCGCCGCCGCCTCGGCGCCGATCTGCGCCGCCTGAGCTTCCTTGGCCACGCTTTCCGCCGCTGCCGCTTCGGCTGCCGCCGCTGCCTGTGCGGCCGCCGCCGCTTCCGCCGCTGCCGCCGCCGCCGCTTCGGCTGCCGCCGCCTTGGCCGCTTCCGCCGCGGCCTGTGCAGCCGCCTGTTCTTCGGGCGTGGTCGCCGCCGCCGCCTGTTCCTCCGCCGCAGCCGCCGCCTGCGCCGCCGCCGCCGCTTCGGCTGCCTTGGCTGCCGCCGCTGCTTCCTGTGCCGCCGCCTGTTCCTGCGCCGCCGCTGCTTCGGCTTTGGCCGATTCGGCTTCCGCTTCCGCTGCCTGTTCCTGTTGCTGGGCCTCTTCGGCTTCGGCCTGCTTCTGTTCTTTTTCCTGCTCCGCCTGTTCGGCTTGCTGGCGGACCTGCTGAGATTCCTCATAAGCCTGGTTGGCTTCCTGCACGACTTCGGGCGGCAACGCATTCTGGGCGTTCGGCAGATTCTTCATCGCCGAGCCAAAGGCCTGACCGAACTGCCGCGCCGTCATCACGAACGGCTCCGACGGCGCGTCGCCCCGGCTCGATACCGACATCGCCTGGAAGGCCTGGTTGATGACCCTGGAGCCGGCATCCGTCGAAATCGTTATTTCGCCCACGAACCCGCCGGTTTCGTTGGTGATGGCGATGGTGATCTGACCCTGCGCGTTGACGCCGCCACCGCCCGCCGTGCCGCGGATACCGATGGTCGCGGTCGGCGTATCGACGACCATGGCGTCGACGCCGGTCTTGGCGATCTGGCCGGAAACGAAGGTGAACGCGCCCTGCAACAGCGAGATCGCGGCTTCGCCCTGCTGGGCGGCCGGATCGTAAATCATCTCGTCGAGGACCATCCGCCCCGCTTCGCCCAGCGCGAAGGTACTCTCGTCGGCGAACACGATACCGACGGCGCCGGCCTTGCCGGTTTCGATGACGTCACCCTGGAACACCGGATCGCCGGCCTGAAGGGTGACCTTGGTGCCGTCGGCACGGGTCACCTCGACCGTACCCTCGATGGTTTCAACGGTGCCGATCGGTTCGACCTGAGCGATTTCCTGGGCCTGGGCGTATTGAAGGTCGGTGCGCGGTCCGGCGAGGATGGTCGCGGTCTCGCCGCGGATCATCACGCCGTCGGGGGTCGTAATATCCGGGGGATCGGGAAGATCGAAATAACCGCGGACGATGACCAGTTCGCCGTCGGGGCCCTTGATCACCAGATCCGGGCCTTCACGATCGAAATCGGCGCGGAGGAACCATGCTTCGCCGATGACGACGTCCTTGCCGGCCTCGGCGGTGATCAGGATATGCTCGTCCCCTGAACGATCTGAGCCCCCAGCGCCGCCACCGGTATCCGTCGGCATATTATTCATTCATGGCCCCCCGGCCCGGTGTCCTGCAGCCCCCGACCGCGAACACACCTTTTTTGGTACGAATCAGGACGGATTCTTCGCCCTGTATCCCCTTTATCGACACATTACTCCGACCGCACTGTGACAAGCGTCACTTTTCCTAAAATTTTAATTAAATTCCGAAGGTTGGCCGTTTCATTCCAGGCGATTAGTCTAGCCGAAACGATACGTTCGGAAACCCCGTAAAAACCCGCGAGTCATGCCCAGAGAAATACACCCGGAAGTACGCCCGACGACGACCCCCAGGGGCGGGTTCGAGATTCCCGAGATCGAGTGGATCTTCGGCTACGGCTCGTTAATGTGGCGGCCCGGTTTCCGCTTCGTGGAACAGTGCCCGGCGCGGCTGGACGGATACCATCGTGCGCCCTGCATCTATTCCCGCCACCATCGCGGCACGATGGACGTGCCGGGGCTCGTTCTAGGCCTCGACGCGGGCGGATACTGCCTCGGGATCGCCTTTAAGATAGACATCAAGGATAGACCACAAATCATTGATTACCTTTATGAAAGAGAGATGATCGGGTACGCCTATAAGCCCGCCTGCGTCCCCTTGAATATCGATGGAGAACACGTCCAGGGATTCACCTTCATCGCCGATCCGGATCACGATCATTATGCCGGCGACCTGGGTGAAATGCGCGCCGCCGAGATCATCATGCGGGCCCAGGGATCGAGCGGTCTCAACCGCGATTATCTGATGAGCACGGTCGAGAAACTTGAGCAGGAAGGCTTCGCTGAACCCGCGCTCGCCAGCCTCAGACAGCGCGTCCGCATGCTGACCGGCGAGATCGATCAGGGCGGCGGGATCTGACGGCGCAAAGCCGATACCCCGAAAACGCTTAAAATGGTAAGCTCCGATTCTCCGGAAGGGCGGGATTCACCATCCGTTAACCAAGTCACGACTAGGATACGCGCCATGGCAGAAGACAAGGAATACGGCGTCAAAAGCGACGGCTCCAGAAGCGAAATGGAGGCCGTTCTCGACGTCAAACTCGAGGTGACGGCGGTGCTCGGCACGGCATACATGCCGATCAGCCAGATCCTCAAGCTCGGCCGGGGCGCGGTCGTCGAACTGGACCGCTCCGTGGGCGAGGACATTGAGCTTCATGCCAACAACCAGCTCATTGCCAAGGGTGAGGTCATCGTTGTCGAAGACCGGCTTGGCGTTACCGTCAACGATGTAATCAAAAGCCCTTCCGGCTGAGGAAGGGTCGAACGAGGCCCGTCATGCTGATTTCCGCCGACGTTTACCGGACTGCTACGCTCATGATTCAGGAATACGGGGAATTCGCCCCGGCCGGCGCCTTCATCAAGGCCGACCAGTTGCGCGATGCCGGTGATCCGGCGGGCCGCGAGGTATGGCTCAGGATCGCGCGTGCCGCCGAAGAGCTGTTATCCGAAGAGCGACCCGAAAACTGCGTCGTCCACTGACACTCGTCTTACGAATCTGAAACGGCCCCCGTCAGGACGCGGGCTTCTTCCCCTCCCCGTCCTTGGGCAGTTCGCTCTCGTGGACGCACTTGAACGTGCTGACGCGCGAGCGCAGGAACAGGATCGAGGCCATCGGGTCGCTTTCCTGAACCTTGACCGCCTTCTTGCCGAAGTACGCGCAGTGATCGTCCGCTTCGCGTTGAACGAACAGGTTGTTTTCGGACGAATGCCGGATGGCGATGTGATCCCCATCCTTCTCGACGACGGCGCACCCGGCGACGGCAATCAGCAAAAGACCAGCGGCTAAGCGTTTGTAATTTTCCATGACACCGGATTATCATACCCTCGCCGCGAAATCTCAAACACCTGTTTACTAATAATTGCGGCGACGGGACGAGAGAGGACTTCGCGGATGAACCTGATTGGGGCATTTCCCAAACTGACGGACGAAGAACGCGATTGGCTTGTCGCCAATGCCGAAACTCTCAACTACAACTCCGGGGACACGATCATCGCCGAGGGCGAGGTCGTCGACAGCCTGTTGCTGATCAAATCCGGGTTCCTGCGCGTCACCCGGGTTTATCTGGATGAAATCTGCGCCGAATTCGCGGGCCCGCTCGGCCCCGGCGAAGTGATCGGTGAAATGTCGCTGATGGACGGCAAGGGCGCCAGTGCCAACATCGTCGCGGATGGCCCGGCGGAGATTCTCACCGTACCGAAGGCCATTCTGCTGGAAAAACTGAATTCGGATATCAGCTTCGCGGCCCGGTTCTACGAAAGCCTGTTCCTCGACGTGACGCGTAAGCTGCGGTCGACCAACCAGCGGGTCATGCCGGTCCCGCCCTGATTTGAACGACATTCCGTACATTCATTCCCTGCCTTCCGGCATTCGTTCCCGCATGGTCGATAACGGCAACGGGCTCGACATGCACGTGTTGGAGGCCGGTGAACCGGGATGCCCGGTGATCCTGCTGCTGCACGGCTTTCCGGAGTTGGCCTTTAGCTGGCGCAAGGTCATGCCGGTCCTGGCGGATGCGGGCTATCATGTTATCGCACCCGATCAGCGCGGCTACGGACTGACAACCGGTTGGGATGCGGATTACAACGGCGATCTTGCGAGCTTCCGGTTTCTGAATTTGTTGCGCGACACCCTCGGCCTTTTGTCACGCATGGGCATAGACAAGGTCGACGGTCTTGTCGGACACGATTTCGGTTCGTCCGCGGCGGCGCATTTCGCGTTGATCCGCCCGGACATCTTCAGGTCCGTCACGCTGATGAGCGCGCCTTTTGCCGGACCGCCGCCGTTGAATCCTCCACCCGCCATCGACATGGACGTCGAACTCGCCTCCCTCGAGCCGCCGCGAAAGCACTATCACCGGTATTATTCGACCCGCCCCGCGAACGGCCACATGTGGGCCGCCGAACAGGGCATTCACGATTTCCTGCGCGCTTATTTTCATATGAAGAGCGCCGACTGGGAAAAGAACCAGCCTCATCGCCTGCGCGGGTGGACGGCGTCGGAGCTGGCCAAGCTCCCGACGTATTACGTGATGGACCTCGACAAGACGATGGCCGAAACGGTCGCCCCCGAGATGCCGTCCGACGCCGAGATCGCCGCCAACGCGTGGCTGCCCGACGACGAGCTTCGGGTTTACAGCGACACCTTCGGGAAGACGGGATTCCAGGGCGGGCTCAACTGGTATCGCTGCCGGTTCGTCGACGCCTTCGTGCGCGAACAGCAGGTCTTCGCCGGGCGCAGCATCGACGTCCCTGCGATGTTTATTTCGGGCAAAAGCGACTGGGGCACCTATCAGACACCCGGCGCACTCGAGAAAATGGAAACGACAGCGTGTTCCGACTATCGCGGCACGCATCTGGTCGACGGTGCCGGTCACTGGGTCCAGCAGGAGCAACCGGGCCAGGTGAGCGCTTTGTTGCTCGATTTTCTTCGCGAACTTGCCTGATCACCGCGCCCCGTTGACTTGGATCAATGCGGCACCCAGGTCACGGGTGCAGTATCGAAACATCAACCACCAACGGCAGAGAGACATATGTCGCACACACCGCACGAACTGACCGAAGAATTCCCGGGCCAGGCCCAGAAAATCCAGGACCTCAGCGCCAACAATGCGCACTTCGCAAAGCTGAGCGAACGCTATCACACTCTCAACCGGGAGATTCACCGCGGCGAAACCGACGTCGAGCCGATGGACGACATGCACCTGGAAGAGCTCAAGAAGGAACGGCTGGCGCTTCTGGACGAGATTTCCTCACACCTGAAATAATCCACCTGCCCCCTCGGGGTTTCGCATCCCGGCAATTTTCCGCACACTAGGCGGAACTGCCGGGAGGCCCCGATGCGCCTGACTGCCGCCGCCGTTGCCGCCACATTGATCGCGTGCTTTAACCCCGCAACCGCGGCGGCCGCCTTCTATGCCTGCGAGGTCCGAGACGCCAAGCGTCTGGATAAAGACGGCGTCCCGGTTGCGGACGCGGATAGCGAACGGAATCTGCGCCTTTATCCCCGCTTCACCTTTGACGATCGCACCGGGCGGCTGACCGGGATGCAGGACGACTGGGTTTTAAGCCTGCTCCAGAAAGCCGTCGGGCAGAACGCGCTTCTCGCCGTCAGTATCCACAAAGGGATCGGCAACACCGGGGTGAAGTTGCTCAAGATCGACACCTTCGAAAAAGACAAGATGCCGTTCGTCTGGATTTCGGACGACCGGATCTCGACCGGCGTCTGCACGACGGGCGGCGGCTGAAAGACTGGCCTGCCCCGCCAGCAGACGGCCAAGCTTACTTATCCTAAGTGGTTGAATTCGGCTTGTTCGCGTGATGACGGCGGGTTTCGCGCATATCCAATTCGGGCGGGTTCATGGCTTCGAATACCAACCGCAGAGTTCCCGGAGACACAGAGTTATAGCGCAATGTGGAAATGAGATCGTGAAACACTTCTGGCCGGTAGTGCAAGAAAATGCCCTCCGCCTCGAGAATTTTGGTCGCCACTCTCACAGCCACCATCTCATTGAGGAATTGCACTCGTGGCAATTCTTTGTGGTCGTTTTCAAGGCGCCCTGATACCGCCTGTTTGAGAGTCCGTTTGACGGCCCGGTCGAATGCTTTTTGATCCAGCCCTTCCGCCTTGATTTCTGGCTTAAGGTGCTCCAGAAAAATCTCGTGCGCACCGCCGTCTTCGAAAATATCATGTCGGCACGGTTTGAGCTTCCGGATCCAGAAGGCGTGTTCCGCTGCGATTTTAAATTCGTCCGGTGCCGGAATACCCGAGATGCTCTCCAGCCCGATCACCGCACGCTCGAAGACCTCGTCACAAATCGCCTTGTTGAGAACGAGCGTGAGTTTCTGCTCGCTCTCGACTAGTCGGACGACTTCGGAAACAAGTTCGCCGAAAGCTGCTTTCTCCGCAACGGCCTCAACGGCACGCGATTTAGCGCTGGCTTCTTTCGCCATCTAGGATGCGCTGATTACGCGCGGCGCTTTTTAGGTTTTACAGGCTGGTCCAGCAGGTCGCCAACCTGGCTCCAGATCCGGCTTTCCTCGGCAGGCGTATTGCGTGCCGCCTCAGTCGCTTCTTTGTAGGCGAGCGCGCGCGCACGATGATTAGCCCGGTACGGGCTCCGCGTCTTTTCCGCCTGAGCCTTGCTTTGCCCCCTCGTCTCAATCCGCATGTATCCCCCTCGCACGCGTAGCTTCTCGCCCGGCAACTGAGTATATCGAAACCATTCGTGACTCATCCATCTCGATTTTGCAGCCGACACCGATAGGTGAAAGCACACTTATATAGTATGCGAAAGCTTAATATCACCTAAATCTTGTGGATTTTGGGTGTGTTTTCCGCTGCTTTTTTTCCGCCAGAATCCGAATAATTTCAAGGACCTGACGGTACTCCTCCTTAGGCCTTAAACGGATAGCGGCATAATGCCATGTTTGCCCGGCGTTTCAAGACTTACCCGGTTTCGGCGATTCGGCGATTCGCCGCTGGGGGCGGCGACGAGCGCCAACCGGAACCCTGTCACAACAGGCTGGAATGAGAATTTCCGTAATCAACTACGACGTCAGCTTGGAAATATCCGGCGGCGGGAGCGTGAGCTTCGGGTTCGCTTTGATCTTCGCTTCCAATGCATGCGCGGCAGCCAAAAGATCCAGATCGCCGCGCCGTTTGCCGACGATCTGCACGCCGAACGGCATCCCGTTGGCGTCCACACCCGTCGGCAGCGCGATCACCGGATGGCCGGTCAGCGTCAAGGCCGAGCGCACCAGCGATGCGTCCAGGTAATTCTCCATCGGTTTACCGCCGACGGTTTTGGGAATGCCGTCCGCGACCTTGAACGGCGACACCGCATTGCCCGGCACGATCAAAAGGTCGATGTCTTCGAAGAAAGCCTCGAACGCGCGGTAGAGTTTCGCCCACGCGCGCTCTGCATGCGCCACGTCGACCAGCGACATGGACAATCCGGCTTCGTAATTCGAAATGATCTGCGGCGATAGAAGATCGCGATGTTTCGATATTCTGTCTTCGTGATTGGCGACGTAGTAGACACACCTGAGCGTCCAGAAGATATCTCGGGCGTCTTTGAATTCCGGATCGCGCGCCTCGCAAGCCCCGAACCACGGACCGATCAGCTTCATGACGTTCCCGAAGCTCGCCCGGACATCGTCATCCAGCGGCGCAATGCCGCCGAAGTCCGTCGACCAAGCGACACGCAGACCGGAAACGTCGATATCGTCCAACTGCGTGAATACCGACGGATCGCATGCCCCGGATAACGGATCGCGACCGTCGTCGCCGGCCAGTCCCGACATCATCAACGCCACGTCTGAAACGGACCGCGCCATCGGCCCCTGTACGCTGAAATGCGTATAATTCAGCGTCCGCCCCTCGCGCGCCACTAGGCCCGGCGTCGGGCGAAACCCCACGACCCCACACCAAGTGGCGGGGTTCCTCAGGCTGCCGCCGGTGTCGCTGCCATGTGCGAGGGGCAACATGCCCGTCGCCAGCGCCGCCGCCGACCCGCCCGACGAGCCGCCGGGCGTCCGCTCCGGATCGTACGGATTGCGCGTCGGCCCGAACACCTTGTTGGTGGTGTTCGACCCGGCGCCGAATTCGGGCGTGTTGGTCTTGGCGAGCACGATGGCGCCGGCGGCTCTCAACCGGGCGACCAGGGCTTCGTCTTGCTCGGGAACGTTATTCTTATGGATCAGCGAGCCATAGGTGGTACGCAGCCCCTCGGTCGCGTTCAGGTCCTTAATGCCGACCGGCAGACCGGCGAGCGGCCCCATCGCTTCGCCCGCCTTGAACCCCGGCTCCGCCAGTTGCGCATCCTTGCGCGCCCGCGCTTCGTCCATCGCCGTGATGGCGTTCACGGTCCCGTTGACGCTTTCGATCCGCTCAAGACAACTGTCCAGAAGCTCGACCGGCGACAACTCGCCGGCCTGCATCAACCGCTGCGCGTCGATGGCGCTCAGGTCGCACGGTTGGGTCATGTGTTCTTCCCCCTTTTTTCTTTTTATCAACGCCGCTTATGCGACGACAGAGGCGTGACGCTAGCACGCGGACGACCGAACGGAAATTACACAGAAAAGCCCCCGGAACCAACGGCTCCGGGGGCTTCAAATGGTACGCGCTACAGGGTTCGAACCTGTGACCTACTGATTAAAAGTCAGTTGCTCTACCAACTGAGCTAAGCGCGCTTAAGCTCTTATTCTAACAGATATCCGGACGCTGCGTCTGCCCCGTCCGGACCGCCGGGACATTACGGAGACGGGCTCAGATGGTCAACGCCCGATTTGCTCTTTTTTACGGTTTTTCGACGGCATGACGGTTCAGGGCGGCCCGGCGCAGATCAGTCGTCGCCGCCGTCGTTGAGGCCGTCGGCCTTGTCCGCTTCGGCGGCATCCAACTCCGCGAAACGCGCGATCAGGCGTCGTTTCACTTCGGGGGTGACGAAATGCCCGATGTCCCCGCCCAAACGCCCGATTTCCTTAACGAATCGCGACGAAATGAACTGATTCCGCTCGGACGCCGTCAGGAACACGGTCTCGATCCGGTTGTCGAGGCGCGCGTTCATCGACGCCATCTGGAATTCGTATTCGAAATCCGACACCGCGCGCAGGCCGCGGACGATCATGCAGGCTTTTTGGGTGTGCACAAACTCGATCAGCAGGTTGTCGAAGGGCACGATGCGAATCCGCGACGCCGCGTCACCGGACAGATGAGCGATCGAGCTTTCCAGCAATTCGACCCGTTCCTCGAGGGAGAACAGCGGCCCCTTACCGATATTGACGGCGACCCCGACCACCAGTTCGTCGACGATCCGGGTCGCGCGCCCGATCACGTCCATATGGCCGTTGGTCACCGGGTCGAAGGTGCCCGGATAAACGCCGATCCGTTTTTCGCCCATCAGCCCTGCCCCTCTTCGGGATCGTCCTCCACATCGGCGGCGGGGTCCGCCACGTCGGCGCCGTCAGGCAATTCCGATGCGGTGACGGCAGCCGGCACGGCGCCGCCTTCCTCGCCCATGGCGCCGTCTTCGCCCTCGTCGTCGCCGACCGCTTCGCGGACACGGGACACGGAGACCACTTCCTCGTCGTCGGCGACACTGAACAACCTGACGCCGCGCGCGCCGCGCCCGACGATGGACACCTGGTCGACGGAGGTGCGAATGATCTGCCCGCCGTTGGTCACCAGGATCACCTGGTCGCTATCGACCACGGCAAACGACGCGATCACGTGGTTTTCGTCGTTGCCCTTGCCGCGATCCAGCGAGATCGCCGTGATCCCCTGCCCGCCGCGTCCGGAAATCCGGTATTCGTAGGCCGAGGACCGCTTTCCGTATCCGTCGCCGGTCACGGTCAGGATGAATTCCTCGCGTTCCTGGAGTTCCTGGAACGCCGGCTCTTCCATGCGGCTGGCCAGTTCCGTATCACGGGCCTTGTCCTCGTCGCGGCCGGTATAGTCCGCGTTCGGGTTGTGCAGGCGGCGGTGCGCGTGTTCGGCCTGCAGATAGGCGTCCCGGGTCTCGGTATCGATCTCGTTATGCTTGAGGATCGACATCGCGATGACCTCGTCGTCCTTTTTCAGGCGGATGCCGCGCACGCCGACCGAGGTGCGGCCCGAGAACACGCGCACATCGGTGACCGAGAAGCGGATGCACTTGCCGCCCTTGGTCGACAGCACGACGTCGTCTTCTTCCGAATAGGTGCGGACGCGGACCAGCGCATCGCCCTCGTTCAGCTTCATCGCGATCTTGCCGTTGGCCATGACGTTGGTGAAGTCGGAGAGCCTGTTGCGCCGCACGTTCCCCAGGGATGTGGAGAACATCACGAACAGGTCTTCCCAGCTCGTCTCGTCCTCGGGTAAAGCCATGGTGGTCGAGATCGTCTCGCCGGGATCGAGCGGCAGCAGGTTGATCAGCGCCTTGCCGCGCGCCTGGGGCGTACCGACCGGCAGCTTGTAGACCTTCATCTTGTAGACCATGCCGGTCGACGAGAAGAACAGCACTGGCTGGTGGGTATTGGCGACGTAGACCTGAGACACGAAATCCTCGTCCCGGGTCGCCATGCCGGACCGGCCCTTGCCGCCCCGGCGCTGCGCGCGGTAGGTCGAGATCGGTACGCGCTTGATGTAGCCTGCATTCGTCACCGTGACGACCATGTCCTCACGCTGGATCAAGTCTTCGATATCGTGCTCGTAGGCGTCTTCTTCGAGCGTCGTACGGCGGTCGTTGGCGAACTTGTCGCGGATGACTTTCAACTCGTCGACGAGGATGCCCAACAGCTTTTCACGGGACCGCAGGATTTCCAGGTATTCGGCGATGCGTTCAGAGATTTCCTTCAGATCGTTGCCGATCTTGTCGCGCTCGAGCCCGGTCAGGCGGTGCAGGCGCAATTCAAGGATCGCACGCGCCTGCTCTTCGGACAGCCTGTATTTACCGTCGACGACGCCGCGCCCCGGCTCGTCAAGCAACGCGATCATCGGCGCCACGTCTTCGGCCGGCCAGTCGCGCGCCATCAACTGCTCGCGGGCGTCCTGCGGGTCGGGGGCATGGCGGATCAGCGCGATGACGTCGTCGATGTTGGCGACGGCGACGGCCAGACCGGCCAACACGTGCGCCCGTTCGCGCGCCTTGCCGAGTTCATAGATCGTGCGGCGGCGGATGACCTCCTCGCGGAATTTCACGAACGCAACGATGATCTCTTTCAGATTCATCTGCTGCGGGCGGCCTTCGTGCAGCGCCAGCATGTTGACGCCGAAAGAGGTTTGCAACGGCGTGTAGCGGAAAAGCTGGTTCAGCACGACTTCGGGTTCGTGGTCGCGCTTGACTTCGACGACGACGCGCACACCCTTGCGGTCGGATTCATCGCGAAGGTCGGAAATCCCCTCGATCCGCTTGTCACGGACGTTCTCGGCAATGATCTCGACCATCCGTGATTTGTTCACCTGATACGGGATCTCGTGAACGATGATGGCGAAGCGGTCCTTGCGGATCTCCTCGATCGACGTACGGCCGCGCATGACCACCGAGCCACGCCCGGTGTGATAGGCCGAAATGATCCCGTTCTTGCCCATGACCAGACCGCCGGTCGGGAAATCGGGGCCGGGGATATGGTTGGCGATGATCTCGTCGATGGTGATATTCGGGTTTTCGATATAGGCGAAACAGGCGTCGATCACCTCACCCAGGTTATGGGGCGGAATATTCGTCGCCATCCCGACCGCGATCCCGCCGGCGCCGTTGACCAGCAGGTTTGGAAAACCGGCCGGCAACACTTTCGGTTCGACCACCGTTTCGTCGTAGTTGGGCTGGAAGTCGACGGTTTCCTTGTCGATGTCCTCCAGCAACTCGTGCGCCGCGCGGTGCAGACGGGCTTCCGTGTACCGCATCGCAGCGGCGCGGTCGCCATCCATGGAACCGAAGTTGCCCTGGCCATCGATCAGCGGCAGGCGCATTGAGAAGTTCTGCGCCATGCGCACCATGGCGTCGTAGATCGCCTGGTCGCCGTGCGGGTGGTATTTACCCATCACGTCCCCGACGATGCGGGCCGATTTACGGTAAGGCTTACCGGCTTCGTAGCCGTTTTCCTTCATCGAGAACAGGATGCGGCGGTGCACCGGCTTGAGGCCGTCGCGCACATCGGGCAGCGCACGCGACACGATCACGCTCATCGCGTAATCGAGGTACGAGTTGCGCATTTCGTCGATGATCGAAACCGGCGTCACATCGTCGTGCGGAGTCGCCGGCGGCGGCGCTTCAGGCGTATCTGTCAATTTATTAAAATCGCTTTATTATCAGTTACTTAAGCGTCGATGCTAGAGCGCCCTGAAAGCACTCTCGATGGACTTCTGTTTTTAGCATTTTGCGCGCCTGCGAACAACCTCGCGGGGGTCTTTTTCGAGGCTTTTTTCCGGCTTGCTGCGGATCGCCGGAAACTGGCTCAGCGCACCGGTTTCCGGGCCTGCCGGGCGCCGTACCAGACTGCGGCCAGGAACGCCGCCGAAACCGGCACGGCGGCGATCAGATTGACCGCCTGCCAACCCAGGGTTTCGTGGAGAAAACCGGATGCAAACGCCGTGACCGCGACCAGCGAAAACAACATGAAATCGTGTGCGGCCTGGGTCTTCGCCCGTTCTTCGGGGGTATAGCATTCCGTCAGCAGCGTGGTGCCGCCGATGAACATGAAATTCCATCCCACGCCGAGACACGTCAGGCCGAGCCAGAAGTTCGTGTAATCGACCCCCGCCAGACCGAATGAGATCGCGACCGCCTGCAGCGCTGCCCCCGCCGCGATCACGTTGACGACGCCGAAACGCTTGATCAGGTGCCCGGTGAAGAAGCTCGGCAGGAACATGCCGACGATATGCCACTGGATCACCGTCGCCGCGTCGTTGAAGGCAAACCCGCAGAACGTCATGGCCAGTGGCGTCGAGGTCATCAGCATGTTCATCATGCCATAGCCGATGGTCGACGACATCGCGGCGACGATGAAACTGGGCGTCGCCATAATCTCTAGGATCGGCCGCCCTGCCTTGCTGACGCCCTGATGGCGAAGATCCGGAATGCGCGTGAACTGCAATAAGACGATGGCGGTAAAACTAAGCCCGATGATGACGGCATAGCTAGCCGCGAACGCCGCCGCAGAAAGATCCGCCGTCCACTTGGCCAGCTGCGGTCCCAGGAACGCTGCCACAAGCCCGCCCGCCAGCACATACGAGATCGCCCGGGCACGAAAATCCTCGGTCGCGACTTCGGCCGCCGCAAACCGGTAATACTGCCAGAACGCGTTGTGAATCCCGAGCAACAGCGCCCCCGCCATGAACAGCCAGAACGAGCCGATATAGATTGCGTACGCACTCGTGACGGCCCCCGCCATGCCGATGGTCTGACCGATGGTGAACCCCGGGCGCCTGCCGATTTTCGCCATCAGAAGCGATGCCGGAATGGTCGAAAGCGTGGTCGCCGCGAACTGCACCGCAAGGGGCAGGGTCGCCAATGTCTTGGAGGGTGCCAGCATCACGCCGACCAACGCGCTGACGGTCAGCAGCATCGATGTGCCGGACATCGCCAGCGCCTGGCAAGACGCCAGAAGCAACACGTTTCGGCGCATGTGGGTCATTGCCGGCGCTTCTCCGCGAAAATCCCCTCACCCGGCGCTTCGCGCCACCCTCTCCCCAGGGAGAGGGACGGTTCGGCGTGGATCCCCTCTCCCTCGGGAGAGGGACAGGGTGAGGGGTGCGTCATTCGGTCAGATTGTCAGAACGGAATTTCGTCGTCGAGGTCGCCGCCCGGACCACGGCCGCCACCGCCGCCGCCCGAAGACGAGCCGCCGCTGTCGGGCCCATCCCACGAAGGCGGTTCGTCGCTGCCCCCGCCGTAGCCGCCACCGCCGCCGCCGCCGCCGGCGGAGTCGAGCATCGTCAGCACGCCGGAGAAGCGCTGCAGGACGACTTCGGTGGTGTATTTCTCGATACCGTCGTTACCGGTCCATTTGCGGGTCTGAAGCGAGCCTTCCAGGTAAACCTTGGAGCCCTTCTTGAGATATTTCTCGCAAATCTCGGCAAGACGCTCGTCGAACACCACGACGCGGTGCCACTCGGTCTTCTCGCGGCGCTCACCGGACTGCTTGTCGCGCCACTGGTCGGAGGTGGCGACGCTCATGTTGGCGAGCTTTTGCCCCGACTGCGTGAAACGGATTTCCGGATCGCGGCCGAGATTGCCGACAAGAATGACTTTGTTAACGGAGCCTGCCATTTTTCCCCCTCTAGGATGAATTCGTCGAAACTATAACGGTTGGCGGAAAGCGAGTGGAGTCGTTTCGCCTTACTGTTCGCGCGGGATTGGGAACGCGGTGTCCTGAAATCCCCGGGCCTTTTCGATGAAGGCGCGCGCAACATCGATAATCTGTTCGTCCGGTTCCTCCAGTTTCACCAGTGCGGCGATCCCGATCTCCAGCAACGCCATGCCGTAGACGTATTGGCTCACCCCTTCGTCCTGGAACTGGACGAGCGCGTCGGACAGCACCACGTCGGCTTTCTGGAATTCTTGCTCTAACTCGTCACTCATTCGCGTTCTCCTCAATCTCCGCGATGCCGTCGTGCGCGTGCAGTCTCGTCACGGCGGCGCGCCTGTCAACGTGCCTGATACGCAATGGAAGGATTAGTGGCTTTTTTCCCGTTTTGCTACCTTAGATCACATTTTTTCCAATCAAAGCTGGTACTGGGCCAGTTTAATAGGAATCCTGCCCTTAAAGCCCCCGAATCCGCTAAGCCCCGATAAACAAGGGAAACACAGCGATATGTCCAATTCGGTCACGTGTTGAACTCAATAAATACGACGTATGAGTGTGTTTAATCATTGAACTGTGATATTCATCACAGTCGATTAGGTTCAATAAGACGACCATTTTAACTATCGTAATGATGGTGGTGTCAAAATGCAGCAAATCAAAGATGTAAATGTGGTTCTATACGACCCGAATCACGACCTTCGCTCGCTGGTCATTGGGATACTTCGCGAGATCGGCTTTAGCGCGATCGCCAGCACGGAGAAACCCGAAACCGTCAAGGCGCGTCTCGGACGCAGCGACGTCGATCTTTTGATCGGCGACGTGCCGGAGATCGAAAGCGCCATGTGCAGCCTCGTCAGCGACGTTCGCACACGCAGGCTCGGCAAGAATCCCTTTCCCATTGCCATCGGGATGACGAGCTATCCCGACGAGAACACGATCTCGAATATCGTCGATGCCGGGTTCGACGGACTGGCGCTGAAACCCTTCGACGCCCAGGCCTTCCGACGGCGGCTGACGTACTTCCTGCTTCAGCGTAAGCCGTTCGTGACGACGGCCGACTATATCGGGCCCGACCGCCGTAAGGAGCCGGGCACCCCTGGCGCCGATGCGAACTGCGTCAACGTGCCGAACCCGTTGCGCCTGATTGCCGAAGGCGTCACGCGCGAGACGTTGAAAAAGCAGATCGAACACGCCAGCGCCAAACTGGACGAACGCAAGGTGATCAGCAGCATCGGCGGGATCGGGTGGTGCGCGTCGCACCTGGACGAGGCCATCGACAGGAGTGACGGGACGCTTGCGCATCGTTGCATCAAGCAGTTGAACGAGATCGCGATGGATATCGACGGTAGGCTGGACCGCACGCCCTACGCCCACATGCGCGAACAGTGTAACGACCTTCTCGCGGTTGCGACACAGCTTGAACGGGCACCCGAGGGGCCGGAAAAGCAAGATATCAAGGTGCTGAGCCGTCTCGTCAGCGCGTTCAAGCAGGGCTGCAACACCGACCAAGCGGCCGTCGCCTGAACCGTTCCCTGCACCGGTTCGGCTGATCCGGCCGTCACCCGCCCCCGTATGCCGGGCGGCGCATTGAACCGCTTTCCTTCCACAGTTTTCGCGGAAATGGGCCGAATCCTTTCTTTACGGCACATGGAAACCCATATACCGATTATCCCTTGTGCGGTTCACAATTTCCGACCCGAAAACGGCTTGATATGGACACCATCCGCGTCAAAGGCGCCCGCGAACACAACCTGCAGAATGTCAGCGTCGATATTCCGCGCCACAGCCTGACCGTCATCACCGGGCTTTCCGGCTCGGGGAAGTCGTCGCTTGCCTTCGACACCATCTACGCCGAAGGGCAGCGCCGCTATGTCGAGAGCCTGTCGGCTTACGCACGCCAGTTTCTGGAGTTGATGCAGAAGCCCGACGTCGATTCCATCGAAGGGTTGTCGCCCGCAATCTCCATTGAACAGAAGACGACGTCCAGAAACCCGCGCTCGACCGTCGGCACGGTGACCGAGATCTATGACTACATGCGGCTGCTGTTCGCACGCGTCGGCATCCCCTATTCGCCCGCGACCGGCCTGCCCATCGAAGCGCAGACCGTCAGTCAGATGGTCGACCGCGTCATGGAGATGGAAGAAGGGACCCGGCTATATCTGCTCGCACCCATCGTGCGCGGCCGCAAGGGGGAATATAAAAAAGAACTCCAGGACCTGGCGCGGCGCGGTTTCCAACGGGTGCGCATCGACGGCGAGATGTACGACCTCGAAGACGCGCCAGACCTCGACAAGAAATACAAACACGACATCGAAATCGTCGTCGACCGGCTGGTCGTGAAAGAAGGTATTGAGACGCGTCTCGCCGACAGTATCGAAACCGCCCTCACCCTCGCCGACGGCCTCGCGTACGTCGACGATGCCGATGCGGACCAATCCCAGTCCCCGAAAGGCAAGAAAGGCGGCATCAAGGATCATGTCCCTGAGGGCCGCACGGTCTTTTCCGCCAAGTTCGCCTGTCCCATTTCCGGCTTCACCATCGACGAGATCGAACCCCGGCTGTTTTCGTTCAACAATCCGTTCGGCGCATGCCCGGCGTGCGACGGTCTTGGGACCGAGATGTTCTTCGATGCCGAACTGGTCGTCCCGGACGACGGCAAGTCGCTCGCCAAGGGTGCGATTGCCCCTTGGGCCGGCGCGTCGTCGAAATACTACGTGCAGACGCTGGAAAGCCTGGCCGAGCACTTCGGATTCAAGCTCGACCAACCCTGGTCGAAGCTCTCGAAAAAGCACCGCGAGATCATTCTATTCGGGTCGGGCAACGAAGCCGTGACCATGAAGTACAAGGACGGCTCCAAAAGCTATGAGATCAAGAAGCCTTTCGAAGGCGTGGTCCCCAACATGGAACGGCGCTGGCGCGAAACCGACAGCAACTGGGTGCGTGACGAACTGCAGCGCTACCAGACGGTCGCGCCGTGCGACACCTGCAAGGGCAAGCGCCTCAAGGCGGAAGCCCTCGCGGTCAAGATCGACGGCAAGGATATCTCCGACGCCAGCGATCTTTCCATCGACGAGGCGGCGGAATGGTTCGTGGGCCTCGAAAAGAAATTGACCAAGAAGCAGAACGAGATCGCGCGCCGCATCCTCCGCGAAATCAACGAACGGCTTCATTTCCTCGAAAACGTCGGGCTCGAATACCTGACCCTGTCGCGGGCGTCCGGCACGCTGTCGGGCGGCGAAAGCCAGCGCATCCGGCTGGCGTCGCAGATCGGCTCGGGTTTGACCGGGGTTCTGTATGTGCTCGACGAGCCTTCCATCGGACTGCACCAACGCGATAACGAACGGCTGCTGAAGACCCTCGAACGCCTCCGCGATATCGGCAACACCGTGATCGTCGTCGAGCACGACGAGGATGCGATCCGCTCGGCGGATTACGTCATCGACATGGGGCCGCGCGCCGGCGTCCACGGCGGTCACGTCGTCGTTGCCGGCACCCCGAAAGAGATCATCGATTGCGACGACAGCCTCACCGGGCGCTATCTGTCCGGCAAGGAAATGATCCCCGTCCCCGCCAAGCGGCGTCCGGGGAAAAAAGGCCAGAAGCTCGAATTGACCGGCGCGACATCGAACAACCTGCAGAACGTCGACATGACGTTGCCGCTCGGCACCATGGTCTGCGTCACCGGCGTATCCGGCGGCGGCAAGTCGTCCCTGATCATCGAGACGCTCTATAAGGCGCTGGCCCGGAAGCTGATGAACGCCCGCGAGATCCCGGGCGCGCACGACGACCTCAAGGGTCTCGAATTCATCGACAAGGTGGTCGACATCGACCAGAGCCCGATCGGCCGCACGCCGCGTTCCAACCCCGCGACCTACACCGGCGCCTTCACGCCGATCCGCGACTGGTTCGCCAACCTGCCGGAAGCCAAGACCCGCGGCTACAAGCCGGGCCGGTTCTCGTTCAACGTCAAGGGCGGGCGCTGTGAAGCGTGCCAGGGCGATGGCGTCATCAAGATCGAGATGCACTTCCTGCCCGATGTCTACGTCGAATGCGACGTCTGCAAGGGCGCGCGCTATAACCGTGAAACGCTTGAGATCAAATTCCGCGGCAAGTCCATTGCCGAAGTCCTCGACCTGACCGTCGACGAAGCCGCCGACTTCTTCAAGGCCGTCCCCTCGATCCGCGACAAGATGGTGACGCTGCAACGCGTCGGCCTCGGCTACATCCACCTGGGTCAGCAGGCGACGACGCTGTCGGGCGGCGAGGCGCAGCGGGTCAAGCTCGCCAAGGAACTCAGCCGCCGCGCGACGGGCAAGACCGTCTATATTCTGGATGAGCCGACGACGGGCCTGCACTTCGACGACGTGAAGAAGCTCCTGGAAGTCCTCGACGCGCTGGTAGAGAACGGCAATACCGTGATCGTCATCGAACACAACCTGGAAGTCATCAAGACCGCCGACTGGATCGTCGATCTCGGCCCCGAAGGCGGCATCAAGGGCGGCCACATCGTGGCGCAAGGCACGCCCGAAGACGTCGCCAAGGTGAAGGAAAGCTACACCGGCCAATACCTCGCGCCTTACGTCGGCGGCAAGCGCGCCAAGAAAAAGGCCTCGTGAGAGAGAGCCTAAGGAAAAATCGTCTCTTCGTTCGTGATAGCGCTTTGAAGCACTTTCTTACTTAAACCCACAGTGCCGCTAAGATCAGCTCCGCAAAAATTTATCTTCGATAGTGGATGGTTTGCGCCGCCACGAAATGCAGGTGCGTCTTCAAACAAAAACTCGCTATCGGTGAAGTCGGCATCACGTAAATTGGCGCCTTCAAAACTGCATAAACTAAACCATGATCCGTCGAACGAGCATTCCTGAAGATTCGCCCCTTTAAAATTACACCATCTAAAAAAACTAAATCCAAGATCTGCACCTACAAACCTCGCATCTCCGGCATAAACGTCTTCAAAAAAACCGCCACGTAAAAAAGATCCGTTAAAGCTCAACCCTTCCAAGTTCGCATCCAACAGCAATAGCCTGTCCAAACATAATTCACTAAAATCGGGTCCAGGAAATTCAAACACTCGCCAGTCGAAGAGCGCATTGCACGCCGTTTGAACTGCAATATTCTCATGTTGAACTGAGCTTGCGTCTTCAGGACGAGAAAACGTCCTTCTCTCAAGCGGCCCTCTCATTGATTTTGTGAATTTCGTCTCATCAAGCAAAAAGGCATACAGTACGTTTTCTGCCGCTCTACTATCCTTAGGGGATTCACGGGCAATACGATATAGCGAGGAAGCGCCTCCAACTTGGATCGTATGGGATTCATCCTTTAGCATCTCGATCGAACGCGCAAAGAGCTCAGTGCGATGGGTCTCCACCGATGTAGATGACTGTCGCGAAGCTGCCTCTGTTCTCCGCCAAGCTAGAAAAATACCAAATGAAGCAGCAAATACTCCACCGACCCCAAGCCCAAAATTTCTTACTGACTCTGATGCATCTCTCCAATCAGCCCAAGTGGCTTTGTCAATGAACGTCAGAGAATAAAGTCCCGCGACAAGAACAACGAACAGCCAGAATTCGGCCTTTCGAAAAATTGGGATCACTGCCTTGTAGGAATTTTTTATAACTTGTTGATATCTCCATGGCAGTCTTGCAAATGCGTTTACAATAACTTCGCCAATATTTGGAATGCTCATTGCTGGCACCTGTGAACTCAGACATCGTTGAGGTTTTCTAAAATCATGGAACCATCAGATTTTACATGCAGCAAGTTGCACAGTTCAATTAGTGGTAGATAATCGAACCGAAATTCACATCCACATCCGCGAGCTTAAGGCCGCCAAGGCCGAGTTCGAGCACCAGCTGGGACGATATGCCGATGCCGCCGAACGCGCGGGCGGCGTGCTGGGTGCGTCGGAAGCCGACGTCAAACGCCTGAAAAAGAACGTCGCCGAGATTGATAAAGAGATCGCGGCGATCGAGCAGACCTCGCACGGGTAACCCCCTCACCTGTCCTCTCCCCCACTTACGTGGTGGAGAGGGGCCCTGACAAAAGATTCCGCTTTACCCCTCTCCCCCTTTCAAGGGGGAGAGGTTGGGTGAGGGGGTGAACTTTCGAACGGGTATGTGTCGCTTTCGACAAGCCATACTCCCGCCACATTATCGACTATTGTGGCCCCGGCCCCACCGGCGAGGGCGCACCACAAAACCACGAGGAGGAAACGATGACCGATCCGGTCTCAGGAAACTTTCACGACAAGCTCGACGCTGACGCCCTTATGTCCGTGCTCGGCGAAGCGCAGGACACCGTCCGAAGCTACGACACCAAGGCGCAGATCGTCGGCGTCGGCTATATCTTCGCGCTCGGCGTGGTGCAGCAGTCGGGCAAGCATATGCCGGTGCCGATGGAATGGGCCGGGTGGTACGTGTTCGCGGGCTGGCTGGTGGTGATCCTGCCGATCATCATGTTCGCGCTGGTGCTTTATCCATCTCGCATCGACAAGGTCACGAAAAAGCGCAACCTGCAGGCCGTCGACGGCACGATGTACTTCGACTCCCTCAAGTTCACGGACGCGAACGCCTATGCGGCGGCGGTCATGAAGGCCGACTGGGCCAAAGAGATCGTTTACGAGATCGTCAAGGTATCGGATATTCGCGACAAGAAGCGGACCCGGTTTCTGCGTGCGTTGTACTGGACAGGCGGTTCGTTCTTTCTATTGTTCCTGTCGCAGATGCTGCGCGCCAACGGAGTCCTACAATAATGCCAGAACCGAAACTTCGCCCCGATATCACCGTCGACATGATGATCGAACGGGCGAAAGGCTACCTGCCCGATTACATGGGCGTCGAGCCGGTCGAGATCAGCGAAGGCAAGCTCGTGTCCCGCCTCGCGATCAAACCGCACCACACCGCGCCCAACGGCTTTCTCCACGCCGCGACGGTGATCGCGCTTGCCGATACCACATGCGGCTATGCGACGTTCGTGCACCTGCCGGACGGCGCCAAGAACTTCACCACCATCGAGCTGAAATCCAACCACCTCGGCACCGCCCGCGAAGGCGCCATCCGCGCCACCGCGACGGCGCAGCACCTGGGCGGACGGACGCATGTCTGGGACGCCAGGGTTGAGGACGAGAACACCGGCAAGACCATCGCCCTCTTCCGCTGCACGCAAATGATCCTTACATAGAGGGGATGAGACGGGCACTGACCCTCATCCCGATAATGCTTCTGGCGGCCTGCCAGGCCCCCGACATCGCCGACTGGCCGCCCAAGGCGCCGCCGGTCGACGACGCGGTTGTGCAGAAATACGTCGACATCTACGCCGCAGAGGAACCGGTCGCGCCCGAGTATGGGCCCGACGACATCGGCGCGCTCAATCTGCTGCATCGCCGCATGCTCCGCAACGACACTCCCGACGGCGATATCGAGAAACTGCGGCGCGAACTCGACGATATCCGGAGCGCCGGCGCACGTGACGACGACAACGCCAACGACTCGAGCGGCTATTCCCGGAACGAGATCAACGCCATCAAACGCCGCGTCGAACGCCGGTTCGAGAGCAAGCACGATCAGCGCATGGAACTGAAGCGTTACGGGCTATAGCTCCTCAAGCCAAAGAACATCTCTTTCCCGGACGACGGCACGCGGATCCGGGACCTATCCGAATGTGGAACCACAGAGGCACCGAGGACGCAAAGAGGCTGCGACGCGGGCTAATCTCTGTGCCTCTGTGTCTCTGTGGTTGATTGAACTTCAGCTGCGACGAAAGACGATGGGCCCTGAGTCAATCTCAGGGTGACGGTTCTTATGCGATCAGTAAAAACGCCCGAAGACGAATCTGAGGCCGGAAAATACAGCGCGGAATAGCTTGCCGATGCGCGAAATGTCGGCGGAACCTTGCTTGAGTTGTTCGCGGAGCGAGTCCGGATCGGTGTTGTTCACGATGTCGCGGGCAAGATCGAGGCCGCGTTTCAGGTTGATCATCTTGGCGCCGTCGGAAATCTCGACCGTGTCGTAGACTTCGCGGCCCTTCGGCGTATATGGCGATTGCTGGTCGCGCTTGAGATTGAACGCGTCATTACGGCTCCGCTGCTGCAGCAGTTGCGACAGCAGGTCCCGGCGTTGGTTCTCGCGTTCGGTGATCTCGACCATGGGCGGAATATACGCCTCTTCGGATTCGCCGAATACTGAATTTTTCTAGGCCTGCCCCGCCCCCTCACCCTCCCTCGCGCAGACGCGCGCGGGCCCCTCCCTCTCCCAAGGGAGAGGGAAATCTGCGGCTGGGTCCCTTCTCCCTTGGGAGAGGGACAGGATGAGGGGCTCAAAGCCAGTCCGGATTGTCGCCGTCGGCGCCTAACGGACGCGGCGCGAAGTAGACCCGGGCCGGTGTTTTCGACAGTTTGATCGGAGACGCGACGATGCGCATCTTGCCGACCGTTTCGTGCTCGACCTCCTGCACGACGCCCCGTTCGGCCAGCTCAGGCGCGTCCATCACCTGATCGACGGTACGGATCGCGCCCGCCGGCAGCCCCTCCGCATGCAGCAGTTTCAGCCATTCGTCCCGGGTCCTCGTCAGGAAGGTGGCTTCCAGAAATTCATACAGTTCTTTCCGGTTCTCGACCCGGGCCGGGTTGGTCGCGAAGCGCGGATCGTCGGCGAGATCGGGGTTCCCCATTGCGGCGCAGAGCTTTCTAAACTGCCGGTTGGCACCGATGGCGAGCGCAATCGGCTCGTCCGCCGTCGCGAACGGCCGGTACGGGCACACGGTCGGATGATCGTTTCCCAGCCTGCGCGGCCGTTCGCCTGTCATCAGGTACGCCGCCGCCTGGTTGGCCAGCAATGTCGCCGCGCCGTCGAGCAGCGAGATATCGACGTCCTGCCCCTCGCCCGTCCGTTCCCGGTGATAGAGCGCCGCCAGCACGCCCTGGGTCGCGAACTGCCCGGCGACGATGTCCGTCACGGCGGCGCCGACCTTCATGGGTTCCTGATCCTCATCGCCGATGATCGACATCAGGCCGCTTTCGGCCTGAATCACGAAGTCGTAGCCGGCGCGTTCCGACATCTGCCCGGTGCGGCCGTAGCCGGACACGGAACAGACGATCAAACCGGGGTTCTCTTTCCTGAGTTCATCGGGCGCCAGACCGAATTTCTCCAGCGTGCCCTTGCGGAAGTTCTCGACCAGGATGTCGGCGGTCAGCGCAAGGCGTTTGACCAGGGCAAGCCCTTCCTCGGTCTTCAGGTCCGCAACGACGCTTCGCTTGTTGCGCCCGGCGACCATGAAATACGCACTCTCGCCGTTCTTGAACGGGGGGCCGAAGTGGCGCACGTCGTCGCCTTCCGGGCTTTCGATCTTGATCACGTCGGCGCCGAGATCGCCCAGCACCATCGCGCACCATGGCCCCGCCAGGACGCGCGACAGATCCAGAACCTTGATACCGTCGAGCGCGCCCTTCGGCGCCGATTGCGCAGTCATAACAGATAAACTCCAAGAAGATGTCGAACGAAGCGGGAGTGTATCGCCTCACGCCGGGAAGGCAACTTCACCCCGGCGATTGCCGGATAATTTTCGCCGCGCTAACGTGCTTCGGGGAGAGAAACATGCCGGAACAGACGGAAACACATCGGACGGACGGGACCCCGCCACAGACGGCAATGCCGTTCGCGGCGCGCATCAACACGGTGTCTACGACCGAGCCATGGCACTGGCTTGCGGCGGGATGGAACGACCTCAGACAGTCGCGCTGGGTCGGCGTCACGTACGGGCTGATCTTCGTGGTGCTGGGATACGCCGTCACCGTCGGGCTTTATCAGCTCGGATATTATTATCTGGTCTGGCCGATGAGCGCCGGGTTCGTCCTCGTCGCGCCGGTGTTCGCGGTGGGGATATACGAACTCAGCCGCCGCCTCGAGGCGGGCGAACCCGCGACCTTCAAATGCCTTTTGACCGCTTGGCAGCGCGCGCCCGGACGAATCCTCGGGTTCGGCCTCGCCATGTCGTTCTTTCTGATTTTATGGCTGAGAACGGCGGCGCTGATCTATGTCATCAACTTCCCCTACGGCATGCTGACGCTGCAGAACCTGCTCAACACCACGTTCTTTTCCGCGGACGGATTGACGTTCCTCGCCGTCGGCACGGTCATCGGCGCCGCGTTCGCGGTGTTCGCGTTCCTGATCAGCGCGGTCTCGCTGCCGATGATGCTGGGCGAGAAAGCGGATTTCCTGCCCGCGCTGCTGACGTCGATCTTCGCGGTCACCCGCAACGCGCGCGCGATGCTGGTGTGGGCGGCGATCATCGTCGTCGTCACGGCGGCGGGTATGGCGACGGCATTCATCGGCCTCGCCCTCACACTGCCGCTGATCGGGCACGCGACGTGGCACGCCTACCGCGCGCTGGTGAAGCCGGAAATGTGATCGGGAATTGAGCGAATGGACCTGACATTTGTCGGCTGCGGCGACGCCTTCGGCACCGGCGGCCGCTTCAATACCTGCTTTTACGTTCAGGCCGACGAGACCGCGTTCCTGATCGACTGCGGCGCGACCAGCATGACCGCGATCCGCCATCATGGGATCGATCCGAACAGCATCGACACGATTCTATTGACCCACCTGCATGGCGATCACTTCGCAGGGATCCCGTTCTTCATCCTCGATGCGCAGCTTTATTCGAAGCGCGAAAAGCCGTTGGTGATCGCCGGGCCGCCAGGCACCAGGGCACGGCTGCGCGACGCGATGGAACTGCTGTTCCCCGGCTCCGCCGACGCGCCGCGCAAATTCGAAACGGATGTCATCGAGATGCCGAAACTGGAATCGACCGAGGTCGGCGGCTTGAGCGTGGAAACGTTCCCCGTCTCGCACCATTGCGGCGACCCGCCTTATGCGCTGCGGGTTACGGTGGATAACAAGACCGTCGCCTACACCGGCGACACACAGTGGTGCGACGGTGTGGCGGGCGCGGGACGGAACGCCGACCTGTTCATCACCGAATGCCTGTTCTTCGATAAGCAGGTGAAGGGGCACCTCGATCTCGCGACACTGCAAGAACGCATGCCCGCGATCGCGCCCAAGCGCCTGATCCTGACCCACTTCGGCCCGGACATGATGAAGCACCTGTCTGAAGTCACCGATTATGAATTGGCGGAAGACGGCAAGACGGTCAGTTTCTAGTGGGTCAATAAAGCCCCCTCACCTGTCCTCTCCCCCATTTCACGGGGAAGAGGGACCCTGACGCAATGCCGCAGCTAGCCCCTCTCCCCCCTCAAAGGGGGAGAGGTTGGGTGAGGGGGTAAGCCTGTTTAAGCTCAAGCCGCGACGTCGACGCCGAGCACGTCCTTGGCGAATGCGGGATAGGTATCCGCCACCTCGACCCCGACCGACGAGCGCAACAAGGCCAGACGCTCTTCCTCGGGTGCCGGGGTTTCCGGCACATGATCGGGGACATCGATTTCGAAACCGGTGTTGTCCAACACTTCCTCGACCGTACGGCCGGGGGTCACGCTTTCCAGCTTGAACCGGCCGACATCGCGGTTGAACGACATCATGCAGAGTTCTGTGACCAGGTACTTCGGCCCGCCCGGACGATAAACGTCCGGGTCGCTGACGCCGGGCGCAGAAATGAAATCGACCTTGGGCACGAACACACGGCGCGAATGCTCGGGCCGGAACAGGATCACCTTGGGCACCGTGAAGTACATGAACGCCGAACCGAACGAACCCGAAAACCGCTTATCGACGGTCGGATATTCGCCCGTACCGACGAGGTTCAGGTTGGCCTGGCCGTCGATCTGCACGCCGCCCAGGAAAAACACGTCGATACGCCCCTGCCCGGCGGCGTCGAAGATCTCGCGTCCGCCGTCGCAGAACGGATTGGTCGCCTTGCCATGGATCAGCGAGACGCGCGGCGTGCCGCCGTTGACCTTGCGCGCCAGCAATGCCGCCGCTCCCGGAATGGGAGATGCCGCCCCGACGGCGACATGACGCACGTCGGGGGTCTCAAGCAACCGGGCAATGGTCGTGATCAGGAATTCGTCGCGGGAATAGGTCACTCGGCCGCCTCCTGCGCGCCGAAGACGTTTCGCTGCATATAAGCGTTGAAACCTTCTTCCGTCCGCGCCTCGCGGGCGTAGGTGGCGATCTCGTCGGTGTCGGCGGCGTAATGCTCGACCAGGCCCAGCGGTTTCGCGCCCATTTCGGCTTGCGCCAGTGCGGTGACGTAGAAACCCGGCAGCGTCGCCGCCGCGGTCGCTTCGGACGCCAGAAGGCTCTCGTCCTGAATTTTCTCGACCGTCACCAGCAGTGTCTTGGCGGCGTGCGCGATGGTCGCGAGTTCACGGCGGCGGCCAATCCAGACGTTGCCGTCGCGGTCGGCAAGCGGGCTGTGGATGATCGCCACATCCGGATTGATCGCCGGAATCAGCACGATCCTGCCGTTGCCCTGCCCCATCGGGTCGTCGACCACTTTCCAGTCGTCGCGGTATTTCAACAGGTCCGAGCCGATGATCCCGGCGAGGGGCATGAACGGCACGCCTTTTTCTGTCGCTTGCAGGCCGGTGTGGATCGCCGGGCACGTGCTGTCGATGATCTTGATCGAGCCGCTTTCGACCGCCGCACCGAAGCGTGGCGCAGGGCCCGCTTCGCCCAACGAAACCGCGGCACACTCGACCGTCTTCACGCAGCCGGCCCCGATCAGCATGTCGGCGGCAAGGCCGTTGATCGGCACGGTCAGAATATGCAGGCCCTTCACGCCACGGCGGATGATCGCCCTGACGAGCGCCATCGGCACGAAGCTATATTCGGGGGGTAAGGCCAGCAAGGCACCGTCCGGCACGTGGCTGGCGAGTTCTTCGACGTCGTTGAGATAGTTTGTCATGGGGAGATTTTAGGACGACTGCTCAGGCTTGGCACGAAAAATCAGCCCCCCTCACCTGTCCTCTCCCCCACATCCGTGGGGAAGAGTGACCCTGACGACACACCGCAACTCACCCCTCTCCCCCTCCATAAGGGAGAGAGGTTGGGCAAAAGGGTAAGCGCGTTAGCTCAAAAGAATCACGACCCCGGTTTGACCGCTTTCCAGTAATCCGTATTGAGGTTCATCATCATGCCGTCGAGGCGTTGTTCGAGACAGCGGCGCACGCTGAAGAACCGGCCCTGCGAGGTTCTGTACTGGCAATAGCCGACCACGTCGGCGGCGCGGTGCATGCCCGGGCCGATCGATTCCCGCGCCGTTTCACCGAACGTGTTTTGCCAAAGATTTTCGCGGTCCTGCTTTTTCAGGCGGCCCGCCGTCGGCGTTTCGCTGAGCACCCGGCTGACGACCTTGATCGCCTCGAACTCGTTGCTGTGCAGTTTGAAGATCTTGTTGGCGACAGGTTGCAGGGAGGCGATCACGTGTTCGACCTCACCCTCCATGATCGGGTTCGGGTCGCCCGGCACCGGCATCGGCACCAGCACGCCGCCGTCCGCGACGCGGAGCGATCTGGCGCTCAGGCCTTTTTCCTTCAGATCATGCACCGAAAACTCGATCCGGGCGGCGGTGTATCCCCGTTCGGCCCTGACCTTGGCGGCCGTCAGCGACACCTCGGTCGTCTCGCCTGCTTCGTTGCTGGCGAGGACCTTGAACACCGACAGATCGTGGGGTGTGTAGACATAATGACGGTCGGGGGTATCCCGTTCCGACTGCAGGCAGAACGTCGACAACTCGACCGTGCAGGTCTCGGTACCGCATTCGAGCTTCAGCGGTTGCGACGTGGCGACCACACCCAGCATCTGCGGTGCGGCGTTGGCGGTGGCCGGTAAAACCGCGAGCGCGGCGGCGGCCATGATCGTTTTCGTGAGTGCACGCATGTTGCGCCTCCTCAATCCGGTTCGCCGATCGAAAGCGCAATAGAGGGCCGCACCTCCAACCGAGGCATCTTTGAACAGAACCCTAGCACACTTTTTCGGGTCTGTCGGCAACCCGGCGGCACAACATTGTTTCAGCAGATTTAACAATAAATGACAAAATGTGGCTGTAACCGTTTTCGCGGCACGGCTACTCATAAACACTGCCGGGTCGGCTATCCCGGTGGCGCAGACGGTAACCTGCGCAGCTCTTGGCCTATCGATCCCCGCTGATGTAGCGTGGGGCGTGCTCGAAAAATGGGGGAAAACATGGCATCGAAAAGTTATTTCGACCCTGACGACTGGCGGAAGATTGCGTCTGCGCCGATCATCGCGGCGGCGGTGATCTCCGCATCCGACGACGTCGGCGACGACATGGATTCCGAGGAAGAGGAAATCCAGGCGTTCAAGGAGTCGCTCGTCAAACTGCGCAAGAAATACGGCAAGACCCAGCTCGTCGCCGAGGTTCTCGACGCGATCGAGGACGAAGGCACGGGCGAGTTCGACAAGCTGTTCGCCACCATCGGCGCATCGGCGTCGCATGAATCGCCGCTCGAAGACCGGATCAAGGCGGTCGGTGAAGCGGGCGAAATTCTCGAACGCATTGCTGACAAAAAGGACGCCAAGCAGTACAAGAAGTTTCTGATCGATGCGGCGACGGCGGTGGCGTCGGCGTCAAAGGAGGGCTTCTTCGTCTTCGGCGGTTCGATCAGCAAGAAGGAAGAGTTTTACCTGCGCCAGTTACAAAGCGCGCTTGATATGTAAGGCGGGGACGTGGCCGAAACGGGGGAATTCGACGAAGCCGAATGGCAGACGCTTCGGCAACTGCCGCTCGTTGTGGCGGCGGTGATCTCCGCCGTCGACTACTCGACGATTTCCGAAGGCCGCGAATACAAGGCGTTCACAGAATTCCTGAAGAAAGCCGGTGCCAAACGACGCAAGTCCCCGTTCGTCGCCGCGATCCTCGACGAGGTGGTCGAGGCCGATCACGACACGTTTCAGAAGCATTGCACCACCGTCTCGTCGGCGATGAGCGGCGAGAAGCCGGTCGAAAACGCCCTCAAACAGGTCAAAGAGGCCGGCCTGCTGATCGACGCGCGCTTGGGAAAGAAAGACGCACGCCCGTATAAGGAATTCATCCTCGACGTGGCGCTCGCAGTCGCCCGTGCGCACAAGGAAAGCGCGCTCCCCTTCGCCAGCCCGGTCAGCAAGGTCGAGGATTTCCACATCCGCCGCATCGAGACCGCGCTGGGAATATAAGGCCCCTCACCCGATGTCTCTTCAAAAGGTCAGAGTAAGTTTGCTCGGCGTTTCGCCAGGGTCCCTCTCCTCCACTATTGGAGGAGAGGACAGGTGAGGAGGTAAAAACTTAAAAGCCCGCAGGCAGGTGAAACACGATGCCCCCCTCACCTAACCTCTCCCCCTTGAAAGGGGGAGAGGGATAACCGCGCCAAACCTCTTGGGCTCAATCGTCGTCCTCGTCTTCCTCGAACGCTTTCGGAAGACCGATCGCGCCACGGCGATCGGTATTTTCGAATTGCGCGCCGCGCATATCGGCACCGGTGAAGATCGCGTCGGTCAGCAGCGAGCCCCGGAAGTCCGCATCCCTGAGGTCCGCCTCGGTAAAGTCGCACTTGGTGAAGTCCGCGTTCTTGAGGTTCGCGCCGTTCAAAAGCGCCCCCTTGAGCTTCGCGTTGTCCAGGTTGGCGCGCCATTCGCCGCCGCCGGCACGGGTCGAAACCATCACCTCCGACAGATCGACGGCAACGAGATTGGCATTCGTCAGGTTGGCGCGCGAGAACTTGGCGCCACGCAGATCGGCCCGCGAGAACACGGCGCCGCGAAGATCGCAGTAGGAAAAATCGGTCATCAGGCATTCGGATTTCGACAGGTCCGCACCCTTCATGGTGGCGAGCGAGAAATCAGCCGCCGAGAGATTCACGCCCGACAGGTTCTGGTTCGACAGATCGCGCTTCGAAAACGTCGCGCGGCGTCCTTCCTTGCCGTTGGTCTTCATCCAGCTCGCATGCTGGGAGATGATCTCCTTCAGCGACAGGTCGACCGCTTCGAGGCTTTTCGCGACCTTGGCGTCCGACAAATCGACCTTGGAAAAATCGACGTTGTCGAACATCGCGCCGATCAGATCGGCCCCCGAAAGATCGGCGCCGTCCAGCGTGGTGCCGGTAAAGATCGCACCGTGGAACACTGCACCCGACAGGTTGGCGTCCGTGAAGTCGGTGCCTTCGAGGTTGCACCCGGTGAGGTTCGACAGCGACAGGTTGGCGCGCACGAACTTGGCGTTCTTGAGATTGCAATCGGTCAGGTCGGTCTGCACGATGATGCTGTCCGAGACTTTCGCGCCGCTCATATCGGCGCCGCGCACCTTGGCCTTTTCCATGCCCGGTGTCGCCTCGTTCTTGTTCATCGGCATCAAGTCGCCCTTTGCGCCTGAGCGCAATAACACCCCATCGCGCATGTCGCAGTCGACGAGGCTGGCGAGCGTCAGGTTCGCACCGGCAAGACACGCGCCGCGAAGATCGGCCCGGTCGAGGTTGGCGCGCACCAGCACCGCGTGCCTGAGATCGCAGGCAAACAGGTTGGCTTCGGCGAGCTTGGTATTTTCGAGTTCGCAGTTGGCCATGATCGTGCCGACCATATCGGCGCGGCTGAGATCTCGGCCGCTGAAATCCAGATACGACAGATCCATCATTCCGAACTTGGCCCGTTCGCCGCCCCGCGTTCCCTTCAGGAACAGCTCGTGCGAGTCTAGGATTTCATCAACTTCCTGCTGCGAGAGTTTTTTGTATTCGCTTTTGTCGACTTCGTCGTTCAGCGCCATTGGCGTATCCATCCAGGCCAGCGCGTACCACCTCCGTTGACGCTGGACATTGCATTCGAACGATTATAAACACCGCGCCCATTGCAGTCATCGTTATTGCTCACTACCCTTTGAGCCTAAGCATTGTCGTTTCAATGTCTTAAACAGCAATTAATCGGATTGAGATGAACGCCACCACACCCGAACCCGTCCACGTGATCGGCGCCGGCCTCGCCGGCTCGGAAGCCGCCTGGCAACTCGCGGAAGCAGGCGTCCCCGTCGTTCTGCACGAGATGCGCCCGGTCAGACAAACCGACGCCCACCACACCGACGGCTGCGCCGAGCTTGTGTGCTCGAATTCGTTCAGGTCCGACGATTTTGAGACCAACGCCGTCGGTCTGCTCCACGAAGAGATGCGCCGCACCGGCTCGCTGATTATCCGTTCGGCTGACACCCACAAGGTGCCCGCGGGCGCGGCGCTTGCCGTCGACCGGGACGCGTTTTCGGCGGAGGTGACGAAAGCGCTCGAGGATCACCCGCTGATCACCATCGAGCGTGGCGAGGTCGCCGGGCTACCCCCCGAAGACTGGTCGAGCGTCATCGTCGCCACCGGGCCGTTGACGTCGCCCGATCTGACCAAGGCGATCCTGGAGGTCAGTGGCGAAGACCAACTCGCGTTCTTCGATGCCATCGCTCCCATTGTCTACAAGGAAAGCATCGACTTCGACGTGGCGTGGTTCCAGTCCCGTTACGACAAAGGGGACGGCAAGGATTACATCAACTGC
>JAGLED010000025.1 GCA_023145215.1 Rhodospirillales bacterium | reverse complement strand
GATGGCGGATGCGGTGCGCGCGCTCGACCCCGCGCCCGACGTGGCGCTGGTCGACGGCAACCGCGAACCGGCGCTTCCGTGTATGTGCGCGTGCGTGGTGAAGGGTGATGCCCGTTCGCTTTCCATCGCCGCCGCGTCCGTGATCGCCAAGGTGACGCGGGACCGGATCATGCATGACCTGGACCGGCGTCATCCGGGATACGGCTGGGCGCGGAACGCGGGCTACGGCACGGCGGAACATTTGGCGGCGCTGCGCGAGCGCGGCGTGACCGAACACCATCGGCGGAGCTTCGCCCCGGTCAGGGATGCGCTTGGGGTCTCGACCTGAAATGCCAGTTGTTTCCCGGACAGCCGATAAGGCGGATCCGGGACCCATGGGCGGGCGGGTAGAGGAACAGAAATGGGTCCCGGCTCTTTGCCCCGGCGTAAGTGCCGGGACGGTCGCCGGGAAACAATAAATGTTTGTGCCGGGCAAGGCCGCGTCGGGCGTCTTATGGCTCGCGCCGGGACGCGGATCGGGTCATATTAGGTTGAGATAACCTAAATCGACCGCGAGGATGCACGAGGCGTCATGTCCCGCCGTTATTACAGTCTGCCGCCGTTGACCACGCTGGCCGCCTTCGAGGCGGCGGCCCGGCATCTCAGCTTCAAGAACGCCGCCTCGGAGCTGTCGGTGACGCCGGGCGCGGTCAGCCACCAGATCAAGGCGCTCGAATCCGAACTCGGGGCACAACTGTTCCGCCGCAAACATCGTGGCGTCGAGTTGACCGAGGACGGCGAAAGCCTTTTCGAGGCGCTGGCGTCGAGTTTCGCCAAGGTCTCGCAGTGCCTGAAAAGCATCCAGCACAGGAGCGACGGCAACCGCGTCACGGTCGGCGCCACATCGGCTGTCGCCTCGCTCTGGCTGTCGCCCGCCGTCATTCGTTTCTGGCGCGCGCATCCGGACATCGACGTCGACCAGCGCATCCAGGACGAACAGTTTCTGAGCGCGCCTGAGATCGATCTCTATATCCGCTATGGGTTGGACCCGGATCCGCGCATGCAGCAGACGGAACTGTTCCGCGACCGCCTTGTCGCCGTCGGCGCGCCGGCTATGGCGGCGCGGCTGGCCGGCTGTGCGCTTGCCGATCTGGCGCGCGAGCGGCTGATACATCTGCAATCGGACAACAAGGCCTGGACGACGTGGCCGGACTGGTTCCGGGAACTCGGCCATGACGGACCGCTGGCGCCGGGCATTCGCGTCAACAATTATGCCGTCGCGCTGCAGGCGGCCGAGGACGGCGCCGGTGTGGCGCTTGGCTGGCGACGCCTGTTGCGTCCGTTGCTCGAAACCGGACGGTTGGCGCCGATCGGCGCGTTCAGCGTGGCGGCGCCGCACCGCTTCCATCTTGTCGGCTATCCCGACGACGAACTTTCCGAAGCGGCGCGGCGTCTCAAGGACTGGATCATCGCCGATGCCGCGATGTATTCGGATGAGATGAATTCAACTCAGGATTAGATTTTGCCGTATTGAGACGCGACGCGTTTCCGCGCCACCCTTTCAGCCAGCGGCAATGCCACGGTCATGGAAGGGAGACGGCTCGATGAACACGCATTTATCTCTCAACGCCGTCATGGCGCCGATCGGCGCGGCGCGGGGATTGCCGAACGAACACTATATCGATCCGGCCGTATTCGACGCGGAACGGCGCACGGTGCTTTTCGCCAACTGGTCCGGCATCGGTTTCGGCAAGGATATTCCGGAAAAAGGGGACGCGCGTCCGGTGGATTTTCTCGGCATGCCGTTGTTGATGGTGCGCGGCGGCGACGGGCAGGTCCGGGTGTTCCAGAACACCTGCCGCCATCGCGGCATGATCCTGGTCGAGGCGCCGCAGAAGATCCGCAACACCATCCGCTGCCCGTATCACAGCTGGTGTTACGACCTGCACGGCAGGCTGCGCACGACGCCCTATGTCGGCGGGCCCGGCAAGAACACGCATGCCGACATCGACCCGGAAGACCTGGGCCTTGTGCTAATCCGCTCATACGTCTGGCGCAACGTGATCTTCGTCAACGTCGACGGCAATGCGCCCGCGTTCGAGGACGTGCACGGCGAGCTGATGGCGCGCTGGCAGGATTTCGAGCAGCCGCTGCATCACGGCGGCGAAGGATCGTCGTTTCAGATCGAGGTCGCATCGAACTGGAAACTGGCCGTCGAGAATTACTGCGAGAGCTATCACCTGCCATGGGTGCACCCGGGCCTGAACAGCTATTCAAGACTGGAGGATCATTACAACATCCTGGAGCCCGGCAGCTACTCGGGGCAGGGAACGTATGTGTACCGCCAACTGACCAACGAAAACGGCCAGACGCTCGATGACTTCGCCGGGCTCGGCGAAAAATGGGACAAGGGGGCGGAATATGTCGCCGTCTATCCCAACGTGTTGCTCGGCGTGCAGCGCGATCACGCCTTCGCCATCGTGCTGGACCCGCGCGGCCCGGAACGGACCGTGGAATACATCGAGCTGTATTACGCCCGGCCGGATGAAGCCACGCCCGACCTGGACAGCCTGCGGGCAACCAACGCGCAGCTTTGGAAGACGGTGTTCGAGGAGGACGTGTTCGTCGTCGAAGGGATGCAGCGCGGGCGGCACGGCGCACTTTTCGACGGCGGCCGTTTTTCGCCGGTCATGGACGGTCCGACCCACAATTTCCATTACTGGGTGGCGATGCAGGTGTCATCGGGCCTTGTGACGGCGGCGGATTGATGGTGAAAATTTTATCGTCGCGAATCATTTTGAAGAGAGTTCCCTAAATTGCGTAACGAAGCACAGGCCGTCGTCATCGGCGGCGGCGTCATCGGTTGTTCGATCCTTTATCACCTCGCCAAGCTGGGCTGGGCCGAAGTTGTCCTTCTGGAGCGCGATGAGTTGACCAGCGGCAGCACCTGGCATGCGGCGGCCAATATCCACGGGCTGCACGACAGCACCAATATCAGCCGCATCCAGCACTACACCATGAACCTTTACAAGGAGCTGGAAGCGGAAACCGGCCAGAGCTGCGGCGTGTTCCAGCCCGGATCGCTTTATCTGGCGCAGACCGAGGCGCGCGTGCACCAGCTGCGCCTGCAGGCCGCCAAGGCCAGGCTCTACGGCATGAACTTTTATGAGATCAGTATCGACGAGGCGCGCGAACTCAACCCGCTCGTCGATTTCGACGGTATCCGCTGCGTCATGTACGAACCGGACGGCGGCAACGTCGATCCGTCCGGCGTGACCAACGCCTATGCCGCAGGCGCGCGTCAGCGGGGCGCCGAGATCCATCGCTTCACGCCTGTCACCGCGACCGAACCGCAGGCGGACGGCACCTGGATCGTGCGTACCCCCAAGGGCGATATCCGCACGCCGTGGGTCGTGAACGTCGCCGGGCTGTGGGGCCGCGAAGTGGCGTCGATGGCCGGGATCGAGCTGCCGTTACAGCCCACCGAGCATCAGTATTTCGTGACTGAGAGCATTGCCGAGATCGAGGCCATGGACCGCCGGCTGCCGTCGGTGTCCGACCGTGACGGCGAATATTATCTGCGTCAGGAAGGCAAGGGGCTGCTGGTCGGCGCCTACGAACGGGCGATGAAATTCTGGGCCGAGGACGGCACGCCCGCTGATTTCGGCCACGACCTGTTTCCCGACGATCTGGAACGGATCGAAGAGAATATCATGAATGCCATTGAACGCGTGCCGGTCGTCGGCGATGCCGGGATCAAGCGCGTCATCAACGGTCCGATGATCTGGTCGCCCGACGCCAACGTGCTGATGGGACCGGTGCCGGAGCTAGAGGGTTACTTCTGCTGTAACGGCATCATTCCGGGCTTCTCGCAGTCCGGCGGCATGGGGCTAATGGCGGCGCAGTGGATGATCGAGGGTGAGACCCAGTACGATATGTTCTCGTGGGATATCGCCAGGTTCGATAGCTGGGCCGACAAGGCCTTCACCAAGGCCCGTGTCGCCGATCAGTATGCGCACCGCTTCGCCATTCACTTCCCGAACGAGGAACGAGGCGCCGGACGTCCGGCGAGGACGCGCCCGGTTTATGATACGCAGCGCGACATGGGGGCGATTTTCGGTCTGAATGCGGGTTGGGAACATCCGTTGTGGTTCGCAGATGCGCCGGGTGCGCGCGACACCAACGGCTTCACCCGGCAGAACTGGTGGGGGCCGGTCGGTGACGAGTGCCGTATGCTGCGCGAACGCGCCGGCATCATCGATATCTCGAACTTCGCCAAGTATGTCTGCGCGGGGCCGGGCGCCGCCGACTGGCTGAACGCGGTTTTCGCCAACAACATGCCGAAAGCCGTCGGGCGGTCGTGTCTGACGCCGCTGATCGGCAAGCGCGGCGGCATCGCCGGCGACTTCACGGTGACCCGCGTCGACGACGACACGTTCTGGATCATCGGCTCGGGTATGGCGGAGCGTTACCACAAACGTTTCTTCAAGCAGGTCCCATTGCCGGAAGGGACGACGTTCACGTCGATGACCGAGGCGATGTGCGGCTTCAATGTCGCCGGGCCGTCCGCGCGCGAGCTTCTGGGTTCGCTGACGGATGCGTCGCTGGAAACCGCGGATTTCCCCTTCATGCGCTCGAAGAAAATCACCGTCGCCGATGTCGAGGTGCTGGCGCTCCGCGTCTCGTTCACCGGCGATCTGGGCTGGGAACTGCACTGCGCGACAGAGGATCAGGCCCGGCTCTACGATGCGTTGCTCGATGCCGGAAAGGCTTTTGGCGCCGCTCCCGTCGGTAGCCGCGCGTTGATGTCACTGCGTCTCGAAAAGGGTTACGGCAGCTGGTCGCGCGAATACAGTCCCGAATACTGGCCGCAGGAATGCGGCCTTGAGCGTCTGTGCCGCATGGAAAAGGACTTCCTCAACAAGGATGCGCTGGCCGCCGTGCTGGCCAATCCGGCGCGCGAGCGGATGGTGATCCTGCACCTCGACGAAGACGCCGTGACCGCATCGAACGCCGACGCCACCGGTGGCGAGCCGATCTTTATGGGCGACAAGGGGATCGGCCGCGTCAGTTCCGGCGCTTACGGCCACGGTGTCGGCATGTCGCTGGCGCTGGGGTATGTGCGCGACGCCGAACCGGGCGCGCGCGTCGAGGTCATGGTGCTGGGGCAACCGCACGGTGCGACCATCCTCGCCGAACCGCCGTTCGATCCGGAAGGTCAGCGGCTCCGCGCCTGACGTCAGGCCGCCGGCGCCGGCCGGGGTGCCCCATATCTTGTCCCGTTAACCATTTTCGATTTCAATATATGCCTTTTTGAATCCTTCTAACCCCTTGAATCCATTTAATTCTTGACGGTGAATCGCCGCTGACTCAGGATGCCCGCCATGGGGGCAGAGAACAAAAAATCCTGGGTCAACAAGATCCATCTGGGCGATTGCATCGAACTCATGAACGGCTTGCCGGAAGCGAGCATCGACATGGTGTTCGCCGATCCGCCGTATAACCTGCAGCTCGCGGGCGATCTGATGCGCCCCGAAAACCACAAGAAAGTCGACGCGGTCAACGACCACTGGGACCAGTTCGATAGCTTCAAAGCCTACGACGAGCTGACCCGCAACTGGTTGTCCGCCGCGAGAAGGGTTCTGAAGCCCGACGGCACCCTTTGGGTGATCGGCAGCTATCACAATATCTTCCGTGTGGGGGCGACCCTGCAGGATCTGGGGTACTGGATTCTCAACGACGTGGTCTGGCGCAAGTCGAACCCGATGCCGAATTTCCGCGGCCGGCGCTTCACCAACGCGCACGAAACCATGATCTGGTGCGCGCGCGACGAAAGCTCGAAGTACCGCTTCAACTACGAGAGCATGAAAGCGCTCAACGACGATTTGCAGATGCGTTCGGACTGGCTGTTGCCGATCTGCTCGGGCGGGGAACGCCTGAAAGGCGACGACGGCAAGAAGGCGCATCCGACGCAAAAGCCGGAAGCGCTTCTTCACCGGGTCATCATGGCCTCGACCGAGGTCGGCGACACCATCCTCGATCCGTTTTTCGGCACCGGCACCACGGGTGCGGTGGCGAAACGGCTGGGCCGTAACTGGATCGGGCTTGAGAGAGAGGAAAGTTACGTGACGTACGCAGAACAGCGCATTGCCGAGGTCAAGAAAGTGGCCGCCGACGAAATGTTGAATTCACCGTCAAAGCGCGACGAGCCGCGCGTGCCGTTCGGCTGGCTGGTTGAACGGGGCATGCTGGAGCCGGGCACTGTCCTGACCGACCAGAAACGCCGCTTCAAGGCGCGCGTCCGCGCCGACGGGACGCTGATCTCGGCCGATTTCAAGGGCTCGATCCATCAGGTCGGCGCCAAGGTGCAGAACCTGCCCGCATGTAACGGCTGGACGTTCTGGTGCGTCGACATCGAGGGCGGCATCGTCCCCATCGACGTGCTCAGACAAAAGCTCCGCGCCGAACTTCACTGAGCGCCGCAATCCCTCAGCCGACCACGTTATAACCGTTGTCGATATAGACCACGTTGCCGGTCATGCCGCTGGCCTTGTCGGAGGCGAGAAACGCCGCCAGGTCGCCGATCTGCTCGGTGGTGACGAGGGCGTGCATGGGCGCTTTTTCGGCGGCGGCCTCCATCAATTCGTCGAAGCGGTCGATCCCGGACGCGGCCCGTGTCTTCAACGGTCCCGGCGACAGGGCGTAAACGCGGATCCCGCTCGGGCCCAACTCCGTCGCCATGTAACGCACGGACGCTTCCAGCGCCGCCTTCACGGGCCCCATGACGTTATAGGACTTCACCGCCTTTTCGGCGCCGTAGAAGCTGACCGTCATCAGCGCGCCGCCGTCCGTCATCAGTGGTTCGGCATACCGCGCCATGCGGATGAACGAATGACACGACACGTTCATCGCGATATCGAAGCCGTCGCGCGAACAGTCCGTCACCCGCCCGTGCAGGTCTTCGCGCGGTGCGAAGGCGATGGAGTGGAGCAGGAAGTCCAGCTTGCCCCACCTTTCCTTGATGGCGTCGAACAGCGCCGATAGCTGGCCCGGCTCGCGCACGTCGCAGGGCAGAAACAGCGGCGTGTCGAGCGATTCCGCCAGCGGTTCGACGTAGCCCCGGGATTTGTCGTTGAGATAGGTCACGGCGACGTCGGCGCCGGCGTCGCGGAACGCCTTGGCACAGCCGTAGGCGATGGACTGGTCGTTGGCGATGCCGACGACGAGGCCGCGTTTTCCTTCGAGGGGTTTTGTCATGTCGGTCCGGTTTTGTTGCGCTGCACAAACCTAACCCGAAGGGGTGGGGGCGATGCAACCGCCGGGCACGGAATCATGAAAATTTAATGCGATCGGGCGATGCCTTTACAGGCTTCAGTCTCGGCGGTCCGTATAGCGGTGCTCGACCGATACCGCGCCGGTGACGCGTTCACCGTCTTCCGACAGCGGCAATCTTAAAATCAGGTCGCGTTTCGGCACCCCGTCCTTCACATAGATATCGGACAGAAACAGCTTCGGCTCGCGTGCCGTGCGGACGACTTCGTACTGGCCGACGATGTGGCGGCGCAGGTCTTCGGGGAAGATATCGTCGCTGGTCTTGCCCGTCAGTTCGAACCCGTGGCTCTGGGCGATGCCCGAGCCGTAATAGCGATAAAGGATCGGCAGCGGCGGGTCCTGCATGTCGACGACAAGGGTGTTCCGCAGCAGCGTCCCCGGCAGCTCGGCCAGATCGAAGTCCAGCCATCGCGGCGCGAAACGGTCTGCGCGGATCGCGTTCCAGTAGGCGAGCACGGGATCGAAGACCGGATGCGGGACGTCCCCGATCCGGATTTCCTGGACCTGGTACATGCTTGGCCGGTCGTTCATCAGAGCTGGTACCGGACATCGTTGGCGGCGAAAAATGCCATCGACATTTCGATGTTTTCCACCGTCATGACGTGCGCCTCGCCGGTATCCGGATCGATCAGCGGCAGGCGCACGACCGGGAACACCCGGCGAATGCCGCCGGGGGAGGTGATGGCGTGCGACAGCCACTGGGGCGCGCGGCGCTCAAGGGTGGTGTGGGCGGAATTCCGGAAGCTGGTCATGACGCCGTTGTGATCAGCTTCGGACAACCATTTCTGGGACAATTCGATCCCGAACGCGTTGACCAGGTCGTCCCCCCAGTAGCGGATAAAGAAATCGTCCCTGGCCGTGTCATAATCCGCGACCATGGTCCCGCGGCGGAGCGACGCCGGCAGTTTCAGAAGATCGACGTCGCGCCACGCCGGCACGTCGCGGCTACCCGCCGCTTCCTGCCAGACATGCAGCGCGCGGTCGAGCCCGACGTCGCGGATCGTCTCCGCGTCGGGCGCGCCGAGCGGGGCGGTGTCCGCCACATGAAGGCGGTTCGGGGTCGGTGATGCATCCGGCACAGGTCTGATTTTTGTCCGGCCCTTGGGCCGGTCCACGGCTTATCCAAACTGAAGTCTCATTATTAATACGCGCACTGCGGAATAGAAACCGCTTTATGTCACGGAAACGTAACGGTTCCGGCGAGACCCTCTCCCCCTGACGGGGGAGAGGTTTGAGCCTATTCCCGCGAAAATGGGGATGAGGGGGTAGGACTCTCTGTATAGGTTCAGCTGACTTTGACTGAGCCGGCGTAGGACGCCTCGTCGAAGGAACGCTCGTTGTCCCACACGTTCTTGGGCA
This sequence comes from Rhodospirillales bacterium, assembly GCA_023145215.1. Classification (GTDB taxonomy): domain Bacteria; phylum Pseudomonadota; class Alphaproteobacteria; order Rhodospirillales; family Casp-alpha2; genus UBA4479. Next base: position 22,609 of record JAGLED010000025.1, on the reverse strand, counting down.
TCGGCAGGCCTTCGAAATCCTTGTCCTCGAGCGCGCCGTCCGGTTCGATCCCGAGTTTTTCGCGCAGCATCAGGATGATCTGGCGGGTGTGCTGACCCGAATGCCAGCCGGTGCGCTCCAGCACTTCATGTAGGGTGACCTCGCCGTAATAGACCTTGCCCGGCTGCTTGAAGTCGGTGGTCTTGCCGTCACGTTCCCACCAGTCGTTGAAGCGCTTGCGGTTTCCCTGCCCGTAGTCCAGCAGGTCCTGCTTGGTCGCCATCTCCGCCGGCAGTTGCGATATCAACGCTTCATACGTATAGGGCGCGTCGTGCTCGACCCGGTCGAGAAACACCTTCGGGATATCGAACACGTGATAGACGAGCTGGCGATAGGACCGCGGGCGGCCCGGCAGGACGACGTCGAGCTTGTCTTCCGGGATTTGCTGCAGATAGCGCGCCGCGGCATCCAGGATCATCAGCACCTTGTCCTTCATTTCTTCGGGGCTGAGCATCTTGTGCCCGCCGTATTCGAAACCGGCGACCTTGGCGACGTCGCGGAACACGGCGCCGTTGGCCCACGCGTCGCCGCGGGCCACGATCGGCACCAAGCGGACGCCGAGTTTCTCCAGCTCTTTGAAGCCTTCCTCATCGTCGAGGACGTTGACGGAAACGAACGGAATGCCGTGCTCGAGCAGGAATTCCTTGGTCTTGAGGCAGCTCGAACAGCCGGGCTGCCAGTACACCTTGAGTGGTTTATCCCGGTTTTCGGGCGCGTCGACGGTGGCCAGTTGGCTCATGATGTTACTCCCTAAGTTGATTGTTATTAAAGGAAGTGTAGCGCACCCAAGCCGTTCGTCCATCCCCTCAGCGCGCGATTAAAATCACGTCCGTCAGCGGACGATAAACACCGACATGTCGGCGTGCGCTGCGAAATCGACGGCGTGGGTATGGAAAAAGTTCTCCAGAAGCCCCGGTTTGTGCGACGCCATCACGACCAGGTCGGCGCCCAGATCCCGCGCCGTATCGATGAGCTTGTCATCCAGTTCTACCGCCGGGTCGCTGCTGATCACGGTCTTGCCGTGAACGTTCGCCTTGTGGCGCGCGCCGAGGCTTTCGGCCAGTTTATCGAGCTTGCCGCTCAGTTCATTGGGCGAATGTGCTGCCGCGCCCGGCACGGCCGACGACACCTCGACGAGGTAGACGTCCGCGCCGTAACGCCCGCCGAGATCGCAGGCGACATCCAGAGCGCGTCCGAGACTGTCGGCGTGCGATACGTCCACCGGTACCATGATGGTCTTGAACATTTCCGTTGCCTCCTTTCGAGCTATTCACTTTGAGGTATGCAGGTGGGCGGCGGGAACGCAAGGGGTGCCCGGCTTGTCAGCGCCGCCGCCGCATGCGTCATTGCCCCGTCCGTCCGGTCTGCGCCTGCCGTGTCGAATGATAAATGCATAAAATGCATATGAACATCATCTAAGAATGCATTGGACGGCATAAGAGATGAATGATTTGATTTGCCGACGATAAAACCGCGGTTGCGACCGACGGATACGCAACCCCCGAAACAGGTCGAGGAGTCGAAAAGTGACATACATGAAATCTAGCCTGCTTGGGGTCGCCGCAGCCGCGGCCCTCCTTGCGGCCCCCCTCAGCGCGAATGCGGAATTTCCGGAAAACCCGGTAACGGTGGTGGTGGCCTATGGCGCCGGGGGTGGCGTCGACACCATTTCGCGCGCCGCGTCCGATGCACTGAGCGAATCCCTTGGGCAGCCGATTGTCGTTCAGAACCGCCCCGGCGCCGGTGGCGGTTTGGCCGTGACCGCGCTGAAAGCCGAGAAAGCGGACGGTTACACGGTGGTCGGCACGACATCGACGACGCTCACGTTCGATCCGCACGCCAAGGAGACCGGCTTCACCGTCGACGATTTCGAATACATCGCCGCTTTCGGCGTGTTCCCTGAAGCGTTGGTGGCGCTGCCGTCGCGCGGCTGGAAGACGTTCGCCGACACCATTGCCGAAGCCAAGACCGGTAAAACCCTGACCTACGCATCGACCACATCGATCGATCGCGTGGTGTTGGCCAGCATCGCCAAGCGCGAAGGCGTGACGATCAAGCCGGTGCCGACGAAAGGCGGCGCCGAGGCGGTCGCGCAGGCATTGGGCGGTCATGTGGACTTCGCGTACAGTTCCGGCACGTATTACGCTCAGGCGCAGGCCGGCAACCTGCACGTTCTTGCGGGCCTCGGCGATTCCCGGATCGTCGGCTTTCCCGACGCCCCGACGTTGACGGAACTCGGTTACGACACGTCGAGCGTCAACATGATCCTGTATCTGGCGCCTAAGGGCATCCCGGCGGCCGCGCGCGACAAGCTGGTGGCGGCGTTCAAGGCGGCGGGCAAATCGGAAAAGTTGCTTGCCGTGCTCAAGAAGCGGAACATGGGGAGCACCGTGCTCGTCGGTGACGAAATAACCAAGGCGATCCATGCCCAAAGCAAAGCCTTCAAAGCCGCTCTCTCGTCAAACTGAGACCGTGCCGCAGAATTCCCAAAATGGCGGGCGTTTCACACGCTCGCCATCTTTTTTGCCGGCGGTGGCGGAGTTCGCCATCGTTGCCGGTCTGAGCCTCGTCTTCATTTTTATCGTGATCCCGGCCGGCACATCGCCCGGCGGTGAGATCGGATTGCCGCCGGATCTGCTGCCCAAGGCCGCCGCCGCTGCAATCGGGGTGCTGGCATTGGCGCAGTTCGTGTTCTCCTGCGTGCGGCCCGCCCCAGACGCTGAAGCGCGCCCGCCCGTCGGTCACGTTCTGCCGCTGATCGGCGCGACGGTTGCGGGGGTGCTGGCCGTAAGATTCGTCGGTTGGGAAGCCGGTGGGGCGCTGCTGGCGCTGCTGGCGCTGCTGGCGATGCGCGAACGCGCGCCGTTGCGTCTGGTCGTGGTGCCGCTGGCCGTGGCCGCGGTGCTGTTCGCGGTCGGCGAGATCGGACTGTAACAATGGAAAACCTGTTCCTCGGCGCCATGGACGCCTTCGAGCCGCTGGCCGTCTTTTCGGTGTTCTGCGGCATATTGCTGGGCTACGTGGTCGGCGTTCTGCCGGGGCTGAGCCGTCCGGCGGCGCTGGCGATCGCGGTCCCGATCACCTATTACCTGTCGCCCATTTCGGCGATTGCCTTTCTGATCGGCGTCACCAAGGCGAGCGCCGCCGGCGGCGCGACGGGCGCGATCATGCTGAACACCCCGGGCGAGCCGAGTTCGGCCGCGACGTGCTTCGACGGCTATCCCATGGCCAAGGCCGGGCAGGCGACGAAAGCGTTGAAGACGGCGCTTTTCGCGTCGGTATTCGGCGACATCGTCGCGACGCTGGTGCTGATCCTGCTGGCCAAGCCGCTGGCGTCGTTCGCGCTCAGGATGGGGCCGCTCGAAATGACGTCGGTCATGATCTTCGCACTGATGTTCATTGCTGCGCTGTCCGGAAAATCCCTGACGCGGGGGCTGATCTCGGGGATATTCGGGCTGTTCCTGGCGACGGTCGGGCTCGATCCGGAAAGCGCCACACCACGCCTCACGTTCGGTGTGATCGAGCTTTATGACGGTGTGCCGCTGGTCGCGGCGACGGTCGGCATGCTGGCGTTTACGGAAATGCTGGTGCAGGGCGAAACCTATATCGCCAACCTTCGGAAGGGCGTGGCGCCGGAAATGATGAAGCGCGACTGCTCCGACCTGACGTGGCCCGACGTCCGCCGCGTCGCGCCGACGGTTCTCCGGTCCACCGGTGTCGGCATCGCCGCCGGTATCATTCCCGGACTCGGCCCGACCATCGGCGCCTTTCTGGCCTACGCCGTCGCCAAGAAATCGGCGAAGCCCGGCGACAGGTTCGGCGAGGGCGAGATCAAGGGCGTCGCCGCAACCGAGGCCGCCGACAACGCCGTCCTGCCGGCCAGCATGATTCCGCTGTTCGCCATCGGTTTGCCGGGCAGCGTATCGGCGGCGATCCTGGTGTCGGCGTTCATGATCCACGGCGTGATCCCGGGGCCGCTGATCTTCGAACAGTATCCCCGCCTGATTTACGGCATTTACGTCTCGATGATCGTCGCCAGCGTCTGCATGCTGCTGGTCGGCCGTATCGGGCTGCATTTCTTCGCGCGTATCGGCCGGGTGCCGATCGTGCTGATCGTGCCGAACGTGTTGGTGCTGTGTCTGGTCGGCGTGTTCCTGGAGCGCCATCAGCTGTTCTCGGTCTATGCGATGCTGGTGCTCGGGTTGCTGGGGTACGTCATGCAGCGCTACGGCTATTCCGTCGTCACGTTCCTGATCGGTTTCGTGGTCGGGCCGCTGTTCGAACTGTCGCTGCGCCAGGCGATCATCGTCAGCAACGGCGACCCGGCGGTGCTCGTCGATCATCCGATCGCCGTCGCTTTCCTTTTCATGGCGTTGGCGGCGGCCGTGATGTTCCTGAAACGCGAACGGCCGGGCGGGGCCGTCGAAGAGAGCGTCCGCGGCCCCGGCTGACGCCGCTTCAGGATCGGGCGGCCGCGTGTTTTTCGAGATATTCGACGAATGTCAGCAGGCTTGCCGGGCGGTACCTGTTCGGATTCCAGAGCGCCGATACGGGTTGGTGGATTTCACGGCCCGCCGATGCCAGAACGACCGCGTTATCGAGTTCGCCGGTGTCGCGCGCCGACGACGACAGGATCGCGAAGCCGTGGCCGTCGTGGGCCAGCGACGTCACCGTATGCGTGCTGTCGCTTTCAAGAAGGATGCGCGGGCGGACACCCGCCTCCGCGCAGGCGTTGTCGAACATGTGCCGGGTCAGGAAGCCGCGTTTCAGAACGATGATCCGCTCGGCGGCGATATCCTCTATGCTAAGTGAGCGCGCCTTCGCCCGCGGGTCGCCGGGCGGCGGCATGGTCAGCAGCTTCGCATCGAAAAGTTTGCGGCTGACCAGGTTGTGGTTCGGCGATGGAGACGCGATGCCGATATGAATGACGCCGTTCTCGACCATATCGATCAGCGCGTCGTTATGGCCTTCGCTGAAGATCAGCTCGACGTTCGGATGGGTGGCGTTGAATTCCGCCATGACCGGCGACAGCAACCAGGCGATGGTCTGCGGCGACGCGCCGACCCGTAACAGGCCGACGTGGCCCTGCTTCAGGCCGTAGGCCCGGTTGGTGAAATCCTGCGCCATGTCCAGGAGGCTGGCGGCATGCTTCAGCAGATCGTCGCCCTCGGCGGTCAGCACCAGTCGCTTGCCGACCCGCTCGAACAAAAGAACACCCAGCTTCTTCTCCAGCGCCTGGATCTGCCGTGACAGCGCCGGCTGGCTCAGATGCACGACCTCGGCGGCTTGCGAAACGCTCAGGCGTTCGGCGACGGCGACAAAGTTCTGAAGTTCCCGCAGTTCCAACATACAAATGCATTACATGCATTTATTAGTGATGTAAATATGCATTGGACACATGCTCGTGCATGATGATTTCATCGTCCCGTCGTTAAGATCGGGTACAGGGACGCGTGATGAAGGTGAATATCAATGCCGATGTCGGCGAAAGCTTCGGCCGCTATCCATTGGGAACCGACGAAGACCTGATCCCGCTCATCGGATCCGCCTCCATCGCCTGCGGCATGCATGCCGGCGATCCGACGACGATGGTCAAAACCATCAAGATCGCGCTCGATGCCGCGGTATCCATCGGCGCACACCCGGGATTCGACGACCGTTGGGGGTTCGGGCGCCGCCAGGTGCAGATGGACACGTCCGATCTGGAGAACCTCGTCGCCTACCAGATCGGTGCCCTCAAGGCGCTTGCCGCCGCGCACGGCGGTTCGGTGTCGCACGTCAAGCCGCACGGCGCGCTCAACAACATGGCGATGGTCGACAGGCTCTATGCCGACGCCGTGGTGCGCGCCGTCAAATCGGTCGACGCCGACCTGATCTTCGTCGCCAATGTCGGCACCGAGCTGGCCCTCGCGGCGGATGCCGTCGGACTGCGGGTCGCACGCGAATTCTATGCCGACCGCAAGTACAACGACGAAGGGCACATCATTAGCCGAAAGTACGAGCATGCGATGATCCGCGATCCGGAAATGGCGTCGGCGCAGATCCGGCGTGCGGTCTGCGACGGCGAGGTGATCTCGGTCAGCGGCCGGAAGATTCCGGTCGCGGTCGATTCCATCTGCATCCACGGCGACGAGCCGACGGCGGTCGCCGTCGCCCGTTCGGTGCGCGAGGTGCTCGATCGGGAGGGTGTCGAAATGGTCGGGCTGCCGGAGCTGTTCGGCAACTGACGGCCGGCCCTGCTCAGAGCCGCTTGGTCAGACGCGCGACCTCGAAGAACGCCTCGATCAGCCGCGAGTTGCGCCGCTCCATCAGGCAGTTAACGTGCGCGGTGGTGTAGATGTCGGCGTCCGACACCTCAAGCACGTGCAGGTCCGGGTGGGGGATGAATTCGATGTCCGACACGACGCCCACGCCGATGCCGCGCGCCACCGCCAGCCAGACGGCTTCGCGGCTGCCGATCTCCATTACCGGGTCGATGGTGACGCCGTGTTCCTTCAGCGCGCCTTCGAACGCGAGCCGCGTCGTCGAGCCGCGTTCGCGCAGCACCATCCGCTCGCCTTCCAGTTCCGAGATCCTGATCCGCCGGCGTTTGGCGAAGCGGTGCGACTTGTTGACGAACACCGCCACCTTGTGACGGCTGTAGGGCATGGCGAAGATGTGCGGGCTGTCTTCGAGGTGCGCCAGAACCGCGACGTCGGCGGAATAATCGAGCAGCTTGTTCACCATCTCGCGCGAGTTGCCCACCGTGACGGCGAGGCGGATGCCGGGGTAGCGCTCGGAAAAGCCACTGAGCATTTCCGTCGCGTGGAACGGGCCGACGGCGCCGACCCGCAACGTGCCGGTATGGAATCCGCCGAACGCGTTCAGAACGTCGCGGGCCTCGCCCTCCAGGTCGATGATGCGCCGCGTGATCCGGAACAGCGCCTCGCCGGCGTCGGTCATCTCGACCTCGCGCCCGCGGCGGTGAAACAGTTCGACCCGGAACATCTCCTCGAGCGCGCGGACCTGGCTGGTCAGCGTCGGCTGGCCGACGTTCAACACCCGGGATGCGGCGGTGAAGCCTTTCTCGGCGGCGACGGCGTGGAACGATCTGAGCTGTGTGAATATCATCGCTTTTTTAAATGGATATCATCTTAATTATGAATTTGTCCAATAGTTAAGTTCGGATCATCATCATCGTGTCCAATGGGCCAAAGCCGAAAAAAAGAACTGGCCGGCCCGGACTGGGAGAAACAATGAACGCTCTGCTCAACATTCGAGTGCTGACAAGCGACGGTGCCGGTTCCACGGCGGCCGCCGGGGCTGCTCATGGATCAACACAGTGGGAGACATCCAATGATTCCAGAACGCAAAACAAAAGAGGCATGCGCCTCGTCGTGTAAACGTATTTTCGGCGTCATCGGCCTGGCCGCGGTGGTCGGGCTTGCGCTGACGCCGGCGGCGAAAGCCGAATGCGAAAATCCCGATGCACTGACGTTCGCCATCGTGCCGACGGAGGAATCCGTGGCCGAGTTGCAACTGTACAAACCCGTCACCGACCGCATGGCCAAGCTGACCGGCAAGAAGATCGAATTCTTCATGCCGACGTCTTATGCCTCGGTGGTCGAGGGCCTGCTTAGTAAATTCGTCGACGTGGCTGTGCTCGGTCCGTATTCGTATGTGATCGCCAACGAAAAGGACCCGTCCGTCGAAGTGTTCGCGACGTACGCCAAGAAAAAGGGCCACCTGCAGGACGAAGGTCCGGGCTACAAGGCGGCGCTGATTTCCAAGAAGGGCACGAAGTTCACCACCATCGATTCCCTCAAGGGCGCGACCGTCGGTCTGACGGACCCGGGCTCCACGTCGGGGAACCTGATGCCGCGCGTCGTGTTCGCCAAGGTGATCGGCATGGATATCGACAAGTTCTTCGGCAAAGTCGCCTATACCGGCAGCCACGAACTGTCGTCCGTCGCCGTCGGCAAGGGCAAGGTCGACGCGGCTTTCGTTGCCACGCACCGTTTCGACAACGTGGTCAACAAGGGCGAGATCAAGCTGGAAGACGTCAACGTGCTTTGGGAATCGAAGCCGATCCCGCAGGATCCGTTCGTCTACCGGGGTACCCTCTGTGAAGACATCAAGAAGAACATCCGCGAGACGTTCCTCGGTCTGAACAAGGAAGCGGCGGCGGCGAAGTTCCTCGCCAACGTGAAATCGAACAAGTTCGTGCCGATGACGTCCGAAGACTACGACATCATCCGCGACCTGAAGAAAGCGAAAGACGAAAAGAAGAAGAAGGGCTGACTCCCGCTATCTTCTTTGGGGCGGCCGGCTTCACCCTGGTTGCAAGCCGAAGCCGGTCGCCCGCCTTCTTCGCACGATATAGGGATTTATCCCTATACTGATTGCCCCATTCATTCGAGACGACGGGAACTCAAGATGGCTGTCCTGAAAGTCACCGATCTGCACGCGCGTTACTCCGCCAAGGGCCCGGAAATCCTCAAGGGTATTTCCTTCGAGGTCGAGGAAAACGACTTCTTCGCAATCATCGGCCCCTCCGGCGCGGGTAAGTCGACGCTGATCCGCTGCATCAACCGGCTCGTCGAGCCGACATCGGGAAGTATCGTTTTCGACGGCCAGGAGGTAACGACGCTGCGCCGCGTTGAACTCCGGCGGCTGCGCCGCGACATCGGCATGATTTTCCAGGAGTTCAATCTGGTCAACCGGATGAGCGTCATGGACAACGTGCTGTCGGGCAGGCTGGGTTACACGTCGAACCTGCGCACCCTGTTCCGCGCCTTCCCCCGCGAAGACATCGATCACGCGCTTTCGTTGCTCGACAGGGTCGGCCTGATCGATCACGTCGATAAACGCGCCGACCAGCTTTCCGGCGGCCAGCGCCAGCGCGTCGGTATCGCCCGGGCGCTGATGCAGGATCCGAAGCTGATGCTGCTGGACGAGCCGACCTCCGCGCTCGATCCCAAGATTTCGCGGGAAGTCATGGAGTTGATCAAGGAAATGGCGCAGGAACTGAAAGTCCCGTGCCTTTGCAACATTCACGACGTCAAGCTGGCGACGGAATGCTGCAACAAGATCATCGGCCTGCAGGATGGCGTCACCATGTTCTCCGGGCTGACCGGCGACATGAACGAAGAAAAGCTTGGCGAGATTTATGCCATGGAAGTGCTGTGAGGTGATGGCATGACCGGCTTATCCGCAAACCCCGCCCTGTCCCGCGTCGCCGACCGGGTTCAGGAAGACCGCCGCCGCAGCCGTTATATCTCGGGCGCGCTGACCGTCGCGCTGACCATCATGGTCGCGTGGAGCGTCGACGTGACCGTGATCCAGGATACGGACTGGGAGCGCATCGGCAGCGTCGCCAATGTGTGGGAGGCCACCAGCCACTTCATCGGGCTCGATCTCGAACTGTTTCCGGACCTGCTCGTCCCCGCCATCGAAACCTTGCTGATCGCCTGCCTGGGGACGGCGTTCGGCCTGATCCTGTGCATCCCGGCGGCCTGGTTCGGGGCGATGAACATTACGCCCTATCCGCCGATCACCTATCCGCTGGCCAGACTGATGATGACCCTCAGCCGCTCGATCCACGAGATCGTGTGGGCGTTGTTCTTCGTCGCCGTGGTCGGCCTGGGGGCCATGGCGGGTGTCCTCGCGATCGCTGTCCGGTCCGTCGGCTTCATCGCCAAGATGACCGCCGAGGCGATCGAGGATATCGACTACGGCCCGGTTGAAGCGATCCGGGCGGTCGGGGGCTCGAACTTCCAGGTCATCGTCTATGCGATCCTGCCGCAGGTCCTGCCGCAGATCGTATCGGTGGTGATCTTCGAATGGGAAATCAACATCCGCCGCTCGGCGATCCTGGGCCTCGTCGGCGCGGGCGGGCTCGGGCTCGTGTTCTTCCGTCAGATGAACACGTTCAACTATCACGGCGTGACGTCGGTGATTGTCGCGATCCTGATCATCATTCTGCTGGGCGAGGCGATTTCGTACTTCATTCGCCGGCGCATGATCTGAGGGTGGCGGACAGATGAGCAATCGCATGGCCGCCTTCGGCGGGCCCGGAAAAAAGAAACTGGAATGGCGGCGGTTCCGCTATCCGGAATCCCTCGTCAGTTACGCCGGCTGGCTGATCGCGTTCACCGTCGTGGTGTTTAGCATCGAATATCTGAACATCCCGCTCGACCGTATTCTGGGCATGCTGGGGCGGATGGGCGATATTCTCGCCGATCGCTACTACCCGCCCGACATCGAATACATCATGGATATGGATTACTTCGGCTACGTCGTCGAAACGATCCAGATGGCGTACCTGGGCGCGTTGTTCGGCTTGATCATCACGATCCCGATTGCCTGGTTCGCGTCGTTCAACATGACGCCCAGCCGGCGCTTCGTCTATCCGGTCGCAAGGTTGTTCGGTATGTCCTGCCGTGCCGTCCACGAGACGATCTGGGCGATCCTGTTCGTCTCTATCCTGGGTTTCGGGATGCTGCCGGGGGTGCTTGCGTTGACGCTGTTCTCGGCCGGGTTCGCCGCCAAGCTGTTCGCGGAAGAGATCGAGCGGATCGACATGGGCCCGGTCGAGGCGATGCGTTCGACCGGCGCGAACCTGTTCCAGATCATGCTGTTCGGCGTCTGGCCGCAGGTCCGGGTCGCGTTCACCGGTATCGCGATCTACACCTGGGATGTGGCGTTCCGCGCCGCGACGGTGGTCGGCTTCTTCGGCGCCGGGGGCATGGGCTGGTATCTCAAACGCAACGTCCTGCAGATCGAAACCGAGCGCGTCGCCGCGATCATTCTTTCGATCATCGTGCTGGTGATCATCTCCGAAGCGCTCTCCGCCTGGGCGCGGCGCGCCGTCATGAAGATGAAATGACGGGATTGTCACGGGGATGAAACGGCAATGCTTCAAACTGGAAATGAAAAACGGCGCGGGCCGTCCGATTGGAACGGATAAAGAGTGAGCCGCAGAATTATGCTGGAGAAAACAAAAATGACGAAAACAGGACGCGCCGCCGTCTACGATGCGCCGAACGCACCGTTCGAGTTGAAGGAGTATCCGCTCCGCGACGTCAATCCGGACGAAGCGCTCGTCAGGATCACCATGTCGACGATCTGCCGGTCCGACATCCATTCGTATCAGGGGCACCGGCCGAACCCGTGCCCGGGCATCCTCGGCCACGAGATCGTCGGCGTCATCGAGCAGCTCGGCGACACCATCACCCACGACATGCGGGGCGACGAACTGAAACCGGGCGACCGGGTGACGTGGACCGAGTTCTTCCATCACGGTCCGTCGTACTATCGCGAAGTGCACGACATGCCGCAGAAGTCGAAGGGCGTGCGCAAGTACGGTCACGATCTCGCTGAAGACGACCCGCACTTTCTGGGGGGCTTCGCCGAGTACTGTTACATCCTGCCGGGCACCGGCATCTTGAAGCTGCCCGACGACATCACGGATGAAGAGGCGACACCGCTGAACTGCGGGGTCGCGACCATGATCTCGGTCACCGAGGCCGCCGATATCGGCATCGGCGACACCGTGGTCGTGCAGGGACTTGGGCTTTTGGGATTATACGGTTGCGCCATCGCCAAGGCGCGCGGTGCCAGAAAGGTTATCGGCCTCGACGGTGTCGCGTCCCGGCGCGACCTCGCGGCGCGCTTCGGCGCCGACGTGACGTTCGATATTTCGTCGATGAACGAGAAAGACCTGATCGCAAAGGTCCGTGCCGAGTGCCCGCCCGATGGCGCGGACTCGGTGATCGAGGTGTGCGGCTACCCCGAAGCGGTGCCGGCGGGCGTCAGAATGCTGCGCACTGGCGGGTGTTATGTGATCGGCGGGCTGGTGAACCCGGACGCCAACTTCGAGATCGACGGCAACCTGATCCTGAGGGGCTGGATCAACATCAAGGGCGTGCACAATTATCATCCGCGCCACTTGATCGAGGCCCTTGATTTCGTGATGAGCAACAAATCCCGGTTCCCGTTCGGCGAGCTTGTCGATTCACGCTTCGCACTGGAGGACCTGAACGAGGCATTCTCACGCGCCGCCGACAGGTCGGTGCTGCGCGCCGCGATCGTCCCCTAAACGGTCATTGCGCTCGGGTCACCCAGAAGGCGGCGGCGGTACTTCCGCATACAATGGCGATCATGATCATGATCGCGACCACCCAGCGGTCGCTGCGTTCCTGCGCCAGGAAATCCGGTTTGATCGATCCGATCACCCGCCAGCGCGAATGCGCGATGTCGGCGCGCGCCACGACGTTGTTCATCTCCGTGGCATTGAGACGAATATCGCGCCTCAGTGAAATCTTGTCGCGGGCGCCTTCCGTACCGAACTCCAGAAGGTCCGGCTGGTCGGTGTTGACGACGGAAAGGGAATGCCCCGGGGACTGATTGGCGCGCAGGATGCCCGCAAGGGGGCCGGGGAAGAAACTGATGAAGAAAACACCCTTCAGCCGATCGCCGTCCGACCGGGGCGTCATGACGTCGAAATGATAGTGGCCGGCTTGGGGATGGATGACCGTCCGGTAATGGGCCTCACCATGCTCGGCATCGCTCAGTTGGTGGACGTATTCCTCGATGTTCAATAGGCAGACCTCGCCCACCAGCCCTTCGATGTCGTTGACGAGGTCCCTGCCGTTCGGCCCCGCGATGGTGAAGGTGAAGTAGGACGGGAACTGCTGACGCAGCAGGTTTGCGATCTCCTGGCGTAACGCTTGGCTATCCGGATCTTCTTCAAAGCGATTCACGAGGTCGAGGTGTTCCTGAACGAACACCCGGACAAGCCGCTGCCTTTCGCCCAGATAGTCTTCGATCCCGCGCGCGGCGTTGCGGGCGTCGGCTTCGAGCTGTGTCACATGGCGCGCCTCATCGGCGGCGATGGCGCGAAGCGTCATGTAAGCGGTCACGCCGCAACCCAAGACCGTGAGGATGGCTAACGCGATGAGGATCGCGCGTGGCGTTGGTTTATGTTTGGCGGTGTTGTCGGTCAAGATTGAGGGCTCCGCGCGGGATTGAACGAACGCGCATCCTAGTTGCTACGGTTTACGGGTTCACCTCCGTATCAACCGCAACCTTAAATCACGCTGAAGTCAGCGCCAGATATCGTCCATGATGCGGTTGGCGTATGTCACCAGCGCGTCGTGGTATTCAGCGCGCTGATGGTCGAGGGGGTCTTCCTCGGTCCAGGCCATGCGCTTGGCCCACTCGGTCATCGTCGCGACCCAGGGTTCGGGGAACTTGAAGGCGCGGCAGATCGCCTTGATTTCCGCGAGTTCCGCTTCGTGGATGTAATCGTCGGCATGGAGCATGCGCATCAATTCAAGCCCGGCGATGACCCGTGCGCGATGGCTGTCGAACATGGATACGTCGATATCCGCCAGCACGGCGCGCTGGTCGAACTCGAAAGGTATCTCCATTTCATTGCACAATGCATCGAGCGCTTCGTGCTCGTCGGCGGAATCCTCGCCGTCGGCCTGGGTGATGCGGCTCGCCAGCACCAGCATGGCGCGTTTCTGTGCGTCGTTCAGTTCGTTCAGAAACATCCGCTCCACTCTCTCATCGCTTAAACCGCGACATTTATGCCGTATTACGCAGCGTTACAAAAAATAACTTCACTTTGACGCTAATAATTCGGAACCTTTCAATAATAACAAGGGGGCCAGGGTCAATTGAAGAAAATCCTGAGCTGGATGATCGTTGCGCTGTTCGCGGCCTTGCAAGTAGCCGTTCTCGCGCCCGACCTGCTGAGCAGTTCCAGCGGCTCGCTCAAGGTCGCCATCGTCGGCCCCATGAGCGGCGAGGACGAAGCTGCCGGCAAGGCGATGCTGGCCGGTGCGCGCCAACTCATCGACAGTTATAACCACGAACGCGACTCGCTGACGCCGCGCGTCGTGCTCGAGGTTCATGACGACAAGAACGATCCCGAGGAAGCGAAGAGGATCGCCGCCGATCTGGCCGACGACCCGGAAGTCCTCGCCGTGCTCGGCCATCAGTCGGACAACGCGTCCGCCGTCGCCGGTCCGGTCTATGCGGAAAAGGGCCTGCCCGCCGTCACCGGCTCCAGCGGACTTCAGAAAATCACCTTCCAGAACGACTGGTACTTCCGCGTCGGGCTCACGACCGCCAACCAGGGCACGTTCCTCGCCAACTACATCGGCCGGGTAATGAAGGCGGAGGAGGTCTATGTCATCCGCTCCACCGATCCTTACGGGGATACGATGGGCGAAGCGGTGGTCGACGAATTGAACTTCCAGCGCCGCCTGAGCGCGTTCAGCGTCAAGGTGCTGAACCAGTTCCGCATCGACCCAGCGTCGAAGACGCTCGCCGAAGATATCCAGAAGATCGCCGAAGAGATCATGCCGACCTACGCCCGCCAGCCGGTCGTCGTCGCGGTGCCCGAGGATATTTCCGCCGACGTGGTGTTCGGGCTTCAAAGCAATCAGCGCCGCAGGCTCGGCAAGACGATCCCTTACCAGATCGTCGGGCCGGACTCGCTTTCGAAAAAGTCCGTGCAGGAGGAATTGGCGGCCCGGCGCACGACGCGGTTCGGCCTGCAGGATTTTTCGGAAGGTATGCGCGCGGTGGCGCCGTTCCTCGAAGACGTCGCAAATCAGAAAGCGCGCGACTTCCGTTACGCCTATCGCACCGAACACAAGTCGGAGCCCAGCGTCATCGCCGCCGGGTTCCATGACGCCGCCGCGGTGCTGGTCCGCGCCCTCGGCCAGTTGGTCGAGAACGGTGTCGCGACGACCGACACCAAAGCCGCGCGCGAGGCCGTGCGGCAATACCTGTCCGACATCGACACGCCTGCGAGCGCGGTGATCGGGGTCACCGGGCCGCTTTATTTCAACCGCGACGGTAACGCGATCAAGACGGTCCCCATCGGCATCTACCGTGACCGCCGGCTGGTTTCGACGCCGGTGCAGTTGAGCCCGACCGGCACCGTCGACCGCGAAGACGGCGCCGCCGTGTTCCAGATATTCGGTGGTTACTTCACACCGACCCGCGTCGTGCCGACAGGCGTGCAGATCAACAAGATCAGGAACGTCGATCTGAAGACCCGGACGGCGGAAATCGACTTCAATTTCTGGTTCCGTCACCAGGGCGATCTCGATCTCAACCATATCGTCTTCCCGAACGCGGTGACTCCGGTTGAGCTGGGCGACCCCATCGACAAGAGCGAGAAGGGCGGTCAGCACTATCGTCTTTACCGGGTCGAGGGCGTTTTCCAGACCGATTTCCTGGGCCCCGTGTCGCGGGGCGGGGACCGGGTCATTGGCTTTCAG
Organism: Rhodospirillales bacterium; assembly: GCA_023145215.1. Taxonomy (GTDB): domain Bacteria; phylum Pseudomonadota; class Alphaproteobacteria; order Rhodospirillales; family Casp-alpha2; genus UBA4479. Next base: position 7,289 of record JAGLED010000025.1, on the reverse strand, counting down.
ATGCGTCACGCCGTCCTCAACCGGGAACGCCTGATCCTGATTCCGGATCTGGTCGGGATGGACGGCGGCACCGGCAACACGCTGCAGGGCCGGGTGGCGCGGGTCCTCGACCTCGGCGACGAGACCGCGCACCAGTTGAAGAAGGTCGATATCTTCCTCGACGCCCAGCCGGTCGAGGTGATGGGCAACCCGGAATACATCGGCGTCAATATCGAGGGCTTCTCGCGGATCAACACCGCCGTCTGGCTGACGCCGGACGAGATTACGCTCAGCCGCCTGATCGACCCTGGCACGGCGCTGCGTGCGTTCCTGCTGTTCGGGTTTTTGCTGGGCGTCATGGCGATCGCCAGCCAGCATCTGCGCGGCACGTCGAAACAGAAGTGGGTCTGGTTCCCCTCCGCGATCCTGGCCGTGATGTTCCTGTTCGTCGCCGAACCGGCGCTGAACGGGCTGCTGGCCGGACGCGGCGCGAGCCCGCTGTTGGCCGAAGCGGTGCCGATTTTCGTCGGTTGCTTGTGGTGGCTGGTGCCGGCGTGGCTGCTGGCGCGTTTCATGGAATTGTTCGTGTGGCGGCCGCTGGAACAGAATACCAAGCGCGAAGTGCCGCGCGTGGTCCGGGCGTTCGTCGCCGGCACGTTCTATACGCTTGCGGTGCTGGGAATCCTGGCGTTCGTCTTTGATCAACGGATTACCAGCCTGCTGGCAACGTCGGGCGTACTCGCCATGATCATCGGTCTCGCCATCCAGATGAACATCTCCAACGTGTTCTCCGGGATCGCGATCAACGTCGAGCGCCCGTTCCGGATCGGCGACTGGGTGAAGATCGAAGGCCACGAACCCGGCCGCATCGTCAACATCACGTGGCGGACGACCCGGCTCGAGACCATCGACAAGAACATCATCTGCATCCCGAACGCGATGGCCTCCGACCAGACGCTGGAAAACCTCAGCTATCCGGACGAACGCTATCGCGCCGAGTTGATGGTGCACGTCGATCCGGGTGCGAAACCGGAATGGGTCGAGAAGATTCTGATGGACGCCGTGATGTCGGTGCCGGGCGTGCTTGCTGAGCCTCAAGCCGTCGTCCAGTTCGACGGGGTGATGGACTGGTCGGCGGATTTCGCGGTCCGGTTCTTCTGCCCGGATTACGCCGAGAGCATTCCCCTGTCGGCCAAGGTGTGGCGCCAGATCGTGCGGAATTTGAAATACGCCGGCTTCGAGTCCGTCATTCACGAAGAGTTCACACTGTTCCATCTGTCCGATACGGCGAAGCAGGGCGGCGACGTCGCGCCGTTGCTGATCACCGACGTCGAGGTGTTCGAACCGTTCGGCGAAGCGGAAATCAACGAGCTTTGCCAACACATGGTTCGTCACCGGTTAGAGCCGCAGCGCACCGTGATCGAGCAGGGCTCGGCGGGGGACAGTTTGTTCATCGTCGTCGAGGGCGCGCTGAAAGCCGAGATCGCCATGGACGATGACAAGGTGATCGAAGTCGGACGTCTGGGCCCCGGCGATTTCTTCGGCGAGATGGCGCTTCTGACCGGCGAGCCGCGCGGCGCAACGATCACCACCCTGACGCCGTCGCAGATCTACGAAGTCAAAAAAGAGCACATCGAACCGGTGATCGAGAAGTATCCGGACATCAAGGAAGATCTGTCGCGCATCCTGACCCGGCGCGAGCTGGAAAACCTGCGCCGCCGGAACGAACACTTCGCGTCCGTCGACGAGGAACGCAATCTGGCGTCCAGGCTCCTATCCAAGATCACCGATTTCTTCGGGCGCAGCGAACGCAAGGGGGCGAAGAAGCCTGCATCCAAGGATGCCGTTGACGCCGACGACTGAGGGGCGCCCGGCATTGATCCACATCATCGCTCTGGTCCGCGCGTCGCAGTAACATCCCGCGATGACGGAATTAAGAAGATCCCTCGGGCTTGGACTCGTCGTGCTTTACGGTCTCGGCGTCACCATCGGCGCCGGGATTTACGTGCTGCTCAGCGCCGCCGCCCAGAAGGCTGGGGTGCATGCCCCTATGGCGTTCGTTTGTGCGTCGGTGGTGATGGGGTTCAGCGCCGCCTCGTTCGCCGAACTGTCGGCGCGGATTCCGGTAAGCGCCGGCGAAGCGGCCTATGTGCATCTGGGCTTCGGTTCAAGAAAACTCTCGGCCCTGGTTGGGTTTCTGGTGATTGCGTCCGGCACGGTCTCGTCGGCGGCGATTGCGGCGGGCAGTACCGGCTATATCCGCGAATTCGTCGACGTGCCGCCGTCTTTTCTTGTGGTGGCGATCGTGCTCATGCTCAGTGCGGTGGCCGCATGGGGGATCGTGGAATCCGTGCTGTTCGCGGGCATTTTCACGGTATTCGAAGCGGGGGCGCTGCTGGTCATTGTCGGCGCGGGGGTGTGGAACGAGCCGCAGATTCTGAATGAACTGCCGCGGATCGTCCCGTCTTTGGGTGACAGCGCGGCCTGGGCGGGTATCGCCGGGGCCGGGCTGCTGGCGTTCTTCGCGTTCATCGGCTTCGAGGACATGGTCAACCTGGCGGAGGAGGTCAAACAGCCCGAACGCACGCTGCCACGCGCGATCTTCCTCACGTTGTTCCTCGGCACGCTCCTGTATTTCATGGTTACCGCGGTCGCGGTGCTGGCGGTGCCGGTCGGCGAACTTGCGGCGTCGGAAGCGCCCTTGAGCTTCGTCTTCGAGCGTATCACCGGGGCTTCGCCGGCGTTGATCACGATCATCGCCATCGCCGCCACGTTGAACGGCGTGGTCATCCAGATCGTGATGGCGTCGCGCGTGCTTTACGGCCTCGCCAAACAGGGCAGCATTCCCGCCCCCTTCGCGCGGGTCGACCCGCGTACGCAGACGCCTTTGATCGCGACGGGAACGGTGGCGGCAGCGGTGATGTTGCTGGCGCTGCTCGTGCCGCTCGAGAACCTCGCCGAATGGACGTCCCGTATCGTTCTGGTCGTATTCACGCTGGTCAACGCGTCGCTGATTCTGATCAAGCGCAAAGGGACGCCGCCGCCCGAAGGGGCCTTCACGGTCCGGGTCTGGGTGCCGGTGCTGGGGGTCGTCACGTGTATTGCGTTGCTGGCGGCCGGGTGGCTCGGCTGAGCTGAGCGGTTACATCTCTTCCCAGAGCTTTTCCTCGAACGCCAGTTCTTCGTCGAAACCGTCCAGTTCCTCGCCCGGAAAATCGCGGACGGAAACGACTCCGTGCCCGCCTTCGGCGCGGTTGACCACGACATGGCGGAATCCGTACTCGCGCATCCGCTTGACGGCCTCGAACCCGAGGTCGCTGCAACGCAGGCAGACCGGTCCCGGCGTCATGACCTCGCCGACCGGGATGTGATGAGGATTGCGGCCTTCGTTGATGACCCGGTTCATCAGGTTGGAGCCCGTGAAGATGCCCTTCAATTCGCCGCCGTCCATGATCAGCGCACAGCCAACGTGTGCCGTCTGCATGCGCTTGACCGTTTCGGCGACGGTATCCGCCACGTCGGCATGAATCAGTTGCTGGTTGGCGATGATATCTCTCAGTTTTCGTTGTGGCATAGTCTGTCCTCCAGTCCGCACGCACGGCTCTTGATTTATGGTTATTATCTTATGGCTTCAAGCGTGCGGAAATGACCTGGATCAACCGAAGGTTGGATGTCGGTGCATGCGGTCAGCCGCCTTTTTCCAGCGCCCGGCGCAACCGGCGCAGGATCACGGCGCGGGTCTTTTCATCCGCGGCACCTTCGAGTGCGTCCCTGAGGTCGAGGGAAAACTGCGCGAGATCGTTGTGCCAGTCGGCGCCTTTGACCGATTCCGGTGGCGCGCGGCGCTTGACCTTGCGCTTGTCGGTCACGGACCGGATGCCGCGTTCCAGGTCGATTTCCTCGTCGAGTTCGGGAATATGGACGTCGGCGGCGTCGATGCCGTCGGTTGTGAGCGCCGCCTTCAGGCCGTCCAGCGCCGCCTGCTCACCATGGGTCAGGATCACTTTCCGGCCGATCGGTCTGCGCCCCTGGATCCATTCCACCAGTTCGTCGCGGTCGGCGTGACCGGAATAGAAATCGATCTGGCGGATCTGTGCGTTGACGCGGACGTCCTCGCCCTGGATGCGCACCGCCCTGGCGCCGGCCGCGAGCAGCGCCCCCAGCGTCGCCGGTGCCTGATAGCCGGTCAGAAGCACGGTGGTTTTCTTCGAAGGCAGGTAGCGTTTCAGATGATGGCGGATACGCCCGGCGTCGCACATGCCGCTTGCCGCCATGACGATCATGCCGCCGTCGTAACGGTGGATGCCCTTGCTCTCCTCGGTCGTCTCGGTGAAGTGGATGTTGGACGCTTCGAGGAACGCGCCGCCGTCGCCGACCCCGGCCAGCTCATGGGCGTGTTTGCGGAATACCTCGGTAGCGCGGATCGCCAACGGGCTGTCCAGAAACAACGGCACCGTCGGAATATCGCCGGACCGCATCAGGTGCGAGAGGTCGGCCAGCAGCTCCTGGGTGCGCTCGACGGCGAACGCGGGGATCAACAGCACGCCCTTGCGCCGGAGCGCGGCGGACGCTTCACGGGCCAGCACGCGTCGCCGGGCCGGACCGTCCAGATCGTCGCGCGCGCGGTCGCCGTATGTGCCTTCCGAAATCACGTAATCCCATCCCTCGGGCGCTTCGGGCGGGTGGTGGAACAGTTTGAACTCGGGCCCGATGTCGCCCGAGAACAGGACCCGCATCGGCGGCGCCGACTTTTTAGCCGGTTTGATTTCGACCTCGATCGAGGCCGCCCCCAATAAATGGCCGGCGTTCCAATAGCGCGCCCTGACACCCGGCGCCGGATCGATCCAGCTTTCGTAATCCGTGGCCCGAAAGCGTGCGAGCGAGGCTTCGGCGTCGGCGCGGGTATAGATCGGCTCGACCGGCGGCTTGCCGCGCTGCTGCTTGCGTCGGTTCAGAAATTCAACCTCGCGTTCCTGGATATAACCGCTGTCCGGCAGCATGTAGGACAAGAGATCGACAGTCCCCCCGGTCGCGTGGACAGGTCCGTCGAAGCCGTCACGGATCAGTTTCGGGATCAGACCCGCATGATCGATATGGGCGTGCGTCAGCAGCACGAAGTCGATCTTCTTCGGATCGAACGGAAACTTGCCGTAGTTGAGTTCCTTGACCGTTTTCGAGCCCTGGAACATGCCGCAATCGATGAGAAACTGTCCGCCGGGATGGCGGATCCAGTAGCACGATCCGGTGACGGTCTGCGCGGCGCCGCAGAATTTCAGAAAGATGGCGATGTCGGCCCCCACGGCTTGCGCCCGCGACCGGGCATTATCGTTCAATGATGATTTATCGGCCGGATCGGCGCCACGTCAAATGACCTGGATCAATCGCGGCGGATTGGAGGTGAGGGAACGCCGTCGCCGGCCTGTTCACCCCTACAGCAGGATGAGTTTCCCTACCACGAGGCGGCGAGCAGTTCGACCGCTTCCAGCACCATATCCTTGGTGATCGGTTTTTCGAATGCCTTGATGGCGCCGAACCGCTCGGCGATGGCGGGGTAGCTAATGTCGTCGAGGCCTTTACCGGCGACGGTGATGACGACGACGGGCAGGTCGGGCCGCTCGCGCTTGAGCCAGACCAGCACTTCCAGACCGTCCCGGTCGGGCATGAGCAGATCCAGGATCATGCCGTCGATCCCGCCCTGCCTGATGCTTTCGATGGCGTGGTTGCCGTCCTCGGCCTCGCTTATCGGGTAGCCGAGCGGTTTGATGATCTCGCGGATGATCGACCGCGTCGATTCACTGTCGTCGACGATCAGTATTCGTTTCGGCATATGGTCTCTCCCCAGGGCGTGGCGATGCCGTGGAACAGCACTTATCGTCTCCTGTAACTGACCATTAAATGTCTGGAATTACACCCAGGAAGTGAAAAAAAGTCCAGAATAGATAAATTGAATACAATTTATACTACTTATGCGAGTGAAAAAGTAATGGATTTATATTTGATAACGGCAGAAACGCATGCCGATAGGCCCCGCGCCGGGCTGGCGCGGGGGCGGGCGTGACCGGATATCAGGCCGTGAATATCAGGCGGGCGCCTGGGTGTAATCGCTGTCGGCGACCGGCTCCTGCCAATCGGTGGCGTTACCTTGATCGTCGGATTCCGAAAGCGCCAGGTGGCACATCATCTGGTCCGGCGCGGCGCCGTGCCAGTGGCGGGCGTTGGGCGGAATGACGACGGTGTCGCCGGGGCGGATTTCCTCGACCGGGCCGCCTTCGAGCTGCACCCAGCCAAGGCCCGAGGTGACGATCAGCGTTTGGCCGAAGGGGTGGGTGTGCCAATGGGTGCGCGCTCCGGGCTCGAAGGTGACGCTCGCGCACATGACGCGGGCGGGATCGGGCGCGGCGAAGAGCGGGTCCTGGCGCACGGTGCCGGTGAAATAATCCGCCGGCGCCTTGACCGAGGCCCGTGAGCCGTTGCGCATGATATCCATGGGGCATGTCCTTATTGGATGATTGGGCGCGAAGCCTTTGATCTCGCAATTGGAGCGCGATCGCGCCTTGTCGATGTCGGCCAAGGCGAAGCTTGAGCCAAGCCTGTCGCACTAATCACCAAAGCGCGAGGATCGCGCCTTGCACGCCCTCAGACCCGTTCATATATAGCCGCCAGCGCCACGGGCCGGGCAGCAATGCTCCGCCCGGCCAAGCGAACAGATTCCAGAGAGTAGTTTAGGGGCCGTCCACCGGAACGCCTCCACGAGGGTCACCGGACGGCTCGCTTGAAAAGGAGAGTGACGACTATGGCGAAGGTAATCGGTATCGACCTCGGAACGACCAATTCCTGCGTCGCCGTCATGGACGGCAAGAATTCCAAGGTGATCGAGAACGCCGAAGGCGCGCGCACGACGCCGTCCATGGTGGCCTTCACCGACGATGGCGAGCGCCTCGTCGGCCAGCCGGCCAAGCGCCAGGCAGTGACTAACCCGACTGACACGATGTTTGCCGTCAAGCGCCTGATCGGTCGGCGCTACGAGGATCCGACCGTCGCCAAGGACAAGGATCTCGTTCCCTATAAGATCGTCAAGGCCGACAATGGCGATGCCTGGGTCGAGGCCGATGGCGAGAAATATTCGCCCTCGCAGATCTCGGCGATGATCCTTCAGAAAATGAAGGAAACCGCCGAATCCTATCTCGGCGAGAAGGTCGAAAAGGCCGTCATCACCGTTCCGGCCTACTTCAATGACGCCCAGCGTCAGGCGACCAAGGATGCCGGCAAGATCGCCGGTCTCGAAGTCCTGCGCATCATCAACGAGCCGA